>CAVSAF010000017.1:0-133675 GCA_963725805.1 uncultured Chloroflexia bacterium
ATTCAGTCAGGATAAGTTCCCGGCTGTTGAATAATTTCCCGGCCCGTTCGAACAGGGTCTGGGCCGACTGCGGGTCGCGGGCATGCACCACGGCCACATGCACCGGGTCTTTATCAAAGCGTTTATACAGCAGCTCCAATACCCGGTCAATTGCCTTGCTACGGGTGCGGACCTTCTCCGACATATCCAGGAGACCTTCCTTCAGCACCACGATCGGTTTGACGTTGAGTGCTGAAGCCAGGGCTGCCTGGAGG
Source organism: uncultured Chloroflexia bacterium (assembly GCA_963725805.1). Lineage (GTDB taxonomy): Bacteria > Chloroflexota > Anaerolineae > Anaerolineales > Villigracilaceae > UBA877. Next base: position 255 of record CAVSAF010000017.1, read on the forward strand.
GCCCCGACGCGGCCGCTCATACGGGCATAATCAAGTTTGTCCAAGGTGAGCACAATTTGAACGTTGCGACGGACCTGGTACATCCGCTCGACGATCTGCTGAGCGGCCACCCCAGCCCGTTCCATCAAGCGGGCTTCGCGGCACATCATGCCAAGCGCAGCCGACCCGGCGGCTGAATCGAAAGGGATGATGTTGAACTTATCAGCCAGTTCACCCGCCGCGGCAACCGCCGATTCAAACGTTCCAGAAAGCTTGCTGGTCACATGGAGCGAGAGGATCGAGTCGCCTGGTCTGGCCACGTGCTGATAAAATTCCTTGAACTGAAACGGGGAGGGCTGGGAAGTCTTGGGAATTTTCCCGCTCTCTTCAACCATCCGGTAGAAATCCTCATTGGAAAGATCCAGCCCTTGCAGGTAGGTCTTTTCCCCGAATTGAATGTTGATCGGGATCACCTGAATATCGTATTCTTTTTCCCATCCGGCGGGCATGTCGGCCGCACCGTCTGTAACAATCCGCAACATGCACTATTCTCCTTCCAGATCCATACCTTCCAATTCGTCCCGCAGTGCCAAAAGAGTGCGGTGGTAGAGACTCTTCACCGCGCCTTCGCTGCGGTTCATGGTTTCGCCAATCTCGATGTTCGACATATGTTCGACGAATTTCAAGATAAGCAAGTGCTGGCGCTCCGCCGGCAAGTGGCGAATCATTTTCAGAAGGGCATCGCGATCCTGACCCAGCATCAGTGCCACTTCAGGCGGCTCACCCTTGTAATGGAGGGTTGGCGCATCGTCGAGCGGGATCTCCTGGTGGCGGCTGCGGTCGCGGTGCCAGTTGGCAATCAGGTTGTGGGCGATCCGGTACAACCAGGCTGAGAACGGCACGCCGCGGTCGATATAGTTCTGGACATGGTTCATGGCACGATAAAAAACGCGTGCGGTCAGGTCTTCGGCATCATGGACGTTGCCGGTACGATAGTATACGTAGTTGAAGATCCGTTCCACATTATGCTCGTATAGAGCACCGAAGGCCTCCCGGTCGCCCTGCAAAGCACGCGCCAGGACTTCTTTTTCTTCAAATGCCGGCACTTGACTCACCTTACCGGCTGGGTCTAAATAGCATAACCCCGCCGGGTTTCAGAGGTTTCTGGGTTCATTGAGCCATCCTGGCAGATGGTAAATGGGAGACTTGGCCCTGGGTTATGCCGTCTGCCAACGGAAAATTCCTGGGCTCTAAGGAACCCGAATATCGACCGAGTATATCATATTTGAAATGTGCTATAATTTAGTTCCCGGGGAATTTCCCCCGTTTTTTTGGGGATGACAGGCTTCGACGGAAGAGGCTGGTCCCGGAATGCGAGCCGAGAGGCGCCGACCTCGTAAAATCAGTGCAAACAATCAAGTGCCAACCGCACTTCCTACGCTGCCATGCCCCTCGCTGCATAAGCGATGAGCTAAACAGCCGGTCTCCTAGATGAGGCCGCGTCCACCCGTCCCGTACTCCACCCGGTGAAGGGACTGGGCGTCACAAAGGTGGAGTGCCACGCATGATGCTGCTGACTGCGTGAAAGAGGGCTTTCGGGCCCAAGCGGCTGGCCGCAGGTCAAGTTTGCCGGCTGAGTGACCTGTGGCGACATGCCCAACCGGCTACGCTCGTAGATTTTCGAGGGTCGAGTCTTCGGACGCGGGTTCGATTCCCGCCATCTCCACTCTTTAACGCCCCTGCAAGAGGGGCGTTAATCGTTTCGGACGGGCCGACACGCAGGTCGGCCCGTACGGTGTGCTCATTTCGGACGGGACCTCCAAAAGGGGATGGTATCCGAATTCCCACCATCTCCATACAATAACGCCCCTTCAAAAGAGGCTTTTATTGTTTCGAACGGGCCGACACGCAGGTCGTCCCCTACGACGTGTACGCCTGTTTCGGACGGGCCGACACACAGGTCGGCCCCTACCGCGTGTGTGCCCGGTGGGTATGCGCCTCGTCATCCAGGCCGACACACAGGTCGGCCCCTACGGTTTCGTGGATAATAATGATCCCGTGAAGATGATTGGGCATGACAACGAAAATATCCGGCGAGATGGAGGGAAATTTATTCGCCAATTCCTGCCACCATTTGACAACCATATTCCCGCTGGCATTGAGAAACATTTCATCCTTGCGAATCTCACCAAACAAACACTCCCGCCCTTGTGTCACGATAGCGATTTAATACCCGCCAGCTTGTGTGTAATCATATCCGGATAGTCGCACTTTCTTCCGATCAGGCAATAAAGGGAGGCCCATGCCGCGATTGTAACATGACCTCGGCAGAGTATAATCCCATTCAAGATGGATGCCATATTCCGCCCGATTTTTGCCTTTTTCTTATTATCGTCTATCTTCAGTGACTGCCAACCCGGCTCTGTGCAGCACCTATAATGTGCCGGTCGATTATGTGGTGAACCAGGATCCTGTGCTGGTGTGATGGTAAATGTACTTACGGTCAGCCAATGTATTCATGCAGAGATCTATTCCAGGAACGGTAAATGAACCTTCAACCAATATCAGTCCTGCTGGATAAAGCCATCACAGCCCGCGAAGCATTGTTCGATTCCAGCCATAAGACTGCCGTGCGGTTGTTCAACGGTTTCCTGGAGGGCTGCCCCGAACTGGTGGTGGACCTGTATGCGCGCACGCTGGTGCTGTATGACTACGCCGAAGCTCCGGAAGAGGGCCGGTCATTGGTCCAGGAGGCACAGGCTTTCTTGCAAAGCCGCCTGCCCTGGCTGCAGAGCGGGATCGTCAAGAGGCGCAACAGCCCAAGAGCGGAGGAGAGAGGCGGGAAACTCCTTTTTGGGGAGGCGCCTGACCGGAAAGTGCAGGAGAACGGGGTCTGGTACGCGCTCGACCTGTGCATGCACCAGGACTCCAGCCTGTACCTGGACACACGGAACCTGCGACTGTGGGCCAAAAACCACCTGGGCGATAAAACTGTGCTGAATACCTTCGCTTATACCGGCAGCCTGGGGGTGGCCGCGCTGGCGGGAGGAGCCAAGCGGGTGGTCCAACTGGATTTGAACCGGCAGTTCCTCAACCTGGCTAAAACCTCTTACACCCTAAATGGTTTTGCGATCCATAAGGGGGATTTTCTGGCCGGAGATTTTTGGAACCAGGTCAGCCGATTTAAGCGGGCTGATGAACGCTTCGACTGTGTCTTGATCGACCCGCCCTTCTTCTCGGCAACTTCACAAGGCGTGCTGGACCTGAACAGAGACAGCGCCCGGCTGATCAACAAGGTCCGCCCGCTGATCAACGACGGCGGCTGGCTGGTCTCGATCAACAATGCTGTGTACGTCAGTGGAAAGGAATACCTGCAAACGCTGGAAAGACTATGCGCAGATGGTTATCTGAAGATCGCAGAGCTGATCCCGGTACCGGAAGATTTCACCGGTTACCCGGAGACCCGCAGCGGTGCGCCGGTCACGGACCCGAGCCCGTTCAACCATTCGACGAAGATCGCAGTGATGGAAGTAAAAAAGAAAAGAACTTAACCACGAAGTATTCATGAACAAAGTTCACCTCGAAAGGTGAAAATCTCGTGCTCGGAGTCCAAGGTCCCCTAAAGTTGGTGAGTCCGAAGTCAGGAGACTTCGGACTCCGGCGGCCAATTTCTAATAAGAACACAAAGGAAAAGCCCAGGACTTTTAATCATCCGCCGCTGGGGGAGAAACAGCAGCTTTGAGGCGGGGGGAGGCACTGATCAGCACGACCGAGCCGATAATGATCAACGCAGAGAAGAGGATGTGGAGGGTCAGGGTTTCCTGGGCGAACAGGCTGCCCAGCAGGATCGCCACCAGGGGGTTTACATAGGCATAGGTGGCCACGAGTGAGACAGGAGCATTGCGCAGCAGCCAGGCATAGGCGGTGAAGCCCACCATCGACCCGAACAATACCAGGTACAGCAGTGAAAGCCAGGAACGGGCCGTGATGCCGGACAGCACCAGCTGATGCCATTCTCCAGTGAGCGTGCCGGCCAGGTACAGGCCGGCGCTGCCAGCCAGCATCTCCATGGCGGTGGAAAGCAGGGAGGAATCCGGGAGGTGGGCATGACGGCTATAGATGGAGCCGAGAGACCAGAAAAGCGCCGCAAACAGAAGGGTGATGACCCCGAGCGATTGGGATGAGGCCGGATTCGCGCTTGAAAGGGACGGGGAGACCAGCAGGGCAATGCCCCCAAAACCAATCAGCAGGCCAATAATCCCAAGATAATTGGGGCGCACGCCGCCCGGGCGCAGGGCTTCGATGGTGGTCATCCAGAGGGGCACGGAGCCGATGATCAGCGCGGCGATCCCGGAGGCGACATTCTGTTCCGCCAGGGAAACGAGACCATTGCCGCCCAGGAGGAGCAGCAGGCCGACTACAGCGGCACGCAGCCACTGGCCGCGGGTGGGGGCTGGGTCGCCGGCCAGACGCCGCCAAATGTACAGGACGACCCCGGCGAGCAGGAAACGCGTCCCGGCCATTAAGAAGGGAGGAATGGTTTCGACGGCAAAACGGATGGCGAGATAGGTGCTGCCCCAGACGGTATAGATGGTCAGCAGGGCAATCCAGATCTTGAGCTTCGTTGGCATGGGCGGTCTCTTCTGAAGGATATTGAAGTCCCATTATACCGAAGACAGGTGTGGGGACAACCCGATTCTTGCGAATTGTAGATGGTTGATTTGCGATTGCTGATTGAGAGGAGGTAATCCGGTATTCGTGATTTGTTATTCGTTATTCGTTATTTGTGATTTGTTATTCGTGATTCGGGTATTCGTTCCGCGGAACGACGGAGGAACGAATACCCCACGCCCATGTCTGGGTGCCCTGAAGAACACAGGACAGGCAGGCCTCCGGCCCTCCCATCGCTGTCCCCTGCCGGTGACAAGCTGCTCAGGGATACCCTTTCGGGTAGGCTTCGCGCTGCTTCGCGATCTCCAGATTGAAGAACGCGATCTGCCCTTCCAGAGTGCTGCGCGGGAGAGGGAAGAAGGCGAAGGGTTATTGTTTCGCGGAACAATAGAGGAACAAATACCTTTCCCCGGAAGAAGACCCAAACAAAACCAGGGCAGGCAGGACGGTAGCGCCAGCCTGCATTTTTCAATATGGAAATTGGGGACAAGGCGGAACGATGCTGGATGAAGTCGCTGTCGCAGATGGCAGAACGATCGCGGTTGGGTTGTTTGGAATAGTTGTAGTGGTTGGTGGAACGACAGGGATTGGGCTGGCTGTTGGGGAGACTGCGGAATGTCGATACGCTTTTTCAATTTATTAGAGATAGGACTTTCGCAAAATGATGTTTTTTCACCGCCAAGTCGCCAAGACGCCAGTTTTTCAAGAGTTCGCCAAGCAATCTTGGCGTCTTCATACAAATTTTGGCGTTCTCTGTGCCCTGGCGGTTGGTTGTGCGTAAGTTGTAAGTGGGAGAAGAAATCATGATACGATTGCCCTGGCTGATAGGTGAATTCTTTTGAGCCCACTTTTTTTCCTGACTTCTCTAACCTTCCTGGCGGTTTCGACCGTCCTTATGATTCCCCGCCTGATGCAGCGGAAGCGATCCAGGGCGGCAGGGGTTAATTTGCTCTGCGGGATCTGCTTTGTGCTTTCCGGCTGGTATTTCGACCACCTGGGGGCCGGGCACGTCCTGCTCTATGCCCTCTTGTGGGCCGGCGGATACGGAATTTCCTTCCTGATCGATACCCGCTATTTTCCCGTCGGGCGGGCGATCCTTGCCACCCTACTCGGCAGCATGATCCTGTATCTGGGCAACAAAGCCGTTTCCCTGTTCTTCGAGGGACAGGGCTGGCTAGGGCAGCTCTCCACGCTGGTTTTTGCCGCCGGGGAGGTGGTTTTTCTTTTCCTCTTGTTGATCTTCACCTGGAACACGCTACGGGCCTTGAACCTTCAGCTTGCCCCCCGGCCCGAAAAGCCGGCGGCCGGGAATGCATTCCTTCCCCGGGTCTCCATCCATTTGCCTATCTCCAATGAACCGGTGGAAGTGGTCACCAAGACCCTTGAAGCCCTCTCCCGGCTGGCATACCCGGCTTATGAGGTGATCGTGGTGGACAACAATACTGCAGACCCGGCTCTCTGGATGCCGGTCAGTGACCGCTGTGACCAACTGGGCTTCCAATTCATCCATGTCAATCCCCTGCCGGGTTACAAGGCTGGAGCGCTGAACCTGGCGCTTGAGAGCAGCTCGCCTGAGTGTGGCCTGATCGCGGTGGTGGACGCAGACTATGAATTGGACCCGGGATTTCTGGTGGAAAATGTGGGCGCTTTTCAGGACCCCGCCATCGCTTTCCTGCAGACAGCGCAGCGCAACCGTAATGTGGGTGCCAACCACCTGACGGGGGCCTTCAACCCTGTCTATGATTATTTCTACGACATCACCCTGCTGGCGCGCAATACACACAACAGCAGCATTTTTGCCGGCTGTGCCGGCCTGATCCGCGCTTCGGCATTACAGGAAGTGGGCGGCTGGGCAGAGTGGTCGGTCACGGAGGATGCCGAGCTTTCCCTGCGCCTGCTGAAGCGCGGCTATTCGGGCGTCTATGTCAACCAGGGGTACGGGAGCGGGCTGCTGCCTGAAACTTTTGTGGATATCCGCAGACAGTGGTCGCGCTACTTCTTCGGCGGCCTGGAGATCGCCACCCGCCATCTTTTCAAGACTATCCTGAGGCCCAGCCCGCTGACCCTGATGCAAAGGGTGGATTTCGTCATGGGGGGCATGATCAACCTGGGGGCAGCCATCATGCTGCTCTCTTCCGGCTGGCTGATTCTCACCGCCTTGCTCTGCAGCCTGCTCCAGTTGACCAGCCCTGCTTTGGCCGGGGCAGCCTTCTACTGGCTGAAGATTTTTTCCAACTGGCTGATCATCTTTACCTGCTTCCAGGTCTTTGGGGTATTCCTGCTGCTGCTGGTGTTCCGCCTGACCTACCAATTTGACTGGGCGCATGCAATCAATGCCACCGGGGCCTTCCTGAGCCTGATGACCACCCAGGCCCGGGCGGCCTTCCACCTGCTGTCTGGCAGGAAGCTGGCCTTCCAAAAGACCCCCAGGCAAAACAATGGTCCTGTGAGTGAAGCCGGGATCAGGCCGGTGCTATTGGAGCTTTTGCTTTGCTGCGGATTGGCGATTGCGTTATTATTCCTCTTCTGGATGGCGCCTGCAAAAACGGCCATCCTGGGCCATTTCATCCTGGGTATCTGGCAGATGTGTATTTATGGCGCAACGCTCTGGAATGCCTCCCCCTCCCGCCAGGCGTCGTTCAATCCGGATAAGGAACGCAATCTGTAGCGCGGATGATCTGGATATCATCCAGGTACACAGCGCCATCCGTTGAAAAGAAATTGGCGTCAAAGTTGATCTGCTTGACATTGGACCAGTCAAACTGCCGCTCTGCCTCGGAATAATTTTTATACTGCTCGTTTTGATCGATCCACCAATCGGTCTTGAACCGGTCCAGCGGCAGGCAGAACTCTTGCCAGCCTGTTTGCGGCAATGGCAGTTGACCATCTGGGATGAAACCGCCGTTGGAAACCTCTTTCCAATAGTACACGGCCTGGTTCCCGGTGGACTGCTGGATCAAAACATTTTGATCTTGGAATTTCAGCGTGATGCTGTCTGTCCGGTAGAGCATGAAGCTATTCAATTCGACCGGCCTGCCCCGCCTGGCAAAGAACTGCAGGGCATACTGCGAAGGAGGGGAGAGATTGATGGAGGCCATCTGCCCGTTCTGCGCCTTCAGTGGATCATCAAGGGCATCAAAACCAAGCACCAGGCTGGCCCATTCTTGAATGTTTTTATGCCATTGGAGCCGAATGGAGCGTTTGCCCGAATAGGCTTCGTTATCCACGATATCATAGCTGATCTGGTCCTGCGGAGCCTGGGAGAGTGTCAGCGCTCCCTTGACGATCCCAAAATCTTCATCAAAGATGGGGAAAACGGCCTTCGGCAGGGGGTGGGACGGGCTTTCGAAGGGGATATTCACCATCTGGACGGATGAATATGGAGAGGATTGGGCGGTCTGGGTGGCCGATTTTCGGAACATTTCCGTCACAGCCGGTAATACACTTGTATTCCCGGGATCCACCTCCTTGGCGATGCGCAGGTTTGTGATGGCGTCTCCATAATCTCCCTGCCGGGCCTGCACATTGGCCAGATAGAGATAATATTTACTTTCCCTCCCGTAGAGCTTGATGGCCTTCTGGTAGCGTGCAATGGCGCACTCATCATCCTTCTGGTACTCGCAAGCCGCACCTTGTTTGAAAAGAGCCTCGGCGTTCCGGTGCGCCGCCGCTCCAAGAAACCCCGAGCCCACAAAGAGCGCCACCACCCCCACTACAACGATAACAACCAACAAAAGGATCAATCCTGAGTGTTTGTTCATCTGAAAATACCTTCCCGGCTTATCGCACCTGCAGCCATACCCTGATCGTCAAAAGAATCAGCACCGCCGGGAGAATGAACAATAACAGGCTGCTCCAGATTTTTTTGAGGATAAATTCCTGATCCACCCTGGTGCGGGGCCCAATTTCCGGCAGAAACATCCACAGGATCTTTACCGACATGGTGACGATTGCGATCCCGCCGAAGACCAGCACGATCCAACGAATAAAATCAGTTATGGGTGAAACGGCATGGTTTGCCATCATCCATGCCACCGAAATCTCTATCAGGATCATCAGGATGATATACAAGAAGACAAAGGTGAGCCTGACCAGCATGGCAGCCCGATCCGATGAGTATTGCCTGTCATCCTCGCCGGAGGCTTCCGTTTGCCGGATGGGCTTCAGGAGCAGGGAGAGATAGCTGGAGTTGATCGCCAGGGCCACATAGGCGTAAATGCTCAACCCCACGGCAAGCGAAGCCCAGAAGACCAGCGGCTCTTTCATCCCGTAGCCGATATATACCTTGCGGCGGTAGAAGAAAGCGATTACCGCCATGACCACGGGCAGTACCTTGAGCACCAGCAGGTTGGCCAGATTGATCCAAGCCCTGGCCCGCTCCTCGCTGCGAACACGGATAAAGCCGGCTGAGGTGTTGGAAAGGTACTGGTTGCCGCTTGAATTCAGGAATAAGACAAAATAGACCAGCGTGGCAAAAGCAGCCGGGTGTAAGAGCATGTCGAAGATGACCGCATTCAGGTCTGGGTAATAGTAATGAAATTGTGAAGGCAGACTGAACAATTCACCCAAAGACTGTGGAGGCAGATCTCCCACCAGGCGGTGCGTGACAGCCAAAGGAACGAAAAAGACCAGGAACATGATCAGGAAGGTCCACAGCGCCCCTTCCAGGGCGGGGATGGATTCCAGGAAAGACGGCTGCCAGGAGAACAAAGGTTTCAGCATCCACGTGGAGAAGAGAGGCACTTTCACCGCTTGCGGAGGTGTGCCCGGGATTGGCCTGGGAACAGGATGGGTTTCCTCATGGATGATCTGCTGCACCACGCCGATCAGCTCCTCCATCTTGGCGGCGTCCAGCGGAGGCGGTGGCGGGATAAAATCAAACCATTGGGTATGGATGAGATAATACTCCAGCTCCTCCTCCGGATTTTCCTGCTGGATGCGAATGGGTAGGATATCCAGCATGTTCTTAAAAGCCACCCCGATCTCACTGTGTACATGCCTGGAAAGGTTGGAATCCTTGGAAAAGATCAGCAGCACCATCCGGCTTTTCTTCAGCTCCCGCACCAGAACCTTGACCCATGGTGCACCAGGCGGAATATCCCCCCGGTTCGGATCGGCCAGCCAGCAGGCAATCCCGTGGGATTCGAGCTGCTGGCAGATGAGGCGCGCAGTCTTAATGTTCCGGCTGGAAAAGCTGATGAACACATCATGCGTGCGCTCTACGGCTGCAGATGGGTTTTTACTGGTCATAGGCACCTGAAAAAGCCTCCGATTCCACTTCGAGATATTATATAACCGATATGCGTCCTTTCATACTTGGGAACCCTCAATCTTCAGGGTGTTTTTAAGCGACGCACTTTGGACCCTGCAAGTGCATCAGGGCAGACGTGTGTCGCACATTACCTATCCCCGGTTGGGGGAAGGGTCGGGGGTGGGGGAAAAAGACCCCCTTTGAGAATGCCCTGCAAGTAGCGCTTGCTCGCGACGTAGATTTGTTGTATATTGATACAGGCTAAGCGAATCGTCATCCGTGAAAAGTCTTAATCGATTGGGGTTTTATCCCCTTACGGGGACAAGTTCCTCTTACGGGGCAAGTTCCCCTGTTGGGGACACCCAATGGAACCGGGTACAGGCAGGTATGGTTTGTCCATAAACCGTTATATGATCCGCTCCAAACGCGTGTTAGACATTTTTACATGGAGCAAGCTGAGAGGAGGATCTATAGAAATGCCATGGAATGACGGCCTTACACCGGAACAAAAAATTGCCGCTTCAAGTATCGGTTCTCATATGCGTCTTCTCGCAGGTCCTGGAACTGGGAAAACGCTCGTTATGAGTCGGCATATACAATTTCTCATTGAGGAGCAAGGGATTCCTGCTTCGGAAATCGTCGCACTTACATTTACACGCGCGGCTGCCAACGAACTAAGGGAACGAGTGGCTTCTGAATTACCCTATCAAGAATTGCCTCGTGTATCAACCCTGCATTCTTTCGCCTTACGGCAATTGCTACGCAATGCAAGGCGTTTGTCAACTCTACCACAACCGCTTCGCGTCGCTGATGATTGGGAAGAACGAAATATCATCCTCGAAGATCTGAAGACACTTATTAACTTGCCGCACATTGATGATGCTAGGGATCTCTTTCTCCAGCTTTCCGCAGATTGGGAAACTCTTGCTGTTGATCAGGGTGAATATACCCCAAACCCAAGGTTCATTGGTGCTTGGCAACAACATAGAGCTATATATGGATATACATTGAGATCTGAACTTGTTTATCAACTCAAACGTGCTCTTGAGCAGTTGAAAGATTTCTTAATTGATGCTCCCATTAGACATCTGCTAGTAGACGAGTACCAAGATCTTAACCGTTGCGATCTTGCTGTCATAAAGTCTATTGCCGATCATGGCGCTGAAGTGTATGTCGCGGGTGACGATGATCAGAGCATATATGGATTCAGGAAAGCTCATCCTCAAGGCATTCGTAACTTTCCTGTTGAATACACCGGTTCAGTTGATCTACCGCTTCATATATGCAAGCGTTGTGATTCCGAAATCCTACGTACAGCAGAATTTGTCGCAGAACTTGACCCGCAGAGAATCCCTAAAGGCACCCAACCAGAAGTAGGTCGCCCACCAGGGGAGGTCGCTCTTTTACGTTTTGCCAACGAGTATGAGGAGGCAAGATGGGTTGCCACTCTTTGCCAACAATTCATCAATAACGATCATATTTCCCCAGAGAACATACTAATACTTCTCCGAGTTGATACAAGAGGAGCTTTTTCTCGCATTCTCAAGGAGGAATTTGATAAAAGAAGCCTTCTTTTGTCTGCCGGTTCAAGTGAATCAACCCCTATAGACGACCATCCCGGACGAGAGGTCATTTCAATTTTGCGCCTTGCGAATAACCAAGAAGATCACCTTGCTTGGACATCTTTACTACGGATTCGCAAGAATGGGCTTGGCCCGGCAGCCATGTCGAGCATCTACGATCTTGCTCGCCGCAGTGGGTCGACCTTTTCCCAAATTATTAATCAGATTGCTGCTGACCCGACACTCTTGGCCCGTTTCAGGAATGTTGTTCAAAGCGAAATTCGTTGGGCATTAAACCTAATTGATCAAGTAAGACCTCTTGATCCAAGTACACCCGAGACTGGTTTGCCGATTGAGGTTTTTATTACAAGAGTAGTTGACCTTATAATTCCCGGCAATTCAGAATCGAACTTTATCAAACAGTATTTGACTGAGGTAGCAACTTTTACAAAAGCCCAATCTCTTGATGAGCTTCTTGTTTCTCTACAATCTGCAAACCTCGACATAGAGCCCGAGCTCGCGCCTGGCGCTGTAAACGTGTTGACAATGCATAGGGCAAAAGGCTTGTCAGCAAATGCAGTCATTGTAATGGCCGCAGAGGATGAACATATCCCTGGTCGTCAAACCCTAGAGCCTGGGCTCGGTGATGAACGAAGACTTCTTTTTGTATCGTTATCAAGGGCGCGCAATATTCTTATTATGACATATTGTGAGTCTAGAGTAGGCCAACAACGGAACCTCGGCCGAAATCCAAGACATCCAGAAAGAACACTCACCATGTTCCTAAGAAATACACCTATGCATCCACAGCCGGGTCCTGATTATATTACCCGGAGAGGTTAGTTTATAAAAAATCACCTAACTTCGGCTCCACCTGACCGCCTTCGGCGCGGGTACGCTGCGGCCATTTGGCAGGAAAAATGGTTTTATGCAGTCTTGTCTCGCCAAATCGGCGGCAGATCAGCCACACAGTTGGGCCGTTTCCTGATCCGGCTACTAAAGTGATACCAATATGACTATTTACAAGGCTAAATTTTCGAAAGAAAGATTGCTGGAATTGCCTGCTAATGAATGCGCTCTTTTTCTGAGTTTGGCTCATTTGTCCAACGAAATCGTTGCACTTGATAAACTTATTCTTTGGTCATATGACTTCTCATCAGAGAGTGAAGCGGTTACTGATGGTCAGACAGCATTGTGCCTGATGTTGATAAAGCTCCTGTCTGGCAAGTTGAAAGAAGGTTATGATCTGCTCACGAGGAAATTTTTCGGCACAAAATTATCCCGCGAATATGAGCAATCTCTACCGGATGAATGCAAAGATATTCTTGCCCGATTAAAACGATATTTCAGTAAACATAACGCCATAAGTCATGTAAGAAATAATTATGCCTTCCATTACACCCCAGATGAACTAAACGCGGCGCTTCCGAATACTCCAGAAGATCTCGTTCTTTATTTTGAAGTAGGAAGACAAGAAAATACCCTTAATTACTTTGCCGAAGTAATTGCCAATCGAGCACTCTTGCAATCTCTCGGTTACAGGGATGACCACGAAGCATTCGACCAACTAGTAGCAGAGATCACAGAAGTCGCTGGTTGGATTCTCCAAATTTCAAGTTATCTTATGGGTAGTTTCATCCTGAGGCACAAAAGTGGCATTATGGAAGGTGGTATAGCAGAAGTTTCTTTTGATAAAAAATTACCTTCCTCAAACAACATAAGGATTCCATGGTTTACGGATAATAGTGCTTCACAATAGAACGGTTTACCGACTACAGTCGGACAGCGGCTCCGCCGCTCGTAACTGTGTCGGCATGCTAGAAATGGCGCGAAATGATATGAGTTCTCGACGGTCCCGCCGCTGCCGCTGTCCCCTACGCTACGCTCCGCCCCTTCGAAGTGCAGGCGGGGATGGTGCGCGATGCCAAACCGTTGAGCTCACATGACTATCTAATATAGGAGAATCTCAGCATGTTCATCACCGTAGACGAGACGAAAATTTTTGCCACAGCCTTCGGCGCCCCCAGTGCGCCAGCCATTGTCGGCATTGGCGGCTGGACAGGCAATTGGGAATTATGGCTCGATTCCTTAACTTTGTTGAGCGATCAATGGCGTACCATTGCGTACGACCACCGCGGCGCCGGCGCGACGATTGCCCCGGTTGAATCCATTACGCTCGAACGCCTGGTGGATGATCTGTTTTTCGTGATGGATACGTTCGGTGTTCAACACGCGGTCATCGCGGCCGAATCCGCCGGGGCACGCACCGCACTCGCTGCCGCGCTCAAACATCCGAAGCGCGTGTCCGCGCTGGTGCTGGTGGATGGCCTCGTACAGAACGACACGCCAGAAGAGAAGGACGCGTTCATGGCCCACCTCCAGGCCGATTTTCCAGGCACACTGCAAGGGTTCATAAATGCCTGCCTGCCCGATCCGAATCATGCGCACCTACGGCACTGGGGCATGCAGATGTTGAGGCGCGCTAACACCAGAGTCCGCCATGCAATTGCTGCGCGTCAATAAAACACCAGACCTGCGCGCTGACGTCAAGCGCATCACCCAACCGACGTTGATCATCCACTGCACGGGCGATGCGATTGCTTCGGTCGAATCGGCGCGCTGGCTGGCCACAGAAATCCCTCACGCACAAATCCACCTTTTCGACAGCGGCGAACATGTCCCCACCCTTACCCGTCCGGGCGAGGTGGCGCAAGTGATGAGAGATTATTTGAAGAACGTTTAAAGGGACGCAAGAACGGAGAAAAACGCAGTAGAAATTTATCACAGGTGTCGCTTGATAAAATCAAAAGGATCATTTAGAAAAGGAGCGAATATTGAATTGAGACGTAACTGTATTTCAGAAGTCTATGCTGTTCAATGGGCGCGCGTGCATCCCGGCACCACAAACACGCTGCGCGCATTCCGCTCACTCCGCCGAAAGTGTGGGCGGTGTTGAAGGAGAAGAGTGTGGCGTGGTAGTATGCAGTCGGGAGCGAGATTTGATTTCTCGCTCCTATATATAAATCCTTTGTGGAGGATCTATGAACGAACAATTGGAAGCGAACAAAAGAATTGTGCGCGAGTGGCATGACCTCGCGATTAACCAACGCAAGCCCGAAGAAGCGGTTGCCAAATATATTGGGCCGCACTACCGGCAGCACAATCCCGGCTCAACAGATGGTCCCGAACCTTTTATTGAGATTGTGAAACGGTTCGCACAAATCTATCCAGATTTTCGCTATGAATCAAAAAGGATCATCGTGGAAGGCGATTACGTGGTCCTGCATAGTCACCTGGTCCTTAAACCCGGCGACCGCGGTAGTGCGGTCGTGGACATCTTCCGTCTCGAAAACGGCAAGATCGTCGAGCATTGGGATGTGGTGCAAGAAGTTCCCGAAAAGTCTGCCAACAATAATACGATGTTTTAACAACAATTTCTCCTTTTTCCTGATGAACCCTTTGACCCAAGCCCTAACAGCAGTGGGTTGCTGCATGGCAGGCAAAGCAAGTATGTCAAAAGGCGCAAGTTAAATCCAAAAAGACACGAGCGTGCCAACAAAGCGTGCACTCCGTACTCGCTACGCTCGTCGTCCCTTTCACTTCGTTTCAGGGATGCTTCGCGAGAGCGATAGGCTGGACGCAGGGTTACGGTGTGGCTTTTCACCTGTGCCTGCGCCACAGGTTCATCCAGGCATTTTCTACAATTCGAGTTTTTTTGCTCCCAAGCAAAATCCGCGCCCGCCCCAGCACCAGGAACGCACACCGTTAAGCAGTTATTGTCCTTTGACGAATTGAATCCCTTTCAGAGAAAAATATGTCAAAATTACTACAAGAGATAAAAGATGATCTACAGTTTATAAAATCACACACCCTGCAACCCCAATGGTATAAGGCGTTAATGATTTTCAGCAAGCTCATGCAGGTCTTTGTGAGCCTTTTGGCAGGCTGTGACACACTCTCGGAAGTCAATCTCAAGCTCAGGCCGGAGGTTGGCCTGGCTCAAGCCTGGGGATGGCCACGGTTTGCTGACCAGTCCAACCTATCGCGTATGCTGGATCAGCTAACTCTAAAGCAATTGGAGCAATTGCGATCGGCGACCCTGCAGATCTGGCGTAGCCATAGTCGGGTGATACAGCATGATTGGCGTGGTTACTTATGGTTGGATTATGATCTTTCGGGTCTGCCATGCAGTGAGAAAGCGGAAGCGAGCCAGAAAGGCTTTTTCAGTGATAAAAAAATGCTTCCGGTCGCCAATTAGCACGGGTCAGTGCGATCAAGTACCGGGAAACGATCTGGTCGGATGTCTTTCCAGGCAATTTCCACACTGTTCACTGCCTGCAACCGGCTGTGATGGCCGCCGAGAATGCTTTAGAGTTAGCACCACAAGAACGAAAGCGCATTGTTTGGAGACTGGATGGCGGAGCCGGGAGTGAAAAGCAGTTGCACTGGTTGGTTGAGCGTGGCTATCATATCCTGGCGAAAGGGATGAATCATAACCGTACGATGGCTCTGGTTCGTCAGGTTCGTCGCTGGGATGCCTATCAGGGCGCTTGGGTTGCTGAAGTACCCGCTCCTCAAGACTATGCCCGCCCCGTGCGCATCTTCGTCAAACGCCGTCTGAAGGAAGGCGAGTTCCAGTACAGCTATTATGTCACTACCCTCTCGCTCCCTTCCAAGGGAAACTTCCTGGCCTATTATGATGCGCGTGGCGGAGCCGAAGTCGAGCAGTTCCGCAACGACAAGAGCGGACTCAGTCTGGCCATGCGCCGCAAGCACAGTTATTTAGGACAAATCGCCTATGTATTACTGACCGACCTCGCCCATAACCTGCTGGCTGACTTCCATCACCGTGCTTTGCTGGGCAGCCGGTTCGAAGGCTACGGCCTCAAACGAATTGTGCGAGACGTATTGGCAACCCCGGGCAGGTTGATCTTTCACCAAAGTCAATTACAGAGGATCGAATTGCTAAGTCAAAAACAATTTTCACAAGACCTGCGTATTTGTTTGGAAAGGTACTGTTTTGACCGAATTGACTGAGTTAAAATGGCCTATTTTTGCACTAAAAAGTTAAAAGGCCTTATTTTTGCGCAAAAATAAGGTCTGAGGTTAAAGATGAAAGGTCTGTAATAACAGCTCAATCCAGGTTGGCTGGCTGTCTTCCTTCATCACCGGCACATTGGTAAAAAGTACCGCCTTGCGGGTGCGGGTGTGGAGGCGCCTGCCTGTGAGAGGATCAAAGGAAGCCTCAATTTATACTGCTGCAGGGTGGAAGTGGGCGTGGCCGTGGGCGTCTTCGTCAAGCTGGGCGTGGCTGTCCGGGAGGCCGTGGCGCTGGGAGTATTGGTCATGCTTGGCGTGGCCGTGGGCGTCTTCGTCAAGGAGGGCGTGGCTGTCCGGGAGGCCGTGGCGCTGGGAGTACTGGTCATCGTTGGCGTGGCGGTATTCGTGGGCGTTGCCGTGGGCGAGTTCGTCGCAGTCGGGGTGTGGGTATTCATGGGCGTGTTCGTTTCCGTGGGTGTGTTCGTTGTCGTTGGCGTATTCGTTATCGTGGGCGTGTCGGTGATCGTTGGCGTGGGTGTATCCGTCGGGGTCTTTGAGGGTGTCCAGGTTTCCGTGGGTGTATAAGTTTCGGTGGGTGTGAGAGTATCGCTGGCCGTAGGCGTGTTCGTCCTGGTCGGCGAGGGCGTGCGGGTACGCGTCGGCGTGCGGGTCGGTGAGGCTGTCCGGGTCGGCGAGGGCGTGAAGGTGGATGTGTGACTAGGTGTGAAGGTATAAGTGTGGGTGAAGGTGGGAGTATTGGTTGGAGTGAAAGTCCGGCTGGGTGTGAATGTAGGCGTGTTGCTCGGGGTGAAGGTGGTAGTAGGCGTGGACGTATTCGTCGGAGTATTGCTCGGGGTTAGGGTGAAGGTCGGCGTGTAGGTTTTGGTGGGGGTGTTGCTCGGGGTAAAGGTGAAAGTGGGCGTCCGGCTGGCTGTGGAAGTGGGGCTGGGAGTTGCCGTGACAGATGGATTCCCAATTGTTAAGTCGCTGGTTGTATTCTCGAGAGGCAGCGCAAGCGGCGAATTATCTTTGACGAGGCCGGATACAACCGGTGTCATGCCATAGAGATAGCGCAGGGTTGCAGTATGGCTCGCTGAAATTGAGGCTGACAAAGTCAGCTGGACAGCGTTCGCGGCATAGCGCGTGGCCGAGGTTATCGTCACGGTCGAGCCGTTGTCGAGCACAGCGAAGCCGGTAATCCCCGTTGACGGCGTAATGTCAATGCCGCCACGGTGATTGAGCATTACCATTACCTGGTTGCGGTTCCCATCGCTGAAGGAAGCTGATGCAATTGACGGGCCGCGATAATAAGCTGACTGGCCAAAATAATACAGGATGGCATTGGCCAGTCGGCTGCCGATAACGTTCAATCCCGGGGTATCGTAATGCCAGATATCAAAGCGAGCCTGGTCCATCGCTGTCGCCCCCATGAATATATTCGATCCATTATCCAGATCGTGCTGGGCACTGCGGATGCCAACTATGCCTGGATTGGTTCCACTGCCTACCGTTCCAAGCTGACAGATGAAGATCGGGATGCTGGCATAGAGGTCCTGTCGATAGTGGCCGATCATTGTCCCAAAGTCCGCCTCGTAATTCGCTTGGGTGCGTCCGTCAGTCAAGTCTTGTTCCCCCTGGTGCATGATGATCAATTCGACCCCACCGACACTTTGCGCTTTCGTTATCGATTGGCCATAGAGCGTGGAGGTGTCGAAATGATTCGAAGAATTGCGATACGCCCACCCGTAATTAATTCCGTTGACCCATAAATTCGAGCCTCCTTTGGACGAAGGCACGAATGCGATGGGGATGTTGAAGACTGGTATCAGGGTGTTGGCGATGGCAGGGATCATCGATCCCGCAGCTTTATCGTTGTCGTAGTCAACTGCGCCTGTCGGGCTGCCATCATCATATGGATCGGCCAGGTGCTCCCATATTCCCGCGTTGCTGTAATTGACTGCCAGATCAGAAGCGGCTGTGGTATAGGGCGTTTTCCCTCTGCCAGACATGTTCGATTGACCGACGACGAGGATGATCATGCCCACGCCCCATTTGTTCGTGCCGCGGCTCGAGCCAAGCACGGATCCCGAGCCATCCAGGGCGCGCACTTCAACGTTGTACCACCCCCCTTGGGGAACGGTGAGAGCTCCGGAGAACGCTCCTCCACCATATGTTGTGTCGATTGTTGTCCAGTCAACCACTGGAGTGTCGGTGCCATTTTGCAGGATGCGCGCCTCCACGTGGTCCCAGGTCATATCCGAGTAAGTACCGCTGATGGTTATGCTTTTTGAGCTGCCGCCGATGTCGCGCTGGAATACACGGTAATCATTAAAATCATTTACCGTGATCAGTCCTGTCTGCTGTGCTTCAATATAATTCACACTCTGCGAGGCTCTGGCAGCCGTTATTCCTGACCATGCCGCCACCAAAACGACCGCTAGAAAGGATATGAACAGGGTGGAACGAATTGGGATTTTCATATAAATTCAAAACACACACCGTAATTGAGGAAGGAATGGTATCCCTTAACGCAAATTATAGAACGAATTGTCATCTTGTCAATGAGCAAGCGCTTTCTATTTCGACAGGCTCTTGCTTTTTCTCCTTCTTCCATGCTACACTCTCCTTGGGTTTGTGGCTGGGGCGTGGATTTTTGCCTGCACAGTGCCGCAGGCAGACGAGAGTCCACCGGGCTACCAAGTAACAACACAGGCTTACGTTCTCCCATAGGCCGCGTCGCTCCGCCCAGATGCTCCTGCCCCGGATGGCATCCCCGGTGCGCTATCGCTCCAAGGATACCATCCGCCACGGTCCAACCCAAGTTACATTCTAGTAACACCGGCTCCACTTGACCGCCTTCGGTGGGGAACAGCGGCGGCCATTTGGTAGAAAAAGTGGTTTTTTAAGAGTTTGTTGTCTTGCTATAATCGGCGGCCGGTGAGCCAAGCCGTAACGAGCATAAAGCAAACGAGATCAAAGAACAAAATGAAAATAGTGACTTCGCTTGAAACCATAAAAGAAATGGCTTTAGAAAGGGAGAAGGAGAACCTTAATTTTCGGGCTTTTCTAAAACAGATTGATATGGCTCCCAGAAAAATTGATGCCATTGTCCATAAAATTCTCGACGAGGTGACATCACAAATCGATTGCACCAAGTGTGCTAATTGTTGCAAGCAAATCAGACCTGTCCTGGACAATGGTGATGTTTCAAAATTCTCCCTTGGTATCAAGAGTTCAGTTCACCAATTTCGGGAACGATATTTGCATGAAGATAACGAGAACTCTTCCCACTACATATTCAAGGAACTTCCTTGTCCATTCCTCCGCAACAACAAGTGCTCAAACTACGATAATCGTCCAAAAGATTGTAAATCCTATCCGCACTTACACAAAAAGGATTTCGTCTTCAGGTTATGGGGCGTTGTTGAGAATTACGAAATCTGTCCAATCGTTTTCAACGTATTCGAACAGCTAAAGATTGAGCTATGGCACAATAATCTCATCAACCACAATGATTATGATTTCGAATGGGAGTAGACGGTTATTTCAAGCAACAGATGTTTTCAAAGTAACCACTAACACCAGCCCCCCTTGGAAAAGCACCCATATCCGGGTGCACCTGTACCTGCAGTACCCTGCCTGCACCTTGCCGCAGGCACAGGTGGACTGGTCGTCTAGGGCAGGCTGGCGCAGGCAGGCAAGGGCAGGCAGCGTAAAGAAAGTCGGCTCAAAATAAAATGAACGCAAATGAAGTGTTGATCGATATCCTGGAAGACAACCGGCGGCGCCTGCTGCGTTTGTTCGAAAGCGTGGGCGACGAATGCGTGTTCTGGAAACCCGAAGCTGAAGCCAACAGCATTGCGGTCACTGTCTGGCACATGGCACGGATCTTCGACGTCTTCCTGACCCTGAAAGCCAAAGGAGGCGCTTCGGAAGAAGAATGCTGGTTCCGGCATGGCTGGGCACAGCTAACGGGATACGATCCAAGCGGTCTCGGTCTCAATGGGTGGGGTATGCTGACAGGGTACACACAGAAAGAAGTGGCGGCGATACCTTCTCTTACAAGAGAGCAAATCCTGGGATATTTGAATGATGTCTATGATACCGTCAAAGAGTACCTGAGGACCACGCCGATTGAAAAGCTGCTCATGCCAGGGAGCGGTTTCGAAGGAAAATACAGCCAATATCAGTGCATCCAGATGCCTTTATTGGATAATGTCAGGCATCTGGGTGAAATATTCGCGATCAAGGCAAGATGGGAACGAATGAAATCCCAGCGCTGAGACTGTCCCCTGCGGTACGCTTCGGGGAGAGTCAGCCAATCCAATAAACCAACCGTTTTTTTGATTCCAAATGCCGAAGTCAGAGACTTCGAAGTCCGAGTCCTTATTCTCGAATATTTTTCCCCCACGGGAACAGACGGGGGCAGACGGGAATGGCTCACTTGACCTTTTTTCCCAAGGCACCCGTCATGCGCTGCAGGACCGGGGAGAAATCGTATTGGCCGAGATGGACGTCCAGGATGCAGAAGCCTTCCCGGTAGTCACGGGCGGCGGACAAGGCTTTTTCGAAATCCTCTTCGGTATGGACCTCAAAGCCTTTCCCGGCGCCGAAAAGTTCAGGGAGGCGGGCGAACTGCCATGGGGCGACATCGTTGAATTTTCCATCCAGCATGGGCCGCTCGGTCCCGTAACCGGAATTGTTGAGCACGATGACAATCGGGTTGAGGCCGTAGCGGGCTGACGTGGATAATTCCATCCCGGTCATTTGAAAAGCCCCATCGCCCACCAACACCAGGGGACGCAGATGCGGCAGCGCAAGCTGGACACCGATACTGGCAGGCACGGCAAATCCCAGCGTGGCGTAATAAGCCGAGGACATGAATTCGGCCGCCCGGGGGATGGTGATGTCACCGGAGGCAAAGGTGGCGTCGCCGGTGTCGGCAATGACAAAAGTACTGTCATCAATCCAGGTTTCCAGGCGCTGGAAGAGCCTCTCCACGGTCATCTTTTTATCAGGAAGGGGTTGATACAGGGGTAATGGAGCCGCATAAGGAATTTCCGGATCCGGCCTGCGGTGGATATCCGCGTTGAGAAGTCCCTGGAGAAATCCATTCAAGTAAACGGCGTTATATGTATGGAAACGAATGGAGGTCTTCTCACTGGTGGAATAAATGGATTTCCCTTGATCTAAATTCGCGGTAAAGATCCCCAGGTCGAGGTCGGTCAGTAGCACACCCAGAAGAATAACACAGTCACTGCCCTCGACGTACTGCCGGACCTGCTCCCTGCTCAAGCCGCCTTCATACAGGCCGATATAGTGAGGATCGCGCTCGCTGAAGGCCGATTTACCCAGGAAGGTGGAGGTGACCGGCAGATTGGTTTTCTCCACCAATCGCTTGAAGACATTCTGCATGCCGTAGCGCAACAATTCCACCCCGGCAACCAGCACCGGGTTCCTGGCCTGATTTATCAGGTCCACCGCTTCGGCCAAAGCCTCCTTGAAGGGACCTTTATCCACATCGGGGGGCGTTAACTTCTCTTCGACCGGAACAACTTTCACCGAGACCATGTCACGCGGCAGCTCGATATAGACCGGGCGGCGGTAACAGATGGCCGCGCCCAACACGCGGTTGATCTCCCGGCAGGCCGTATCCGGGTTATCCAGCACAGCCTGGGCAACCGTAAGCTGCTCGAATACCTTGAGCTGGGTATCAAAGGTTTTGACCTTATGATGCAGCAACGGGTTGCCGGCTTGTTCCTTGATCCCCGGCGCACCACTGATCACAACCACCGGGGATTTTTCGGCGTAGGCCTGGGCGGTGGTGTTGACCACCTTCAAGCCCCCCACCCCATAGGTGATGCAAAGCGCGCCCAGGCCGCGCACACGTGCATAGGCATTGGCAGCATATCCGGCGCCCTGCTCATCCGCAGTATTGATCACTTTTATCCGGCTGTCATACAATTGTTTATAAAAGGCGAGCACATAATCCCCCGGAATGCCAAAGGCATGCCGCAGCCCATGCTCGTATAACTTGTTGATAAGGTACTCTCCGATCGTAACTTCGTCAGGCCCCATATTAATACCTCCAGAAATTATAGAATTCTTATAATTAATATGGGTTATATCATAATATAAGCGTCGGTATAGGTGCCCCCAAAGTACTCCCCAGGGTTTTTTCATTTTCAGAGAATGTCACGCGAAGGAGCCCTTCTCGCAATGATATGAAGGCGGACATGACGTGAGGGCGGACATGCCACTTCGTGGTACAGGCATAGGTCCGCCCCTACAAGAAACGACGGTTCCTGATGACCGCGAGGCTCATTTCGGATAGAAGAGCGCCAAGTGATGTGGATTTACTCACAATGACATGAGGGCGGACATGACGTGAGGGCGGACATGCCACTTCGTGGTACGGGCATAGGTCCGCCCTCACTGACCAATGCTGCCGAGAAGATACACAATTTTGTCTGAAATGCGCGATAATAACTGTGACTGGTGATGAAAGGAGCGAAACATGTGCGAATTTTGTACTGAACACGGCGAAGGGAAGAAATGGTACCTTCAGATGAAAAACTACAGCCGTGAACTGCTGCATGAAGTGCTTTCCGCCAGGCAACAGGGAATCGTTGGAGCCACAACGCGTTACGAGTGGAACAACCTTTTCTGGGAAAGTTTTGTCATGCCGGCCATCACCGGCAAAGCCAGGGCGCAGGAGGAAATCCAGGAAACTCCAGCCACGAGCACAACTTCCGTGGTTCAACCCAGCGAGGATGAAATTGTGGCGCACCGCAAGGTGGAGCATTTCGGCCAGGTGCTGCCCATCGAGGATGTCGAAAGAGTAATAGACATGGTCGATTCGATCACGCGCATGCCGTGTGGATGCCGGTTCATCTCAACCGGGAAGACAGATAAACGCTATTGTTTTGGATTCGGGTTGGATAAATGGGGCGCATTGGACCGGTTCCCGGAAGCCGCCGCCTCCCTGGAAGTGCTTGACAAGGAAGAAGCCAAGCAGATCTTCCGTAAATATGACGCGGAAGGTCTGCTGCATAGTATCTGGACAGGCACGACCCCTTATGTCATTGGCATATGCAACTGCGATCGCGACTGCGGGGCTTACAAGGGATATATCGAGATGCGCGGCGCAGCGCATTTCTTCCGGGCGGAGTATGTCTGCCAGGTGGATTATGATCTGTGCAATGGATGCAAGGCCTGTATCAGCCAATGCCAGTTCGGGTCACAGTTCTACTCGTCTGCGCTAGGCAAAGTATATATCGATCCCACGCGCTGTTTCGGCTGCGGCGTATGCAGGGCGGCATGCCCAACCGATGCCATTGCGCTCATTCCCAGGCAGGAAAGCCCGCAGGCAGCCAACATTTGGCTGAATGAGGCTGCGCGATAGGAAGAATGGCCGCACTTAGCCGTAAAGAATTCCTTCACATAGCTGCCCTTGGGCTCGGAGCGATAGCGGGTGGACGGTTTTTAGCAGGCTGTGGTGCATCACCTACGCAGAGTGCCACGACACAAGCGACTGCCCCTGTCACAAGCAACAGTCCTGCTCCCACCGATATCCCCACCAACACCCCCACTGCCACCCCTGAATCCACCATCACCGCTACGCCTCAAGCCATCCGACGCGCGGATATCATCCGATTCTATCCGACAATACCCAGCCGTGTGGTCCACACACATCACCGGGGTGCCTGGGATGGAGACACACTAAACCCAGAAGCTTTACGACAGATGCTGGACGCCTCCATCACCAAACTGACCGGAATAAACGATACCATCACAGCCTGGCAGGCCTTATTTGCGCCCAGCGAGCAGATCGCCATCAAGGTCAATACCCTGCAGTATGGTCGTTTCTGGACGCATGTTCCTTTGGTCATGGCCGTTGCGGAGCGCCTGCAGGCGGCTGGAATTCCGGCCGGGCAGATCGTCATTTATGACCGATCATCCAATGACCTGGTCGGAGGCGGTTTTACCATCAATCAAGATGGTCCCGGAGTACGTTGTCACGGCACGGATCTCCAATATGAGACTGGCTGGAAGATCTTAGATACCAATGTGCGTCTCAGCAGCATCCTGCTCAGCTGCGACGCGCTGATCGATATGCCGATCCTCAAAACACATTCCATGGATGGCGCCGGAATGTCCTTTGCCATGAAGAACCATTACGGCACTTTCGACCAGCCGCAAAATTTTCATTATGACAAGTTACTGCAAGGCCTGCCCGAATTAAATGCCCTGCCGCCCATCAAGGAGCGAACCAGGTTGATCATCGGGGATGCGCTCAAGATCGTTCAGGATAACTGGGTTGCGGCATTCGACAGTGATTTCATTTGTATGAGTTTTGATCCAGTGGCACATGACGCGCTAGGCTTACAGGTGTTGAATAATGTCCAGGCGGCCAATGGAATCGAAACAGAACCGACCCGCAAAAGGGCGGCCGAGTGGTTAAAAAACGCGGCAGCGCTTGGCCTGGGAACGGATCAAAGGTCGAACATCGAATTCTTGGATGAGAGATTAAGCTGACGGTGCAAAGCATAAAAATATGAGTCAACCTGTATTGGAAAACGAAGCGCAAAAAATCGCTGCGGCAATTGAGGCAGAAATCATGCAGCTGCCGGTGCGTAATACCAAATCCATACGAGCCGTGCGCCGCCGGTATTCCCAGACTCTCCGGGCAGCACCCGCCAAATTAATATTTCGCCTGGCCATGAACCTCTGCAAGGTTGACGGTTTCCGTTGGATCGCCTATGAATTAATCCGGGGACACCGGGCGGCTTTTGAGAGCCTGGGGCTGGCAGAACTGGAGGAATTGGGCCAGGGCATTAATAGCTGGTGGACAGTGGATGCGTTCGCACGAACCCTGTCCGGTCCGGCCTGGCTCCACAGGCAGGTCCCTGACGAACTTTTCCTCAAGTGGGCCAGGTCGAGCGACCGCTGGTGGCGGCGGGCTGCCCTGGTCAGCACGGTGGCGTTGAATATGCGCTCCCAAGGCGGAGAGGGAGACTTGGTACGGACCTTACAAATATGCCGCATGCTGGCAGGTGACCAGGATGACATGGTTGCCAAGGCACTGTCCTGGGCCTTGCGCGAGCTGGTGATGCATGATCCTGGGGCCGTGGAAGAATTCCTGGATGTACAGGAACAGGCCCTGGCGGCCCGTGTGAAGCGCGAAGTGAGGAACAAATTACGAACAGGTCTGAAGAACCCGTGATGTAAGGCCAATGAAGCAAGCAGTCGTACCACGCCCAGTGCAAATCTGCAGGAGATATGTATGAGGCATGATCAAAGATCGAGACGCCTCTCCCGCCGGGATTTTCTTAAAACCAGCATTGCTGCCATCGGCGGGATGATATTGGCAGGCTGCAGCAAAGGAAAGCCGACACCCATGAGCAAACCATCCCAATCCCGCCTCACTCCCGGTCCGACCGGTGAGCCGCCAATTTATTCAGATCCGGACCGCCCGATCGTCGAGCGGGTGAATGACCTGGTCAGCCGGATGACCATCGGTGAGAAGATATCGCAAATGGGCAGCGAGGCGCCAGCCATCGAACGATTGGGAATTCCCAAATACAACTGGTGGAATGAAGCCCTGCACGGCGTGGCGCGTGCAGGGATCGCGACCGTCTTTCCACAAGGGATCGGCCTGGCAAGCACCTGGAATCCGGATCTGATCCAGCGCATGGCCGATTGCATTTCCGATGAGGCCCGGGCAAAACATCACGAAGCCGTCCGCAACGGCATACGCGACCTTTATACGGGCCTGACCTTCTTTTGTCCCAATATCAACATCTTCCGCGATCCACGCTGGGGCCGCGGCCAGGAAACCTACGGCGAAGATCCCTACCTGACCTCCCGCCTGGCTGTCAATTTCATCCAGGGGTTGCAAGGAAAAGATCCGCATTATCTGAAAACCGTCGCCACCCCCAAGCATTTCGCCGTTCACAGCGGACCCGAAAATCAACGCCACTCCTTCAATGCCAGCGTCTCTCAGCGCGACCTGCGCATGACCTACCTGCCCGCCTTCGAAGCCTGCATCGTGGAGGGACAGGCCGGCTCGATCATGGGCGCCTACAACCGGGTGAATGGTGAAGCCTGCTGCGCCAGTCCCACTCTATTGCAGAAGATCCTGCGGGAGGAATGGGGATTTGGCGGCTACGTGGTCTCAGACTGCGGGGCGATCGACGATATATACCGCAACCACCACCTGGTCAAAAGCCCGGCCGAAGCCGCAGCACTGGCGGTGAAGAACGGCTGCGACCTGGAATGCGGCTGCACCTACGGCCTGGCCTGTGATTACGGCGACCTTAATAAAGCGGTCAAGCAGGGATTGCTGACTGAAGAAGACCTGGACCGGGCTGTCAGCCGCCTGTTCAGCGCCCGCTTCCGTCTGGGGATGTTCGACCCGGCTGAAAAAGTGGGATACGCCCAAATCCCACACAGCGTAGTCGATTCAACGGAGCATCGCGAGCTGGCACTGGAAGTGGCGCGCCAATCCCTGGTGCTGCTTAAAAACCAGGCGAACCTGCTGCCATTGGATACAAAAAAAATCAAATCCATCGCGGTCCTCGGCCCAAACGCAAATGAAACCCTGGTATTGACCGGAAATTATATGGGCACACCTTCCCAACCCGTCTCGGTGCTGGCAGGCATCCAGACGCTAATCTCTCCTGGCAGCGCGGTGAATTATGCTCGCGGCTGCGAGATCACCGGCGGCTCCAGGGATGGGTTTGGTGAGGCCATCCAGGCTGCCCAAAAATCCCAGGTGGCGGTGGTGGTGGGGGGACTTTCGCAGGAACTGGAGGGCGAAGAAGGCCAGCAGGAGGGCAACCCACAGGGCATAACCAGCCTGGGCGACCGCACGACCCTGGATCTTCCGCCCATCCAGGAAGAGTTCATCCAGGCCATTCATGGGACCGGAACGCCCACCGTCCTGGTGCTGATCAACGGCAGCGCTCTCTCCATCAACTGGGCCGAGGCGCACCTCCCGGCCATCCTGGAAGCGTGGTACCCCGGCCAGGCAGGCGGAACAGCAATTGCTGAGACACTCTTCGGGCTGACCAATCCGGGCGGCAGGCTGCCGGTCACATTCTACAAATCGATGGCAGACTTGCCCGCCTTCGATGATTACGGCATGGAAAATCGCACCTACCGCTATTTCAACGGCCAACCGCTCTACGCTTTTGGCTCCGGCCTGAGCTATACCAGCTTCACCTATCGTAACCTGCGCATCGATCCGAAACGGGTGAAAGCAGGCGAACCGGTTATTATCCAGGTGGAAGTTGAAAACAGCGGCCAACGCGCTGGGGACGAGGTGGTGCAGCTTTACCTGAAGGATGTGGAGGTCTCGCTGCCAGTGCCACGCTTCCAGTTACAGGGCTTCAGACGCATAACCCTGGCTCCACGTGAAAAGAAGGCCGTCTCTTTCAACCTCACGGCCAGGCAAATGTCCTTTGCCGATGAGAACGGACAATGGGTGCTGGAGCCGGGCGAGTTCGCGGTTTGGGTGGGAGGCAGCCAGCCCGATCTCAAAATAAGCCCTCTGCCTGCCAACATGACCGAAGGGCAATTTACCGTTCTGGCCTGACCGTTTGGAACCGGGTATCAGACTGGTCCTAATGTG
This sequence comes from uncultured Chloroflexia bacterium, assembly GCA_963725805.1. GTDB lineage: Bacteria > Chloroflexota > Anaerolineae > Anaerolineales > Villigracilaceae > UBA877. The sequence continues at coordinate 28,393 of CAVSAF010000017.1, forward strand.
GAGATATAAATGAATCCGAGCAGAAGAATTTCCCGGCGGGACTTTTTGAAGCTTGCAGGAACAGTGGCAGGGGGAACGGTTCTGGGCGGCTGCCAACCAGCCCCATCCGTCTCGCCCATCCCGCCAAAGGCAAGAATCTCCGTGCCAACTGCCCGGGTGGGGATCAGCCATGCCAACTCCTATGAGCCGAGTCTGGTGCGGCGCCAAGTGGAGAGCCTGTTCGACAGCCTTGGCGGACTGGGTGACATGGTGAGACCTGGAGATAAGGTGGTGATCAAGGTAAACCTGACCGGAGGAGTAAACACGAATCCGCCGCCAGCTGGAACAACTCCCCCGGAAAGTTACGTGACCCACCCATCAGTGGTGCGCGCAGTAGGTGAACTACTGCGGGATGCAGGTGCCAGGGATATATCCATCGTCGAAGCCGTCTGGCAGTGGGAATCCTTTTTGAAATGGGGCTATCTCGATCTGGCTATAAGCCTCGGCGCCGTCCTGATCGATCTGAACGACACCAAACCGTACAGCCGTTTTACCTCCGTCCCGGTCGGCAAGGATTGGTTCATCTACAAAAAATTTACTTTTAACCGCCTGCTTGAAGAAGCCGACGTATTCGTCTCCATAGCGAAAATGAAGTGCCACTGGCTGTGCGGAATCACCCAGTCGATGAAAAACCTGGTCGGCCTGGTACCGTATAAATTCTACGAGTACTCTCCGGGTGACGGCTACCGCACGGGATTCCATGGAGCGGAGACGGAAACCAGGCAGCGGCTGCCGCGGGTGATCCTGGACCTGAACCGGGCGCGACCGATCCATTTATCTCTGATCGACGGAATCCAGACCGTGGACGGCAGCGAAGGCCCATGGAACCAAGATCTCCGCCTGCAAAAACCCGGCATCCTGATTGGCGGAAAGAACCCGGTAGCCACCGACGTTGTGGCTGTGGCAGCAATGGGATTCGATCCCGAGGCGGAATATCCCAACCCGCCATTCCTGCGAGCGGAAAACCACCTAAATCTTGCCCGGCAGCTTGGTCTGGGTCCCAACCACCTGGCTGACATTGAGGTTGTGGGAGCGAAACTGGAGGATGTAAAAATGCAATTTTTACCAGCGTTGGGACGCCGCGTAAACGGGTTGGATTGTTTCAGCAGGATGGCCCAGGAACAGGAAGCAAGATGCCAAACAATGACCCAAATGACATGAACCGCTTCATGCGCGCACAGGAAAAGATCTACAAGAGCGTTATTGAAGAATTACGCAACGGCCAGAAGAGATCGCACTGGATGTGGTTCATATTTCCCCAGTTCGAAGGATTGGGACACAGTAAGACTTCCAGGTTTTATTCCATAAAAAGCGAGGAAGAAGCACGCCAATACCTTGATCATCCGGTGCTTGGGCCAAGGCTGCGGCAATGTACCGAAAGCGTGCTGGCGGTCGATGGGAGGACTGCTTCGGAGATCTTTGGGTTCCCGGATGATTTGAAGTTCAGGTCTTCGATGACGCTGTTTGCGTGCGTGTCAGAGCCCGGATCGGTATTTGCGCGTGCACTGGACAAGTACTTTTATGGAGAGCGGGATAAGAGAACGGAGGATCTACTGGGGTGTTCTGCCCCGAAAAAGCGGAATGCGGCTTGAGTACACAAGATCACCAGGGATGGTCCGGGTGGTACAGAAAGGGGATATGTAGAAAATTATGCGGGGGTTTATTATAGCTAATACTGTTAGTATATTTATGGAGGCAAAATGACTTCGAAAATGGTGAATGGGGATGGCACGCGTGAGCAACCCTGGCAGCTAAAGACGCCCAGCGGGAGTTCGGAATACCAGATGTACCGGGATGAGAGCGCCAACCCACCTGCCCTGGTGTGCATTGTCGGGAAGACCGAGCTGCGCTACCAGTTGCGCTGCCTGGAGGATCTGCATGCCATGCTCAAGGTGCATGGCGATTGGATGCCGCTTGGCAGCGCGGATGAGCAAAAACCAGCGGCAGAGGGAACGGTGGAAGCCTGGGGCCGTTCGCCGAAGAATCCCGTTGGGGGTTGGTATGGGTTGAAGAAGGGTCTGCGCGGCCGTTTCGGAATGTACATACCGCCGCTGATGGAGGCGCTGGGCCTGGCGGAGGTGGAGCACAATCCAAAGAATAACCGGATGCGGGCGGTATAAAAAAACTGCCCCATCCATCTCGAACCCGGATGTGGCTGGAGCTTTCTGTGCTCAAGAAGGGATTAATGTAAAAGTGCGGCGCACCTGGCAGGTGCGCCGCACATCGTTTTTCACTTCATCATCGCACTAGAACAATTTTAACACTGCCCCGCTGGCCCAGGCAAAGAGAGCCGCCGGCAGTAAGGACAGCACCACCGTCGCCAGGGCGGTCAGCCCCCAAGTCAGGTCCAGCCAGGGTTCCCGGGTGGACTCGGGTTCGCCTTCACGCATATACATCGTCACTACCACGCGCAGGTAGTAGTATGCGGAGATGAGCGAGGTCAGCACGCCAATGATGGCAAGACCAATGAAGCCGCCCTGGATGGCCGTGCGGAACAGGTAAAACTTCCCGATCAGTCCCAGCGTGGGAGGCATGCCTGTCAGCGAGAGCATGAAGACCGTCATGGCGGCCGCCAGCAGCGGGCGTTTGCGGCCAAGGCCAGCATAATCGGCAATCTCCAGACCCCGGCCCTCGGCCTTCTCCAATGCGATGACCACCGCCCATGTTCCGAAGGAAGTCAGGGCATAGGTGACCAGGTAGAAGAGCGCCGAAGCGACAGCCTGCCCGGCCACCAGGGGTTTGCCATAGGCTGCCAGTGCCATCAAGATGTAGCCGGCATGGGCAATGCTGGAGTAGGCCAGCATGCGCTTGATATTGGACTGGGAAATGGCCAGCAAGTTCCCCACCAGCATGGTCAGCGCGGACAAGGCCCAAAGCACCGGCACCAGGTTCACATCGAGGGACGGCAGGACGGTCACGAAAATGCGCAGTAAGGCAGCAAAGCCGGCTGCCTTGGCGCCGACAGCCATGAAACTGGTCACCGGGGTGGGAGCGCCCTGGTAGACATCGGGCGTCCACATATGGAAGGGGACCGCAGCAACTTTAAACCCGAAGCCAACCAGGATCAAGCCTGCACCAACAGCCAGCAACGGCAGGCTCACGACCAGGCCGGAGACCGAACCAGCCACGGCAGAGACGATGCCCGCCAGTTCGGTCGTCCCGGTGGCCCCGAAGACCAGGGCGATGCCATAAACGACGAACCCGGTGGAGAAAGCCCCAAGAAGGAAGTATTTCAGCCCGGCTTCCTCCGAATCCAGGCGTGGACGGGCAAAGGCGGAAAGCACGTAGAGCGGGATGGAGAGGAGCTCCAGCGCCAGGAAAATTACGATCAGATCGCCCGCCTGTGCCATCAGCATCATTCCCACCACGCTGAAGAGCAGCAGGGCATAAAATTCACCACGCTCAATCCCCATGCGATTGAGGTAGCCATATGCCAGGGCAATCGCAAGCAACCCAGTTGCCAGGAAGAGCACGTCCAGGAAGGAGGAAAAACCATCCAGAATGACCATCCCACTGAAGGCGACCCCTTCCTGCCCGGAATGGGCGAGGGTTAACCCCAGGGCCGCGGCCAGACCAAGCGCGGCCAGGAATGCCGTCCAGCCTTTGCGTCCCTTTGGGATGAACAAATCCACCAACAGAAGCAGACAGGCCCAGACGGTCAGGAAGATGAGCGGGAGAAGTGTATTCAGGTCAGATAGCGTCATAATCGTTCCTTCAGGTGACAGTCATCTTGAAGATGACTGTCACTTGGGAGCTAGTGGAATGCGACCAGCAGTTTTTCGACCGCCGGAGCCATCAGGTCAAAGAACGGCTTCGGGTACAAGCCAATCCAGAAGATAAAGACCAACAGCGGCACAGTGGTGACGATCTCACGCCAGCTCAGGTCGTGCAAGGCATGTCCAAGTTTCTTGACTTCTTCCACGATGGAGCCTTCGGGACCGAGAAAAATCTTCTGGAACATATACAGGATATAGACGGCAGCCATGATGACACCCAATGCAGCCAGGCCGGCGAACCAGGGTGAGCCGATGGCCTTTGAACCAAAGGCTCCCAGCAGGATGGTGAACTCACCGACAAAGCCGTTCAGTCCGGGCAATCCCATCGAGGACAAGGCAACGATCAAGAAGAACGTGCCATACACAGGCATGATCTTCCACAGGCCGCCGTACACGCTGAAGTCACGTGTATGGGTCCGTTCGTAAATCATGCCGACCAGGAGAAACAATGCGCCCGTGCTCAGGCCGTGGTTGACCATTTGCAGGATGCCGCCTTCCACGCCCTGGATATTGAGTGCGAACAGGCCCAGCATGACAAAACCCAGGTGGCTGACAGAAGAATAAGCGACCAGTTTCTTGATGTCTTTCTGGGCATAGGAAACCGCGGCACCATAAATGATACCGATGACCGCCAGCAGAGCCATCCAGGGGGCAGCCTTGAGGGCGGCCTGCGGAAAGAGCGGAATATTGAAGCGCAGGAAGCCGTACGTGCCCATTTTCAGCAGGACGCCTGCCAGGATGATGGAACCGGCAGTGGGGGCTTCCACATGGGCATCCGGCAGCCAGGAATGTAACGGCCACATCGGAACCTTGATGGCAAAAGCCGCACCAAAAGCCAGGAACAGCCATAATTGGAGATTGGCGGGGATACCCCCCTTGGCCATAAGGTCAGGCACCAGGAAGGTACCCTGGTGGACGCCCAGCCACAGGATGGCCAGCAGCATCAGGATGGAGCCGGCCATGGTATACAGGAAGAACTTAATGGCAGCGTAGATCCGGCGCGGTCCGCCCCAGATGCCGATCAGGAAGTACATCGGGACAAGCGTGAATTCCCAGAAAACATAGAACAGGAACAGGTCCTGTGCCAGGAAGACACCCACCATACCCACTTCCAGCAAGAGGAAGAACAGCATGAAATCCTTGACACGGTCTTCAACCGCGTTCCATGTGGAAAGGATGGAGATGGGGGTCAGGAAGGTCGTCAGAAGGACAAGCAGGATGGACAGACCGTCCACGCCGATGGCATAGGAGATGTTCCAGCCTGCCACCTGGATCCACGGCAGGGTGAGGCCAAGCTGCAGGTCCGGGTTGGACTTGTCAAACATGGTCAGCATCCAGATCGACAGGCCGAAAGTCACCAGAGTCGCAGCCAGGGCCGTCCAGCGCAGCAGGTTCTTCTTTTCCGACGGCAGGAACAGTAAAACCAGTACACCCACCAGCGGGAAGAAGATCACGATATTCAGAGGATTTGTAATAAAGTCCATAGACATTCTCCGTCTTCACGTTTTCACGTTTACACGTTTGCACGTTCTCCCCTCATAACGTGCAACCTGACAACGTGCTAACGAATAAGCAAATATCCGATGATAATAACAACGCCCAAAAGCACCGCCAAGGCGTAACTGCGTACAAAGCCGTTCTGCAGGCGACGCAGGCTGGCGGAGGCGCGCCGGGTCAGGTTGCCCAGGCCGTTGGCGATGGCATCGATGAACTGCTGGTCGACATGAAGGTCCAGCACGGTTTTCGAGACAAAGTTGTACGTCCCGGCAATGACTTTTTCGTGGAACCAGTCATGCCAGAAGCGCCAATCAATTACATCCGCCAGGAAGCGGGCAATAGCGGTATAAGGCTTCAGGATGACAGCCGCATAGATCTCGTCCACGTACCACTTATTTTCCATGCCGGTGAAGAGAGCGCCCAGCGGCCGCTTGAGGGGATCCTTTTCTCCGACTTCGAGGGTTTTACGCCCATAAATCAGCCAGGAAATGTAAATCGCAACCAAGGCCAGGAGAAGGGCCAACCCTGCAACGATCGGGTTGAAACCACTCCACGAGAGCGCCAGCCAGGGAGCCACTTCGGCCTCGGCTACCACCGCCTTAATCGTAAATCCAAGCCAGTTCGTCAGCGTATGGATACCCGGCAGGTTGAGCGCGCCACCCAGCAGCGAGAGAGCCGCCAGTACCATCAACGGGATGGTAATGATGGCTGGACTTTCCTCGGCATGCTCAGCTGCAGCATGACGCGGCTTGCCGAAGAAAACCATCCAGATCTGACGACCCATGTAGAAGGCGGTCAGGAAGGCTGCCAGGATGAGCAAAGTGAAAACCACAGGATAGTTCCTGGCTGCATCCAACAGGATCTCATCCTTGGACCAGAAACCAGCAAACGGGAAGATGCCTGCCAGCGCCAGCGCACCTGCCAGATAGACCCAGAATGTGACCGGCATCTGCTTACGCAAGCCGCCCATGTTGCGCATATCATTGGGGTCAAAAATTTCTTCATCGCCCTCAGCATGGTTTCCATGGGTCAAATGATGGTGTCCACGTTCCAGGCCAAGGATGACTGAACCGGCTGAAAGGAACAACAGCGCCTTGAAAAAAGCGTGCGTGACCAGGTGGAACATACCGGCGACATAGGCGCCCATGCCAACTGCCGCCACCATGAAGCCCAACTGCGAGATGGTCGAATAAGCCAGGACCTTCTTGATATCATACTGCCCGACGGCGATCGTGGCGGCAAAGAGCGCCGTCACTGCGCCAACCAATGCCACGATGTACTGGGCACCAGGAACGAGCGAGTAGAGCGGCCAGGAACGTGCCACAAGATAGACACCCGCCGTGACCATGGTGGCGGCATGGATGAGAGCCGAAACCGGGGTCGGTCCGGCCATGGCATCCGGCAGCCAGACGTACAGCGGGATCTGGGCAGACTTGCCCGCTATCCCGATCAGCAGAAACAAGGTGATGGCCAGGATGACGCCCGGCTGACTGGCGGCAATCTGTGAGACTTTCCCGAAGACATCTCCAAACTGCAGGCTACCGAAAGCCCAGAACATGGTGAAGGCCGCTAATAAAAAGCCGAAATCCCCGATGCGGTTGGCAATCATGGCCTTCTTGGCAGCATTCGAATTGGCCCAGGAGGGCCGGCCAAGCGTATCCATCTCGTACCAGAAGCCGATCAGCAGGAACGAGCACAGGCCCACGCCTTCCCATCCAACAAACAGCATCAGGTACGAGTCGCCGCTTACCAGGATCATCATCATGGCAATGAACAGGTTCATGAAGACAAAGAAGCGACGGTAGCGACCCACATCGTTCTTGAAGCGTACATCCTCGTGCATATAGCCGATGGCGTAGATGTGGATGAGCGTTCCCACGCCCGAAACGACCAGCATCATCGTCACCGAGAGGGTGTCCACGCGGAAGGTCCAGGGGATGTTCAAACTACCTATGGTAATCCAATCCCCCAGCCCGAACACCTGCTCCGCGCCGCCGTTCTGCCACAAGGCTATGCCCAGCAGTACGGATACCAGGAAAGCCAAACCGGAAGCGGCACTTGCCACGGCGCCAATGGCTTTTTCGCCCATCCTTCCACCGAAAGCAATATTGACCAGCAGACCCAGGACAGGCAGGAAGACGATCAGGGGGACCAGGGGGAACAGATTATCCATGCGCTATCCTTTCAGGCTGCTCATCTGGTCCACGTCAATGCTGTGCTTGGATCGGAAGATCGCCACGATCAGCGCCAGGCCCACCGCCACTTCCGCAGCGGAGACAGTCATCACGAAGAAGACAAACAACTGTCCGCTCAATACATCGTAGGATCGTGCGAAGGCAACGAAAGCCAGGTTGGCCGCGTTCAGCATTAACTCGATTGACATGAATATGATGATGGCGTTGCGCCGGATGAGAACTCCCAGCGCACCCAAGGTAAATAAAATGGCAGAAACCACCAGGAAGCCGGAGAGAGGAATTCCACCAAGTTCGCCCATCAGGCCTGCTCTCCTTTCACCTGTTTGGTCAGGACAATCGCGCCCACCATCGCCACCAACAGCAGCAGTGAGGTCACTTCAAAAGGCAGCAGGTATTGGTTGAACAATGCCATGCTGAGCGTTTGGATGGAGGCGGTGGAGTTGAGATCGGCTCCAGGCGAGGACAGAACTGCGCTGGTACGCAGGCGCTGGTAGAGCAGGAAGCCGGCTTCCACCAACAGGATGGCTGCCAGGCCAATCGCCAGGGGGCGCTGCCATGGCAGCACCTTGCCACGCGGAAGTCTCTCGGCGCCGAGCAGCATGATCACGAATAGGAACAATACCATGATGGCACCGGCATACACCGTCACCTGCACCATGGCGATGAAGGGCGCACCCAGCAGCAGGTAAAAAACTGCCACAGTGGCGAAGTTCAACACCAGGAACAGGGCGGCATAGATCGCACTACGGCTGAGCAGTAATCCGATCGCGGTTGCCACGGCTGTAACTGCCAGAATATAGAAGAGAATAAGGTTCAAGTTCATAAGCACCTTTGAGCAAGGTAATCAGGTACACAGGTAAACATGTACACAAGTATGCTGGTAATTAGGTAACCAAGGATAATTCATCATTTAATCGGTGGGGTCTTTCATCTCTGGGACCGAGCGGGTGAACTTGCCTGGCTCAGTCTTTTGTGGAGTAGGCAATCCACCTGCCGGGACGGGTTCGATCAGCATTTCCTTTGGATAGATGGCCTGGCGACGGTCGGTGAAGGACAATTCATATTGGTCACCCAGGGTGATCGCCTCGGTCGGGCAGGCATCTTCGCAGAAGCCGCAAAAGATGCAGCGCAGCATGTTGATCTCATAAGTGCTGGCGTAGCGCTCGCCTGGAGAAAAGCGTTTTTCATCCGTATTCTCGGAGGATTCAACGAAGATGGCATCCGGCGGGCAGGCCGCCGCGCAGAGTGAACAGCCAATGCACTTTTCCAGGCCATTCTCATAACGATGCAGTACGTGTCGCCCGCGGAAGCGCACTTTGACCGGTTTCTTCTGCTCCGGATACTGGGTCGTTACAGGTCTTTCGAACATCATCCGGAGCGTGGTCCACAGGCCGCGCGCCAGTTCGATGAGGGGCTCAAACACGCGCATATTCTTTTCTCCTCAAGGTGCGGTAGACCAATGCGACCGCCACCAAACCTACCAGTAAGGAAACCAGTGGGATGGCCCACAATAGCAGTGGATTATTAACCTGCTGCGAAAGCATGATGAAGGCGGCAGTGATGAAGATCAGCGCGAGAGAGAGCGGCAGCAACACCTTCCAACCGAAAGCCATCAGCCGGTCGTAGCGGATACGCGGGAAGGTGGCCCGCACCCAGATCATCCCGAAGAGCAGGATAAAAATCTTTAAGAATATGTAGACCGGGCCAAGCCAGGGCGTGCGGTCCACGCTCAAAATGGTGTTCGAGAGGAACCAGAACTCACGGTAGCCGCCGAAGAAAAGCGTCGCCCCGATGGAACTAATGGCGATCATCTTGTCATACTCGGCCATGAAAAGCAAGGCGAACTTCATACCGGAATACTCGGTGTGATAACCAGCGGTCAATTCCTGCTCGGCCTCCGGCATGTCGAACGGAGCCCGGTTCACCTCGGCCAGGGTGGCGATCAGGAAGATGAGCGTCCCGACCGGCTGCAGGAGCACGAACCAATAAGATTTCTGCATTGCGACGATCTCGGTCATGCGGGCGGAGCCGGCCAGCAGGATCACCCCCACAAATGACAGGCCGAGCGCAATCTCGTAGCTGATCATCTGGGCAGTCGAACGCAAGCCGCCCATCATGGCGTACTTGTTGTTGGAAGACCAGCCCGCCAGGACAATGCCGTAGACGGCGATGGAAGCCACAGACATGATGTATAGAACGCCCACGTTAATATCGGCGATATAGAGCGTCAGCTTATAGCCAAAGATTGTCAGGTCCGGGCCCCACGGAACCACCGCCGTGATAACCAGGGCAGGGACCAACGTAATCACCGGGGCCAGCAGGAAAAGCAGTTTATCGGACCGTGAAGGTGTTAATTCTTCCTTGAAGATTAGCTTGATGGCATCGGCGATGGGCTGCAAAATGCCCCATGGGCCGGCGCGGTTGGGACCAACACGCATCTGGATGCGGGCAAGTGCCTTGCGCTCGTAGAGCGTCAGGTAGGCGAAACCGCCCAACAGGAGCAGCAATAGAACGAAGCCCTTGATAATCCACTCGAGTACCAGCGCAAAATTCATTAACGCCTTCCTTTACCCTAACTAGTGCCAGACGCCCTGACGGGTGCAGGGGCTTTTTGCAAATTTGCCAGCACTGGCGCGGCTATCGGCAATCCCATGCTGCGCGGTACCAGCACCACGCGGGCCGGGACGGTCTCATCCATCACTGCCTGGGCGTGTGACCCATTGACCATCAGCGGATCACCGGGTTCGAGGTTGAGCGACCTGGCTGTCTCGCCATTCATGAAGACGATGGGCTCGCCGATATGCGAGGCGAGCATTTCAGATGTGATGACCGTAATACCCCGGTCGTAAAGTCGAGTCACGGGAACAGCCAGCCATTGGTCCTCATCCGGGCGGAGACTCTTTCTGTCACCTTTCCCTACTTCCCCATCGGGAGAGTTGCCGGGATTGAGGGCCAGATGCACTCCCAGCCCCTGCTTGTTGTTAGAGGATGTGCCACCATAATACATGTCGCTGCAGCCAATGATGGGCCATTGATCAACCACTTCAGCCAATTTGAGAAAGGAGATGCCGGAGAAAGCCTCTACCGAAGTGGATAGTTTATCCATGACATGCGAGGCCGAGCGCCCTTCGATCTCAAGACCTAAGCCGGCCGCGATCTGGGAGGTGATCATGAAATCTGGTAGCGCCTCGGCAAGCGGCGGAACTGCCGGATAGAAGCGTTGAACACGCCGTTCGCCGGAGGTGAACGAGCCATCCCGCTCCATGTAGGCCTGGGCGGGCAGGAGGACGTCCGCCAGCCTGGCAGTTTCAGTCATAAACAACTCTTGGACGATAACAGCCCCGGCGCCCTTGAGCGCTTCCGCCAAAACGGGATCGTCGCCGGCGGGATCCGCCGCCACGATATAGACAGCCTTACCTTTCAGAGTCTCTGCCAGGTTGGAGGCCGATCGGAAACCCAGCTCCCAGGCGCCCTGGTCATTGGCATGCGGCCATACGCCGATCAAGCCGTTATTGGGCCTGCCAGTGCGGGCTTTAACCAACTCTGCACAGGCGGATGCCAGGGCGGATGAACCTTCCATCCCCAACCCGTCGGATCCATAAAGAATGACCAGGTTTTCGGCTGAGCTGATCGCCTCACCGATCTTGGGCTGGTTGGTGAGACCATTGACCGTTTCGACTTCGTCGCCATAGGAATATCGGACAACGAATTTCGCATTCCGTTCAAGTTTCGTTTCGCGGGCATTGACGAGAATCAGTGTCGCGCCGCGCTTGGCCGCCTGCTTGATGCGCAGGTGCCAGAGCGGTGCCTCGTTATACAGATCGGATGCCACCACCAGGATCGTGGTGCCGGCGCCCATGTCGGAGAAATTTGTGCCGGCGGCAACCCCAAACGCGCTAGTCAGTTCACCGCCTCCCATGGAAGTGTACAGGAGTGCCTGCGCGTCCATACCATCCGCAAGCTGCTTTAGATTAAAAAGATCTTCGTTAGGCAGCCTTCCGCCTGCCAGGATGACGATTTCGCCCTTTTTGATCTTTAATTTCCCGACAGCCTCTGCAATGGCATCCTTCCAGGGAACTGTTTCCAACCCGTTGTTCTTTTTCAACATCGGTTTTTTAAGGCGCTCAGCATTTTCCGCAAAGTGATAAGCAAAACGGCCCTTGTCGCACACCCAGATCTCATTGACCGCTTCATTTTGTCGCGGCATGAGGCGTTTAATGACCACCTGGCCGTCCGACACGGCTTCGCGGCGGGTCTCAAAGATAATGTTACAGCCTACCGGGCAGTGTGCACACAGCGAAGCCGCCCCTTTCAACTCCCAGGGACGGGCGCCAAAGCGGAAGTCCGCCGTGGTCAATGCCCCAACCGGGCAGATATCAGTGGTATTGCCGGAGAAGATCGAATCAAAGCCCGGCTCAGAATTGGTAAAGATTTGCATATCACGGCCGCGCTGGTAAAAGCCCAGCACCGCCTCCCCGGCAATCTCATCCTGGAAGCGGATGCAGCGGGCGCATTGGATGCAGCGCTCGCGATCCAACCAGATCAGGTCGCCCAGCGGGAAGTGCTTGGCGGCATGACTTTTTTCATCATAGAGATAGCGACTTTGCGGTGAAGCATGCCTCATGGTCAGGTTCTGCAGCGGGCATTCGCCGCCCTTGTCGCAGACCGGGCAGTCCAACGGGTGCGAGGTAAGCAGGAATTCAAGGATGCCCTTCTGCGAATCCCTGGCTTTCTCGGACTGGCTCAACACTACCATGCCCGCAGATACCGGCGTGGTACAGGCAGTTTCCAATTTTGCCCCGAATTGGATCTTGGGCTGACCATTTTCAATGACCGGTTGGCCGCTGGCCCGATCGATCATCGGACGACCCACCTCGACCATGCACTGGCGGCACATGCCAACTGGCTCCATCTTGGGATGGTAGCAGAAGACCGGGATGGCGATGCCAATTTGCTTGGCGGCATTCACGATCAGGGTTCCTTCTGGAACGGTGGCCGGTTGTCCATCAATTGTCAGAGAGATCATCTTAGGCATGCTGGCCTCCATCGGTGGAGGACACGAAATCGGCCGGGAAGCGCTCAATAGCAGTGGTCACTGCCATGGTGGAGAACTCACCCAGAGGGCAGAGACATTTGTTCTGCATTTGTTTAGCCACCGCATGGAGCAATTGAACATTGGCCTCGACTTCTTCCCCTTGACTGATCCGCTCGATCAGGTGCTGCATCCAAAAGGTGCCTTCCCGGCACGGGGTACACTTGCCGCAGGATTCATGCTTGAAAAAATGAATGGTCTTGTTGATGACCCACTCCAAGCTGACCGTATCGTTGATAACGATGACAGAGGCAGAACCGAGGTCCGCACCCAGTCCTCGCACGGAGGCGTAGTCCATGGGTGTGTCAAGGGCTTTGTCGTCTGCCACAATCAAGGACGAAGAAGCGCCTGCTGACAGGATGGTTTTGATTGGTCGATCATCCGTTACGCCGCCTCCATGTGTATAAATCAGCTCACGGAAGGTGGTACCAAAGGGCAGTTCATAGTTACCGGGCTTTTTAACATGCCCGGAGAGCGAGAAGATCTTGACCCCGGCGCTATCGGCCGTACCCAGGGATTTGTACCAGTCGGCGCCTTTTTCCAGGATAAGCGGGAGGTTGGTGAGCGTTTCGACATTATTGATCACGGTCGGCTTGCCGTATAAACCATAAACCGCCGGAAAGGGTGGGCGGATGCGCGGCTGGCCGAGTTTGCCTTCGATGGATTCAAGCAGGGCAGTCTCTTCTCCACAGATATAGGCGCCTGCTCCCACGTGGGTGTAAATGTGCAGGCTGTAATCCGTGCCGAACAGTTTCTGCCCCAACCAACCGGCTTTTTCCAGTTCGGCGATCTTTTCATCCAGGATGGCCGCCACCTGCCAAAACTCCCCGCGCAGGTAAACGTAGGAGACGTTGGCACCGACAGCATAGGAGGCAATCGCCACCCCTTCCAGGAATTGCAGGGGATTGCTTTCCATGATCTCGCGATCCTTAAAGGTGCCGGGTTCAGACTCGTCCGCATTTGAAACCACGTAATGGGGCCAGATGGTCGCAGGGATGAATGACCACTTGACACCAGTTGGGAAGCCCGCACCGCCGCGGCCGCGCAAACCCGAAGCCTTGACCACATCGGTGACTTCCTGCGGCTTCATGCTGGTGACTGCCTTCTTGAAAGCTTCGAATCCTCCGTTCTTTTGGTAAACATCCAATTGGTCGATATCAGGGATTTCGTGGTGGCGTAGAAGCAGGTTGGTCATGCTTTCACCTCCCCACCACTTTTCTTCAGGGTCTCAATAAGCTCCATGGTCTTATCCACGGTCATATTCTCGTGGTATGCAATGCCGTCGGCACTCTGCAACTGGAACATCGGCGCCCGATCACAACCAGCCAGGCACATGACAGCTTCGATTGTCACCAGGCCGTCAGGCGTGGTTTCACCCACCTGGATGCCCAGGTTGCCGCATAACTTTTCCAGGAACTGATCTGCGCCGCGCAAGGCACAAGGAAGGTCGGTGCAGACCTGCATGCGGTACTTGCCGGTCGGCTTGTCATGGTAGAGCGTATAAAAGCCGACGATTTCGGCCACATCGGTGGTGGTAATATCCAGCATTTTGGCGATGTCTTCCAGCGCGCTTTTGGTTATATATCCGTCCTGGCGCTGCGCCAGGTAAAGCAGCGGCATGACCGCCGAGCGTTTTTGCTCCGGTGGGTATTTCGCCAGTATCATTTTCACATCATCAGGGTATTTGTCAGCAAGCATACATCCTCACACTTGACATGTGATCCAGGGTCGCGTCACACATTTATCGATCCACATCTCCGAGAACAATATCGATGCTGCCAATGATGGCAACCAGATCCGCTACCAGTACACCCTTTGCCATCAAAGGGATGGATTGCAGGTTGTCAAATGATGGAGTACGCCAGTGAATGCGGTACGGTTTCGGACCACCATCTGATTCCAAATAAACTCCCAGTTCGCCACGCGGTGATTCAACGGCCGAGTAGACCGAGCCCTTGGGAGCGTTGAATCCTTCCGTCCACAATTTGAAGTGATGGATGAGCGCTTCCATGCTGGTGCCGATCTCCGAACGCGGCGGCGGGACGAATTTGTTGTTATTCGAGCGAACGGGACCCATCGGGAGCTTATCCAGCGCCTGCCTGACGATCTTAAGCGACTGGCGCATCTCTTCGAAACGGACCAGGAAACGAGCGTACACATCTCCTTCGATGCGGGTCGGGATCTCAAAATCATACTGCTCATAGCCGGAATAAGGCCGCGCTTTACGCAAGTCCCACTTGACTCCGCTGGCGCGCAACATCGGGCCGGTCACGCCAAAGTTCAGGCATTCTTCACCGGTCAATTTTCCAATGCCGAGCGTCCGGTCGAGCATAAGCGGGTTGCGGACCAGGAGATCCTCGTACTGGTCAATCCTTTTAGGGAACGTCTTAAGAATATTCCGGACAGCCGCCTCAAATTCCACCGGCACATCCCGCCAGAGGCCGCCGGGGCGGATGTAGGTGGTCATCATGCGCTGACCAGAGCACATCTCCATGACATCCAGAATATATTCGCGCTCTCGGAAGCAGTACAGGAACATGGACATGGCTGCCAGATCCAGGCCGGCCGTGCCCAACCAAACCAAATGCGATTGAAAACGGGTAAGCTCTGCCAGGATGACACGGATGGCCTGGGCGCGCGCCGGAACATCCAGATCAACCAATTTCTCCACTGCCATCGAGTAGGCCAGGTTGTTGCCGACCGGATTCATATAATCCAGGCGGTCGGACATTACTTCAGCCTTCTGGTACGTTTTGGCTTCCATGTCCTTCTCTACGCCGGTATGCAGGAAACCGATGTCGGGAATGCAGTTGACCACCGTCTCGCCATCCAGTTCAAGCAGCAGGCGCAGCACGCCGTGCGTTGAGGGGTGCTGGGGACCCATGTTCAGTAACATGGTTTCGCCCTGGATGGCGCGATCAGAGACCAGGTGTTTCAGATCGTCAACAGTAACTTCTTGGATATCAGGCATAAATTCCTCGTAGGGGCGAATCGATGTGTTCGCCCGGGCAGACACGCAGGTCTGCCCCTACGTTATTCTTTTGCATAGGGCTTGCGCCGGTTTATCTCTTCAAAGTTAAAGGTAAATTGCGGTTCTTCGTAGCCCAGCGGATAATCCTTGCGCAGCGGGTGACCTTCCCAGTCAGCCGGCATCAGGATGCGACGCAGGTCAGAATGTCCTTCCGCCTTGATGCCAAACATGTCCCAAAGCTCGCGTTCTCGCCAGTTGGCGCCGCGGTAGAGGTGAGAGATGGTCGGGATGGTAGGATTAATCCCCGGCACCGGGACACGCATTTCCAGGCGCAAGTTCTTGGAGACCGAACTAAGCTCGTAAATGACATGAAACCGCGGCTGCTGCTCCGGCCAGTAATCCACCGCGGTCAGGGCAGAAAGTAGTTCAAAGCCAAGGCCCTGGATGCGCTGGCAGGCCGCAACGATCTTCTCCGCCGGGAGAACCAGGCTGACTTCCCCGTGGGTTTCAGCGGCAGTCACCCCAAACTCTTTTTGCAGCTCGTCGACTATGGGTTGCAGGTTTTCATTCATCTGCGCCTCGGTTATTTTTGCTCTTCGGCGAACTTGATGCCGCGCACTTTTTCATAAAGGGTCAGCACCCCGTGGATAAGCGCTTCGGGGCGGGGTGGGCAGCCCGCCACGTAAACATCCACCGGGACAACCTCATCCACACCCTGAACAATGGCGTAGTTATTAAAAATGCCGCCACACGAGGCGCAGTCACCCATGGAAATAACCCACTTGGGTTCAGCCATCTGGTCGTACAGGCGGCGCAGCACGGGCGCCATCTTGCGCGAAACGCGCCCAGCCACGATCATCAGATCCGATTGGCGCGGCGAAGGCCGCATCAATTCCATGCCAAACCGGGACATATCGTAATGAGAGGCCTGGGCGGACATCATTTCAATGGCACAGCAAGCCAGCCCGAAGAGCATTGGCCACATGGCATTCGTCCGGCTCCAAGCCACGGTCTGCTCGAGGGTGGTGGTGATCACACCCATATTGCCAAGTTTTTGCTCTACTCCCATTCGAGCGCTCCTTTCTTCCACGCGTAAAAATAGCCTACCAATAAAATGGCGATAAAGACAGCCATTTCCGCCAGGCCAAACAGGCCAAGCTGGCGGAAGACAATTGCCCAGGGCAGAAGGAAGATGGTTTCAATATCAAACAGGATGAAAAGAACCGCAATAAGGTAGAACCGCACCGGCATTCGGCGGGTGCCGGGGCCGATTGGGTTCATGCCCGATTCATAGGGCATGGCTTTTCTATCTGTGGATCGTTTCGGACCAAACAATACCCCCAAGCCAATGGCAATAAACCCGACCAGGGCGGTGACAATTATAAACGCGGCAATTGCAGCGTATTGGAGAAGCATGGCGACTCCTCTTGCAAGTTTTTGGCTGTCCTACCGGGACGAAAGTATAACATAAGTGGTTTAAAAATCAGAGCAAGCCGTTGTTTTCATGATGCATAATGGTCCGGCAGGAAAACCTAAAGCGCTATAATATAACACAACCTTGTGAAAAAAGGTGCGAACAAAAAAATCCCCGCTCTCATTTCAAGAAAGCGGGGAAATTCATTCCTTCCGAACTCTATGCATTTGCGAGACCGATTTTGACTGGCATTTCGTTCCATATGCGGCCTTCCAATTCGCGGCCAGTTTCCTTTTTACGGGTACCCCCCCATTGTTTGAAAAGACCAACACGTGAGCAGCGACAGATAGATCACGTATATCCGTAACCACTCCTGTAAAACTGGTCGTGCCCCAGGACCAGATTCACCGCCGACAATCACCCAATTGATACCAATCAAGTCAAGCTGATGAATTGGTCCAAGCAAAGGTTCCAATGATAAAAATTTTATTTTGGCTCCTATCCGCCTCAAGCAATCGATGCGGGAGATGTAATCTTGATTCTCAACGCTGACTCCCATCCAGACATTTTCCGGCCAATCAATTTGCGGATTGAGCTCTACCAGGCGCTCTGCACGCTTGGTCAGCACCTGGAACTGGTGCCAGTTTGCTTGCTGCATAACGTCAAATGTTTTCTGGATGAAATCGATTGGAACCTTTTCGTGGAACAGGTCACTCATCGAATTGACAAAGATCACCTGCGGAGTTTTCCATTCCAGTGGTTTGTCCAATACTTGCTCGTGGATTGCCAGTTTAAAACCATTGGTGTAGTTCGGCTGACCCATGGCGTGCAAACGCTTCGCCATGCGCTCGGCATAGCAATGCTCGCAGCCAGGGCTGATCTTGGTGCACCCAGTAAGAGGGTTCCAAGTGGATTGGTCCACTCAATTGCAGAATGTGCCATTTCTCCTCCGAAATTCTACCGATAGAACAGTCCTGCAACGATAATAGCACTTATGTTCTTTTTTGTCTACAATAATTTTCCTGACCGTGAATATCCTTTTTGGTCACTTCATTCCAGGGCTGGTTTCCTAACGGATGTTTGCTGGGAAACACTAAGCGATACAAGGGAGGATTCCTTTGCGTATTTCAATTAATGGACCAAAAGAAATTTCTTCACTGTCTTTAATTACTCATATCCTCACTGCTGGTACCATTTCGGCGATATGAAGTTATCAGAAGGCAGACGGAGACATGCTCTCGTGTTGACTCAGCAGCATAATGCAGAATTGCGCCATTACCTGTCGCCAAAGAACAATCCACGATGTGTCTTCTGCGTCGTATGGCTTTTATCTAGATTTCTGGAAAGACCATTTTGAGAATAATGGATAATTAAATCCGTCTATTCGTTTGTGCCACTGTTTCAATCGTTTCCCACTCAAGTCAAGCCCTTCTGGATCGAGAAAAGCCAGATTTAAACAGGGAAGAACTCCCGGAATATATTTATCAAATTGTGCAATTTCTGCCGTCACATCATTTCCCATACTATTTGCATCTCCTACAAGTAAGTGAATATGATCTTTGAGAATCAACTATTCGCTAACACGCCGACCAAAGAATCATGTTGGCCTGCTCAAGATCGCCGAAATAATAGTCAGTGAAAGGATATTGAGTTTGCAACGCTAATATAGGAGAGCCAATTATATATTCATTGGTGTCCCTAATAACACACTTTCCAGGACCAGAAAACAAGTCAATAAAAATTCTTCGCCGCCAATTCTTAGCTCTCATGGCTGTTTCAAAAACATCAATGTATCGCTTAACGTAATAAAGCTTTTCTTTTACCCACTCACCTGACTCTCTGGCAGGTAAGCCATCGTCAATAGGCAACAAATAGTTTCCCATACATCCTCCAAAGGTAAAGGTTTTTACCTTACCCCAGATAATCCCTCAAAAGGCGGCTGCGGGTGGGATGACGCAATTTACGCAGGGCCTTGGCCTCGATCTGGCGGATGCGTTCACGGGTCACTTTAAAGTAACGGCTGACCTCTTCCAAAGTGTGGTCCTTGCCATCGACCAGGCCGAAGCGCAATTCCAATACCTGGCGCTCCCGCTCGGAGAGGGCCGACAGGGCATGGTGGACCTGCTCCCGCAGCATCTCCAGTGAGGCCGCATCCAAAGGCTCGAGGGCATCCACGTCTTCAATAAAATCACCCAGGAAGCTGGAATCATCATCTCCGCCCGCTGGACCATCCAGCGAGACCGGTTCCTCCGCGGAACGCAAGATGTGGTCAATCTTGGTGGAAGCCTGCTCCCAACGGTGCTGGAGATCCGGGTCGGGTGGCACATCTTCGGCGCGCGCCCGCAGAATAGCCTGCACATCGACCGGAGAGAGATAGCCAATTTCGAGGGCGAGTTCATCGTTCGTGGGATCACGCCCCAACTGCTGGGTCAGGGTACGCTGGACATGCAGCAGGTGGGTGATCGATTCAAACAGATGCACCGGGATGCGGATGGTGCGGGCCTGTTCGGCAATGGAGCGATTAATGGATTGACGGATCCACCAGGTGGCATACGTGCTGAATTTAAAGCCGCGGCGCGGATCGAATTTATTGACAGCCCGTATCAGGCCGAGGTTGCCCTCCTGGATCAAATCCAGGAGCGAGATGCCGCGCCCCAGGTAACGTTTGGCCACACTGACCACCAGTCTCAGGTTGGCGCGTATAAGGGCAGCATTGGCCTCGTCAGCGCGGCTGCGGATGATCTCAACCTCCCTGGCCAATTCCACGTCGGACGGCAGGTTGTGGAAGAGCGTGCGCTGCGCAGGTAAATCGTGATGCGACTGGATATAACTCAAAAGCCACTGTGCGTAAGACTCTGGCAGGATGTAGAAGATCACATAGACGGTATAGGCGTGGGTCACCAAACTATCCCAGATTGGGTCCATGCCCCACAGTTCATGTTCCATGTACTTGTGTAAATAAGAGGGAGAAAGGCCCTCCCAGCCTCGATGCAGACTTTGCGCTTCAGCCACCAACAACCCGACATCGGGTACGGCATGACCCAGGCGTTCGGCATCCTCACCAAGACGTGTCCAGGCTGTAAGCAAGTCGCTGATCAGGAAGCGGTAGACAACCTTGGTGGCCGAATTATGACTCTTTCTTCCCATCCGCCGGCGGCGGATTGTCAACACCACCATGCGGCGGCCGGCAAGCATTGCCGCCAGGCGAAACTCCCCCGGGGCATCCAGCAGTTTTACCTGGCCGATCTCGCGCAAATACAGCCGGACCGGGTCTTCCGACATTTCAGCAGCCAGTTCGGCACGGTCCAACTCGAGCGGCTCTTCCACTTCCAGCCCATTCAAATTTTCAACCGCCACCTGGTTCTCTTCCGGCTCAATGGAAAGGCCGAGTTCGTCTTCGAGATCAGGATCAACGGATTTCGACAGGTCCTCCACCTGGTCAGCTTCCTCTGGATCATGTTTTTGAGGCTTGGAAGTAACCGAGGCGCCCTGCCGTCGGGGGTAGCGGGGAATGGACTTGGTTTTTTTGATCATTCATCACCCTTGGCTGCGAATGTTGTTCAATTTACGTTCAACCTGGTATAAAGCATCCTTTAACCGGATATGGTCACTGATCAGTTTGGAATAACTGGCATCAAAAATCAAACCATCCTGTTGGGCATCCTCCAACATAAAGCGTAATTGATCCACTATCGTTTTTTCGTTCGCAATCCGGACACTGATTACAATACGAAATAGCTCTTCCACAATTTGGCGGTCCTGGATATGTTTTTGAAACTGGATGGTATCCAATTTCTCAACACCATGAAAGAGCTCATTAACCAAGCCATCGAGACTGCCCTGAACCCTGGACATTATATACTCGGTTGGTTGGACCGCATCCTGGTTTATGGAATCCTTGATGTGATTAAATAATATCTGGTAATCGGTGTGGTCGAAATCTTCTATGGTGAGTTGATACAGGTTGACCGTTCCCAATAATCGATCAAGTTGAAATAACAGTTCCGGCCGGCGCAAAAGAACACCCAGGCAATAATCTATCCCTCTGGTGGATCTGGCTGGTAAAGGCCCTTTCAATCGGGAAGACTCTGGGGGCGTGATAATTGATTCATTCTTCAACCGTGGCCGCCTGGCAAACGGACTCGAGGTCTGCCTGTATATGAAGGCGCGCTCATCCACTTTTAGAAAACGTGCCAGGCGTTGGGTAAAGAATTCCCGCTCTTCGGGTTTGGTTAAATCCTGGATAAGCGGCCAGACCTTATCGCCAATTTCCGACACCACCTTTGGGTCATCCAAATCACGCCCGATCGCCAACGTGGTCATCACGTGTTCTATCACCGGTTTGGCATTTTCGATCAAGCTTTTCCACTGCTGAGGATCACGCTGAACGATCTCATCCGGGTCGAGATCGTCAGGCATGGAAGCCACACGCAGATCGGCCTGCAAACGGGCTTCGTGACGCAGGAGGCCGTGCGCATCAAAACGCAATTCATCGGCGTGGTCAAGGCTCTGGCGGGCTGCTTCCAGTCCGCTCAGGACAGCTTTTTCCCCGGCTGCATCCGGGTCGAGCGCCAGAACAATGCGGCGTGAGAAACGTTTGAGCAGGCGCAACTGCTCCTCGGTCAGGGCTGTACCCATCGGTGAAACGACATTTTCGAAGCCAGCCTGGTGCACCGCGATCACATCCAGGTAGCCTTCCACGATGACTGCCTGGTCAGCCGCCCGGATGGGTTTACGGGCCCGATCCAACCCGTAAAGCAGGCGACTCTTGCTGAAAAGCACTGTCTCGGGGGAATTCATGAACTTGGGGAAATCCTGCGGGTCGAGGATGCGCGCCCCGAAGCCGCATATCCGACCATTTTCATCGCGAATGGGGATCATCAGGCGGTTGCGGAAGCGGTCAAACGTTTTCCGGTATTCCTGTGTTCCCGTGCCAGGATCGGCTTCATGAACGATGATGAGCCCGGCATCCAGCAGTTCCTGCTCGGAGTAACCCTTGGAGTTGAAATGCTTGAGGGCGGAATCCCAGCCCTGGGGCGCGTATCCCAAACCAAAAGTCTCGATGGTGGCGTCGGTCAGGTGGCGCTGGTCGTGTATGTAATCCAGGGCAGACTTCCCATCCGGTGTGGACAGATGATGGCGGTAGAACGTAACCGCTTCCTCCATCAGCCCGCGCAGGCGCTCGTGGGCTTCTTTTTCCTCCGGCTTTTCCGCTTTATACGCTTCAAGTTTGACCCCGGCCCGTTCCGCCAATGCGCGCAAGGCTTCCTTGAAATCCCAGCCTTCCTTCTTCATCACAAATTTAAATATATCCCCGCCCTCGTTGCATTGACCAAAGCAGCGCCAGGTCTGCCGGTCGGGCGAAACGATGAAGGAGGGCGTTTTCTCGTTGTGGAACGGGCACAGGCCGGAATAATTCTTTCCGGTGCGGCGCAGTTTGACAGATTCCCCGATCAGGTCAACAATGTCGATGCGGGATTTAATTTCGTCGATTTGAGACATAAGTAATGAAGAAAACAGTGAGAAGAAAACAGAGAACAGCTAAAAGAGGGACGTGAGTGAATTATACCCGGTTGACAGGAGGCGTAAGCAGCACTTAACCGATCGCCGGGTGTTGTGTAAAATAGAGTCAAAATCCTTCCCAGGAGAATGCCATGTTCCAGCGCTTTCGTCCATCAGCCATTCCTCTCACGCAAGGTCACACCCCCATCATCGCTGGATTGCTGCTCTTGAACCTGGTGTTCAACATCCTGGGCAATGCCAGCTTTAAACTTTCGGCCCTGGCAGCTAATTGGAAAGGGTTGGTCGGCTGGCAGGTGGCTGGCAACCTGGCCGGGTTCATCACCGTGCTAACCCTGACCGGCCTGCTCAAATACCTGCCGCTGCACGTGGCCCAGCCCATGGTGCAGGGGCTGGCGATCATCGGTGTGCAGATCGTGGCCTCCAAGCTGTTCTTCCACGAAGCCATTTCACCGGCACAGTGGATCGGAATGCTCTTGATCGTCGGGGGAATAGTTCTTATCCAAAAATAAGGCACGAAAAAAACTGCGCAATATTTCTGCCCCTGATCCAGGAAATCCTAAAAACCCTCCAGTTTACTCAGGTCGGCAAGGCCGTGGGCCAAATTGGCAATTTGTCCCACCAAAGCCAGGCGGTTCCGGCGCAGCGCCGGCTCATCCGCCATCACCAGCACTTTATCAAAAAAGGCATTGATGGAAGGGATGAGGGTCTTGACTATGGTCAGAAATTCGTCTATGGACGATGGAGGACGGACAACGGTCGATTGGAGATCAGTGTAAAGATCACGCTCAGCCGGATCGGTGAATAAAGAATCGTCCAGGGTCAATGATCCACGATCCGTTTCTTTGGCTGCGCGGATGATGCGCACACAGCGGGCATAGGCAGGCAGGATGGTGTTCCAATCCGGGCGGGCCACCCAGTTGCTGAGCTGACCGACCGCCTTGTGGGCGGAGGAGGGATGCCCGGCCTGTTCGGCCAGGACGGCATCCACCACATCATAGCGGTAACCGGCATCTTTCAGCAGCACCGACAGGCGGCCCGTAATAAAATCGAGAACCTGTGTCTGCACTTCGGAGGTGACTTCAACTGGTTGAAGGCTGGCAGATTTCCGGACTGCTTCAGCCAAGTCGAAGTCAATTGCATGTTCCATGAGGGGCTGGACTACGCCGATGGCAGCCCGGCGCAGGCCAAACGGGTCCTTCGTGCCGGAGGGCGCCAGGCCGGCTGCAAACAGACCGGTCAGGGAATCCAGGCGATCGGCCAAAGCCAGTGCAAGCCCGGGTTTGGTCTTTGGAATGGGCTGGTACTGCTCGCCAATGGCGGCCACCACGGCCGGATCCTCACCCTCCCGCTGAGCATACTCGCTCCCCATGATGCCCTGCAGCGAGGTCATCTCAACCACCATTTTCGTCACCAGGTCAGCCTTGGCCAGGTGGGCGGCACGGCGGGCAAAAACAGCCTCATCCGCCTCCAGGCCAAGCATGGGGATGAATTCGCCGGCCAATTTTTCGATGCGGTCGGATTTATCCAGCATCGAACCGAGCTTCTTCTGGAAGATAAGCGTACCCAGGCGCGGACGGAAATCCTCCAATTTGTGCTTCAAGTCTGCATGCACGAAGAAATCGGCATCGGCGAAGCGGGCGCGCACCACGTGTTCATTCCCCTGGCGGACTAAATCAATGCCTTGCTCATCGCCGTTGCGAACAACGACAAAAAACGGCAATAATGTCGAAGGTCTAAGGTCGAAGGTCGAACTCTCGACTTTTGACTTTTGACTTTCGACTGGAAAGTATTTCTGGTGCTTTTTCATCACGGAGATGAGCACATCTTCGGGAAGCGCCAGGAATTCCTTCTCAAAACTCCCCAGGATGGGCCTTGGCATTTCCACCAGGTTGGCCACTTCCGCCAGCAGATCGTCCGGCAGGAGGGCTTCACCCCCGACCGAAGCCGCCAGGCTGCGAACACCCTCGGCGATCAGCTTCTTGCGCTCTTCCACTTCAAGAATAATTCCATTTTGCTTAATGATGTCGAAGTACTTATCCGCCGAAGGGATAACGATTTCCGGCGAGCCGTAGGGGCGCAGGCCACGCGTGGCGCGGCCTGCCGTCAAACCGGCATACTCGAATGGGATGACCATTTCGCCCAGTAATGCCACAAACCAGCGCAGGGGGCGCGAAAACGAAACGTCCGACCCGGGCAACCAGCGCATGGATTTATCGAACTTGAGGCTGGCCACCAATCCCGGCAGGGACTCAGTGAGCACCTGAACGGCCGGACGTCCGGCCTGTTTGACCACTGCGAAGACGTAATTCCCTCCGTCCACCGCGCGGATCTCCAGGTCTTTGGGAATGAGTCCCTTGCCTTTGGCAAAACCGATTCCCGCCTGGGTCGGGATACCGTCCGGACCAAAAGCACGCTCAGCAGATGGGCCTTTCACCAGGTCCTCACGGTCGGGTTGGTGCGGTGCGAGGCTCTCGACCATGACAGCCAACCGGCGCGGGGTCCCGGCTACATGCACGGCGCCATGCTCCAGGCGCAGCTCGTCCAGCCACACGGGCAGGCGTTTCTTTAACTGCGCAAGAGCTGCATCCAAGTCGGAGGCGGGCAATTCCTCCACTCCAATTTCCAGTAAGAAGCTGGCAGGTCGAAGGTCAAAAGTCGAAGGTCGAATAACTTGACTTTCAACTTTCGACTTCTGACTTTCTTTCAAGAGCGGGTATTCAAGTTCCTTCCTCTGCTCCAGGTACCGCTCGGCCACCCGGCGGGCCATCTCGCGCATCTGTCCGTAGAAGACCTGGCGCTCGGTCACGCCAATCGCCCCGCGGGTATCCAGGGCATTGAAGGTATGCGAGCATTTCAGCACATAGTCATGCGCCGGAAGGACCAGGCCCGCCGCCAGACAGGCTTCGGCCTCGGCCTTGTAAAGGTCGTACATCTGGCGCAAGCGATTCACGTCACCGATCTCGAAATAATACTTGCTGTGTTCGTATTCTTCCTGGCGGCGAACTTCACCATACGTGACAGTCTTGTTCCAGGGTTCATCCCAGATGGCGGCGGCATTGTTGAGGGCGATCAGGATGCGGTCCAGTCCATAGGTGATCTCCACGGAAACCGGCTCGAGGCTCTGGCCGCCAACCTGTTGGAAGTAAGTAAACTGGGTGATCTCCTGTCCGTCCAGCAAGACCTCCCAGCCCAAACCCCAGGCTGAAATGGCCGGCTGTTCCCAGTTATCTTCCACCAGGCGGATGTCGTGCTGGCGCGGGTCGATGCCGATCGCTTCAAGCGACTCAAGATAAAGTTCCACCGGGTTACCAGGATCCGGCTTGAGGATCACCTGGAACTGGTAATGCAGTTGGAAGCGGTTGGGGTTCTCGCCGTAGCGCCCATCGTCCGGGCGGACAGAGGGTTCCACGTAAGCAACATGCCAGGGTTCGGGACCCAGTACACGCAGGAAGGTGGCCGGGTTCATTGTGCCGGCACCCACCTGGGTGTAGTAGGGCTGCCAGATCAGGCAGCCTTTCCCGGCCCAGAATTCCTGGAGCTGCAGGATGATGGATTGGAGGGAAGATGACATGGCGGATTTTAGGTTTCTGATTGAGATTGAGGATTGGTACAGTGGGAGGATTATACCGTAAAGAAGATCAAGCCAGCCTCAACGAGACTAAAAGGCTTCAGCCATAAGTACTTACTTACTGTATCCTGTATCAATTATCCCTAATTTGGTGTAGCTGCCGATCCATCCTGTAAAGTTCTCAGCCAGCTTCCATTTGGAGCTTCGGTATATATGACCCGTCTCTTGATGCCCTGCGGGTTCAGGTAATATACTTCCGGCCGGCCGCTCTCATTCGATGTGAAATACAAATATCCATCAGCTGCAGGCATTGGCGACCAACTTTTAAACAGAGCCTGTGTAAAGGTCACTTGCTTCTTGAGTCCCTGCGGATTCAGGTAATACACTTCCGGCTGGCCGCTCTCATCCGATGTGAAATAGATATAACCATTCGCTGCCAGGGCAGGCGACCAACTGCCATGTGGAGCCTGCGTATAGGTCACCTGTTTCTTGAGCCCCTGCGGGGTCAGGTAATACACTTCCGGCCATCCGCTCTCATCAGAAGTGAAATAGATATATCCATTTGCTGCCGGGAAAGGCGACCAGCTCCCGTGAGGTGCTTGCGTAAAGGTCACCTGTTTCTTGAGCCCCTGCGGGGTCAGGTAATACACTTCCGGACGGCCGCCTTCATCTGATGTGAAATAAATATATCCGTTGGCTGCCGGGAAAGGCGACCAGCTGCCATAAGGAGCCTGCGTAAAAGTCACCTGTTTCTTGAGCCCCTCCTGGGTCAGATAATACACTTCCGGACGGCCGCTCTCATCTGATGTGAAATAAATATATCCGCTTGCCGCCAGGGCAGGCGACCAGCTCCCATGAGGTGTCTGTGTATAAGTCACCTGTTTCTTGAGCCCCTGCGGGGTCAAGTAATACACTTCCGGATGACCACTTTCATCCGATGCAAAATAGACATAATTGCTGGACACATTCGAAGAAATTGGACTTGCCCTCAAGACATGTCCCAGAATGATGGTTAAGGCTGCCACTACAAGCAATCCGGCCAAAATGGCGATCCATGCCGGCCGGACCTTGGAAACTGTGCGCAATAACCATTCAAGGGGCGGCGGCCTGGGAGTTGGAATTGCCTCCACCCTGGTCTGGACCGGTGCAACAGGTACACGCGGTTCAACCTTTTTCTGTGCAGAAACAAGCAGCGTGGGAATATCTTCTGTGTTTCCGCGCGCCTCCACAGGCTCTGGTTCCGGCAGCTCCACATCCATGGACTTTGAGGCCGGTGGGGATACCTCAGCAGCCTCTGGCGTGGGCGGTTGGATCTTTTCGGGCTTAACCTGCCCACCTTCTGGTGACGGAGGCGGTATCTCGACAGGTTTCGGCGGTGTAGGCGGTACCTCTGGAAGCCAGGTTGCTGGTGGTTGAAGATCTGCGGCCTCCGGTGTGGGTTGATGGGTTTTTATTGGTCTTTCCCAACCCGTGGAAATGGAAGGCTGCTTTTTCTTTGCCGTTCCGGTCAGCTGAGCATCCATCGCAAGAAAGAATTCCCCCATGCTCCCATACCGGCGTTCCGGATTCTTGGCCATGGCCTTGAGAATGACCTTCTCCACCCCATCCGGCAGGTCGGGCGCGTATTTCCTCGGGCGCGGCAGGGGATCATTGGCTTGTTTAAGCAGGATCGCTGCCGGTGTATCTGCTGCATAGGGTTTGCGCCCTGTCAACATTTCATACAATACCACACCCAGGGAATATATATCTGTCTGTGGGCTGGTTTTCCCAACCCATTGCTCCGGGGCCATATATTCCGGAGTGCCTATTCCAGTCCCTGTCCCTGTCAGGGCGGTGCTCTTTTCGCTTTCAAGGATCTTGGCAATCCCAAAATCTGAAAGCATCGGCTCGTCTGAAAGTGTGATGAGTATGTTGGAGGGCTTTACATCGCGGTGGACGATCCCCTGTTGATGGGCAAAATGCAGGGCACGCGCTATCGGCAAGAGCAGGCGGAACGATTCGTGCCACGCCAGGGGCTGGCCTTTCAAACGATCTTTCAGCGTACCGCCCGGGAGATATTCCATCACCAGGTAAGGCACACCTTCATGCTCACCATAATCTATGATATGAACAATATTTGGGTGGGATAATTTCGCCAGGCTTTTGGCTTCGCGCTCAAAGCGCTTCAACACCTGATGCAGGGTCGCCGGGATGAACATGTCTGTTCGGATGATCTTTACCGCCACATCGCGTTCCAGGCGAATGTCGTAGGCTTTATAAACCGAAGCCATTCCCCCTTCACCCAAAGATTCGAGGATATGATAACGGTCGAAATCCTGTCCGGTGAAATCAGTCATCCCAAATCTCTACCATATTCACTTTTCAACAAGGTGATATTGAAAATGAAGTAAACCAATGGATGGCGATATTATAAGCCTGATTTTCCTGGGAAATCCTTCTACAGGAATCCGGCTTTCGGGGAGGATTGAAAAACAATGTTTTTTTTCACACCATTGAATTTTGCTTATAAACATGCTACACTAACATCGCTTATCGTGATCGATTTTTTACTAATTAATGGGGTGCCGGCAAGGGAAATTCCGATTTTAGATCTCAATCAAAAGACTGAGAAGAACGACCAAGAGGAAGGAGACAGTAATGACCAGAACATTTTTCCGCTCAGGTAAGAGGATCATGATCCTGGCAGTAACCATCACGTTGTTGGCGGCCTCAGGAGTCAGCCAGGCCAGAGCGTCAATTGCCTCCCTCACGAACCAAGCCACCCAGGAAGGACCGTTCCCTGAGACCAAAAAGGCAGATGCTCAACCATCCTTCCCAGTTCAACAAGGGACCCCGACAACACTGGTCAAGCAAGCCAGTACGGGAAATCCTGAAAGCGACACGCCTCCTGCCACTGAAATCCGCAAAAGTGATCGTGTGATCCCTGGCCGGCCGCCTTTCGTGAATGGGGGATTAAAACCCATTCCCGGGACACCTGATGACAAATTAAAGCCCAATCCTGTAAATCCAGCACCTGCTCCGACAGAGGATGTTCGAACACCTGTAAAGGCAGCCGGATGGAGCACCATCGTGAGCGAGGACTTTGAAGGGGCCTTTCCCACCGGGTCATGGAATGTTTTCGATGGCGATGGCGCCACCAATGGCGAATATTACTGGGGTGCCGACGATTACAAACCTTACAGCGGATCGATGAGCGCCTGGCCAGCCAAGGGTGGCGCCAACGGTCTGGATCCTTCCAGTTTTTATTATCCCAATAATGTTAATTCATGGATGATGTACGGCCCTTTTGATTTGAGCAACTCCTCGGATGCGGAGTTGCTCTTCTACTATTGGAACAGTTCGGAACCGAATTACGATTTTTTCGGCTGGTATGCTTCGACGGATGGATCAAACTTTCATGGGACTAGCGTCAGCGGTGAATCGGGTGGATGGCTGTATGTCAATTTTGATCTGACAGCCGTTCCAACCCTTGGTAATATTACCGGATCTTCATCTGTATGGATCGCCTTTGTCTTCAGCAGTGATGTGAATAACACCGGCGGTCTTAATTATGATGGGCCATTTGTGGATAATATCGTCCTGCAAAAATACAGCCAGGCTGCATCGCCCAATCTCACTCCATTTGCACCAAGCGGGTGGGATTTTCCAATCGTCCCATCTGCCACAACTGGTACCAATACGGTCAGCACACTGTATACCGATCAGAACACGTACATTGACTGGGCAGTGATTAATAATGGAGCAGACATTTCAACAACTTTTACAAATTGCCTGTATTATGATAACAGCTTGGTGCAATGCTGGAATGCTAACGGAGGACTGCCTCAGGGCTATTACAGTTATTCCCTGGACTGGCTGCTAAACCTGACCCCAATTCCTGGCGCACATACCCTTAAAATCGTTGCAGATGTAAATAATACAATAGCAGAGTCCAACGAAAGCGACAACACCTGGGAACGATCGTTCACGTGGGTTGGTCCTGCGCAGCCCAACCTGACACCTTTCGCACCAGCAGGGTGGGACTACCCGATTGTTCCATCCTCCATAACGGGCACATATACTGTCGGAGCGCTGTACACCACTCAAAACACATACATTGACCTGGCGGTGATCAATACTGGTGCCGGCACTACAACCACTTTCGTAAACTGCCTTTATTTTGATAACAACCAGATAGCTTGCTGGACCACTTCCGGCGGGCTGAATCAGAACGAATATGCCTATGTAGAAGACTGGATATTAAACCTGACTCCGACAGCTGGATCGCATACCCTGAAAATCATTGCAGATGTAAACAATAATATTACCGAGTTCAACGAAAACGATAACACCTGGCAACGATCGTTTTCATGGGCCGGCTCCTCTACTACATACCTGATTTACATGCCAATGGTGTTGAAGGATTACATGCACTACTTCGAAGGCCCAATGGAGGTGGAGCCCAATGACACCTACCTGCAGGCCAATGGTCCTCTGCGCTCCGGGCGGGATTATACCGGTTACCCCGATGACGATAAGGATTACTTCAGCATCTATCTGCGCACCAGCGGGCAAATCACCATTGACCTGACCAATCACACCGGCACTGGAGTCCAGTTACAGTTGTTCTATCAGAACACTTCCAGCAGCCCCTTAGTCTATAAATATAATGCGCCTTATCACATTGATTACCCTGCTAGCACGGCCGGATGGTATTACATCTACATTGCCTCTACTGGCAATTTCAACACGAATACGGCCTATACCTTGCGGGTGTCCTACCCATAACCCACGGACAGGTTCCGCACGTCAAGTCTATGGTTACCTGGTATGAAAGGAGCAGGTCCTTCGAGGACCTGCTCTTCCTACCTGTACTCGCAAGGTCCCGATCAACCATCGGATGAAGATGGACCGGGACGGAATAGATTTTCACTTGTCTGGAAGGAACCGGGAACTACTCAGATACCGGACCAACGATCTATGGCGGCAGTGGTGTGGGAGGTTGAGGTGTTGAAGGAGGACCTCCAGGTCCGCCCGGATTCGAACCTGCCGTCGCGGTGGGCTCAAGCGTCGGTACCGGAGGCGGATTGATTTCTGGCAGGATCGAAGTATCAAAACCCACCTGCACGGAGCTTACTGCGATCCAGCCCGGCTTATTTCCGGGTAATGCAATGACCAACCAATCACCCGCACGATTGCGCCCAAGGACCTGCACCTGGGTACCGGCATTGAGGACTGCCAGAACGGGATAAACGGTACCCGGGCCGGATCGGACATTGGCATTTATCCGCAAGGCAGCTTGAAGTGAAACAGTGGCAGTGGCAGCAGGAGCAGGCGGAAGAGTTTGAACTGGTGCGGTCGGCACCAGAATGGGAGTATCTGGTTGTACTGGTATCAAGACAGGGTTGTCAGTCGCCTGTACAACCACGGTAGGCGTATTAACAGGAAGTGTTGGGCTGGCGCGAAGACCGCCACGTGAAAATACCACCCCAAGGATGATCCCCAAAATAACCAGGCCGCCCACCGCCCACACCCAGACAGGAATTTTTGTTTTGGGAAGACGTTTTCGAAAATCACCTGCAAGGAACTGACCATCCGGTCCCAGATTGTTCATTTGGGAAATCAGTTTCCTGGCCTCGCCCCAATTTCCGCCCACCAGGGTGGTCTCGGCGGCCTGCCGCAACCGGTTAATTTCGGCGGCGCGCTGTTCGGCGGCACGCTCTTCCCGCTCCTGCGCTTCCCGCCGGGATTGTTCCTGTGCAGCCTGGCGCGCCTGTATTTCTGCTTCCCGCCGGCGGCGTTCTTCGGCTTCCTGCTGCGCTTTCTGCTCATCGGCCAGTTTTTGCCTGGCCAGTGCCTCACGCTGTTCCCGCTCCTGCGCCTCCCGTCGGAGGCGTTCTTCGGCTTCCTGCTGCGCTTTCTGCTCATCGGCCAGTTTTTGCCTGGCCAATGCCTCACGCTGGGCGATTTCTTCCGCCGGCACCCGGGCGACCACGGTCGGCTGGTTTTCCTCCGGCTTTTGCTCCGGCCGGGAAACAGGGATGGGTGGTGGTAATTCTTCCGCCTTCGGCTTTTCGGCTGGAAGAACAGACGATTTTATTTTGGCATGACCGCTCAGGAGGTTTTCCAGTGCAGTGCTGAATTCCTCCATGCTGGAGTAACGGTCCTCTGGCTTCTTGGCCAGGACTTTGAGAATGACCTTCTCCACCCGGTCAGGCAAATCCACCGCGAACTGTCTTGGGCGGGGTAGAGGGTAATTGGCTTGCTTGAGCAGGATGGCTGCAGGAGTATCCGCCGTATACGGTTTACGCCCCGTTACCATTTCATACAGCACCACCCCAAGGGAATACAAGTCCGAGCGCGGACTGGTTTCCCCCACCCATTGCTCAGGAGCCATGTATTCCGGCGTGCCTATTCCGACCCCTGTCCCGGTCAGGGCTGTGCTCTCTTCGCCTTCCAGGATCTTCGCAATACCAAAATCCGAAAGCATCGGCTCGCCCGACTGGGTGATCAGGATGTTGGAGGGCTTTATGTCACGATGAATGATCCCCTGTTGGTGCGAGAATTGCAGGGCACGTGCAACCGGCAGCAGCAGGTGAAATGAATTCTGCCATGTCAGGTGCTGGCTGGCCAGGCGATCCTTCAGCGTGCCGCCTGGAAGATATTCCATCACCAGGTAAGGAACACCCTCATGCTCGCCATAATCTATAATGCTGACTATATTAGGATGGGATAGTTTGGCAAGGCTTTTGGCTTCACGCTCGAACCGTTTCAACACCTGATTCAGCGCCGCAGGGATAAACATATCCGTGCGGATGATCTTCACCGCCACATCACGTTCCAACCGTGTATCAAAGGCTTTATATACCGAAGCCATTCCGCCCTCACCCAAGGAGGCGAGGAGATGATAACGGTCAAAATATAACCCGGTGAAATCAGTCATATCCCAATCCCAGCCAAAATCCTTATGGACTCGAGGCGTTTAATAAATTGTAATCTGGTTATTTGATAACCAAATTATACTTCCATTGTCAAATTTCTGCCTCACAATGATGCAGATTTCGAATGCGGCGAACTGATGACCGAATTATTATTCAGAACCAAAGATACCGTGAACTATTGCATATAAATACAGAACCTGCAAGTTTCAGGAAAACTCGCAGGTTGCAGGAAGCATCCAGATTCTTGATCCCGGGGCAGCTTTTTTTTATGCTTACTACTACATACCTACGGGACCGTGAAATTTACATAACCGCGAACACAGCTAAGGTTCGTAGTCTTAACATCAATCAACAACTGATAGTTGCCAGACTCCAGGTTCAAGGTATACAGCGTTGAAGTGGTATGCCAACTATCAAGTCCAGTCAAATATCCATCATAGGATGTAGCTCCCGGGTAAGCCTTCCACACAAAAGTCACCGTATGACCCTTAATGGTTGGAAAATAGATCTCCAGATCGTTCTTGCAAATGTAGACCGGATTTGCTTTGACCACCTTTCCAGCCAAAACTTTGATTGAAACTGGCCAGCCACCCTGCCCCACATCTCTTGTTTCATCGGTTTGTCCAGGATATTTTGTGATCAACTGGTAATCGCCTGGTGTAACTCCCGAAATGGTGAATTTTCCATTGAAATCTGTTATGCCAGTAAATTTTGTTCCGGAGCAGGTAAATGACCAATTGGTGCATAGAGTAACCACGGTACCTTCAACCGGGTCATAGCCCCAGCCAACCGATCCGGTGACCGTTCCTGTCGTGGGGTCAATTGGGGACGTGGCAGTGAATGTCGGGCTGGGCACCTGAGTCTGGGTGGGCGTGGAGGTGGGCGTGGAGGTTGGGCGTGTTGGTGGCCGTAGCGGTCCTGGTGGAGGTGGGGGTGGGGGTAGGCGCCAGCCGGGCTGCCAGCGCCGGCATACCCCAGACCGCGAATGCGATGAGCGCCAGCAAACCGGCAAAGGCTATGATCCAGATCGGGCGGAGCCCGGGTGTACGCCGGTTTTCCTTTTTCTCCGGCTCCTTCTCCTCTGGAAGCGGCTCAGGTATTTCAACCGCCGCCTTACCGGCAGGAACCGCCGAGGACGGTTTCACTTTCGCCGCCTTCCCGTCCGCTGTGACACCCATCGCCTTCAGGATAACCCAGAAATGCCGGTCATAGTTTTCCCCCTGCACGTCAATAAAATGCAGGTTGATGAACCACATGGGCGTTTCGCAGGGCTGGAGCAGCAGGGGAATCACCTTCCGCTTCAGTCTATTGGCGTACATGAACTCTTTTTCCACCCATTCCGAGTCGATCGAATTCGGTGATAACACCACCACGAAGATCTGGCTTTCCCGGATAGCGTTCTGGATCTCCCGGCCCCAGCGCGTGCCTCCATCCAGCCCGGAGAGGTCATACCAGGCCTCCAGGCCAGCGGCTTTCAAGTCTTCCGCCATCCGCTCAACGAAAGCAAGATCTTTGCGGGAATAGGAAATAAAAACTCGCGTCATAATCCAAACCTTTCAGGTCTGTTATTGTCTCTCAAGGAGTTTAGCTCCCCGTGAGGCCTGGCAAATATAGATTTCGGGGTGCAAGCCCGTCCTTATTTCATATTCCGTACCCAGGGATCGGGCGAAATTCTCAGCCTGATCGCGCACAACCAGGTTAACCGTGCAGCCGCCAAACCCGCCCCCGGTTAGGCGTGCTCCCAGGCAGCCCGGCAGGGACTGGGCAATCTGCACCATCGTATCCAATTCAGGCGTGGACACCTCATATAAATTTTTCAAGCTGGAATGACAATCGTTCATCAACTGGCCAAATGCACCAATCCTGCCCTGCTCCAGGTAAGGAATGGCCTGGCGGGTACGTTCGATTTCTTCCACCACGTGGCGGGCACGTCTTTCCACCAGGGCGGGCAAGTGATTCCCATAGCGGTTGAACGCCTCCACACTGACATCCCTGAGAGCATGTATGCCCGGCAGATCGCGCGAGAGCAGCCGAACGGCCTCTTCACAAGTAGCCCGGCGGTCATTATATCCACCGGAGGTCAATTTTCGACGCACCGATGTGTCGGCGACAACGATAGCCGTGTTCTCAGGCAGCGGCAGGCTGCGATATTCGAGCGAACGGCAGTCCAAAAGCAGCAATCTGCCCTTTTCGCCGCAGGCGGATGCAAATTGATCCATGATGCCACAGTTGACACCCACATAACGGTTTTCCGCCTTTTGACCCAGCAGAGCCAGCTGCATGGGTGGCAGGTTCCAACCGCCAACTTTGCTCCATGCCACCCCAAACGCCATTTCAATGGAAGCAGAGGAACTTAGGCCCGACCCACGCGGGATATCGGAAGAATACACTGCCCGGATCCCCGGAGTGGACAATCCCGCCCCGCCAAGCGCCCAGGCCACCCCGGCCGGATAAAGCGCCCACTCCGGCAAGGCAGCGCCATCCGGCTGCAACCTGACAGGAAGCGTCTCCGGCATGAATTTGGCCTCTTCGGAGAAATCCGCTGCCACGAGCGTGGTCTGCCCCGAGGAGGCGGGAGAGAAGGCGATGCAGGTTGCCCGGTCAATGGCCACTGGCAGCACAAAACCATCGTTATAATCCACGTGTTCCCCCAGCAAATTCACACGACCGGGGGCCCGCGCCAGGTAACGCGGATCTTCTGAAAAGCGCTTGCGAAAAGCCTGGATGGCGCTTTCAAGCGGGTTCATGCCGAACCTCGCAGCTTGTAATGTACTGCGGGCACACTCTGGAGACGCCCGGCGGCGCTTTCGGGGGTGATATCGCGTTGGGGCATGGCCAGCATCTCATAACCGACCATGAATTTGCGAATCGTGGCCGATCGCAACAGCGGTGGGTAGAAATGGGCGTGCAGGACCCATTCGGGATGCTCCAGCCCATCGCTGGGTGCCTGGTGGAAACCCATCGAATATGGAAAGGATATTTCGAACAGATTGTCGTAGCGCGTGGTGACCTGTTTGAGCACTTCCGCCAAATCGTGAGCTTCGGAGGATGTCAAGCCTGTCAGCTGCGCCACCGGTCGGTGCGCCACCACCAATATCTCAAAAGGCCAGACCGCCCAGAACGGCACCAGGGCAGTGAAGCTGCCGTTTTGGAAAATAATGCGTTCCTGGCGGCGTTGTTCCTCGTCCAGATAATCCATCAGCAAAGGCCGGTGGTGCTCCCCGAAGTAAGCCAATTGGCTGTCAAGCTCCCGGGCAACCTCATTTGGCAATTCTGACTGTGCCCAGATCTGGCTGTGTGGATGCGGGTTCGAACAACCCATCAAGGCACCCTTATTTTCGAAAACCTGCGTGTAACGGATAAAACTCTTTGCCCCCAGGTCGGCGCTCTCGCGCCTCCAGGTTGCCAGCACGTTCTCTATCGCGAGGTTGTCCAGCTCAGGCAGAGTAAGGTCATGCCGAGGCGAAAAACACACCACCCGGCACAAACCGCGCTCGGGACGGGCGGCAAGCAGCGGGTGGGGCTGGTCATTGCTTGACTCTGGCGCATCCGGCATCAGCGCAGCAAAGTCGTTATCAAAAACGAATGTACTCGTGTAATGCGGATTGTGCACTCCCCCGGCGCGCTTATTCCCCGGGCATAGGTAGCAATCCGGGTCGTACTGCGGCAGGTCCTCGGAGACAGTCTTTTCAACCTGGCCCAACCAGGGACGCCGGGCGCGCTGAGGTGACACGAGCACCCAATCACGGGTAAGGGGGTTGAAACGGCGGTGAGGGGTATCAAACATTTTAAAATCGCTTCAGGGAGTTAAAAGATGACGATATCCTGTGCCCTATTCCACTACGAGGATTCCACCAATTTTTGGTCCATAAAAGTATATTATACCGGCTTCACTAAAACCCGCACCCGTTACCAGGCATACAGCATAATTTTC
The DNA here is from genome assembly GCA_963725805.1 of uncultured Chloroflexia bacterium. GTDB lineage: Bacteria > Chloroflexota > Anaerolineae > Anaerolineales > Villigracilaceae > UBA877. The sequence goes on from CAVSAF010000017.1 coordinate 65,322, forward strand.
CTGCCCGTTTATTACCGATTCGATCTTTCGCTCAGCCGTTCTTCTGAATGAAGGTCTCAGCCTGTTCTACAAGCTCCCGGTTCCCAACAAAGAAGGGGGTGCGCTGGTGCAAACTCTGCGGGGAAATGTCGAGGATGTTCTGAATACCGTCCGAGCCGCGACCTCCGGCCTGTTCAGCCAGGAAAGCCAGCGGGATGGCCTCATACAGAAGACGGAGCTTGCCATGCGGCTGATCGGCGCTACCGGGAATCGGCCGGATAGAAAAACACTCCGCCTGCCAACAGATTGCGGTGGAAATCCGCCACCAGGGAGCCAACATAGCGGCCTGAGAGGTTCGGAGAGCCGGATCTTTGTCCCTGCAACCAGGCTGCATATTCACGCACTCCCCTACTCCAATACTTCTGGTTGCCCTGGTTGGTGCTGTAGTAGCGCGGGGGTTGTGGGATGCGGATGCCTGGATGGGACAGTAGGAATTCCCCCACCGCCGGGTCAAGCGTGAACCCGTTCACGCCGCGGCCGGTACTATAAACCAGCATGGTGCTGGTACCGTAAAGCAGATAGCCGGCTGCCACGACATGCCGGCCCTTTTGCAGACAGTCGCCCAGGCTGGCGCGTCCGGCGGAGATCTTATGATAAATGCAGAAGATCGTCCCCAGGCAAATGTTGTAATCGATATTGGATGAACCATCCAGCGGGTCATAGAGCAAGATATATTTCCCAGCCGGGTATTTTTCCGGGATGGGCAGGATATCGGCATGCTCCTCGGATGCCATCAGCGCCACCCGGCCGGTGTGGTCATTCATGCGGAATAAGGTATCATCGGCGAACTGGTCGAGTTTCTGGACCTGCTCACCCTGGATGTTGGTCTCCCCGGTCCGGCCGAGTATCTCAGCCAGGCCGGCACGGTTGGTTTTGCTGGCAATGATCTTGCCAGCCAGGGCAATGTCATACAGCAGGTTGGTCAGGGTGCCCGTTGCCCCAGGGAAAGAGCTTTGTTCTTCAAGGATATGCCGTTCGATCGTGATGATCTGCCCGGGTGGATTGGTCTCTACCATCATTGCTACCTCCTCGCCGAAAACAATCTGTCGTTGCACAACGAGTATACGCCCATATTGGGGTAAATGGATTCTCCATACTTTGCTACTATTTCTCCACAATTTCTTCACAAATATGAGGTATCTAATTATTCAAAAATGAATAAGGAAGAAGGGATCGCAGAATGAGTAAAAAACAGAAGGGTTGGATCATCGCCGGAGCGGCGGTAGTGGTTGTGATCGCGCTGGTGCTTCTTATCGCCAGCATTCGCAGCCAGAATGCCAGCAGTAGCGGCTCAGCCGCTTATCAGACCACCACAGTCCAATTGGGTACGTTGACTTCAAGCGTGGATGGCTCGGGTACCGTGGCGTCCCCCCAATCGGCCAGCCTGTCTTGGTTGACCAAAGGGCAAATCGGCAAGGTAAACGTAGAAGTCGGCAGCCAGGCTAAGTCCGGGGACGTCCTGGCCACCCAGGTTCAAGACTCGAATACCCTGACTACCTTGCAGACCGCCCTCGTGACCGCCCAGGAGAACCTGGCACAGTTGACTTCCCCTGAAGCGGTGGCGAATGCCAAACTGGCTGTTACCAATGCTGAGGCAGCTGTAATCAATGCTCAATACGGAGTAAACAACCTGCAGTATTGGCAAAATAATGCCCTGATCCAGGACCAGTATGCCAATGTAGTCATTGCCAAGGCGAATCTGGATAAGGCTCAGAAGGCCTATGATAATGCAAATGTCGGAGAATATATTAATAACGTGGGTGAGGCATCGCTTACCCAAGCTCTCTATAATGCCCAGCAAGCCTACAACGCCGCCTTTAATAGTTACAGTGCTTACTCGCAAAAACCAACACAACGGAATGTCGATGCCGCCCAGGCCAACCTGGACCTTGCCAATGCCACGTTGGCTCAGGCAAAAGCCTACCTGGCCGCTCTGACCGGAGGGACCGTGCCCGCAGATGCCACTGGGACTTCCCTGCTTCAGCTCGAGCAGGCCCAACTGGCCGTCCAGACCGCAAAGGATAACTTGGATGAAGCCACGATCACTGCACCTTTCGATGGGACCATCACCCAGGCGAATGCAGTGCCCGGAGCAATTGCCTCGGCAGGTTCGCAGGTCTTCCGCATCGACAACCTTTCCGACCTGGAGGTGGCCGTTCAGGTCACAGAGGTTGACATCAACGGCATCAAGATCGGTCAGCCGGCAACAATTACTTTTAACGCCATTCCCAATAAAACCTATAAAGGCACGGTTACCCAGACGGACCTGGCCGGGAGCGTGAGCCAAAACAGCACCACCTTTTCGGTCAAAGTCCAGATCACCAATGCCGATGCCCTGATCAAACCGGGCATGGCTGCCAATGTTACGATTATCACCAGCCAGGTGAGCGGTGCCCTGCTGGTCCCCAGCACAGCCATCTCTACTGATAACAATGGCCAACAATTTGTCTACCTGATCCAAAATGGCTCGCCGACCGCGGTGGCCGTTACAACCGGTGCCGTCTCGGATACCACCACCCAGATCACCAGCAAAACCCTGAAAGAAGGCGATACCATCATTCTCAGCTTTGCCAGCTCATCCTCCACCAGCAGCAGCGGGTTGAGGATAGGCGGGTTTGGAGGTTTGGGCGGAATTACCGGTGGCGGTGGCGGTGGGAACCGGCCGCCTTCAACAACACCTTAGGTCAGGAGGCTGAAATGGAAGATACTGTGATTCAAGCCGAGGCCCTGACCAAGTTCTACCGCATGGGCGAAGTGGAAGTGCAGGCACTGCGCGGGATATCCCTGCAAGTCAAACGCGGGGAGGCTGTGGCCATTACCGGTCCATCCGGTTCCGGAAAAACCACCCTGATGAACATCCTGGGCTGCCTGGACAGGCCGACTGGCGGTGATTACATCCTGGATGGTGAAAAGGTGTCCGGCCTGAATGACAACCAGCTAGCCGGGGTGCGGAACCGCAAGATCGGTTTTGTGTTCCAGTCCTTCAACCTGCTGCAGCGCACATCCGCGCTTGCGAATGTTGAGCTGCCCATGAGTTATTCGGATCAATCGAAGGATAGCCGGGGGCGCGCCATCGCCGCACTAAAAGCGGTTGGGCTGGAGAGCCGCATGAAACACCGCCCAACTGAACTTTCCGGCGGGGAACAGCAGCGCGTTGCCATTGCCCGGGCGTTAGTTAATGAACCGGCCATCTTGATGGCCGATGAACCGACCGGCAACCTGGACACCCATGTAGGCCAAGAGATTATGAATCTGCTGCTCTCTTTTAACCGGGAGCGAAACACTACTTTGTTAATCATCACCCATGATCCAAGGATCGCCGCCCAGACTCAGCGCACCATCAGGATCTGTGATGGCTTGATCGAGGAGAACATTCAATGAAAATACAACGGGTCTTAAGGGAAACGTTTACCAGCCTGGGCGCCAACAAATTACGCACCGGGCTGACCATCCTGGGGATCGTCATTGGCGTGGCGGCAGTGATCGCCATGCTTTCAGTCGGACAGGGTGCCCAGAACTCGATCACCTCGCAGATCAACGCCATCGGCACAAACGTGCTGTATGTTTCGGCGGGATCGCGGGCGCGTTTCGAGCAGGGAGGCTTCAATGCAGTCCGGAATATCAAGCAATTGACCCTGGCAGATGGCCAGGCGATGGCGAATCCGATCCAGGCACCCTCGGTCAAGGCAGTTGCCCCTGTCATTCAGGGAGGCAATATTGCTGCCGCCGCCAGTGGGCAGACAACCACCACCGAAGTTTATGGGGTGACCACCAGTTACTTTTCCATTCGCAATCAGACGGTCACCGAAGGTGCTTTTTTTAATGACCAGCAGGTGAACCTGCACAGCCGCGTGGCCATCATCGGCGTGGACCTGGCAACGACTCTGTTTGGCCGGACAACCAACCTGACCGGGCAGACATTGCTTCTCAACAACCAGACCTTTACGATCATCGGTGTGCTCACTTCGGCAGGCGGCACTTCCTTCGGCAGCGCCGACAACCAGGCCATCGTTCCAATCACCACGGCGCGCGACCGCGTTGTCAGCCGCCCCGGCTCCAATGTGGATGGGATTTACGTCCAGGCGGCCAGCGCTGCGGCCGTCACGGAGGCTGAAGCACAGATCACCGATATCATGCGCCTGCGCCACCATGTGGCAGTCGGGAAGGAAGACTTCAGCGTCTTGAGCCAGCAATCCCTGCTCACCACGGCAACTTCGATCACTGGTATTTTGACTGCCTTTTTGGGCGGTATCGCGGCCATTTCCCTTCTGGTTGGCGGGATCGGCATCATGAATATCATGCTGGTTTCGGTGGTGGAACGGACGCGCGAAATCGGCCTGCGCAAAGCATTGGGAGCCCGCAACCGGGACATCCTGGCCCAATTCCTGGCAGAGTCGTCCTTCTTGAGCCTGCTGGGTGGAATCATTGGCATTTTGCTTGGATGGCTGATCTCCTTGATCATCGGACGGATCGCCTCGGCCAGCGGAACTGCCCTGACCCCGGCTGTCAGCCTGAATGCCGTCCTGCTGGCGACCATCTTCTCGATCGTGGTTGGTTTGTTCTTTGGCATCTATCCGGCCCGGCGGGCTGCCCGTCTTGAGCCGGTGGAAGCATTGCGTTACGAGTAAAATTTACTGGAGGTTCTCATGTCAAAACTAAATTCAAAAACTTTAACCATAGCAGCGGTCATTCTCATTGTTCTGGCTTTGCTGTTCATGGCCACTCCACTCCTGCGCCTCTCTGGTATTTCAGGCCGTTCCGGATTTAACCGCCAATTCAACGGCCAGACAAACCCGGGCGGTGGGAACGGTTTTGTTAATCCGGGAAACGGCACGCCAGGCCAGGGCTTTAACAACCCGGGCGGCGGATTTCAAGGCCAGGGCAACTCGACCAATCCCAACAGGCAGTTTGCAGGCGGGAACAGCCTGCTGCGCCTGGGCTTCTTAAACGGCATAACTGGGATCATCGTCTACACCATCGCGTTGCTGGTCTCGCTGGCCGCGGCCTTGGGCATGGTCTTCACCAGGCGCTGGGGACAGATTTTGGGCATCGTGATGGGCGCCATCTACCTCATCCTGTCGCTGTTTAGTTTCATCCCGACGGTCCTGCTCGGTTTTGCAAGGGCCATTAACGGTTTGAACCTGGGATTGACCATCGCTCACGTCGTTCTGGCTCTGGCCGTCATCGTTCTGGCGTTGATTTCGGCCAGGAAGGTAAAAGTACCTGCTGAAACAGTCCCGCCCTCGCCGGCAAGTGCGTGAATTCAAATGGCCTGCCTGCGGCGAGCTCAGGCAGGCCAATCCTGCTTGCGTAAATCATCCATTCGCACCATAATACGGTAATGGCCAAGAAAATCCTTGTCATCGATGATGAACCCGAGATCGTCCAGATTTGCAGCGACTATCTGCAGGCCGCCGGCTTTGATATCCTCACCGCCGGGGACGGTCCCGAGGGGCTGACCAAGGCGCGCTCACACAAGCCTGACCTGGTGGTGCTTGACTTGATGCTGCCAGGCATGGATGGGCTTGACCTGTGCCGTGCACTTCGCCACGAAAGCAATGTGCCGATCATCATGCTGACGGCGCGCATCGAGGAAACGGATAAGTTGATCGGCCTTGAACTGGGGGCGGATGATTACATTACCAAGCCATTCAGCCCGCGCGAGTTGGTGGTGCGCGTCCGCACGGTGCTGCGGCGTGCCAGCGGGGATCCTTCCAGCGAAGTGATCCGGGCCGGCGACCTGACCCTGGACCGGTCACGCTACCAGGTGGTCCTGCCGGACCGGACCGTGGTGCTGACCATGACCGAGTTCGAACTGCTGGCAACCATGATGAGCCAGCCCGGACGCATTTTTACGCGCGGCCAGTTGCTCAATGCCGTTCGGGGGGTGGCATTCGAAAGTTATGAGCGGGCGATCGATTCGCACATCCGCAACTTGCGCCGGAAACTCGAGCCCGGTGAGTACATCATCACCGTCCACGGTGTGGGATACAAATTCGCCTCCTGAAGAAGACGGTGTCTCCCGGTTAACCCATGACCCACTCTGAGAGTGTACGCTCCATCCGCAACCGTCTTTTCCTGCTGCTTTTGCGCGCCTTTGGCATCGTGGTTGTCTTCCTCATCCTTTTTACCTTGCTGGCAACCGGCCTGGTTTTATCCAACCGTTCACAAACCAACCCCCTTTATCGGCTGCCGACAATCTCCCGCCTTGAAACCTATTACATCGCCCGCGGAAGTTGGGATGGCGTCAATGCCATTTTTGCCAATTCGCTAGATATAGAAAATTCACAATGGAAGAATTCCATCCTCCTGGACGCAAATAATCACATCATTGTTGAGCATGGTACACAGATCACGCCGGCGCTTTCGTTGACCTACCAACCAGTCACTGGAGATACTGTTATTCCCCTTCGGGCAAACGGGGGTGTGGTCGGAAAACTTGTTGTAGGACAAAACACCCAGCCATCGGAGAGGCTCTTTACATTTCGCTTCCTCCAGCCGTTGCTGCTGGTATCGCTTATCCTGGCAGTCTTTGCCACGTTGATCGGCCTGCTGCTGACGCGCCGCGTGGTCACACCCCTGGCCGAGGTCATTGCCGCGGCCGAAGAGATCGCCGGAGGCCGTTTACAGACGCGCGTCAGCTCAAAAGGGCCGGACGATTTACGCGACTTGAGCCACAGTTTTAACAAGATGGCGGATTCCCTGGAACGCAATGACCGCGAGCGGCGCGACATGCTGGCGGACATTGCCCACGAATTACGCACACCGCTGACGGTGATGCGCGGCCGCCTGGAGGGCATCATGGATGGGGTCTATCCGGCAGACGAGAAATCCGTCGGTCCGGCCCTGGAACAGGCCTACCTGCTCGAACGGCTGGTGGAGGACCTGCGGCTGCTGACCCTGGCTGAGAGTCACCAGTTGGTCTTCGATAAACACGAACTGGATTTGATCGAGATTGCCCGGCGTTCGATCAGCATGTTCCAGGCCGAGGCGGATGAGAAGAAGATCAACCTGGGTCTGGTGACCTCCCTGGAGAGCGCCTTGATCGTCGCCGATCCACTACGCACCGAACAGGTGATCGGCAACCTGCTGGCGAATGCCCTGTGGTATATCCCCGAGGGCGGAAACATTTGGGTGGAGGTTGCCAGGGAAGGGAATGAAGTAACGATCTCCATCAATGATAACGGCTCCGGCATCCCGGAAGCCGACCTGCCGTTCATTTTCAACCGCTTCTGGCGCGGCGAAAAAAGCCGCGCCCGCCAATCCGGCGGAGTTGGACTGGGATTGGCCATCACCAAGCTGCTGGTCGAAGAACAGGGGGGGCATATTATCGCCCGAAGCCTGCCTGGCAGCGGCCTGCAGGTATGCGTGTCCTTTCCAACTGCCGGGTAAGCCGGGCCTAAAACGTAGTAGCGACTTCAGTCGCTGGATAAAGAAGATCAAATGTGAAATGCATGTGACCGTCACCAGGGAGGTGACGGTCACTTATAGTCATACCGGAAAAGCAAAAGGAGATCCAGCTACGCTTCCGCCGGCTCGCTGCGCAGCTCCAGGGCATCCTGCTGGTCGGGACCGGCAAAGCGCGGCAGCTCGTTCAGGCTGGTGCGGTTGAGGCGCTCGCTCATCTTGGCCAAGAAGAGGGCGCTCAAAGCCGGATTGCTCATCAGGCCGCGCATGGCCTGCGCCGGCACCTGGATCAGGGTGGTGTTCTCTTCGGCCACCACGTCGGCGGTGCGGGCGGCGCCGGTCAGGGCGGCGATCTCCCCGAAGAAATCACCCGCAGTCATGCTGGAGAGCGAGCGGTAATTGCCCTGCGGATCGGCAATGCCGGCCACAGTCTTCCCGGACAGGATGAAATAGGCCTGGTCGCCCGCCTCGCCATGCCGCAGGATGGTTGAACCTACCGGCGCTTCCAGGATGCGGGCATCCCGGGTGAAGTCTTCCAGTTCTTTAGCCGAAAGCGAGCCAAAGCTGGGCAGCAGCCCGGCCAGGGCATCCATGTCGGCCGGGACAGCCAAGCGTCCCATCCCCAGGGCGGAAGTAACCGGGGCGGCCTTGAGCAGGTCGAGCGCTTTGCGCCACTCGGCCCGGTTCTGGCGCAGACCCGGCAGGACCAATACCAGGAACCCGCCTCCCAGGAGCAGGATACCGCTGATGAAATACATGATGCGCACGTCGATGAAATCGGCCAGTCCGGCTGCGGCCATGCCGACCAGGAACAACACATCTCGGGTCACAAAAAAGACACTGTTGACACGCCCGCGCATCTCGCGCGGGGTATTGCGCTGGGTTGCCAGGCGCCTGCCAATGGCGGAGGGAGCGTTAAAGAAACCGGAGATCGCCACAACGACCAGGGCAAGCGGGATCGAGTGCGTGAACGCATAGGCGATGCCTGCCAGCGCCATGCCCATGTAACCGATGGCGATCCAGGCGCCCTCGCGCATGCGGTCGAAGAGCCCGGCCAGCAGCAGGCTGCCAACCACAAAACCGATCGAGGTCAGGCCTTCCTGCAGACCGTATTCAAATTCGGTGGCATGCAGCGCCCGGATGGCGAATGGCAGCAGCAAGGCGTTGGACAGTCCAAATGAAAGCAGGGCGGGAATTTGGGCGGTGAACAGGGAGCGCAGGATGGGGGTATCAAAAAGCTTGCTTACGCCGGCCTTCAGATTCTTGAACACCACGGCAACGCTGGAATCTTCTTCGATCTGCAAAGGTTTGATCCGTACCAGGAAAATGCAGGCAGCCGAAAACAGGAAAGTGACCGTATCCAGGTAAAATGCCAGGTTGATATTGGCAGCGGAGGCGATCAAGCCCGAAGCCGCGAAACCGATAGCGGTGGCCCCAAACGAGCTGATCGCCATGAGCGAGTTGGCAGCCGCCAGTTCCTCTTCCGAAGCCACTTCCGGCAGCACGCTCTCCTGCGCCGGGTCAAAGAACTGCCCGATGGCGCTGGTCAACATCACGATCACATACAGCCAGGCAATGTTGAGCGGGACGAGAATCGGGATCAGGAATACCAGCACGGCGCGCGCCAGGTCAGCCGCGATCATGATCTTTTTACGGTCGTAGCGGTCCACAACCACGCCGGCAAAAAGTCCCACCAGCAGGCTGGGGGCGGCGGTGGCCATCAACATCAAGCCGACGCTCATGGCAGAATTAGTCATGCGGAAGACAAGGATGGAAGCCGCCAGGGAAGTCAGGGCTGTGCCGATGGTGGAGACGAGCTGGCCGGTCCACATGCGGGAAAAATTGGCATTGCGGAAGACCGCAAAAGGGGATAATTTCCGTACTGAAGCAGGTGCTTTCGTCATTGTGTCGCTCCTTGGGCTGAACCAATGAGTTCCTTGATCATGTCGGCGATCACATCAAAGCCGCCCTGCCAGAAAGCCGCCGCATCGATCTCCAGCCCGGCTTCCCGCAGGATGGCGGCAGGCGCCGCAGAACCGCCATGCGCCAGGATCTTGAGATACCTGGGGATGAAGTCAGCGCCTTCGAGGCGATACTGCTGGTACAACGCCAGCACCAGCAGCTGCCCGAAACTATAAGCATAGGTATAAAAAGGATCATTGTAAATATGGGGAACGCTGATCCATTCCCATTTGAACTCGTCGGACAATTCAACGGAATCTCCGAACTGTTCGCCCAGGTTGGCCATATAGGCGTCAGCGATTTTCTCGAACGACTTGCCCTCAACAATCAGGCGATGGGCATCGCGCTCAAAAATGGTGAAATAAGCCTGCCGGAGGACGGTCACATAGGCATCATCAATGGAATATGCCAGCAGGTCGCGCCTGACTGCAGGATCTTTTTCCTTCCGGAGGAGCCTCTGGGTTAATTGCATCTCGGCAAATACCGAGGCAGTCTCTGCCAATGGCAGCGAGGCATGGAATGTGTTCACCGAGTGGCCGGCTGCCAGCATGGCGTGGACGGCATGACCCAGCTCATGCGCCAGCGCGGCAACGTCACGCGCCTTGCCATTGTAGTTTGTTAACACCCAGGGAGTGAGACCAGGCAGGACAGCATAGCAGAAAGCGCCGCCGCGTTTTCCAGGACGGGTCTGCGAGTCAAGGTGATTCTCAGCAAGGACCCGTTCAGCCAGTCCGGCCACCTCCGGCGAGAATTCCCGGAAACTATCCATTACCATTTCCACAGCCTGGGCAAAGCTATACTGCTTGTTGGAGGCAACCAGGGGTGCATAAATATCATAACGACGCAATTTTTTAAGGCCCAACCAGCCTGCCTTGAGACGAAAATAACCCTGGAAGACGGCCGCATTTTTGCGGCATACGTCCAGCAGGGTATCCACCACCTGGTCAGGCAGGTCGTTGCCCAGATTGCGGGCGGCGATGGGGGAGGCATAACCGCGCAGCTCGATGCCTTCGGCGTGCCAATCCCGCACCCGGTGGTTGTAGATCTGCGCCAGGACGGTGGAGTTCTCGCTGTAGACCCGGTACAGCTCCTGGTAGGCCAGGCGGCGCAGATCCGGCGAGGCGTTATAGAAATAACTGCTCAACTGGTCGCGGGTGAGACTCTTTTTCTCCCCATTCACCTCCAGCGTAAAACTGAAATGGTTGGTGATCATCTCGTAAAGATTGACAAGCGCATCGATCCCATTCACATCTTTAAGGCTGAGCAGCTTCTCTTCCCCTTCACTCAATGTGTAGGGCTTAAAGCGCCGGATGGATTCGAGCATATAGCTCTTATCACCGCTCACGGCGATCAGCTTTGCGGCAACCTGATCGGGCAGGTCCTTGAACCAGATATCAAAGAACAGGATCCGGTTGCCCAGGTTGACCAGGGCGAGATCCAGGCGATCGCGCAGGTTCAAGGCGGCTTCATTCTGGGTATCTTCCGAGCACCACAAGGAAGGGAAGGCTCCCAGCCTGTTCATGAGGGTGGTTATGGATTCGAGCAAGGCAAGGATCTTGAGAAAAGCTTCCTCGGAAATCCCATCCGTCATGCCGGGACGATGGGCTTCCAGTTCAGAGACGCTTGCTTCAAGTTTCTTCAGGGCAATCTCGATTGCCGGATCAACCGGCTCGGGAAAGAGATCTTGCAGGCTCCATCGTGAGGGCGTCGCAGAAAACGGCATAGTCTCCTCTTTTCTTTGGAATTTCGTGACGGGTGGATGTTGATCTTTTTAAGCGCGGTGCATATTGGTTGCACAGGCCAACAGGACGGTCTTGACCTGGAAGGGCGTCAGACCCGGGTGCTTGGAGCGGATCAGGGTGACGATCCCGGCGATGTGCGGTGCTGCAAAGCTGTTGCCAGTACTGACACAGTACTGCTTGTTATTCCAGGCCACTTCCACGTCGATGCCGGGTGCGCCAAACTCAACCGGCGGAGAGGGATTGTAATAATATGTGAACGGGTCATGCCCGGCATGCGCGGCGACAGAGATGACTGAGGAATACATGGATGGATAGCTGACGATGGGCAGGTTGTTGGCCGCCGATACCAGGTTCACATTCTTGAAATAAGCCTGGTCGGCCAGGTCGTGGAAGAGACCGAAGTATTCCTCCTTGGAGGTGCACAGGCTCATATTGACCACCTGCATGCCGTTCTCCGTGGCCCAATCCATCCCGCCGGCGAATTGGATGGCTCGCCCGCGGACATCCCTCCCCAGCACGCGCACGCTGTAGATCTCCGCCTGCGGGGCCAGCGAATGGATGATCCCGGCGCAGGCGGTGCCATGCCCGGCATAATCGGCGGGGTTCTCTTCGGGGTCGATGCGCACGTTGTTCTCGGCGTCTTCATCGTATTCCACCACGACGCCCCCGCGTACGCAGTCCTCCAGGGCCGGGTGATCGTATTCCACCCCGCTGTCAACCACGGCCACCCGCACGCCTTTCCCGGTGCTGCCTCCCCAGGCCCATTCCGGCGAGATCCCGGCCAGCGGGCCGCTGGTAGTCAATTGCCGGATGGCCTGCTCGGCGAACTGCTCGGACCAGGCAGGTACTTCGTTATCTTCGGTCATGCATGAAACCTGCGGGAGGAACGCCGGTACTCTGCAAAGGTTTTCAAGATCTGCAGGCAGGCCTTGCGTTCTGGTTCACCCAGGGCGCTGATCTCATTGAAAGCCTCCGCCAGAACCAACAGGTCTGAGGCTGCCTGTTTATCTTTCATATCCTTCTGAAGGGCAGCCATGAGCTCTGTCAACGGTTGTGCGGGGTCAGCCGAGGCCAACCTTTTAAGGCCGAGTTCCAACGTATCCCGGATCTGATCCATTTGCTGGGACTGCTGGATGGCCAGGGCGGCCTGGTTGGCAAACAGCCCCAGCAGGCTCATGTCTTGCATGCCAAAGGAGACCGCGTCAATCTTATCCAGAACCTCCATGACACCGATGACCTGCTCCCCCGCCAGCAGCGGGGTTGCCAGGATCGAAGTGGGCACATAGCCGGTGCTCCTGGCAAAATCCTGGTTGAAGCGTGTATCCTGGCGCACATTGGAGATGGCGATGGGTTGGCCGGTCATCACCACGTAACCCGCAATACCCTTATCCATGGGAAATTTCATCCCCACCAGGTCATGGTCTGACGCGCCATAAGAGACTCTAAATTCCAGCACCCCTTCCTTTTCATTCACCAGCAGGATCGAGGCGGCTGCGGCTCCAAAGATGCGCCCGGCGGCGTCCACGATGGACTGCAGCAGGGCATCTTTTGGCCTGGAGCTGACCGCCCTCCCGCTGGCTTCGATGGCTGCCATCAGCCGCTGCAGCTGGCTGGACAATTTCTCTTCACGTGTGGTTTTCACCTGGGCCATCAGCCTTCACCTCCGGGCAGATATGGATAAAGTGGAATTTCTGCAACCGGAAGGATTGCAGAAATTCCACGTTAATGATCGTTCAACAAATGGGGTTACTAGATTTTTTGATATTCTTCCTTGGTGGGATCAAAGACAACCCTGCCTATGGCCCGTTCATCATCCATCGACTGCAGCTTGACCTCGTCGGCGTCCTGCAATTTCTGGCCGAGTTTCTGCCCGGTTTTCATCGACTGCAGCTTGACCTCGTCGGCGTCCTGCTGCTTCTGGCCCAGTTTCTGCCCGGTCTTCATCGACTGCAGTTTGACCTCGTCGGCGTCCTGCAGCTTCTGGCCCAGTTTCTGCCCGGTCTTCATCGACTGCAGCTTGACCTCGTCGGCGTCCTGCAGTTTCTGGCCCAGTTTCTGCCCGGTCTTCATCGACTGCAGTTTGACCTCGTCGGCGTCCTGCAGTTTCTGGCCCAGTTTCTGCCCGGTCTTCATCGACTGCAGCTTGACCTCGTCGGCGTCCTGCAGTTTCTGGCCCAGTTTCTGCCCGGTCTTCATCGACTGCAGCTTGACCTCATCGGCGTCCTGCAGTTTCTGGCCCAGTTTCTGCCCGGTCTTCATCGACTGCAGCTTGACCTCGTCGGCGTCCTGCAGTTTCTGGCCCAGTTTCTGCCCGGTCTTCATCGACTGCAGTTTGACCTCGTCGGCGTCCTGCAGTTTCTGGCCCAGTTTCTGCCCGGTCTTCATCGACTGCAGTTTGACCTCGTCGGCGTCCTGCAGTTTCTGGCCCAGTTTCTGCCCGGTCTTCATCGACTGCAGTTTGACCTCGTCGGCGTCCTGCAGTTTCTGGCCCAGTTTCTGCCCGGTCTTCATCGACTGCAGTTTGACCTCGTCGGCGTCCTGCAGTTTCTGGCCCAGTTTCTGCCCGGTCTTCATCGACTGCAGCTTGACCTCGTCGGCGTCCTGCAGTTTCTGGCCCAGTTTCTGCCCGGTCTTCATCGACTGCAGCTTGACCTCGTCGGCGTCCTGCAGTTTCTGGCCGAGTTTCTGCCCGGTCTTCATCGACTGCAGCTTGACTTCGTCGGCGTCCTGCAGTTTCTGGCCGAGTTTCTGCCCGGTCTTCATCGACTGCAGCTTGACTTCGTCGGCGTCCTGCAGTTTCTGGCCCAGTTTCTGCCCGGTCTTCAACGACTGCAGCTTGACTTCATCGGGGGTACCGATAACCAGCTCATCCAGCATCCGGCGTTCGTCGTTATTGAGGGTGGCGCGCAACGCTGAGAGTTTCTTGAGTAACCTTTTTACAGCTTGATCCTGTTTGGCGTCCATTTTTGCTTCTCCTTTGCTTGAATGGGTAATGTTCTTGGTTGTTATGCCCATACTATATCATTTCCATACCTGTCTGTCTGTCATCTTGGCGACATAAGAGCCTCACATTATCCATTCCTGTTCCAGTTTTGACAAAGCCTCCCGGTTGAGAAGCATAATGTGACCCCGACCGGTTATGAGCCAGCCAGCCCGACGCCAGCGGCCCAGGGCTTTCGCCACCGTCTGGCGGGTCTGGCCGGTCCGCTGCGCCAGTTCCTCCTGTGAAATTGTAACATACCCCTTCTCGGTTTTTTGCTCTTCCAAATCTTCCAATTGCAGCAGGAGACGTGCCAGGCGCGCCTGGGCATCCAGAAATGCCAGGGCGCTCTCGCGCTCGCTGCTGCTGCGCAGGCGGTTGGCGGTGATATCGAGCATCCGGCGCGCCAGGGCTGGTTCGGCTGACAGGACGGCCAGGAATGCCTGCCGAGGCAGTTCCAGCAATATACCTTCCTTGCGGACGATGGCGCTGGTTGAACGCGGCTGACCGGTCAGCACTCCCACTTCGCCGAACGAATCGCCCGGGCGCATCTCGTTGATGACCATCTCCCGCCCATCCGGGCTTTCCAACACGATCGATACCAGGCCCGACCGGACCAGGTAGACCTTCTCAGACGGGTCCGCCTGGAAGAAAATAAACTGTCCTTTTTCAACCTGCACAAATTTACAGGCGCGTGCCAAGGTGACTCAGAGAGACATCGCTCAGCCCGGCAAACAACGGCAAACCTTCCAGGAATACCCTTGCGTCAGTTACCGGATCAACAGACGATTTCATGCTTGATCATCCACAAGTCTTTTGACAACCACGGTGGTGAAATCATCCTGCTGCGGCAGGCCGCGGCCATGCTCCTGCACATCCTGCCATAACTGTTCGCATATTTCCAGGGCTGAACGCGTACAGTTGGCTGCCATGCTCTGGTAAAGGTGTTCCGGTGCAAAATCATCCCCCTGGATATCCTTGGTCTCACTGACCCCGTCACTGTAGAGCAGGAGCGTCCCACCAGGAGGCAGGTTAACGTGCTGTTCATCGATGGGCAGATCATCGAACAACCCCAACGGCTGACCAGGAGAGATTGGAATGTCCACGAGCTGGCCCTGCCCATCCAGGAGATAGGGGCAGGGATGCCCGGCGCGCGCAAAATGGAAATCCCCGCTGGCGCAATCCAGAATACCATATACCAGGGTGACAAACATGCCCATGGAGTTCATTTCCAGCAAGTGGCGGTTGACCTTGCGCAATGTCTGGACCGGGCTGCTCGTACGCTTTGCCTCGGCGCGGATCAGGCTGTAGGTGAGCGCCATAAAGAGCGCCGCCGGCACACCTTTATCGGTAACATCCCCCACAACCAGGCCCAGCCGGTCCCGGCTCAATTTAAAATAGGTGAAGAAATCCCCCCCCACGGAACGGGCAGAGACCATCATGGCGGCCAATTCATATCCCGGAATGTCAGGTAAATCCCGGGGCAGGATGCTTTGCTGGATCTGGCCGGAGATCTCGAGTTCCTTTTCAAGGCGCTCTTTTTCGACAATCTGTTCATGAGCGTCTTTCAATTCCACGTAGGCTTCTTCAAGCCGCTGATTCCTTTCTCGTAAATCGCGGATGGTGGCGTTCTCGGATTCTTCCAACCGCTTGCTGAGCATGCGGACGATTTCATAAGATAATTGCGGTTGGCGATGCAACAGCGCGTCCATTTCGCTGTGAGACACTTCCAATAACCGCAAAGGCGTCAAGGATCGCACACTGGCAGTATGACTTCCATCCCGGTTGAACAAGCTCATTTCCCCAAGCAGGTTGCCGGCTCCACGTACTCCCAACAAGCGTTCTTCTGACTGGCCGAGTGACTTGATGGCCTCCACCTGGCCTTCCAAAAGGATATAAAACTTGTCGTCCGAATGGCCTTCTTCGAACAGCACCTGTCCGGCCGGATAGGTGGAAACGCGTAGAAGCGCCTCCAGCCGGTGAATCTCCTCAACCGGCAGGGAGGCGAAGAGCGCTATGCTGGAGAGGTCTTGGAACAGGCATGCTAACCTTTCTGATTCAAGGGCACGGAGAAAACCTGCACTTCCACGGTTTTTCCCTTAAGCTGGACGGGGCCTTCGGCCTCGGTTTTTATCGCGCTGCCCAGGGCAGCCTGGGTGGTGCCGTCGATCAGGATGGGCTTGCCGACCACCTTGGTATGGCTTTCCAGGCGGGCAGCCAGGTTGACCGTATCGCCGACGCAGGTATAGGTTGCCCGGCGGATCGTGCCGGTATACCCGGCGATCACCTGCCCGGAAGCAATGCCGATGCCTATGCGAATTTCAGTTTTGCCCTGCGCCAGCCGGTCGGCGTTCAACAGCTGGATCATATCGATCATATCCAGGGCGGCCTTGACGGCATGCTCGCAATGGTTGGTCTGGGCCAACGGCGCCCCAAAAATAGCCATCAGCCCATCCCCGACCATCTGGTTGACCACCCCGCCCTGGTCGCTGATGGCTTCGAACATCAGGGTGTAGTAGGTGTTGAGCAGTTCGATGGTCTCCGCCGGAGTCTGCGATTCGACGATGGTGGTGAAGGAGCGGATATCGGAAAACATGACGGTGGCTTCGACGAATTTACCGCCCAGGGAGAACCCGGAGGTTTCCATGTCGGTAGCCACTTCGGATGTGGCGAACTTCCTGATCAGTTCGCGCTGCTGGTCGCGCAGGCGTTTTTTGTCCAGGCTGGCGCCAATGCGCGCCTTGAGCAGCACCGGGTTGACCGGCTTGACCAGGTAATCCTCTGCGCCCATCTCGATACATTTCACCACGCTGTCGATTGTTTCCAGCGAAGAGGTCATAATAATTGGAATATCCCGCAGGTTCAGGTCGGAGATGGCTTTCTCAAGCACCTGATAACCGTCCATTTCCGGCATTTCGATGTCGAGCAGGACCAGGTCAAAAGGCTTGCTGTGCAAAAACTCCAGCGCCTGGCGTCCGTTCTCAGCCATTTCAACGCTATGACCCTGCTGCTCCAGGCTGCGTCCAAGTAACAGGCGGTTGACCTTGTTATCATCCACCACCAGCAGGCGGCCCGGGCTGCTGCTAGGCATGACCCAACTCCTCCAGCGCCTGCTTGACCAATTGATAGTCCGCCTGAAGAGTTTCGACCTTGCTGGCGGCGCCTTCCAGCCTGCCCTCCCGGCCCATCATTTCCAGTTCCTTCGCTTGTGCCCCGAACTGCAGGGCGCCAAAGCTGTTGCTGGTGGATTTGATGGAATGAGCAGAACGCCGGAAGGTCTCGCAATCCTGCTTCTCCAGCGCCTTCCCAAGATCGGACAGGAGCTGCGGGGTTTCATCAAAGTAAGCCTGGATCACTTCCATAATATAATCCGCGCCCATGGCTTCCTTGAGGGCTTCGAAGGTGGGTAGATCAATGATGGACTGTATGTTCATGGTCACCCTTTGTGGAGAGGTTTTGCATTCATGAGGGCAGTGACAAGCTCATCCGGGCGGATGGGCTTGCTGACGTAGTCGTCCATGCCGGCTTCCAGGCACATCTCCCGGTCGCCCTGCATGGCGTTGGCGGTCATGGCGATGATGGTCGGGCGCTGTCCGCGCGGCCAGCGGGCGCAAATGCGCCTGGAGGCTTCCAATCCATCCATCTCGGGCATCTGCACGTCCATCAGGATCACGTCGTACGGCTGCCGCTCCACTGATTGTACCGCTTCAATGCCATTGGAGGCAACATCTGCGCGGTAACCCATTTGCTGCAGCAGGCGCAACGCCAGCTTTTGATTGACCAGGATATCCTCCGCCAGCAGGATGCGCAATGGATGGTTTTTAGCCATCTCCGGATCCATCAGGCTTTTCTTTGGAGCAGCCTGAGGCTCTTCGACGGCGCTCACGGCAAACAGCCCGGCCAGCGTGTCGAACAAGTGCGAAGGCTTGATGGGTTTGCCGAGGAAGGCTTCAAAGAGACCGGTTTCTGCATTCGGCTCACGCCGCCCCAGCGAACTGAACAGCACCAGCGGCAGGGTCCTGGCATCGCGCAGCTTGCGGATCTTTCTGGCCAATGTCACGCCATCCAACTCAGGCATGTGCATATCCAGGATGGCCATGTCAAAGGGATCGCCGCGCTGGATCCAGGCAAAGGATTCATTTGGAGAGGCACTGTCACGCGTCTGCATGCCCCACTTTTGCAGTTGCAAGGACAGGATGCGCCGGTTGGTGGCGTTGTCATCCACGATCAGGGCACGCTTCCCATCCAGGGATGGCTGGGTGCCAAGCAGCTCACGCCGGGACCGGGCTGGCATCTCGACTGCTTCGGTCTGGATGGTGAAGTGGAACTTTGATCCCTCGCCCGGGATGCCGGAGCTTTCCGCCCACAGGTCTCCCCCCATCATGACTGTCAAGCGTTTGCTGATCGCCAGTCCCAGGCCGGTGCCGCCATACTTGCGACTGGTTGACGAATCGGCCTGGCTGAAGGATTGGAACAACCGCCCCATCTGGTCGCCCGGTATGCCGATGCCGGTATCTCGAACAGTGAATTCCAGTGTTAATGTGTCACGTTTTCCTGTGCCACGTTTTCTTGCGCCACGGCTTTCGGGAACACTTGATACTGGAACACGTGATCGCGAAGCATCCTGTAAGGACACGGAGACAACCACCTCACCCTTTTCGGTGAACTTGACCGAATTGCCCAGCAGGTTGATCAAGATCTGGCGCAGGCGGGTCACATCCCCCAGGACGGCTGGCGGGACGTTATCCTCAAGGATATAGGCGATGTCAATTCCTTTTTCCACCGCTCTCGGCGCCACCAGGTCGAGGGCGCTCTCGACCACGTCACGCAGGTCAAAGGGCTGGCTTTCCAGCTCCATTTTTCCCGCCTCGATCTTGCTGAAATCCAGGATGTCATTGATGATGGCGAGCAAAGCGTCACTGCTGTTGCGGATGATCTCGGCAAACTCATGTTGTTCGGCATTCAGCGGAGTATCCAGCAGGAGGCTGCTCATGCCGATGACGGCGTTCATCGGGGTGCGGATCTCGTGGCTCATCATGGCAAGGAAAGAACTCTTGGCAGCGTTGGCCTGTTCAGCCTCCTCGCGAGCCCTTTTCAGTTCCTCTTCAGCATGCCTGCGCTCGGTGACGTCCCGGTCCAACCCGATGGTAAAAAGCCGCTCCCCGACACTGGTCGGGGCGGCATTGTACTCGACGATATTCTCCTTGCCGTCAGGCCGGTCCCACGAGAAAACACCCGAGAATACCCGCCCGGCTTTGATCGGTTCCCAATCGAATCGTTCCTCATCAACACCGAGGTCATGCTGCAGGGTGCGGGTGTCCTGGCAAGCCAGCAATTCTTCCTTGCTGCGTCCAGCCATCTCGCAATAGCGTTCGTTGCAATCCAGCAGGATGCGCTTGTTTTCAGCCGGGATCTCCTCGTAGATACTGATGCCATCAAAGGCATTCTCAAAGATCAAGCGCAGCTTTTCAGTGGATTCACGCAACTCGTTTTGCACGCGCGTGCGCTCGGTGATGTCACGATCCAGGCCGATTGTAAAGTAGCGCTCCCCCACCTTGGTCGGTGCGGCGTTGTACTCGATGGTGTTCTCTTTGCCATCCGGGCGGATCCACGAAAAGACTCCTGAGAAGGCTTTCCGTTCCAGGATTGAATCTCCCATTTCGTCCCAGGGATTAACGATGGCTTTTTGAAAGACACCTGTGTTTTCGACCGACTGTAATTCTTCCTTGCTCCGCCCGGCCAACTCGCAATAACGATCGTTGCAGTCCACCAGGAGGCGCTTCTTTTGGCTTGGGAATTCCTCGTAAATGTCTATGCCATCGAAGGCGTTCTCAAAGATCAAGCGTAATTTTTCCGCTGCTTCCCGGGCATCCTGCTCATGCCTTTTGACCTCGTCAAACAGGCGGGCATTTTGGATGGCGATGGCCGCCTGCCGGGAGAGGCCGGTCAGGAATTCCAACTCTGGTTGGGTGAACTCCTGGCCACCCTCGCGCCAGATGGTCATCATGCCGATCACCTTCTCGCCTGCCAGCAGGGGTGCCGCCATCAAGCGTTCGGCCACTTCCGGGTAAGGTGTGCCGGGGATCTGCCGGGCACGCACATCTCTGGAAGTATCCGCAATCCGTTCGGCAACGCCACTCCTGGCGACATCCCCGATCATCCCTTCACCAAGGATGACCGTATCCTGCTTGATCTCTCCAGCCACCGCTCCAACAGCAGCAATGGCATGGAAATCCCTGCCGTTTTCGTCCGGCAGGTAGACCGCGCTGGTGTCACCTTTCAGCAGGTCGAGTGCATGCGTGGCGATGCGTTCCAGGACGGTCGACAGGTCCAGGGTGGCGGAAATCTCGCGTCCCACCTCGGCAATGGCCGCGGCCTCACGCGCCCGGCGCTGGGTTTCATCCAGCAGGCGCACCTTCTCGATCGCCACACCCACGTTGGAGGCCATGGTACTCAGCAGGCGCAAATCGTCTTCATCAAACTGCTCCTCCTGCTGGGTACTTTGGACACTGATGACGCCGATGGACTGCCCGCCGGTCAGGATGGGCACACCCAGGTAGGATTGGGACTCTTTGCCGGTCAGCTTCACACCCAACTGCTTGCGGCGGGCACGGATATCCTTATTGATCAATAACGGCTGGCCGGTCTGGATGATTTTGCTTGTTAACCCCTCCCCGAGCGGCATGGGAGGGTAGTCGTCGCCGTACGTATACGGAAAATGGATCATGCGGGTCTGCGGGTCCAACAATGCAATGTAGACGATATCTGCTGCAAATGTCCGCTTCATCTGCTCACCGGTCTGCTCGATCAGCGTATTCAGCTCGGTGGCCGAAGCGAGTGCCTGGCTGAGCTTGTTCACCGTGGCCAGCTCTTGGGCGCGCTGCTGGGTCTCCATGAGCAGGCGACTGGTTTCGGCGAACAGGCGGGCGTTCTCCAGTGCCACGCTCATCGACGCCGCCAGGGTGGACAGCAGGCGCACATCCGAATCGCTGAAGGCATTTTCCCGGTCCAGGTACTGCAGGGAGACGCCTCCAAACACCTGTCCGCTGACGATCAATGGCACGATGATGAAGGACTTGGCAGGCTGGGAGTCAGGAATGACAATAAGGTCATATTCCTCCCCGCGTCGGCCTGCATCTTGATTGATGACCAGGGGGTGGTGGGTTTCATCCAGGTATTCAAGCAGTCGTTTGGGCATCTCGATTGGAGCAGAATGGTAATGCTCTCCGGCTTCAAACTCATAATTGAACACCATCTGCCTTTGCTCACGATCGAAGGAGGCGATCCAGACCGCCTGCGGGGTAAAGATATCCCGGATCTTGTCGCCGACCTGGTCGTAGATGGCCTGCATTTCCAGTTTCGAAGCCAGCCCATCCTGAACGCTGTTGATCACCGCCAGCTCGGCGTTGCGCTGCTCGGTCTCCTTCAGCAGGCGCTGAGTCTCGTTGAAGAGGCGTGCATTTTCAAGCGCCACCCCTACATTGGAGGAGAGCGTTTGCATCAGGCGCAAGTGGCCTTCATTGAAAAAGTTGGGATGGGCATCCGACAGAGCGATCAGCCCGATGGCCTGGTCCTTTACCAGGATCGGCACTCCCAGCCAGGATTGACTGTAAAAGCCCGACCCCTTGGCGATGATCTCGGGTGGGAAATAAGCGCCATTGGCAATCTCTTCTTCAAGAGTGCCTGCCAGAAGAGGCTGCCCGGTTGTGATGACCTTGGAAGCCAGCCCGGTCCCCAGCGGGAACGGCTCCACGTAATCGATATAACCGCCCTCATTAGCATCATATTCATACGGGATATTGATGAGGCTGGTCTGCCTGTCCAGCAGCATGATCAGGGCCGAGTCAGAGCGGAAGATGGCGCGCACCTTGTCCCCAACGATGCGGGTGAGTGCGTTCATATCGAATGTCCTCGACATGGCCGCGCTGATGTCGTTCAGGAAGACCAATTCGGCGGCGCGCTGTTCGGTCTCCTTGAGCAGGCGCTGCGTTTCGTCAAACAGGCGGGCGTTCTCGAGGGCAACACTCATGCTGTTGGCCAGCGTCTCCAGCAGACGTACATCCGAGTCGTTGAAGGCGTTCTCGCGTTCGTAATTCGGCAGGTGGATCACCCCACGCGCCTGGCTGCCCACAATCAGCGGCACAAAGACGGCGGATTTATCAACATCCGTGCCAGGAATGGCAAAACTGCCGTATTTCTCCATTTCCTGGGCTATGTTGGTATTTATCACCAGGGTCTGGCGAGTGCGTAGAACATGCGCAGCGAAGCCCTTGTCAGTCTCGCGCATAGGCTCCACGGAAATCCGCTTGCCGTGTTCAACCAGGTATGGGAAGGTGATCAGTTTGGTTGAGGCGTCGTGGATGCGAATGTTCAGGTCGGCGTTATTGAAGATCTCGCGGATCTTGTCACCGACCGTGTCATAAATGCCCTGGATGTTCAGTTCCGCGGCCAGGGCGGCTTGCACGCTGTTGATCACCGAAAGTTCGGAGGCGCGCTGCTCGGTCTCCTTCAACAAGCGCTGGGTCTCGCCAAACAAGCGGGCATTCTCGAGGGCGATGCCCATGCTGCCGGCCAGGGTCTGCAGCAGGCGCACATCCGAGTCGCTGAAGGCGTGCTCATGATCGAAATTCTGCAGGCTGAACGAACCATTCACCTGGGTACCCGTCCCAAAGGGCACAAAGATCAAAGACTTTGCCTCCAGTGTTCCCTCAATGGTCTTTAATCCGTACTTCTTGGATTCTTCCGCGGCGTTTTCATTAATCACCATCGACTGGCGGGTGGCGATCAGGTGCCTGGACATGACACTGAATGGCAGCAATTCTTCATCAACATAGCGCTCACCATTCTCATAAGCAAAATCCACCCGCGAAACCTGTTTTTCATGATCGTAGGATTGAATGACCACCGATTGGGCGTTGAACATGCTTTGGATCCTGGCACCCACCAGGTCGTAGATGGCCTGCATATCCAGCTTGGAGGCCAGGGCTTCCTGGACGCTGTTGATGATGGCCAGCTCGGCGGCGCGCTGCTCGGTCTCCTTGAGCAGGCGCTGGGTTTCGTCAAAGAGGAAGGCATTCTGCAGGGCTGAGCCAAGCGAGCCAGCGATGGTGGTCAGCAGGCGCACTTCCACATCCCCATAAGCATTCTCGCGTTCATGATTTTCAAGCTGAATGATCCCCAAGACACGATCACCGCTGATGATAGGGATGCAGGCCAGGGATTTACCCAGGTCGGTGCCCTTGTATACATGAATATGGGAACGTTCAAGATCGGCGCGGGAATTGAGGATGAGTGGCTGGCGCGTCTGCTGGGCTTTTTCGAAGGGGCCATTTACACCCGGAGGCAGGGGCGGGATGCTGATCCGTTTGCCATGCTCGTAGGAATACAAATAGTGGAGCAGATTGGTTTTTTCCTCAAACCAGGTGATGGTCAAATCCGGATTACTGAAGACCTCCCGCAATTTGTCACCCACCAGGTCCACAATGGACTGGAAATCCAACTTTGAAGCCAGACCCTGTTGAACGCTGTTTATGATGGCCAGTTCATTGTTACGCTGCTCGGTTTCCTTGAGCAGGCGCTGGGTCTCGTTGAACAGGCGGGCGTTTTCGAGCGCCACGCTCATGCTGTTGGCCAGCGTTTGCAGCAGGCGCACATCCGCTTCGCTGAAGGCGTGCTCGCGCTCCACGTCCACCAAATTAATCAATCCACGTACCTGGTCACCCACTACCAACGGCACGAAAATGGAAGATTTTTCCATCAGTGTGCCAGGCATTGTGTAACTGCCGTATTTTTCCACCGCCTGTGCCATATTCTCGTTGATCACCAGAGTCTCACGTGTGCGGTAAACATGCGCGCTGAAGCCTCCTTCGCCCAATGAGCTGGGCTCCACCTTGAGACGTTGGCCATTTTCATAAGTGTACGGGAAGGACTCCAGCTTGGTAATAGGATCATAAATGCGGATGCCCATATCAACATTATGGAAAATCTCGCGGATCTTATCGCCGACCGTGTCGTAGATGCCCTGGATGTTCAGCTCTGCCGCCAGGGCAGCCTGCACACTGTTGATGACCGCCAGTTCGGCCACGCGCTGCTCGGTCTCCTTGAGCAGGCGCTGCGTCTCATCAAAAAGGCGGGCATTCTCGATGGCCGTGCCCAGGTTGGCCGCCAGTGTGCTCATCAGGCGGACATGGGTCTCATTGTAGAGATTCGGTTCGGCGTCCTGGACGCTGATCACGCCGGATACCTGGTCACCCAGCAGGATGGGCACGCCCAGCCAGGATTGGGTCTGAGTTTGATCGCCATCCTCCACGGAAACCGCCCCATATTCCATAGATTGTTCCCAGGTACCCAAAACAAGCGGCTGGCGGGTTTGGATAATCCTGGATGTGAGTCCCTTCCCCAACGGCTCAGGTTCAATGGTGATGCGCCCACCAATGCCGCTCTTAAAGAATGGGAAGCGGACCAGGTTGGTTTTCCCATCGTAAAGAGCGATATAGATTGTATGCAGCCCAGGAGTACCCACGGATGGGAAGACCCGGGCGACCTCGTCGCCGACCAGGTCAATGATGGATTGGAATTCAAGCTGCTTGGCCAGACCCTGCCCGACGCGATTGATGATCTGCAGTTCGTTGTTGCGCTGCTCGGTCTCTTTCAGAAGGCGCTGCGTCTCGTCGAACAGGAAAGCGTTCTGCAGGGCTGCCCCCAGCGACCCGGCCACCGTGGTTAGCAGGCGCAGTTCGGATTCGCCGTAGGCATTCTCGCGTTCATAATTTTCCAGTATGACGCTGCCCAGAACACGGTCCCCGCTGATGATGGGAATGGCGGCGCCTGCTTTACTGGCATCCGTCCCGGGAAGTACCGGCGAGATCGCATCACCTTCTTCGGCTGTATTCCAGACAGCAGGCTGCCGTGTTTTGGTCATCTGTTCAAAGATACCCTTGGGCTGCGGCGGCCGGGATGGGAGAGTCAACCGTACACCGTGTTCGTAGTTGTAGAGATAGTGCACCAGGTTGTTTTTTTCATCATACCAATGGATGGACAAGTCTGGTGTGTTGAAGACCTCACGCAGCCTGTCACCCACCAGATCCACGATGGCCTGGAAGTCCAGCTTGGAGGCCAGCCCCTGCTGGATGCTGTTGATCACCGCCAGCTCGCTGTTGCGCTGCTCGGTCTCCTTCAGCAGCCGCTGGGTCTCGTCGAACAGGCGGGCGTTCTCCAGCGCCGCGCCCATGCCGGAAGCCACGGTTTGCAGCAGGCGTACATCCGCTTCGCTGTAGGAATTCTCGTGCTCATAATTCTCCGAAATGATCGAGCCGATCACCCGGTCGGAGGCAACGATGGGCACGGTGACCATTGAAAAGCTCTGGTCAGTACCTGGGACGGCTTTCATCCCCTGATCTGCCATCTCCGCCCGGGTGTTCAGCACGACCGGCTGGCGGGTCTTGACCATCTTGAACCACGTCTTGGATTTCGGCGTAGCGGCGGGGATGGAGATGCGCTCTCCGTGTTCATATTCGTACAGGTAGTGAACCATGTCAGCCCGGGCATCGTACCAGCGGATGCCAATATCGCCGGTGTTCAATACCTGGCGCAGCTTGTCGCCCACCAGGTCCACGATGGCCTGGAAGTTCAATTCCGCCGCCAGGCCCTGCTGGATGCTGTTGATCACCGCCAGCTCGGCGTTGCGCTGCTCGGTCTCCTTAAGCAGTCGCTGGGTCTCGTCGAACAGGCGGGCATTCTCCAGAGCCACGCCCATGCTGCCGGCCACGGTCTGCAGCAGGCGGATATCGGATTCGCTGTAAGCGTTCTCGCGCTCGTAGTTCTCCAGGTCGATCTGGCCGATGACGCGATCCGAGCCAATGATCGGCACCATAATCACCGACAGGCTCTGGTCCGTGCCGGGAAGGAGAATGGTCCCCGCCGCTTCCATGGAGGCAACGTCGTTATAAACAAGCGGCGTGCGCCGCTCTTCAAAGCGCCTGGCAGCGTCTTTTTCAAATTTTTTGGAGGCAAGCGAGATGCGCTGGCCATGCTCATATTCGTACAGGAAGTGCAGCGTCTTCGCCTGCGGATCGTACCAGCGGATGCCGATATCTCCGTTGGTAAATACCTGGCGCAGCTTGTCACCCACCAGGTCGACGATGGCCTGGAAGTTCAGCTCGGCCGCCAGCCCATGCTGGACTTCGTTGATGATGGCCAGCTCGGCGTTGCGCTGCTCGGTTTCCTTAAGCAAGCGCTGGGTTTCATCGAAAAGGAAGGCATTTTGCAGGGCCGCCCCCAGCGAGCCAGCGATGGTCGTCACCAGGCGGATCTCGGCCTCGCCAAAGGCATGCTCGCGTTCATAATTTTCCAACTGGATCGCCCCCAGCAAATGCTCGCCGCTGAACATGGGAACGGAAATGCCCGACAGGCTGGCATCCGTACCCGGGAGTATGGGTGCTATTGCATCTCCTTCTGCAAGCGTATTCCAGATGACATACTGCCGCGTTTCAATTTCTCTTTCAAAAATCCTCCCTTTTGTGGCGGCCTGGGCAGGATGGACAGACGCTGACCATGTTCGTAGTCATACAAATAATGCACCAGGTTGGCTTTTTCCTCATACCAAGTGATCATCATGTCCCCGGTATGAAATTCCGCCCGCAAGCGGTCTCCCACCAGGTCGACGATGGCCTGGAAGTCCAGCTTGGAGGCTAGCCCATGCTGGATGTTCGTTGATGATCTGCAGCTCGGCTACACGCTGCTGCTCGGCCTCGAACAGCCGGGCATTCTCAATGGCCACGGCCATATTCGAAGAAAGCGTTTGCAGCAGGCGCAGGTCATTCTCGTCGAAGGCATTCTTCTCTATCTTACCGACGATCACCGCACCGATGACCTGCTCGCCCATGATGACCGGCACGACCATTTCTGATTGGGCAAATGTGCTCGGGTCCTGGCCAAATTTCTCCAGATCGGCTGGAGGCATATACCCGCCCTGACGGAATTGCTCTTCAGCTGTTCCCGCCAGGATGGATTGCCGGGTCTGAACAACCCGGGAGGTCATCCCAACGCCGAGCGGGAATGGCGCACCGGGTTCCACCGACCCTCCCAGGACTAAATCAAAACAATAGGTTTCGTGGATGATATTGGTCTGCGTATCCAGTAACTCAATATCGACATCATCTGCATGGAATATATCAGCGATCTTGTCGCCGACGATGCGGCTGACGGTCCGGACATCCAGCGTCTTCGCCATGGCGTCGCCCACGCTGTTGAGGATGGCCAGCTCGTTCACGCGCTGCTGCTCGGCTTCGAAGAGCCGGGCATTCTGGATAGCCACTCCCATGTTGGACGAGAGGGTCTGCAGCAGGCGCAGGTCATTCTCACTGAATGCGTTTTGTTTGTAGTGATAAACACCTGCAACCCCCAGGACCTGCATGCCAACCACGATCGGCACCATCATCAACGATTCTGAAATTACACCACTTCCTTTTTCCAGCAGCTCTGGAGGAATGTAACTACCGTGTGCGGTTTGTTCTTCTGCTGTACCCAGAAGAAGCGGCTCTCGGGTTTGAATAACCTTACTGGTGAGCCCCTTACCGAGTGGGAAAGGCTCGATGTAATCAACATACCCGCCTTCGCCGGCATCATACTCATAGAGGGTATGAATCAAACTGGTCTGCGCATCCAGAAGCATGATCGAGACGGCTTCAGAATGGAAGATCTCGCGGACTTTGTCCCCCACGATCTTGGTGACCGTCCTGACGTCCAGCGTCTTGGCCATGGCATCGCCCACGCTGTTGAGGATGGCCAGCTCGTTGACGCGCTGCTGCTCGGCTTCGAAGAGCCGCGCATTCTCAATGGCCACGGCCATATTCGAAGAAAGCGTTTGCAGCAGGCGCAGATCATTTTCGTCAAAGGCATGCTTTTCCTTCTTCCCGACGATTACCGCGCCGATGATCTGCTCGCCCATGATGACCGGGACAACCATTTCCGATTGGACAAAATTACTCAAGTCCTGCCCGGCCCTTTCCAGTTCTTCCGGAGGCATATATCCGCCCGCACGGATCATTTCTTCTATTGTTCCAATCAAAATGGATTGATGTGTTTGGATGACTCGTGAGGTCATCCCAATCCCCAGCGAGAAGGGTGCAATGGGATCAATGCTTCCGCCTTGGTCGATGTCATAGTTGTACGTTTCATGGATAAGATTGGTTTGTTTATCCCACAGCTCAATATTGATGTTGTCTGCGTGGAAAATTTCTGCAACCTTGTTCCCGACGATATTACTGACGGTACGAACGTCCAAGGTCTTGGCCATGGCATCACCGACGCTGTTGAGGATGGCCAGCTCGTTCACGCGCGCATTGAGCGCTTCGGTGCGCTCAGCCACTTTTTGTTCCAGCCCCTGCGTCCACTGGGCATTGTCCAGCGCCACCGCACCCTGGTTGGCCAGCATACCCAGCATGTCCCGGTCGGTCTCGTTGAACATGCCATAGAGCGAGTCCATGTCCACGTACAGAAAACCGGTGACCTGGTTCTGGGCGATCAGTGGTGCGATGATGCGGCTTAGCCCGGTCTTTTTGGGCAGCACCAGGCAGGCAGTGCGGGTCAGGCGGGCTTGCTTGAGATAGGGCTCAGCCGAATGCAGCAGTTTTTGCGCATCCCGGTCGAATTCATTCCACAGCAGGTAAGGGAAGGCAGATTCCACCACCTGCCTTTTTCCATCCTTTTCCAGGATCAACAAGACCCGTTCCGCGCCGCTCAGCTCGGTGGCCTCTTCCACCAGGAAGGTCTGGATCCCCGCCAGGTCGTGCAGGGCGTTCAGCCGCAGCCCGGTATCCGCCAGGCGCTGGAAAGGCTCGCGCAGGCTGGATTCGATCGTCAGGTAGGCGAAGAGCCGTTCCATTGGCAGCTTGCGCTTCTTTCCATCCTTCACCCAGTATTGCAGCAGTTCCCGGTTGGGCTCCACCTTATTGAGCAGATTGCGGCGTAAGCCTTCGTCGCGCACGTTGGCGATCACCTTCAGGAGAAAATCATACGCCCGTTCCAGCGCTTCACGGGCCGCCTTGTATTGCTTATTGGCGAGCAAAGCCTGTGCATGCCGCCACCAGATCTCCTGTGCAGACACGCTACTGGGCTGGGCATAACCCTGGTGACGATGCATTGCCGTAGCTCGACGGGTGGCTTCCAGGGCAGAGCTGGCGTTGCCGTTTACCAGATATGCCCAGGCGAGTAACGTGTGGAAAGCACATTCATCCGGTAATTTCCACTGATGGGCAAGATTGACAGACTCTTTAAAGTGTCGAATCGCTGCCCTGGGATTCCCCTCTGCCAAATCCAGGAGACCCCATCCTGCCGGCACACTTATCTCCATGTTTTGATCGCCCAGAGCTGGTATCAGCGTTACAAGTTCCTCACCATACCTGCGACCGGCTTCGAAGAAACCGAGCCGAATTTCAAGCTCGCACAGGTTCCCCAGGGCATAGGCCAGCCCCACCTTTGTCCCCATTTTGCGATTCATATCCGCTGTGGATAGAGCGATCCGGCGGGCATGCGGATATAGACCAAGGTCAAAATAAGCCAGCGATAGATTTGCAAGGATCATCACCTGTCGTTCCACATACCCGGACAGCTCATGCGCCTGGCTGCCTTGCTGGAGATGCTTGATCCGGTCGGCGATATCCATATCGGTAAAAGTAAATACATTTAATGCATTGCCAATCCCATACTGGTCACCGGCTTGCTGGCACAACTCAAGGGAGGTTTGTGCGGCGCGACGCGTCGCCTCGGCATGTCCGAGCTTGTTTTCGACCATGCCAACCACCCACCAGGCACGTCCTTCCCCGGAAAGATCGTTCATTTCCTGACAAAGCTGGATCACTTTTTGAGCATTTTCCATGGAAACCTGGATTTGCCCAATACGAACCTGGGCTTCGCTCAGGTACAACAGGCTGGTTCTGAGAATGGCCTTGTCCTTTGCCACCTGGGCTTGTTTCACAGCCTGGGTGGATGTTTTCAGGGCGATGGGCAAATCCCCCTGGCGCATTTGAACCATGGCTTTCTGGTTGAGCGCCTGCGCTTTAAAAGCGGGTTTCTTCTCTGTATTGGCCAGCTTGAGCATGGCAGCGGCATCTCCGAAGGCCAGGTCGAGCTTGCCCAGGGCGATGTAGCTCTCGGCGCGCAGGTCCAGCAGGCTCATTTGTTCGGACGGCTTGATCTTTCCTGGTCTCCAGCGCCTGCGTGGCTTGCTCGATCACCTGGGCATGCCTGCCCGCCCAGGCCAGCTCGCCCAGGCTGGGAATGGTTTCATCTATTAATTTGGTTTTTTCGGGGGACTTGGTGCTTGACTGGGACTTCATGATCATCCTTTAACCCTGGAAAGATACGAAATCAGCCTTCCGCCACGCATAATTAATCCCAGGCGGAACATTTTTAGTATAGCATGAAATTGGGAGGGATGGAGTGTAGGGAGGAGAGATCCGGGATCAGGCGATCAGGCAGCCAGGGATAAGGGGAATGTAAGACTTTTCATCAAGATACCCGTGTTTATCCATTTCATCTGTGGTTAAGAACCTTCCACCAGGTCTGCGCGGGGCGAACGGCGAACGGGCCACAAATAAACTGTTTGTTATGTCATTGCGACCGCTGGCCCCGCAGCAGGTTGAACCCTTGCATGGCGAGCCCCAGCTGGGCAATCAACAACCAGACGAAAACAAAACTCAGGATCCAGGTGATGGCAGTCACCCAGGCAGGGGCATGAAGCTGGATGGCTTCCAGGCGTACCTTGAGCTTGGTGGTGATCGTCTTATATTGGTCGATGACGGTGCGCGCCTCACCGAGCGTCAGGCTGATCCCCTGGGTGGTTGCAGATATCTTGTTTATCTCCGCCTCCAGGGCACCCAGGTTGGTCTTGCCATCTTCCAGGCTGGTATTAATGATGGCAAGCGAGGGCGTCAGGGTATCCAGGCTGGTTGAGACCTCGGCCAGCGCCGTGTGCAAGGGAACCTCTGGTTTATAAGCCTTCACCGGTGAAAAAGGAATGCTGGTTAGGGCCGCCAGAACATTGTCAATCAGCAGTGCGCTCTTTTGAGCCGAGCCCAGCGAGGTTTGCGTGGCGCCAACCACTTCCGGGAAAGTCTGCCCGGTCAGGTTGATCATTGACTCAAGCATCGGGCTGGTGTCATGGATCGCCGTGGCCAGGGCTTGCGTGGTTGTCTGCAGCGAAGCCACATCCTCCGTGGTGGTTTTCACCACCTGGCCGACGATGGTCAGGCCGTCCCGGGTGGTGGTGAGGGTCTGGTCAAACAAAACCAGGCTGTCCGTCACGGTTCGGGTCACCACCGGCCGATAGCGCCAGATCTCGACCAGACCAAGCAGGCTGAAAATCGCTCCGGCAACCGCAGCCGCGATGAAAAGGACACCGATCACTTTTCTCAGGATCATGGAACCCTCCATTTCTATTGTACCCCTCTGGCGCACACTTTTATATCAATTCCTGGATCATCTCCAAGCCGGACCTCGAAATTCGGTCAGGATCCGGGATGGACAAATTCACCCACGCCCAGCCTGCTCCAGGCTAAACATGCTCGTAAGCCCGGCGCATCGTTTCGAGATCGATCTTTTTCACCTTCAGCATGGCTTGCATGGCCCGGCGGGATCCTGGTATGTCCCGGAACCGACCCAGCCTGGACGCAGTTGTTCATGTCAGCTGCGGGCCTGATAATGGAAGTGGGTGGCAAGGTGACGCATGGCTCGGTCGTGGCACGCGAAAACGGCCTACCGGCAGTGGGAGGGGTTAACCAGGCACCACTACGATTAAAAGACGGGCAACACTTCCGGGTGGACGGCACCACTGGCGGGATTACACTATTGACGGACAATTGCTAATCGATGATGGATGATTGAACTAGAAAAACAAAAGGTACAACACGGAGATGAAGTGCGCAGCCGCGCCTAAAAGAACAAAGATATGCCACACTTCATGATAGCCAAAGATGTTTGGTTTGAAATTGAAGATGCGTGTGGCATAGATGATGGCACCCAGGGTATACAGAACCCCGCCTGTGATCAACCAAACCAGGGCACCAAGGGGAAGCGAGGCGGACATCTGCGGTATGGCAAGCACGCATAACCAACCCATTACGACATATACCGCCGCATTCAACCAACGGGGCGCCTTGATATAGAAAATTTTGACCGCTATTCCGACCAGCGCGATCGCCCAGATGATAGCCAGCAGACCCCAATGCCAAAAACCGGTAAAGGCCATCAGGCAGAAGGGAGTATACGTTCCGGCAATCAGTACGAAAATGCTCGAATGATCGATCTTTCTTAAGATCTGCAGAATGGCAGGCTTTACCTTTGCCAGATGATAGGTGGCGCTGGCTGAGAACATTCCAATGAGGCCAAGACCATACACGACCACAGACACATTCTTTACAATCCCTCCCCTGCCGGCGATTAACAAGACGACCAGGCCGATGGTAGCCAAAATTGCCCCTCCCAGGTGCGTCAATCCATTTACTGGTTCACGGAACTTCGAGATCATATTTTTCCTCTCCACGGATTAATGATCTCGAATATGATACTCCATTGTGAAATGATGGCCTATCCAGCGGCCATCCATCCGCTAACAAAATGGCTGCCAACTTGAGCTTACCTGCGAAGGATGATGGGATCTCGATTAAGATTTATCATCGTCCCAATGCTCGTAGGCCCGGCGCATCGTTTCGAGATCGATCTTTTTCATCTTCAGCATGGCCTGCATGGCCCGGCGTGATCCTTCTACATCTTTGCCGTTCAACAGCTCGCTCAAACCGGTGGGAATGATCTGCCATGACAGGCCGTACTTGTCCTTGAGCCAGCCGCACTGCACTTCCTCCCCCCCATCGGTGAGCCTGGCCCACAACCGGTCCACTTCTGCCTGGGTTGGGCAGTCCACGTAGAACGACACGGCTGGCGTGAAAGGAAATTCCGGACCTCCATTAAGGGCGATGAACTCCTCCCCATCAAGCTGGAAGTTGACCGTCATGACCAACCCCTGCTGCATGGGCGCCCCTTCGCCATAATGGGAAATGGCGGTGATTTTTGAATTTTTGAAAAGCGAAACGTAAAAGTTCGCAGCTTCTTCAGCCTGTGTATTGAACCATAAAAAGGGGGTGATCTTTTTCATGCGGGTCTCCATCATAAGACTATCAGTGTATCAGACTATCCGACCATTAGACTATCTTCACGGAAAAATTCGTGCCTTCCCAGGTATCCGAGTCAGACCAGTGAAAAGTGAACACCAGGGTGGTACCGGCCGGCAAGGAACCGATCGGCAGATCGACGCTGTAGACATCCAGGCCGGTCGCATGAGTTTCTACATCCCTGAAGGTTTCCCAGTCATCCACGCTCCAATGAACCGTTGCATTTGCCAAAAGCTCCAGTCGCAGGGCCTTGCCTGCCGGTACGGTCGAACATTTATTATTGAAACGCCAGGTAACCCGCCCGGATTCGGTCTTTGCCTTGATATAGCGCTCGACGGTTTGCGACGGCATATCAAAAACCCGCCCATCCCGCAAAGAGCGCAGCAGCTTGACATATTCCGCGTGCGCCCAGACCAGCGGCATGGCTGAACCGGAGGGTTTGCCGAAGAAAAGTCCCTTATCCGGGATATCCTTCGTATCCCAGACCTGCTCAGGCAGCAGCTTCCCCATCCCGGCGTTGGCTTCCAGGACGTGAAGCAGCCGCGTGGCTTGCTCCACTCTTCCAGCCGCCAGCTCGTAATGGGCGCGTTCGCCCGTCAGCAGCGGCCAAATTCGCCCCACGCCGGTTCCATCAAAGGGTTCCCCGTCGGGATGCTCGCCATAGCCATCGTCGTTGTAGCGGTGCCAACCAGGCCCATACGGCAGATCGGTTTTCAGCAGCGCATCGATCACTTTGACCGTGTTGACCACGCGCACGTCTTCCGCAGCGCGCAGGCCAAAACGCACCAGCGCCAGGGCATCCGGGCTGATGATGCTTTGCGCTTGTTCAACACTTTCACCGGGCGGGCGGTTCTTGATGGGTACAAAACCTTTGGAGGGAGAAGCTGCTTCGGCAACATCTGGAGAACTGACGCGCACATAATATCCCTCCACGCCCACCTGGCGAGCCAGGTCGGTATCGGCAGCGTAAGTCCAGTGTTCAATGCTGGAATTCCACGTATCCGCCGTTTCCCGCAGGAAGGTGCCTGCCTGCA
The DNA here is from genome assembly GCA_963725805.1 of uncultured Chloroflexia bacterium. Lineage (GTDB taxonomy): Bacteria > Chloroflexota > Anaerolineae > Anaerolineales > Villigracilaceae > UBA877. The sequence continues at coordinate 99,652 of CAVSAF010000017.1, forward strand.
ATTCCCCATTTAGATCGGCCAGGTCGGCTGCAACCAGCAGGGCGGAGATTTCGACTGCCAGGGTGAAAGGGGAATACCCGGGATCCTCCTCCCAGCGGTCCTGCGCGCTCACCGGGCCATTTTTCACCAGGTAACCGGCCGCTTTCCGGACCATCGGCCAGAGACGCGTCAGATCATCCGCTTCCAACGCCCTCTCCCGTCTGGCCAGGTCCACCAGCAGGATCGGGAAGGCGGTTTCATCCATCTGGATGCCGCTCCAATAAGGGCTGCCGTCCAACCACATGTTTTGAGGCCAGTGTCCATCCGCTTCCTGGGTCACCTGCAGGTAATGCAGGACACGGTGGGAATCGCCCAGCGCCCCGGCAGCCAGCAACCCACCGGCTGATTCCACCAGGTCGCGCGGCCAGGCGAGATGATAACCGCCCATGTCGTCATCCCCCTTGGAGAAACCCCAGGGGATGGACAGGCTGGCGATCAGGGCGCCTGGAATCCGTTTTGATTCGTGGGTGCGCAGGACCGCTGCACTGACCTTGTATAGATCCTGGGTGGCTTTGATCTTGTTTTCCGAACCCAGGGGCAGCAGGGTTTGCAGCCAGGCTTGCCACTGGTGGATATAGATCGAGCGGGCGTTTTCAAAGCCATCCAGCAGGCTGGCCAGGGCACGCTGTCCAGCTTCAAAGGAGTTCACTCCAAAGCCCAGCGCCAGCAGGAATTTCCCACCCGATTGCCGCAGGTCCACTTCGCCGGTCAAAGCCACATTGCCGTTTTCAGCCCGCGTATACGTCCGGGTCAACTGCTTGTGGTAGTTCAAGTCCTGCCAGCCATCCGAAGTCCCGACGAACCCGGCAGAACGGTTCAGCCAGGGTGCTGAAGAGGCCAGGGCCAGGGCAATGCCCTGCCGTTCAGCAAAAAGCATCGGCACACCTTTATAATCACCGATCCAGGCGGTATTGTTGGCGCCCTCATTCTTCAAGTGTGGTGCCAGCTCCACATAAACGCGGTAATCCTCCAGCTTTCCCTTCAGGGCTGTGAATTGGGTGCTCTGCAGCACCACGTCCTGCCTGGGGTCAGCCAGTATTTCCTTTTCAACCCTGTATCTGCCCTCCTGGCAGGTGTTGGTCAGCTTGAAGGCCGGCACGCCCGGTGCCAGCGGCTCGATCTGCTGCCCGGTATGGCGCTTTTCCTCCGAGAAGAAGGCCTCGCCCGAGCACACGATCAGGCCCATGTCGCGTGTACAGGCCTGGTCCATCCTGGGATAATAAATTTCGTCGAAAATGCCGTGGCTGAGCGTAAACCAGACCAGGCTGGTCTGGTTCAGGGCCGTCCCAACTCCCGTTTTGGCGCTGGAGGTCCAGCGCGGCGCAATCCCCGGCCATCCAGGTGCAAGAGATTCAATGTCCATGGACTTTCTCCTGATACTATTATAACGAATTCCACTCGATCACCGCCTTGATCTCATCAGGGGTGTGCTGGTGCAGGGCAGTGTCAAAATCAGTATAGGGATGGTGGTTGGTGATCAACTGGGTGACATGCTCGCCCCACAGCAGGTGGGCCTGGGACAGGTCATCCACCGCCATTTGAAAATGGTCCCGGGCGGCATTGACACTGCCCAACATGACCTGGTTCTGCAGTACCAGCTGGCGGATCAAATCCGCACCATCCAGGTCAATCGGCCGGTCGCCTCCCGGGATGCCGGTGAGCACATACACCCCGTTTTGCGCCAGGGCATCCAGCAGGTTGAACTCAAGCGAGGCCACCCCGGTGGCTTCAAAGATCAGGTCGATCCTGCCGAGAGTATCATCCACTTTATCAGCCGGAACCTGGCGCCCATCGATGTACTTCCCGCCAATGGCTTCCAGCCATGCCGGGCGGGCCGTGCCCGCATCCACCACGTCCAGCCCATAGACCTGCGCGTCGCGCAGGCGCAGCGCCATGGCCGCCAGCAGCCCGATCGGACCCAGGCCGGCCACCAGGCAGGGACGCCCATGCAGCCAATTCAGGCTGGCTGGCGCGTCCGGCAGGCGTGCCACCTGCAGGCGCACGGCTTCATCGATGGCTTTTTCGGCCACCGAGAGCGGTTCGCACAACACGCCCACCGGCTCCAATTCGGCTGGCACACGTACCACGTATTGTTCTTTGTCCATAACATATTCGGTCTGGTAGCCGTCCAGCCCCCAGATGCCGCGCTCGGCGTACTCGCCGGTCTGGCACATGTCCGAGCGGTTCATCAGGCAGGGCAGGCATTTTCCGCAGCCACGCCGCACGGTGAAGACCGCCAGATCGCCCACTGCCACCCGGCTGACGGATTTTCCGATTTCCACCACCTGGCCGAACATCTCGTGGCCGATGACCAGCTCGGTCTGGCCCTCCGGCGGCTTGGAACGCCCGCCGGCGGCTTCCTCCCGGTCGGTCCCGCAGATGCCCACCCGCAGGACCTTCAACTTGACCTCATCCTCGGCTGCAAGACCGGGTTCCGGGCGGTCCACCAGCTCTAAAGTGGGCGTTCCACTGATATTCGCGATTGCTTTCATATTGGTTTTTTCTCCTTATTCTCTTTATATCATTGCGAGGAGCACAGCGACGAAGCAATCCCCTCGCCCATATGTCATTGCGAGGAGGGCGTTCTTCCCGACGCTTGCACCTGCCGTCTCGCACCGGCGTGCCGCCGGTTCTCGCGGCACGAACGGTGCTGCAAGTGCAGGCGAAGCAATCTCATGGTTTACTGGGGGATTGCTTCGCACACCGTCCTGCGGTCGGTGCAGGGAAGTGCGCTCGCAATGACATAATTAAGTATAATCAAAAAAGCACACAATCTTTCTCACGAATTCTTCCTGTTAACCACAAAGCTGAGCCCCAGGCCCAGCGTCACACCTCCCAGGGCCAGCACGACAATTGAACCATACCCCCAGGCCCCCGCTGCCCAACCGCCCAGCAGCGCCCCCAGGATGCTCGCCACCGCCGTCATGGCATTGAAAATCCCCAGCCCCTGCCCTTCTCCGGCTGGCGAAAGCCGCGCCGCCAGGGCAGTCCCACTCACGCTCATCAGGGACCAGGCCCAGACCACGAAGGCGAAGGCCAGCAGGGCCAGCCAGCCAACCGTTCCACTGCCGGGCAGGAAGACCAGTCCCAGCATCCCGGCAAAGGCCGCCAGGCGCAGCCCCAGGGAAAGCCTCAGGATGCGCTGCGAACCGAAGCGATCCGACCAGTTGCCAGCCGGGGTATACAGCGACAGGCCCAATGCGGCGATGATGGCAAAAACCACCGAGGAAGTGGCTGGTGTCACCCCAAAGACCTTCTGCATGAAAAGCGGATACTGTGAGAAGACCGCCGCCGGCCCGGCAAAGGCCATCAGCCAGATGACCAGGAAAACCCCGTAAGGCGAGCGCAAGGTCCTGCCGAGGGTCTGCATGCCCGGCCATTTTGGGGCGTGGAAAAGCCGCTGGGGCGAACTGATGGCTGATTCCGTGTGTCTTGCCGGATGGAGCAGGACCGCTTTCAGCCCGGGCTGCGCCGGGGGTGTTTTGGTGGTCAGCCAGCCCAGGACGGCCGCCGCGGCGCTCAGGCCGGCCGCCGCCAGCAGCCCGAAATGTAGATCGATCCGGGTCAGGGCGCCCGCCAGCAGCAGCCCGGCCACCTGGCCAACGCCGTAAAAAGTTTGCAGCCAGCCGATGCGTTCATCCCATTCGACCTGCGGGTGCGCCTCCACCACGAACAGGTTGGCCACCGTGGCGGCGCTGGCGCTTCCAAGCCCAGCCAGCATCGCCAGCAGGATCCACACGAGAATTTGCGTGGTGAAGGCAAACGCTGCCAGGCCCAGGCAGGCCACCAGCATGCCCCCGGCCAGCAAGAGGCGATGCGCCCGGTAACGGTCCGCCAGGCTACCCCACAGCGGCGCGGTCAATCCGCCCAGGCTGACCGCCGCCACCACCAGGCCCACCTGCCCGGCGTTTCCGGACCTGCCCGCCACCAGCGGGATCAGCACCGGCACCAGCCCGGCCACCACCAGCCCCATGATCGCATAGACCAGGTACCAGGGTTCAATCCATTCCAACCAATGCTGCTGTGTTTTATCCATTAAACCGCCGCCCCTCACATTCCAGCAAGTTCTTCTGCCGGCCCCTTTTGACTCAAATAACATATCCTCAGGATCTTTAATTCGTCGTAGTCCAGTGTCCCGTTGAGCCTGTCGAAGACCGGCCTGAGGAAGGCGCTCCCCAGCTCGTCGAAGGCGGTAAAAACGGCCGCTTGCTGGTCGGGAGAGGCAGACGAGAGCGCCAGGAGTTCCTCAGCCCGGCGAAGGGTGTGCCCAGACGCGCTGTAACGGGCCAGGTGATCCAGGATCGTGCCTGCCGTGACATTGTAGCGTTCCATCAAAACCGCCAGGCTTTCCCCCGAATTGAAGGCCTCGGCTACCATGATATAGCGCCGGCCAGAGTCATCTTTGATGCGGCGCGACTCTTTGACTTTCTCGGGCAGGTTATGCTTCACGCAGTAGTCCCGCAGGACCTCCAAAAAAGCCTCCCCATAGCGGCCTGCCTTGACCTGCCCCACGCCCGAGATTTCCAGCAGGCGCCCGGGCGATTGGGGGAAGTAGGTTGCCATTTCTACAAGGGTCCGGTCGGCGAAGATGACATAGGGGGGTACACCGGCTGCATCGGCCAATTCCTTGCGCTTGGCACGCAGGATGGCAAAAAGGGCATGGTTGTATGCCAACTCTGCCTGATTGGCCTTCCTGGAGGCGCGCTCTTCGACCTCCTGCAGGTGTCCCAGGATTGGCGTGCGGTCTTTGAGCGCCGCGCTGGCCTTGGACGAGAGACTAAGGGTGCGGTATTCGCTTTCCTGGATGAGATAACCCATCTGCACCAGCTGGCGTGCCAGGTGCATCCACTGGCTCTTGTTCAACTCGGCCCCAATACCATACGTGGAGAGGCGATCGTGCCCCAGCCGCAAGACCCGTTCACCTTTCGAGCCGAGCAGGACCTCCGTGACGTGGGCCGCGCCGAAGCGTTCACCAGTGCGCTTGACGCACGAGAGGAACTTCTGCGCCGCCAGGGTGATATCGTCCTGGTCAGCGGCTTCAGCGGTGCAGTTGTCACAATTCTGGCAGTTTTGGATGGCGTAGGGCTCGCCAAAGTAGTTGAGCAGCGGCTTGCGGCGGCAGTTGATCTCATCCTCGGCAAAGCGGACGACGGCCTCCAGGTGCTGCATTGCCACCTGGCGCTCGGTACCTTCCTTCTGGTCTATAAAGTATTTGAGCTTGGCTACATCGGAATAGCTGTACAAAAGCAGGCAGTGAGCCGGCAGGCCATCGCGTCCGGCGCGGCCGATCTCCTGGTAATAGCCCTCCAGGCTCTTGGGCAGGTCGTAGTGCATGACGAAGCGCACGTCCGGCTTGTTGATTCCCATTCCGAAGGCGATCGTGGCGACGATGATCTGGACGTCGTCGCGAATGAAAGCCTCCTGGTTGCGGCGGCGTTCGTCATCCTCCAGCCCGGCGTGGTACGGGCGGACCTTGTAACCCCTTTGCTCCAGATGGTAGGCTAATTCATCCACCTGTTTGCGCGAAAAACAGTAGATGATGCCGGATTGATCCTTAAAGCGCTCAAGGAAGTGCCTGGCCTGCAGGGCGGCCTCGCGCTTTGGCTGTACTTCGATAAAAAGATTCTCCCGGTTGAAGCTGGCAACGAACTCGTTCGACTGCGAAAACCCCAGGCTGGCCGTGATATCCGCCCGGACCCGCGGGGTGGCTGTGGCCGTCAGTGCCAGGCACACAGCCTGCGGGAAACGCTGGCGGACCTCAACCAATTGGCGATACTCGGGGCGGAAGTCGTGACCCCATTCGGAAATGCAGTGAGCCTCGTCGATGGTCAACAGGTTGATTTTCAGACTGGAAAGGAGGGCGAACAGGCGCGCGGTCAGGAGCGTCTCGGGGGCCACGTAGAGCAGGCGCACATTGCCGGAGCGCACCTGGGCCATGTTCTCCTGGTATTCCTCCGGCTGGAGCGAACTGTTCAGGAACAAAGCCGGGACGCCCGCAGAGCGCAGTTGCTCCACCTGGTCCTTCATTAATGAGATAAGCGGTGAGACGACCACCGTGAGACCGTCGAAAAGCAGAGCCGGGATCTGGTAGCACAGTGACTTTCCACCGCCGGTGGGCATGACCGCCAGTGTATCACGCCCGGCCAGTACGTTCTCGATCACTTCGCGTTGGAGCGGGCGAAAGCTATCGTAGCCGAAGGTGTCTTTCAGGATCGATGCGGGTGTAGGCATGCCTCTTTCCAAATAACCCAAATACGAGAATAGATATGGAAGTACTTATACTCTAAGCGAATAAAAAATTCAATATTAAAAACGTTCAAGGTCAGGGGCAGGATGAAGAGGCGCTCTTTGGTTTGATGTCATTGCGAGCGCATTTTGCGAAGCAATCCCCGAATATCACCAGGAGATTGCTCAGCCAAAAAACGGTTCTCAATGAAAACATAACAGGGCTCTGCAAGCTGGCGGCCGTGGCGGTAAGAGAGCTAACCGCGAAGAACACCTGTACCTGCGGTACTTCTGCAGGCACGAAGGAATACAAGGAATATCAGGAGATGGGGAAACGAAAGAGGCGCAAAGTGAACGTGACACTGTTGCACGTGACACGGTAGAACTTTGATTTTCCGCCCTTGACAAACCAGAATAAATGTTCTATGTTTGTTTCATCTCTTCACCAACCCGCGAGCATCCGTGACCCGATTGTACGAATTCCTCCTAAAAATCATCTCCCTCCTAATCGGACTTGACCGTTCTGTCATCCTGAGGGCTTTTGAAGTCAACATCGCATCGGACATTGATTACTACGACACAAAAGCCGGGGTCGTTTGGCTGGTCAACCTGCCCAAACACCCACTCGGGGAACGCCTCAATTCAACTTTGCAGACAAACATCGAAGCGGACATTCATCATGCACCCTACTGCGAGTTGAAAAAACGGTTCCTGGAGCGGCGCAGGTGGCGGCGGATGGGGCAGGGATGGGGCATGCATGCCCCATCGATGGGGTTAATTCAATCTCCTCCTCCTCTCAATCTCAATCTCAATCTCAATTTCAATCTCTGGAGGAGAGGCTGCAGGGGGAGGGGCAACCGCGCCCAGATTTGCGCTTTTCGCCAATCTTGCTGCCCGAAACCGCCTCTGGTAGGGCTGCTCCTGGCCCGCTCTCCGGGAAACGCTCGGATGTCTTCCGGGTTTACGAGCAAAACATCGGGGTGCTGACGCCGATGATCGCCGAGGTCCTGTTTGGCGCCGAAAGCTCGGATGGGGCGGCGTGGCTCTGTGCGGCCATCGACGAGGCGCTCAAAAAGGACCTCCGCACGTGGCGCTACTGCGAAACCATCCTGGAGCGCAGCGCAGGAAGAGTCGCGCCTGTGGCCGGGACCGGTCCATGGGAGGGGGTTTGTTCCTCCTTTGTTTCGCGGTTCAATACCCCTCCCCAAAACCTTGCATCTCTTCACACTGGATTGTCAGGGTCTTTTGCAGGTTGAGGATTTTTATTTGCGAATTACGAATAACGATTAACGAATACCGAATACCGAATTATGAATACCTAATCCCTGTTCCCTGCTCTCTACTCTCTTCTTTCTCGTCTATACCCTAACGGGAGGATTATAATCACCCCATGAACCCAAACTCCCAATCCCACCGTTCCATACTGATGGGCATCGCCCATCGAGTCATGCTCGAACGCGGGCTGCAGCCGGATTTCTCCAGCGCGGTCCTGGCCGAGCTTGACCGGCTTCAACGCCCGGCGCAGCCGGATGGCGGGCCTTTCCGCGACCTGCGCAGCCTGCTGTGGTGTTCCATTGATAACGATGACTCGCGCGACCTCGACCAGCTCACCGTGGCCGAGGCCCTGCCCGGGGGCCAGGTGAAGATCCTGGTGGCCGTGGCGGATGTGGACGCGCTGGTGAAAAAAGGCACCGCCATCGACGGGCATGCCCGCACCAATACCACCTCGGTCTACACGGCGGCCGAGATCTTTCCCATGTTGCCTGAAAAGCTTTCCACCGACCTGACCTCGCTGAATTTTGCCCAGGAGCGCCTGTCGGTTGTCGTTGAGATGGTACTGGATGCAGATGGAGCGCTGCAGGCTTCGGATGTCTACCGGGCGCGCGTCGTCAATCACGCCAAGCTGGCCTACAACAGTGTGGCCGCCTGGCTGGAGGGTAGCGGGCCGGTGCCGGAAGCCATCCCGGCGGTGGATGGGCTGGCTGAAAACCTGCGCCTGCAGGACCAGACCGCCCAAAAAATGAAGAATCTTCGCCATACCCACGGGGCGCTCAGCCTGGAAACGATCGAAGCCAAGCCCGTCTTCGATGGCGACCAGCTGACCTCCCTGGAAATCGAGGAAAAGAACCGCGCCAAGGAGATCATTGAAGATTTCATGGTCGCGGCCAACGGCGTGGTGGCGCGCTATCTCTCGAGCAAGAATTTCCCCTCGCTCCGGCGCGTGGTGCGCGTCCCCAAGAATTGGGACCGCATCGTCGAGATCGCCGCAGAGCACAAGTTCGGTCTCCCGGCCAATCCGGATTCGAAGGCGCTGGAGGAGTTCCTGGTCAAGGCAAAAGACGAAGATCCACTGCGCTTCCCGGATCTATCCCTGAGCGTGATCAAGCTGCTGGGCTCGGGTGAATACGTGGCCGAACCACCCGAAGGGCCCGTACCGGGCCATTTTGGCCTGGCGGTCAAGGACTACGCCCACTCCACCGCTCCCAACCGTCGCTATCCGGATGTTCTCACCCAGCGCCTGGTGAAAGCCGCCCTGGCAGGCCAGGCTGTGCCCTACCCCAAGGATGAATTGGATCTCCTGGCAACCCACTGCACCGAAACCGAGGATATTGTTCACAAGGTCGAGCGCCAGGTCGAAAAATCCGCCGCGGCGATCCTGCTCGAATCGAGGATTGGTGCGCAGTTCGACGCCATCGTCACCGGCGCGTCCGATAAGGGCACCTGGGTCCGGCTGCTGACGATGCCGGTCGAAGGGAAACTGGTCAGCGGGTTCGAGGGCCTGGCGGTCGGCCGGCAGGTGCGCGTTCAATTGATCGACGTGGACGTCCAGCGCGGTTTCATCGATTTCAAGCGGATCAATTCATCCAGGTAGGAAGGAAACGTTCATGGAAAAACAGGCAGGTTTGTGGATCGACCACCGCAAGGCCGTGATCGTGCTGATCACCGAGGCAGGCGAGCAGACCAAGGTGATCTCCTCCGGCATGGAGAAACGCCTCCGCTTTACCGGTGGAAGGGCCTCCGAAGACGGGGATACGGAGGACATACGCGACCGCCAATTTGAAGGACATTTGAACAACTACTACGACCAGGTGATCGCCCTCCTGCGCCAGACCGATTCCATCCTGATCTTTGGACCCGGCGAGGCCAAGAACGAGCTCTACAAGCAGCTTGAACGCAAGGGGATGAAAGCCCGCCTGCTACCCCTCGAAAGCGCTGACAAGCTGACCGATGCCCAGGTGGCCGCGAAAGTCCGCAAGCGCTTTTCCAGCTAGTTCCATGTAAATAAATAAAAGCTGCGGATGGCGTAAAACCCATCCGCAGCTTTTATCGGCTTCTTTCTAAATCCCTACATTGCTGAAACCTTCCAGGACCTTGGAGATCAGGATCGTCAGGGTCGGGTGGGTCACCTCGAAGTGATCCAGACTCTCTTCCAGCCGCCGCAGGGTGGATGGGCGTACCGGCGTAGCTACTCCCTCACTATGGGCTAGCAGCTTTTGGATGTCCCCTTCGAGATGAGCGAGCAGTTCCTGGCCTTTTTCGTCAACGCTTTGGGTATTTTGTATCTCAGCATGCAGCTGTTCGATCAGCTTACGCAACTCCTGGTCGTCCATGGGAAAACTCCTCTTTGAAATGATCCTTCACGCCCATTTTACACCCGAATGGCATTAACTCGATCATCTACACTCCGTCAGGAGTGTGAGTGACTTCGGCGGGCGACCGCCCCTGGCGCAGCAACGCGGCCATGCGGCGCATGGGCTGGTCAACATGCTGGAAGAACAGCCGGTAGCCCTCGCACAGGTAGTTCAGCCCGTCTTCGCCATCGCCCGGGGTCTTGATGAAACGGTTGCGCGGGCATTCGCCGTGGCAGGCAAAGCGCACTTCACACTCCCGGCAGTAGGCCGGAAGAGAGTCGCGCTTGGCCAGCCCGAAAACCTCCTGCGGGGACGAACGCACCAGTTCGGGCAGGGGCTGCTCCAGGATGTTTCCCAGGCGGTGCGCCGAATCAACAAAGTGGTCACACGAATACAGGTCACCGTTATGTTCCAGCACCAAGGACAGCCCGCAGGTCTCCCGGAAGATGCAGACGCTCGCCGGCAAACCACACCAGCTTGCCAGGGCGGAATCAAACATCTGCACAAAGACCGTGCCGACATCCTGGCGCAGCCATTCGTCGAAAACCTCCACCAGGAAGAGGCCGTACTGGCGGGACCCCACCGAGTGCGGGCTGACCAGGCTGCCTCTGCGGGTAGAATGGGTCCGCCTGGCGCCGGGTGAGACCGGCCGGTCCATTTCCGCCTGCAGGCTGGCAGTCGACCTGAGCGGCTCAACGATGGGAATGAATTGGATAAACCGGGCCCCCAACTCGTCCCTAAAAAAGCGATACACTTCCAAGGGATGCGCGGCATTGGCCGCGTGAACCGCGCAAAGGATATTTGTGTCCACCTGGTGTTTCTGCAGGAGGTCCCAGGCACGTTTGACCTGTTCGTAACTGCCCTGCCCACCTTTATCCACCCGGTAGGCGTTGTGCAATGCGGATGGCCCATCCATGCTCAAACCGATCAGGAAGTCATGCCGCTTAAAGAAGGCACACCAGGCCTCGTCCAGGCGGGTGCCGTTGGTCTGGAGACTGTAGCTTATATGCTGGCCGGGTCTTTTATATCTTTCCGCCAGGTCGACCGAGCGCTTGAAGAAATCCAGGCCCATCAGGGTCGGTTCGCCGCCCTGCCAGTCCAGTCTGCCCTCCGCCCTTGGCTGGGAAGCCAGCACTTGCCGGATATAGGACTGCAGAACCTGGTCGAACATCCGCAAGCGGCTGTCCGGGTAGAGCTTCTCCTTGCTCAAGTAAAAGCAGTAACCACAGGCCAGGTTGCAGGAGGCGCCGGTGGGTTTGGCTAACAGGCTGAAGGCCGCAGATGCGCTTCCGGGGGATGAAGGCACTTCCTGCTCCCTATAACCAACCGCGCAGGTTGGCTTGCATTTCCTTCTCAAACGAATCCAGCCTGGCGGAAAGGCTGGCCGCCCGTTCAGGCTGCGAATCGATCAAGCTGTAGGATTCATTCGGGTCCGTCGCCAGGTCGAACAGGAACGGGCCCTGCTTCAGTGGCCAAAATGCGGCGTTGTCCATGGTGTATCGGCGCATGTATTTCCAATGCTGGTTCCGCAATGCCACCAGGTTGCGGGTATCGTAATAGTAGAATGTATCATGCGGTGTAGTTCCGCTCCCCTGCAGGAGAGGCAGGATGTCTTTGCCGTCAATCATGCGGTCCGCCGGCGGGGAGGCGCCGGCCAGATTCAGGCAGGTCGCAAAGAGGTCAAAGTTGACACTCATCCCGGGAATGCTCCTCCCGGCAGGGATGGTGCCCGGCCAGCGGGCCAGGAAGGGTACGCGGAAGCCGCCCTCAAAGCACAACAGCTTGCGGCCGCGCTGGTAACCTGGATTACCCTCCATCCACGGCCCGTTATCGCTGGTGAAGACCACCAGGGTCTTTTCCCTCAGCCCGAGCTGGTCAAGCGTATCCAGGACCTGGCCCACGCCCCAATCCAGCTCCTGGACGGCATCGCCGTACAAGCCGGCCTCAGACCTGCCCCGGAAAGAATCGGAAGCGTGCACCGGGAAATGCGGCATGGCATGCGCCAGGTACAGGAAGAATGGGTGGTCCTTGTTCGTGCGGATGAAGTCCTGCGCGGCCAGGGTGAAATTGCGTGTCAGCAGGTTCTCATCTGCAGGCGCAGGCAGCTCCACCTGGCGGTCGCGGTAGATGGCGTAGGGTTGGTCGTCATTGCTCCAAAGTGCCCCGTAGAACGAGTCAAAGCCGCGATCGTTCGGGAGGTAGCCGGGCGTGCCGCCCAGGTGCCATTTTCCCACCAGGCCGGTGCGATAGCCCCGGCGCTGCAACACCTCCGGAAGGAGCACCTCATCCTTCGGAATGCCCTGGACATTGTAGGAATAGCGCCCAAGCACATCCATGACGATGTTCATCGCATCGTGGGTGGAAAGCAGGGGTGTGGTGATGAGCGTGCGCACCGGATAGCGCCCGGTCAGCAGGCCGGCCCGGGAGGGACTGCAGACCGAGGCGGCCGCGTAAAAGTCCGTCAATTGTGTGCCCTCGGCAGCCAGGCGGGTAAAGTTGGGGGTGCGGATGGCCGGAGAAGTCACGTCACCCAGGCCCAGGTCGTCAAAAAGGAGGATGATGATATTGGGTAATGTCGCGGGGTCCGCGGCGGGCTGGATACCCTGCAGGTAAGCCCTGGCCCGGTAGGGCTGGAAGTCCCTGCCGATATGGTTGTGGATCCCCCGCCCGGCTACGCCTGCGACAACCAATCCTCCACCCACCATGGCGGTCATCTTCAGAAAATCACGCCTATTCATTTTTTCAGGGGGCATATTTTTTCGGCTCCGACCATCCTTTTTCGGCACCAGGCTGGTCACCACAGGCCCGGGACCAGGCGGGATTTGGTGCGGGCGGCAAACTCGGGATATCCGGGCAGCTCAGCCAGCAGAGTCCGATCCTCCAGCCTCGTGCGCAGGATGATCAAGACCAGGTAGAGTAGGAAACAAACCAACCCATAGGGGGAATCGAGCAGAAGAACCGCGCCGAGCATGGAGGTGGTCATACCCAGGTAACCGGGATGCCGGACGATCTGGTAGGGTCCACTGGTGACGGCAACATGGCCGCGTTCGCTCTGAATGCGCACCACCTGTGAAAAAAACTTGTTGGCGTACATGGCCCAGAGCACCAGGGCATACCCCAGGAGAAATAACACTCCACCGGACAGCCTGACCCATGTCGGCAGGGGCGGTGTCCAGCTCCAGCGCTGATCCAGTCCCGCCAGCACCAGCAAACCGAGCGTGGGGATGATCATCAGTTGTGTCAGCCAGTGATCCCAGCGTTTTCCCCCTTGGGCTCCCTTGCTGCGTTCCTCGATGACCTCCCGTCGGTTGGGGATCATGATGAATGAAGCCGCCGCGAGCATGAGCACGTACAAACCGATATACCACCACCCGGCTGCCCACCCCAAAGTCCCTGCGCTGACGAAGAGCAGGACGGCCTGGATGAGCACCAGGGCGATCAATTGCAGGATACGCAGGAAAATGGGGGACACGCAGGCCTCCGGGCGATTTCATTGCAGCATGGGAACGCGTGGACCTTATTGTACAACGAAACCGAAACTTCGCCAGGCGCGGGGTTTCAATCTATTTGTCCCAGGCACGCCTGGGTATACGCTTCCAGCACGGAAAGGATCTTTTCGAGGATGAGCGCCTCGGGTGTGTTCCCCATCCGCCCGCTGCGGATCTTTTCCAGTTGTTCCGGCATGAACTGGCTGACCAGGGAGAGCGGGAGCGCTTTGCCCGCCAGGTTCTGGAGCAGGCGCCCGAGCGCGGCCTGGACCTGCGGGACGTTCCAGTAGTAGCGCATGCGGTCGCTCAGGCTGTACTTGCGCGAAAAGGCCATTTCCTGCGGCGTGCCGTGGTAGTGACCTTTCCAGTGAACCGGGTCACGCAGCATGGCTTCTTCAATCGTCTCTACCAGGTGGGAACATACCTCAGCAGGAAGAAGCTCTTTCTCCATCATCACCAAAGCAAAGACCGCTTCCCGGAAAGCGAACGTCAGCCCCGGCCCGACCTTGAGGATGGCAAAGTGGTCCCGGACGAGGTTTTGCAGAGCTTCACGCGTCTGGTAATCGGTGGAGTGCGCTTCGTAGACGAATGGGATCGTCTCGGCAAAACGCCTCAGGTGGCGGGCCGTGGAAGGACGGTAGTCCAGGATGAAATCATCGCCGAACTCAACCCCCGGCTGGACCACCATGGCAATGACGCGCTCCCAGGCTGGTTCCAGTCCTGCCCGTGAAAAAGCGATACGCATGGCATCCAGCGTCTGCCGGGCGTCCCCCACTGTGGTTACGTGGACGCCGGCATGACTTTCCCTTGCTCCACCCGGGATGGGTACCTCGCTGCCAATGACATAGCGCAACCCTTGCGAAGGTTTTGGAACCTTCGCAAGGGTATTCTCAGCCACGCGCGCCAGCATGACCGTTCGGCTGGCTGCCAGTTCAACCTCCAACGGGCGGGAGGGGTCATCGTCTCCCAGGCGCATGCTGGCATCCAGGTGGAGCTTGGTGTATCCAGCCTGGACGTAATCGCGGACCATGTCAACGGCTTTCTGCATGGCGCTTTCGGCCGGCTCGTCCTGCCAGGGGCCTGGTCCCAGGTGATCGCCGCCCAGGATCAACCGATCAAGGGGGAAAGCATTCTGCGCGGCAAGATCTTGCACATAGGCGACAAAGTCGTTCGGAGTCATACCCGTATAGCCGCCGAACTGGTTGACCTGGTTGCAGGTGGATTCGATCAGCAAAACCCTGAAGGTCTCTGAGACCTTTAGAGCCCCTAACAAAACTGCTCTCGTCGCCGTTCGCGTAGCATCCCCGGAGCGAAGCGTAGGGGACATCGGCGGCGAGGACGCCGCCTGGAGCGGTGTTTTGCCTGCACCTGCGCTGCAGGCACAGGTGTTAGACGCTCTTAGGGTCTCCTTCAAGGTCTCATCCATGGCTGCCTTCAATACCCACGGATGAGCGGAACAGATTGAGGGAATGCCAAGCACTTCCCCTTGTTTTTGGGTACGCACGATCTCATCAAGGAAATTGGGTTTCTTCATTGGCATTTGTTGGTTATCCACATGGGCAGGCACACGGGCAGACATGCAACTTCGTGGTACAGGCACAGGTCTGCCCTACAGGTATTGCATGGCCTCATCCAGCGTGGGCTGGGCATGCGTGCCGCCGGCAGCCCGTGTGGAGAGCGAACCGCAGACTGTTCCCAGCCTGAGGGTTTTTTTCAGGCTCCAGCCGTTCAGCCAGCCGTAGAGGAAACCAGCGTCGAAGCTGTCCCCCGCGCCGACCGTATCCACTACCCGTACCTGCAATCCTTCAGCGCGGGCAGTCTCATCACCACGCCTGGCCATAGCCCCATCTTTTCCGCACTTGATTGCCACTACCGGGCAAGTTCGACCCAGACTTTGCGCAGCCTCTTCCGGCGTGGAGGTCCCGCTGATTGCCAGGGCCTCATTCTTATTGGGCAGGAACACGTCCACTTGCTCAAGCAGTCTGTCAAAACCCTGCCATTTCCCGGATGGATCCCAGTTGGTGTCCAGGGAGGTGGTCAGTCCAAGGTCGTGAGCACGCCGGAACAATTCCGGCAGATCCGGCTTGAGGGCTGTCTGCAGAAAATAACCGGCCACATGCAAATGGCGGGCCTTTTGCAGCAATCCATTGGTGACCTGTTCTGCCCGGAGGTTGCTGATGGCGCCCACATATGTCAGGATGGCACGTTCTCCGCCTGGGGGGTTAAGGATCACGCTCATCCCGGTCTTACACCTTGGATCAATGATGACGGCCGAAATATCCACACCACGCTGTGCAAGCTCGTCGAGCATGAACTGCCCAAAGAGGTCCTCGCCGCATACGCCGATGATGGCAACCTTCAGCCCCAGGCGGGCCGGCCCGCAGGAAAAAATGGCTGAGGAAGAGCCGATGGCAAGGTCAGCCGAGTCGACCAACTGCTCCACCTGGCCAAAAGCAGGGATGACATTTCCCGAAAGGACAAGGTCGGGGTTGATCTCACCGGCAACCAGGATATCGAAAACGGGGTCCAATGTCATGTGCTCCAGTGTCGAGTGTTACCGTGCCATGTGATCCAGTGTCAAGTGATCCAGTGTCGCATGTTCCTGTTCCAGCGAAGCAAATCCGGGAACACTTGACACCGAAAAACTGGAACATTCTAATACGTTTTATACCAATCCGGCTCAATCTCGGGCGGAGCGAAGTATTCCATCCATGGATTGCCGAATTGGTTGCATACTTTGGCCAGGCTTTCCAGGCGCGGCCGGGCAACTTCATTCAGGAACTCGGTACGCTTTTGGCCGGTCAGGCCTACCGCCTCCTGCCAGACTGCCCGACCAGCCGCACAACCGGTGGCACCCGCCTGGCAGGCCACTTTGACCTGGCGCAGGTAGGTCTCGAAATCCACGGCGGCGGAGAGCAGGATCCAGGGCGCCCGGCTGGCAGACGAGATCTCATCGCAAGCGTTGGCCCAATCCGATTCGAGCGGATCGGCAGCAGCATCCAGTGGGAACTCTGCCTTGAGCACGTCCACCCCGGGGATGGTCAGCCGGCGGGCAGTCTCGATGACCACGCGGTGCTTTTCGTTGGATGGCAGCTTTTTATCGGGTGAAAGTGAGTATGAGAGCGGCTCGAGCATCAGGCCGAGATCATGGCGGATGCACTCGTCCGCCACCTGCCGGACAAAGGTCTCGATCTCCCCGGCGGTAGGCGAATCGGGGTGGTAATAGACCAGCAGTTTTATCATGCTGGCACCCATGCGCTTGGCCTTCTCCACGCTCCAGCCGGGCAGGATCTGGCTCTCCCGGGCGGTTGGCTCACCGCCATAGCCGGTCGATTCGACCGCCACCACCAGGGGAATTCGCCCGGGTAGAGCGCTGGCGGCAATCGCCTGGGCTGCGCTGAACTGCGGGTCGAGCAGGACGCAGGTGGCCGACTCCGCCAGGGCGGCAGTGACCTCCAGCTTGAAGCGGGTCAGGTCAAGGTCGCTGACGGAGTTTGGATCGGCCGGGTTGAGAGCGCGCCGCAGGTTCTGGCGGTGGTCGAGCGCCAGGCAGGTGAAGGTCCTACGCGCGGATGTGCATTGCTGCAAGCCGCGCAGCTTGCCGATGGAAATGGATCTTTGGTTGGTGCTGGCTTGTGACATTGGCAATGTCTGTGCTCCTGAGAGACTGTCTAGATACTATTCTTTACCACAGATAAACGCGGATGAACACCTTTTCGTGGATAAAACTCTCCAAACAAGGTTCTTGAATCCATTCATATCCTTTTTATCTGCGTTCATCTGTGGTGAATATTGACTTATTAAAAAGCCTCTGACGGCTATATATTAGCAACCGATGACTTTAGAGAAAATCCTGGCGATGTTTCTTCCAGGTGTCGATGAGTTTATAGGTGTTCTTCCAGGCATTGGGGGTATTTTCGCGCACATTATCCACGGGGGATAAGATAAAACCGCCGCCCTTTCCCAGGACGTGCAGGGCCTCCAGCACGGCCGCTTCGGTTTCTGCTTCGCTGCCTTGTTCGATGGTCTGGGCGCCGCTCACGCCCCCCCACAGGCATTTGTGTTTTGCCTTGAATTTGTCCTTGACCTGCTGCAGGTTGGTTCCCTTGCCCTCGATCGGATCGAGGCCGATCAGGATGTCGATGCCGGTATCCAGAATATCGTCGAGAATGGGCATGAAGGCGCTGGTGATGATGTAGGCGTACTTCTTGCCGGCCTGGTGGATCAGCTCAGCCTCTTTTTTAAGTGTCGGGGCGATGATGGCGCGAAATGCCTTTGGCGTCCAGAACTCGGTGGTCTCATACCAGCCACGCCGGATGATGATGTCCGCGGCGGTGACATCCAGGTAGATCTCGATCTGTTTCAGGTTCCAACGATGGATGATGTCAGCGTATTCCTTGATCAGTTCCGGCTGCAGGATAGAGAGCGCCATGATCTCTTCGTAACCGGAAAGCCACGCCATGGCATCGCATCCCATCACGCCCGGGTCCACCTGCAAAGTGGGATCGACATTACCCTTCCAGCCTCCGACCAAAGGCAGGTGGAACTGGTCGGCAATCTGCCTGGCCGCACGAGCCTCTTCCCGCAAGGCTTCAATGTCGCTGTCTTTGAAAGGACCAAAGAGGTAGGGAAGTTTTTCCAGGTCTTGTTCAGGCTTGACCAGGAACTCTTGGGCGCGCGGGACCAACCAGTCCTTGAAGATCGGGAAATCCTGCTCCGTGGGCCAGCCGTTCCACTGCTTGATCCGGCTGGTCAGAGGGCCTTTGGGGGTATCGATCCGGCGACAGAAGACTTTGACGCCGTCGCTTTCCTCGACCCATTCGGAATACTTTGCCTCGGGATGCAGGCTTCCGGTCAAGTGCATGCTGCGGTTCAGATGCCCAACGTGGACGTGAGCATCCAGGCCCAGCTCGACTTCCCGGGTGATGTATTCGAGCTCGGTCTTGCAATCTTCGTATAAATTAAAAAACAGCATGAAGGAACATGGAATATAGTCGACCGGTTTGTTCTCAATCACAGAAAGGAAACGCTCTCTAGAATCCATGGACATTTGCTCCGCCGGGTTATTTTACTGCTCCAGCAACCATGCCTTCCACAAACAATCTCTGGCCAAACAGGTAAAGCAGTATCATCGGGATCGTGGCGATCAGTGTTCCGGCCATGACTAAGGGTTCATTGACCGTGAAGTGGCCTTTAAAAAGGGTCAGGCCGGGCATGAGAGTCTTGACGCGCTCATCCTGCAGGAAGACCAGCGCAATGAACAGTTCATTCCAGACAAAAAGAGCATTCACCACGACCAGCGTTACAATGGCAGGTGTTGAAAGTGGAATGGTGATGCGCCAGAAGGTGTCCAGGTTCGAACAACCGTCGATGGCGGCTGCGTCGAACAATTCGGGCGGCAGGCTGCGGAAGAAGCTGACCAGCAGGTAAACTGAAAACGGGATCAGCAGGCCGCTGTAAATGATGATCACGGATGGCAGCGTGTTAACCAGGCCGATGTTCACCATCAGCACGAACAGGGGCAGGATCAGTACGGCCGGGGGAATGACCATCAGGGCTATCATGGAGTTGAAATACAGGTTCCGGCCGGTGAAGCGGAAACGCGCCAGTGCGTAGGCCGCCAGGGCGGAAACAAGCGTGGAGACAACCAGGCTGGCAATCGTAACGATCAGGCTGTTAATTAACCACAGCGGGATGTTGCCTTTGTTCAGGGCATCGATGATGTTTTGAAAAGTGAAGGGGATGGGCAGGCCAAACTGATTCTGCAGCCAGGTCGGCCGGCTCTTGAAGGCGGTCACGACCATGTAATAGATTGGATAAATTGCCACCACGCTGACAATGATCAGGATGACCTGCTTTGGGATGGCAGCCAGAAAAGCGATCAGACGGTTGCGCGCTGGGCTGGCTTTCATAAGGCACTCTCCAGGGAGCGCCGGCGCAGGCGCAGCTGCAGGAAGATCAATACCGTGGTCACCAGCAGCAGGATCACCGCCAGGGCGGAAGCGATACCCGGTGACCGGAAAGCAAAAGCATGTTTCCAGATGTAGAACTCCATGATCGTGGAAGCAAAGCCCGGTCCGCCGCCGGTCATGGTGAAAACGTAGGCGAACACCCACGATAGCATGGTGATCAATTCGACCACGATGAAGAATTCGATTATCCCGGACATCTGCGGCAGGGTGACGTAGAAGTGTTTTTGTCCCCAGTTGGCGCCGTCGATCTCGGCCGCTTCCAGGATTTCCTTTTCAAGGGACATCAGGCGCGCCAGGAAAAGCACAACGCCAAACCCCATCTCGCGATAGATGATGACAACGCTGATGGATGGGATAACCCACCTGGCGCTGCCCAGCCAATCCTGGGATAAGATGCCCAGGCCGACCTGTCTGAGCAGGGTATTGATGATCCCGTTCAGGCCGAGCAAATAGACAAAGGTCATGCCGACCACCGGAATGGCCAGGATGTAAGGCAAAAAGATGATGGCACGGTAGAATTTCCAACCACGCATATGTTCGAACAAAACGATCGCGATGAAGAGCGAGATGACCGTCAAGATCGGCACGCTGAATAACAGCTTGCCGTTATTGCTGAGCGCCTCCCAGAAGACCGGATCATCAAAAACGAGCGTGTAATTGGTGAATCCGATGGTTTTTATACCGCTGGCGGTATTTTGCAGCAGGCTGCCATGAAAAATTTCGACGATCGGATAAAAGAAAACCAGCACGATCAGAATTGTCGCCGGGGCAAGATAGAACCAGGGCTCAAGCCTGCTGAAGCGTGATTTCTTCGCAGCTAATTTTTGAGGCATGCACTGCCCTTCCTCGGGAATTCCGGCTCTCCCGCATCCAGAAAGTAGTAACGACTTCAGTCTTGCCTTGTAGTAACGAATTAATTCGTTACTACTATCTGAACCGGGAGAGCCGGCAATACAAACGTGTTATTGCTGCCAGTTCTTCCAGTTCGTCAGTTCATCCGGATGCTGGTCGCGCCAGGTTGAGGCGGCACGCTGCCACAGGGCAGCCGCATCCGCGGGCGAGCCGCTCTGGGAAAATATCATCTGGCCGGCGGTCAGGTCGGCATCGCTGTCCAGTTGGCCTGGCAGGTAGTTTTCCAGCCAGATCTGCGGGCCGGTGGTTTCCCATTGCAGCATCTGCTTGAGCACAGGATCGGTAACCAAGCTGGTGTCGAAGCGCTTGTCGGCAGCCACAACGCCGGTGTGCTTGTACCAGGAGGTCAATCGGTCAGCGGTATGGAGATAGGCCAGGAAATCAGCCGCTTCCTGGGGGTGTTTGCTCCACTTGGTGAGGAAGAATGTGATCGACTGGGTGGCATTACCAGTATCGGCCAGCTTGCCTTTTCCAAGGGAGGGCGTGCGCATCACGCCAACCTTATCGGCTCCAAGGTCATTGAGTGCTTGCTTGATCATGCCGTCGGTTCCCCAGGAAATGGCACCCTTGCCCTGCGAAAAGGCCTGGGCGCCCTGGGAAAGGTCAAGCGACATGACATCCTTGTTGATATAACCCTTCTTGACCAGGTCGTCCAGGTTCTGGTACCAACCGGTGTAGTGCGGGTCGGTGAAATCCTTGGCCCCGATGATCGCCTGGCGCAGGTCATCGGTCGAGTCGAGGAACTGCATACCCAGGTGGGCAAACCACCAGGCGCCGCCGTAGCCATCCTTGTCGCCCATGACAAAGGGGGTCAGCCCGGCAGCTTTAAGCTTGTCACAGGCCGCCAGGAACTCGTCCCATGTCCAGCGTCCGCTGGCAGGCGCGGTCACGCCGGCCTGGGCGAACATCGGTTTGTTGTACATCATCTCAATTCCGATCAGGTACATCGAGGCGCCCCACACTTTTCCATTATAGGTATTTTCATTGGTGTTCAGCCAGTTGGACATTTCGGAGGCAGGCACATAGTCGCTGATCGGGACCAGGGCATCCTGCCAGACAAAACCCAGCACCGGGCCTGTGGCCCACTGGGAGGCAATATCCGGCCCGCTCTTGGCGGTCACGGCCGATTGGAAGGCGCTGATCAAGGTATCCGTGGACTGTGGCACAACATTGATGGTGACATTGGGCTTCACTGCCTTGTATGCGGCTACTGATTCGGTCATCCAGGCGTCTGCGCCAGGGGCATCCGATTCAGCCCAATACCAGAAGGTCAGGTCAACCTTGGCGTTGGATTTGGTGCCCGTGCCGCAGGCAGCCAACGCCATGGAAAGGATTACCAGGATGGTGATTAAACGCAGGCTTGTCTTCATTATCAAACTCACTCCTTTCGTTTTTTTATATCTATTATGATGGAATTGCGCAAGGCTCGAAAATGGGTATATCGGTGAGTTCACCTCCTGCCGGTCTTCCCGGCCGATGCCAGTTTGTAGAAGCTTTGAGGGTTATTGAATAGAAGATTGTCCATGAATAATAATGCATCTTCGCGTTTGAAATAACCATCCAGCACTTTTTCCGCAAGAGCGGTGGAAAGCACCTGGCAAAAAGCCAGCAAAGCGCCGAAGCTCTCCTCGGCCGTCCAGGTATCACATCCCCAGAAGATCCGGTCCAGTGTGGCGCGCTCGATCATCTCGTGGAGCATGGTCATGCTGGCACGTGTGGAGATCAGCGGGAGCATGCTCAGATCTGGATGGACGTTCGGGTATTTGTCCACCAGCATGCTAACATCCTGGATCCAGGGGTAGCTGCAGTGCAGTAAAACAAAGCGGGTCTGGGGAAATCTCTGGATGGCTTGCTGGAGCTGGGCGGCATTTGTCCTGTGCCCCTGGCCCATCCCGGTGTGAATCTGGATGGGCAGGTCCAGCTCGGCTGCCAGGCGGCAGATCTGAAAGAACAGGAAATCCTGAAAAGTTTTAACATCCGCAGAGTTTGCCTCATCCCTTTGATTGGATGGGGGAGCGTTGGAAGGAAAGGCCTGTTTGGAACTGGCCTGACTGGTTGTTTTTTCCCGTACCCGGGAAGCGGTCAGGTGGGCAAATGCCCGCCGAGCCTGGTCGGCTGGGACCGGTTCGAAATCCAGGCCGCGGTCATAGGCGATCGGGATTTTCAGCGCAACAGCGCCCGCAGCCTGGCGAATGAGTACGCACTCACGCACCCATCCAACATACTCGTCCAGGTCGTAAATAAACGGGCGCGGGGCAAGATGGTAGGGGTTGTTGCCATCATGGTCCGTGGCTGCTGTCGAATAGCCGAAGAAAAATGCATTGACCCGATAGACGGGGGCAAAGAACTCCGGGGAAGTATTATCATCTCCCGGGTTCCAGTAAGCATCCAGAAGCATGCGCCGGTAACCGCAGTTCCCGGTAAGGACCCGGCGTGGGTGCGTGGGGTCCTGATAGGCTGCCTGGATGCGGTCATCCCAATCCTGCCAGCTGGAGGCGGTCAGAGGTATGCTCCCGCCGTACAAACGGAGCAGGCTTTTTTCCAGCCAGACAAAGTAGGAATTAAAGCAGACTTTGGAGAGGAAGGCCTGGCGCGATTGAGGCGAGCTGTCCCAGGAGACCCCGCACCAGTTGACGTAACTGTTGCGCAGTAATTTCTCCAGGTCGAATGCCTGCAATTCTGGACCGGGAAGTTGATGGCAGTGAGTGCTGATCTTGGACCGGTTCTCAGCATAAGATGAGAACTCGGCTTGCAACTCTTGTTGATTTAATGCCATTTTCTCTTTCTTTACGCCAGGATTAATTCCCAATGATAACATAATCAACCAGCTTGAAGGATTCCATGATCTCTACTCACTTAAAAGCCGGGACAAAACTCCCGCGGAGCATATCCACAATATCCGCTACTTTGCCCAGTGCATTGCCGCGGCATACTCCTCGGAGATCTTACGCATCTCATGATACAGGCTGGTGATGTCGTCATCACTCCAGGTATTGTCGACAATACAGATGGGGATAGCCAGCGTATCCGGTGCCAACGCCTCCATCATCTCACGGTAACCCGCCAGCATCTGCCCGGCACGCTCGCCCATGTCGAACATCGGCTCGATCACACCCCAACCGGCAAAGACCTGCCTCAGGGCCGGGTAATCCGTGTGGGAAAAGTGGTGCGAACAGTTGAGATACTTGACCGGGTATTTATGGTGCGTATACATCTCCCGGCAGGGATGCGGTCCGCAGTTATGAAAGCCGCCGCTGCCCCAGGGGGCGTAGATGCGGTCGTTATAGGGCAGGCTGAATTTCTCGAAAACCTTTGGCCCGATGGTGGCGCTGACGTCGTCGCTGCAGAAGCTGATGTATTTCTGCGGATGCCAGAGCGGGTCAAAGTCCAGGCAGCCGAAGCGCTGTCTGCCGCCGCCAGCGCTCTCCAGGGCCTGCATCATCTCGAGTTGTACGCCCGTGAGCAGATCCAGCAGGGTGTGAACGGCGCCAGGGTCATCGTAGAAACCGGTGTAGAACAGGTTGGTGTCCAGCAGGTCCTTTAGGTTGTTGAGAGGCCCGCCAATGTCGATGCCGGTCAGGGAGACGTCCGGAGGCAGGTTCTCAGCAAAGAGGCGCATGCGACGCAGGTTCTCGGGCATCATCCCATCCCCAATCCCGGGGCGTTTCAATCCATGTACCTGTTGAAGGTCCTTGATGGGATGCTCCTGCACCCCCGGCGGCTGGTTTGGATCATCGCTCCAATGCACCTGGCAGCCGAACATGGTGGCGATCGTCAGGTAGCCCTGGGTGATGCGCACGACCGGGATGTAGTCGTCAGGCAGTAGGCGCAGAGAGCGCTCGATCCAGGCCAGGTTGGCCTCCAACTGGTTTTCCCCGCTCTCCAATTCCCAGCGCAGTGTGTGCTCCGCATGAACGGGTCCCTGTACCCAGATGAAGACGGGCAGGTGGTCCACCGGCTGGTAGTCGAAGGCGCGCCGGTAGAGGGCTTTCCGGCGTTCAATTTCATTATGGTCAATATCAAGGGAAATGGTCATGGTGTCTCGCCTGGAGAAGTCATGATTCGACGAAAATCATTCCCCCGGATCGTCTCGAAGGATTTGGTCCACCCGTGTGGATAAGACGAGCTTGTTCCTGTCGGCCAACGTGTGCAGGGATTGGCGATCGATCCGCGGGTCGATCGTGTGCGGAGATGTCACCGCGTGGGCGGCAACCAACGTTCCCAGCTCCTGGGCCTCGCCCAGGCTCAACCCGGCGACCTTCCCGGCGATCACTCCGGCCAGAAATGCATCCCCGGCACCGGCTGTGCTGACCGTCTCTACCGGAAATGCCGGGACACGCCGGATATTTTCCCCATCCCAGCTCCAACTGCCGTCCTTACCAGCAGTGATCAGCACCTGCAGGTCTGGGTTGATCTGCCTTAGTCTGGCGAGCGCCGCCTCCACGATGGGCTGGAGCGGGGCAGTGTCGGATCGGGATTGGATCCCGGCAACGGCAACTGCTTCGTCCCGGTTCATTGCCAGCAGGTCGGTCTCGGCCAGCAGGCCCATCTGCATGGCAGGGTGTATCTCGGCTGAGTTGAAAGCTGCCACGCGCCAAAAATCGTACTTCGTTCCCAATTGCAGGATCTTCAGGCGTGCCGGCAAGGGTACTTCCGGGGCAGCCAGTGCTATCCCGCTTGACCGGTAACGGGCAAAATCGGCTTCGGCCGGGGTGATGTCATCCACCCCCACCCGGTCACAGGCTGAGTTGTTCGTGGTCAGGTTCCCACCGCTGCCGTCCGGGTAGATGAAGCAGAAGGAGTACAGCGTCTGCACCCCGGGGATGACCTGGACGTAGCGCAAGTCCAGGCCGGTAGCCTTCATCTCCTTCAGAAGGCGCTGCCCGGCTTCATCATCGCCGACCTTGCCGATCGGCAGGGTGTGAAATTCCTCTCCAAGCAGGGTTTTTACATAATGGGAAATAATGTGCAGCTTGCAGTAATCCCGGCGGTCGATGAAATGACCGCTGCGGCTTTCTTCGCGGCCCAAAGTATGTTCCCCGTCCAGCATGAAAAAAGCTCCGCTGCCGATCCCGCCGACACCCAGCATGGCATGGTACCGGCCTGCCAGGATGTCCACATTCAAAGATTTCATGCGCTGGTCCCTATGCTTCGGGAATCCCCAGATCCCATTCCGGGTGCTGGCTGACCGGGTGGGTGGCTGTCTCGATGGTGGCGGTGATCAGGGCATCCGGGTGCTCCTGCAGCAGGGTGATCGGGTATTCGACCGTCGGTGGGCCAAACAGGGCCACGCGCAGGGCAGTCTGCTTCCAGGCACCGGTATCGCTGAACAGGCGCACTTTCCTGGCCGAGAGGCATTCCTGGATGCCCAGCGTGACCGACATGGGCGGCACGAACTGGTAAGCCGCTCCAAAGGTGCGTTGGGCCAGAGCCAGGATGGTATCCAGGTTGTTCTCCTGCACCCGGATGCTGGAATTGCGCAGCTCATCCAGGCTGACCTGGCTGTAGGGATGCCGGCGGGTCTGGTTGTAGGCGATATGCCCGTCCTGGCCCCAGCCGCCGTAGGTGATGTCGATCGGGGCAGCCCGGATCTCCTCCCGGACCTCTGCGATGTTTTGGGCATTCAGCCAGTGCCGATTTTCCGGCATGACGGCCAGTTCCGCCTCAACTGGCGCGTAGAAAAAGCGCTCCATGAAGCCGCGAAAGCTGTACGGATGATCACGCGGCAGTTCACGGTTCTGCCAGTCCAGGCATTCATCCATGTGGAATACCACCAGGTTTTGCAGGCTGACCTTTTCCCGGTTGACCAGGTCAGTGAAAGGTTTATACCAGCAGGCCGGCCCGCACGGGATGATCGCCCGGGTGGTTTCGCCGCTCCGATTGTGGTCCTGGATTTCATCGACCAATTCGCGCGCCATCAGGCTACCCATCTGGCTGGAATCGCTACATAGACGAAAAGGGATCCTTAATTCCGGGTGGTTTTCCAACTGCTCGTAAGGAACCTTGCACCACGTGTAGAGCTCTTTCAGGGTAAAGTCACTCATAAACTACCAGCCATTTCTGCGAAAAGAGTTGGTCATGATTTTAAGGGTTCTCGTTTCCATTCAGTCTGCAAATTCTGTCACCTGCCCAGGTCCAGGCATCCTGGAGAAGATACCCCGGGATAACTAGTCATATTCAAGGACCTCTATCTCCAATACATAGTTGAGACGTTCTCCAGCAGATAAATACGGGAGCGTATTCCGGTCTCGCATGGCTTCGCGGCCGCCTATCGGGTTGCAGTTCATCGGCTCGATCGCCAGGACATATAAACCCTCGCCCATCATCTTCCACTCGTTGAGATAGGGCAGTGTGCTGGCATCATAGCTGAGCCGCAGACCCAGCTTCAATCGGGGATTCTCCAATTCAGCCCTGGCCCAGCCTTTTCCGTCCACCACGGGTTTATGGATGAAGTTCTGTTCCTGATAGTTCTGGGTCGGGGGTTGAAAGGATCTCCAGTCTCGCAAACCTTTCGCCGAAGTTGCATCCTCAGGCAAAGTATCGACGACCTCAAGCTTTAGATGCGAAGCTTCACCGAGCAGGGGGAAACCGGTGTTGATGTGATACATGAGCATGTGCGCTTGCGGGCTGAAACCTTCATTGGTCACCGTGTCTTCGATGCGGATCTTGTTGGCTCCCAGCGAGGTGGAGATGCAGCGCTGCAGCAGGATGTTTTCACCGAAAACCCTTGTCTGGCGGAGCTCACCTGTGACTTCCAGCCGGTAATCCTCCCCGACCCAGCCGGCATGATAGCTGACCTCCCGGGCAGGCAGGTTGCTGGCCCGTCCATGCTGGCCAAGTTCCTCCGCACCCTCCCGGGCAGGTGGACCGAAGGTATCCAGGCCGCAGGTAACCAGCATGCCTCCCTGAAAGGTGCGCAGCCAACCCGTCCCGGCGGGTTCATAAAAAGCCGGATGGGCATCGCCAACAGCCGATCTCCAGGCCAGCGACATGCCTTTGTACTGGCAGGCCGAGATGTCCATCGCCCGATCCGGAAGAATATTGAAGGTCAGGCCGCTGCCGGTCCAAACCTGCATGAGGCGACCGCCCCGCTCAATCCCATCGGCGGCTTCCAATTGCCGGATGCCTGCCACCTGGTCCATATGCCCGGTGTAACGCGCCAACTCCTGCCTGCTCCAATTCTTATGGTAAAGCTGTGTCATCGATCCCTTTCATAAATGCCTGTGGCACTGCCCCTGCCTGGCTCAGAGCGCCAGGAGGCGGATGCCGGTCAGCTCGCAGAAGGCCTGCAGATCTTCATACAAATGCGCCCCATAGCCCAGCACGGCGTACTCATTATTCCAGGCTTCCAACAGCTGCTCGATATCACAGTGGACGGTGGTAAAGGCATGCGGCCAGCGCGGGATGCCGCATTCCAGGCGGCGCTGCTCCAACTGTGCCAGCGGCGGTTCGAAAATGGTACATCGGGCAAGCACCATTTCGAACTCGCCGTCCTTGCGGCCCAGGCGGGCCAACACGCCTTCGCCGGGTTTGCATACCAGGTCAATGGAGATTCCGCCCGCCTGCCCTTCGGTGGGGATGCCGTGCTCAGCAAATTTGGCTGGCCCAGCCTGGCCTGCCAGTGAGGGCGGGCAGGCGCCGTCACCGATGATCTTGATCTCGTTGGTGGCCTTGTCAATATGCTGCAGGTCGCCGTAATAGACCGGTTCGACGCTCAGGTCGGTCAGGAGCTTGACCGTCATCAGGGTATTGAAATCGCTCAGCGTGGAGGTGCCGATGTGCTCATCCAGTATCAGGCTCTGGGCAAAGCATGTCGCGCTGTAGTCGTCGCCCAGGCCGGGGAAGGACTGGATGGTATAGAAATCCCAGCCTTCCCTGGCGATCACTTTTTTGATCGCCAGGTACAACCGCAGCGAGCGATCAGCCATTTCCCCTCCGGGTATGGGCACGGAGAAAAGCGGCTGGACTGCCGCCCGCGCCTTGATCAGCTCGTCCTGGCTGACCGCCCGGGCGGTCTCAAGCAGCATGGTCGTATCGCGCGAGTCGATATCCACGCCAAAAACCCTCATCCATTGGGAGGGATCTGCAACGCCGCAGGTCTGGCCCATGCCGCGCCCGCCGAACACACCGGCTGTGCTCAAGTTCAATCGATTCTTCTCATGGCTGGCCCGACAATACGCCAGGATGCGCTCGATCGTCCTGGGATCGTCGTAGCCTCCATAGACAAAACGATGCCGTATACCAACTTCCTTTAGTCCGCCGTGCAGGACCAGCCCGCCGACCGGCCGCCAGCCCTGGGAACCGGGGTTGGTCCAGGCCAGCAGGCCCTTGCCAGTGAGGGAAAAATCTCTCAGCGCCGGGACCAGGTGGGCCGCCCAGACCCAGGTGCCCGAGAATAAAACCATCGCATCCAGGTCGTCCATCTTTTTGAATTTGGAAAAACATGCCCGGGCTTCCTGTTTTGTGGCGATGATCAAGTCCTCCACCACAAGTTCCAGCCCGGCCTCCAGCAGGGCTTTTTTGGCGTTCTCGATGATGGAATTGTCGATGAAAGGTTGCCCCATGGGGTCTTCCAGGCCATCCTTGTGAACCCCATAGACCACGAAAGCGACTTTAGGTTTGATCATAAGTTCTCCTTGGACCATTAATTTGGCGCGGGTGTCCTGATATCCGGCTGATCAGCTTTTTTTAAATCACAGCGGGGTTGAGATACCCGGGCTGATGCTGGATCACGTCGATGAACGCCAGCATATTCTCCAGCGGTACATCCTTGGGAACGTCATGGGCGGGCGAAAAAATATAGCCGCCGGACTTCCCCAGTTCCAATAAATGCCGGGTTTCGCGGTGAACCTCCTCAACCGATCCATAGGGGAGCGTCTTTTGGGTGGACATTCCACCGTAAAAAGCCAACCGGTTGCGGTATTGAGGGATCAGGGCCGAGACATCCATCACCTCCGGCTGGAAAGGATTAAAACAATTCAACCCGATCCCAACCAGGTCATCAAAAAGCTCGTCGACATCGCCGCAGGAATGGATGAAGACCTTTTTCCCGGCGTTGACCACCACCGCATACATGCGCTTCAAGACCGGGTAAATGAATTCGTGCCACAGCCTGGGCCCCATTTGCAGCCCATGCTGCTGACCCCAATCATCTCCAAACAGGACGGCATCCAGGTCAAATTTCAAGCTCTCTTGTATCTGGGCAATGTTGAAATCTGCAATGGTGTTCAAAAGATTGTGAACAAAGTGGGGGTTATCATAAAAATCCGTCAGCAGGGCTTGCAGGCCGCGCAGCGTCCAGGCGCGTTCATACAGCGAAAAACCGATCCCAAAAAAACGGAACCGATCTCCATACTTCTTTAACTTGTCAGCAACATCCGCAAAGACATAGGGGGCAGCCGGGTCAGGCAAGGCGTAACCCTTCAGGGTGGGTTGGACAAGCACTTGGCCCTTGACAACCCCGATATCCTTGTCAACACTGCGATCCCAGACCACGCCAAAGTGATCCTGGATGCAGTCATTCCCGATATCCTCGAAGAAATAAGTGTCGTAGCCGATATTGACCAAGTGGTTCTGGACCACCTCTTCCAGGTCCTGGCCGGGATAATGGGCCTGAAGCTTCTCCTGAGCCGGTATGGTGAAATTGATGTTCCAGGGGATGTAAGGAGGGTTATTCCACTCCAATGCCATCTTTACGATGGTTCTTTTATCCAATTCTGGCCTCCTGTGGAATCATAAAACCAGGTGCTTGACCAGGTTTTTCGCTCCAGGGAAGCTGGGAGATTTCATGCGTCAGGTCCTCCCGGTTCATGGGCAGACGACTCAATAGACAGTCAGGATGCGGTTCTTTTGGATAAAGTAAACATCATTCCATCTTGTCCTACACCTTATGGACTTTAAATTGCGGCAGGTAAGCCTGGTTTTGGGCGAACATCTCGTTGACCATGTCACGGATCTCAGCCAGCGAGAGCACTGCAGCTGTCAGGGGATCGTGGCAAATGGCCCGGTAAACCATGACCGGGTCACCGGTGAGAGCGGCGGTGATGGCCATCTCCTCGATCCCGCTGGAAAGCTGGGTCAGCAGGGCACACTCCGGCGGAAGCGCTCCGACATGGATGGCGTGGAAACCAGCCTTGTCCACGTAGACCGGCACCTCGACGCACGCGCCTTGGGGCAGGTTGGAAATCAGCGCGGTGTTGGGCACATTGCCGTTGAATTTAAAAGGTTCACCACCTTTCAAAGCATTGATGATGTAAGCAGCATATTCAAGTCCGCGCTCCAGGTCGGCCGGCGTGAGCTCCTGTTCCAGTTTTGCCCGCACGCCATTTTTCCATGTGGCCTCGGTCAGTTGGTATTCCTTGAGAATGTAGGCATATTCACCCGGGTTCCAGCCAGTTCCATGCGTGCAGTACTTCTCGATCAGGTCAGGGCGCTTGCGGAACCACCAGTTGTACTCGGAGTTATGCCCGCTCGATTCGGTCACGTAGCGGCCCAGCGCCAGGTACATCTCGTTGCGCACCGGCTCCTCATTGTAAATGTCCGGGTTTTCAGTGACGGCTTTGTAGATCTGCGGATAAGCGTCCTGGCCGTTGACTTCATACTTAAGATACCAGGCCTGGTGGTTGATCCCGGCGCACAGGTAATTGACCTCGGGATAAAGTGCCCCGATCCAGCCGGCCAGCATCATGGCCGTCCCCTGGACCGAGTGGCACAGGCCTGTGACCGGTATACTGGTAATCCGCTGCAGGGCGCCGCACAACATGGCCATCGGGTTGGTGTAGTTGAGCCAGACGGCGTTCGGGCAGACCTCCTCCATGGTGTGCAGGATATCCAGCATGGGGGGCAGGGTGCGCAGGAAGCGGAAGATGCCGGAAGGGCCACGCGTGTCGCCGACATTAATGTCCACGCCGTATTTCTTGGGGATCTCGATGTCGTATTTCCACACATCGGTTTCGCCGGTCAGGATGGTGGTCAGGACCACGTCGGCATCCTTTAAGGCCTCAACCCGGTCGAGCGTGGCTGTCACCTTGGCAGGATAATTTCCAGCCGCAATGATCTTCGAGACTTTCCGATAGGCAAAATCCAGGCGTTCGGCATCGATATCCATCAGGGCGATGGCGGAATCCTCCAGGAGCGGGAAGGACAATACATCCCGTACAAGCCCCTCGGTAAAGTCCAGGCTGCCTGCGCCGATGAAAGCAATTTTGGTCATGGTAGATACTCCTCTTTATCGATATGATTTGAATTGTACAGCTATATCAAGGGTCTGAGCGTCAACGTCCCATCGGGATTAAGTGCCTCGCGGCACGACATGTGTACAGGATGCAAAACACCCTTCACGTCCAGTTCGATCTTCAAACGGATCCCCTGCCAGCCTCTGCCTGCCGGCAGGACGAAACGCACCTGCCGCACCTGGTGCGGGACCGGGCAACCTGCCTCCATACTTCCGCCTGACAGAACGCGGCCTTCTTCATCCAACAGGGACAAGACCAATCGGCCCGGCACCCCGGCAATGCCGTCGTTGACCATGCCCAGGATCAAGCCCGTGCACCCGGCGTGGTCGTATGTCCAGATCCACGAAGGACGTACGCGATAGCCGATGGTGCGGTTGAGCGCGTCGATGCCATGCGGAAACTGGCGGTAATATTCCATCACGTGGCTGGCGTGGATGTTGTGCCAGTTCCACAATGACCAGTAGTTCGCGCCGACATCCCTGACATGCGCGATGATGTTCTCGGTATGCGGCATTCCGTTTTGGATGCGGAGCGATTCGGGCGTGCCGTCAGACATGCCGACCTCGGATATAAACGCGATGTGCGGAGGACGACTGCCCGCGAGTTCGATTTGTTGCGGTTCGATGAAAATGGTGTCGGAACGAAGCCACTCCCCCGCCTCCAACGAACGGCGGACAAGTTCATCATTTCCGACGTGGCTGATATCGGGTTGCAGGTTGGTGACAAGCCTGGTCTTATTCCAATGGGCGCATTGCATTTCGAAAATACGCATCCAGGTCTCGACGCCTGTCGCCTGATCAGGAAACGGCGAGATGGATTCAAACGGCCAGGTGTGACCCTCACCCCAAAAGCCATGCATGTATGTGTCCATGTATTCTATGCACGCGTGACCATTGTATTGTTCGGCGAGCAGCGCGTCAAACTCGGCGAGTGCGGCAAGAAAATAAGGATGATGGTAGTGCGGGATGCGGTGCTCCTTACGTGACCGCACTTCTTTTTCGCTGACATGTTCTTCCGCATCCCAGCCCTTGCCGAGAACTTGCATTGGGACATTTTCCAAAATGAAATCAGGAAGGGATTCTTCTTCGATATCGGGATTGGCGAGCATGATGCGGAAGCCGACGCGCTTGTTATATTTCTCCGCGAGTTCGAGGGTGATGCGCCAATGCTCGAACAGATCCAGTCTGCCGCGTTGGATCTGCATTTGCCGCCAAGTGGGCCGGATGTATAACTTGCTCGCCATGGGAATTTGTACAATCTTCTCGATGGTTTCACGGACCGACTCATTCCCTTTGCGCTGCGGGAGCAAATCGCCGATAACGTAGGCTGTCAAGCCCATACCAAAATTGGAAATGGGTTCATCCGAAGGCATGGTCACCATCACGACCTGCCAATCGGGAGTTTGGGCGATGGGGAATTGATAGAGAGTCATGGTTATTTTTTATCGATTCGAAATAAGCCAGATCCTGCTCTCGTTATCTTGTATCTGGTCGCCAATTGGGTCGGTCTATCGCTGAAATAAATCGGGCGGGTATCAATATTCCTTTCAATGTATTTAATGGCTGAGTCTGCAAATCGAGCAACACCTTCCTGCGGATAAGCTTCGTGGAAATCCAGGTCGGAGCGTTCCAATTCCCGAGCTACATAATAGCACGGGAAAAGCAGGTCCCAGTCCAGGAAGACGATGGCATTATCCTCGACCGCATTCACCAGCGCTTGCGCCCTGTTATGGACAGCTTGCGGATGATCGATTGGATAGGGGTATTCTTCAAAATCGGTGCTGAGCATGAACACAACCGCCTTCGACTCCCAGGCCTTTTTTATCATCCCGCCCCAAGACTGGACCGTCAGCCCGAACACGACAATCCCGGTGAGCACTGCAGCAAGGATGGCTGCTTTTTCCCGGCCGAAGCGCTTCAAGCCCCATGCGAGCAACTGCATCAGTACTCCAAGGCCGGTCCCGATCCATAACGCTAGGAGCACGAAAATTGGGACGAAAAAAACAATCACATCGTAGATATTATAGTTGGTGATGAAAACCATCCCCACGCCCCAACCGAGCAGCAATAAAAGTCCCTCACGCCAGCGCCGGATGAACATACCGATTAACCGTTCCCATCAATGCCAGGGAGATTGGGGCAAAATTCTTACCCAGCATATCCAGGTACTTCCCGGCAATCAACGGCATGGTTTCTGCCGGTTGCTTGAACATGGCATAGTTGAATTGTTTGGCTGCGTACAGGAACTCCAGGCGCTCAAGCGGCGAATTGAAATCGGATGCGTCCATTTTCCAGACACTGAGCGATGGCTCAACGGTGGCATGGTAGTAGCCGGCATCCGGGTTATGGGCATCCAGGGCCAGGAACAGGCCAAGGCCAAGGCCACACCCAGCAAGGCTGCACCAGCAGTCGCAATCCATTCACGGCGGGAACTGGCTGTCAGCGCCAGATAGACCAGGACGGCGGGGGCGGCCAGGGGGCGACCGAGGAATGCACGCCCAGGCTCAATCCACCCAGCAAGGC
>CAVSAF010000018.1:0-176707 GCA_963725805.1 uncultured Chloroflexia bacterium
GATCCGGCAACTTCCGGCACGATAACCCTCAGCGCAACGCTGGCACCGCTCGGTGACCTCACGATTCAAGGCGCAGCCAGAGTGACCATCAGCGGAAATGACGCCGTGCGGGTGTTCTATGTGTTCACTTCAGGCACCACTCTTACCTTGGATGGCTTGACAATCGCCCATGGTTCGAATGGAACGGAAGCCGGCGCATTGGATATCGGTAGTGGAGTTTCCGTAACGATCTCCAACAGCACAATTCGAGACAACAAATCCCAGTCCGCTACTTTGGGGTTTGGCGGCGCCATTTATAATAATGGTACCCTGAACATCACGGACAGCACGCTGCTGGATAACAAAGCAAGCTATTCTGGCGGTGTCATTGACAGTCTGGGAAGCCTGACGATCACGCGCAGCACCTTGAAGGGCAATTCGGCCTCTTATGGCGGCGCGATTGTTGCTGCAGGTAGCCTGACGATATCGAATAGCACCTTTGATTCCAACTCTGCTACTTTTGGCGGCGGCGGTATTTTAATTCAGCAAGGTCCCACGCCGGCACCAACCACCGTGACGGTGACGAATAGCACCTTTATGGGGAATAAGACCACCGGTTCCAGCTTTGGTGGTGCCATAGATGCTGAAGTGGGCACTTTGGATGTGACCAACAGCACCTTTGTGGAGAACAGAGCCTATGAGGGTGGGGCCATCCTCAACAATGCCGACAGCACCGCTACCTTGATCAACAGCACCTTCTGGGGGAATATTGGCACCGATCCGTATTGGCCTTTAAGTGGGGGTGGTGTTTACAATTATGGTGTTTTGAAATTTACCAATACCATAATCGCCAATTCCACCGGCGGGGATTGTCTCAATGATGGCACCATCAGTACGAACACGAACAACCTGGTGGAAGATGGCTACTGTACGGATTATTTGGATGCCATCCATATTCCAGCCGCTGTGAGCGGCAATCCTTCACTCGGTCCCCTGGCGGATAACGGCGGCCCCACCCAGACCATGGCGCTGCGGGTGGGCTCACCGGCTATTAACACCGGGGATAATACTGCCTGCCCGGCGGCGGATCAGCGCGGCATCACCCGTCCGCTGGGATTAATATGTGATATCGGCGCCTATGAGTTCACGCCGCTTTGTTTTGTCGATGCTGACGCCACAGGCTTGAATAACGGTTCTTCCTGGACGAATGCCTATACCAGCCTTCAATCCACCCTGGGAGCCTCCACCTGTACCGAGATCTGGGTGGCAGCCGGAACCTACAA
The DNA here is from genome assembly GCA_963725805.1 of uncultured Chloroflexia bacterium. Lineage (GTDB taxonomy): Bacteria > Chloroflexota > Anaerolineae > Anaerolineales > Villigracilaceae > UBA877. The sequence continues at coordinate 1,263 of CAVSAF010000018.1, forward strand.
GCCGACCACGCCAACCGGCCGCGGCGCCACCTTCCAGCTCAAGAATGGCGTGGCGCTTTACGGCGGCTTCGCCGGGACGGAGACATTGCGCCAGGAACGCAACTTGCAAACCAATCCCACCATTCTGAGCGGTGAGATTGGGGCAGCCGGTATTGCGGACAACGCTTACCATGTGGTCACCGGCGCAACCGGCGCGATCCTGGATGGCTTCATGATCACGGCTGGTAATGCGAATAGCAGCCCTGCGAACCTCTACGGTGGCGGGATGTACAACGTCGCCAGCAGCCCGAGCCTGGCGAATGTGACCTTCAACACAAATACCGCCTTATATGGTGGTGGAGGGATGTACAACAACAACACCAGCAACCCGACGCTGGAGAATGTGACCTTCGACTCCAACACAGTATCTGCCGCTGGTCTTGGCGGCGGCGGGATGTACAACATCAACACCAGCAGCCCAAGCCTGATGAATGTGACCTTCAGCAACAACTCAGCTCCTTACGGCGGTGGGATGTATAACGGCACCAGCAGCAACCCGAAGCTGACGAATGTGACCTTCAGCAGCAACACGGTCGGCTTTAACGGCGGCGGGATGGAAAACTCTAGCAGCAGCCCGACATTGACGAACGTGACCTTCAACGGCAACTCGGCCAGTGCGGGCGGGGGCGGGGGTGCCGGCGCCGGGATGGACAACAACTACAGCAGCCCGAAGCTGACGAACGTGACCTTCACTGCCAACTCTGGCGCTTTCGGCGGCGGGATGTTCAACTTTGAAAGCAGCCCGAGCCTGACCAACGTGACCTTCAGCGGCAACTCAGCCACCAACGGCGGTGGGATGAGAAATACCCAATATAGCAACCCGGTGATTAAGGACAGCCTGTTCTGGGGGGATGGTACTGAGTTTTCCAATTCCACCAATTTTCCCAGTATTCCGCAGATCGAAGACAGCCTGATCCAGGGCGGCTGCCCGGGGGGCGGCTCCTGTTCTGGGAGCATTCTTAATGTCGATCCCCTGCTGGGTCCTCTGGCAAATAACGGCGGCTACACTCAGACCATGGCGCTGCTGCCCGGCTCCCCGGCGATCGACGCGGGGGACAACCTCACCTGTGCCCTCACCGACCAGCGCGGGGTGACGCGCCCGCGTGGGTCCGCCTGTGACATGGGAGCGTATGAGTATGCTGATCCCACCGATGTCAGCCTGGCCTCCTTTACCGCCCAGGTGGAGAAAAAGCCCGCCGCGGGAAATGTCAGGTCTGTCCTTCTGAGCTGGGAGACGGCCAGCGAGTTGGACAACCTGGGCTTCAACCTGTACCGGGCCACATCGTTGGATGGAGCCAGGGTCAGGCTCAACCCGGATGTGATCCCCACCCTGGTACCTCCTGGCAGCCCGTATGGGGCGATCTACCAGTACACCGATGCAGGTTTGAATAACGGGATTACCTACTACTACTGGCTGGAGGATGTGGACATCCATGGCAGTAAGAGCCTGACCGGTCCGGTAGCGGTGAAGCTGGTGGCAGGGAAAAAATAGATGATTGAGACCTGACAGGTCTTCCGCTAGACCTGTCAGGTCTATAAAAAAACCTTGAAAGAGGGTGGAATTTTCCGCTATAATAGGTCCTTCTCCCATTATTTTATCCAATCGCGCTGTCGGAGGAATTGCCATCAACGCCATAATCCGTAACCACATCCGCAATGGTTTATATATCCTCATGCTTGCCGGCATGCTGTTCTCCACTTCTGCAGCCGGCCTGCCGGGCGTCCTTCCGCGCCCCCCGGCCAGCCTCCAGGCCCAGACCGGGTCGACTCAGGCCTTCCGTGACTTTGGAATGGTCTCCTCCACAGAAGGTTGGATCCTGGTTGGCCAAAAGCTCTACTGGACGGCGGATAACGCCGCCAGTTGGAGCGACATCACCCCCGCCCTGCCTGACGATGCGACGGTTTACCCGGCCAGCTTTCTGGACGCACGAACGGGCTGGCTCCTGTGGAGCAGCGCGGCTGCGGATGGCAGCCTGGTCCTGCAGATCGAGCGCACCTCCGACCAGGGCAGGCATTGGGAGCATGCGCTCATCCATGAATTCGCCTCGGGCGATCCCATGGCGGCTGTCGAGGGCGCCAGCATGGACTGGCTGGATGCAAATACCGGCTGGGTCTCTGTCAGGCAGCAGACCGGGTCGAACTTCAGCTCCGGGATGGCTTTCCATACGACGGATGGCGGACAGACCTGGCAGCGCCAGGCTGTGCCGGTCGGAGAACCGCTCCATTTTGTGGACAGCCAGGTTGGCTGGATCGCCGGCGGTCCGGCCGGAGATCAATTATTCAAAACGCAGGACAGTGGAGATTCATGGATGGAACAATCCCCACCGGCAGGCCTTCCCGGCGGTCAGGGTTTCACCGTTTACCCTCCGGTCTTTGACTCTTCGGAGAATGGACTGCTTGCGGTGGTCGCTATGGCAGGTAACGATTTCAGCCTCGATCTTTATTTCACCCAGGATGGAGGGCAGAGCTGGCGACAGAGTTCCAGCCTTCCGCTTGGGTCGCAGGTCGGCCGGCTGCCGTTGAGCCTCCTGGATGGGCGCGACATGGTGGCGGCGGTTCCCAACAGTGACCGGATCATCCGCATGGTCGATGGGGATGTAAGCCAGGTCAAAAATCAAGATGGCATGTCAGCCGGCATTGTCGATCTGAAGATGCTCACCCCGGATACCGGCTGGGCGAAATGGTACCAGGCCGACTGTACGAAGCAGTCCGCCGCAGATGGTACAAAGGTGGCTTCCTGCAGCTCCACCACCAGGTTGATCGGCACCCGGGATGGCGGGATCACCTGGGAGCCGCTTGGGTTGCCGGGAAACCTGCCGGGTACTCTCGCGCAGGATTACAAGTCCTCCTCCAGCGGCCTGCGACAGAGCCAGGCGCCCAACGTGGGCAAGACTTTGCTGTCCGTGGGCCAGGGGTTCGATATATGTGAGATCCCAACCCTGGCCAACCTGCAGACCTGGTGGAATTTCAGCCCTTATACCAGCGTGAATTTGTATATCGGCGGGGTCTCCCGGGGATGTCCCAACTCTGCCTTGAATGCCGCCTATATAAGCCAGATGCGCGCCCAGGGCTGGACCTTCATCCCCACCTGGGTGGGCCCACAGGCTCCCTGCACCAACTATACCTACCGTTTCAGTTACGATGTCAACCAGGCCTTCATCCAGGGGAAAGATCAGGCTTACTTTGCCGCGGCGCGCCTGGCGGAGTTTGGCCTGGCGGAAGCAGACTTGACCGACTCGGTGGTGTATTACGACCTGGAGAATTACGGCACCGACCTGGCCTGCCGGGAGGCGGTCAAAGCCTTTGTGAACGGCTGGGTCACCCATCTGCACGATTTCACCAACCTGGCCGGCGTGTATGGCGGCACGTTGTGCGATACCGGCCTGACGAATTACCTGTCCATCCCCAACGTCCCGGATGTGGTCTGGCCGGCCCGCTGGTATCTTCCCGCCGGGCAGGGGACTTACGATCCTGCCGCAAGCGTCTGGGACCTCGGGACGTGTTTCCCCACCACTGTCTGGAACAGCCACCAGCGCATCCGCCAGTACGCCGGCGACCACTTTGAGACCTGGGGAGGGCTGCGCATACCCGGCAGCATAGACAGCAATGTGCTGGATGGGGTGGTAGCCCTGCCTTATTTTGGCGTCCCCTCGCCGGATTTTTCCGGCTTTCAGCTGGGCACGCCTGCCATGACCGCCCAATTCACCATCACCAGCACGGCATTCCTGTCGAGCTGCAGTTGGAATTACGGCGACGGCAGCACCGGCACATCCTGTGCTTATATTCACACCCATCTTTATTCCAGCCCGGGGACCTACACGGTGAGCCTGACGGTCAGCAGTGCCTGGGGAGCGGAGAACCTGACGAGCAGCAGGAGCATCACCATTTTGCCGAACACATCCACTGCCATCACAAGTGACCTGCCCGACCCATCCGTGACCGGCCAGGCGGTCACCATTAATTACAGCGTTGCAACGATCCCTCCTGCCGGTGGAACGCCCACCGGCAGTGTGACCGTCTCGGATGGCACGGAAAGCTGCACTGGCACGGTGGCCGCCGGGCATTGTTCCATCGCCTTTGGGATCTCCGGCGCAAAAGCGCTTGTCGCCACATATGCCGGCGATGCGGGTTTCACCGGTAGCGTCTCCACCCCCGCAACCGCGCACACCGTCAATAAGGCCAGTAGCACCACGACCATCACGAGCGACCTGCCCGACCCATCCCTGGTCGGCCAGCCGGTTCCCGTCAATTTCAGCGTGAGCGTGGTCGCTCCGGGAAGCGGGACGCCCACCGGCAGCGTGACGGTTTCGGATGGTACACACAGTTGTACCGGCAGCGTTGCAGCCGGAACCTGTTCCATCACCTTTGCAACCCAGGGTGCGCGCACCCTTACCGCCACGTATGCGGGCGATGCCAATTTCTACGGCAGCGCCTCCAACCCGGCGACAGCCCATGTGGTCAACCCGGCCAGTACCACCACGACCATCACATCTGACCTGTCCAGTCCATCTGTGGTCGGGCAGCCGGTCACGATCAATTACAGCGTGGCAGCAGTGGCACCAGCAGGTGGAACGCCCCCCGGCAGCGTGACGGTCTCGGATGGCAGCCATAGCTGCACTGGCACGGTTGCCGTTGGACATTGTTCCATCGCCTTTACAACCCCAGGCGCAAAAGCCCTTAGCGCCACCTATGCGGGCAATGGACATTACCTGGGCAGTGTCTCCACCCCGGCAGCGGCTCACATGGTCAATAAGGCCAGTACCACCACAACCATCACCGCTATCTTGCCCACTCCATCCGAGGTCGGCCAAACCGTCACGATCCACTACAGCGTCGTCGTGGTGAGTCCTGGAAGCGGGACGCCCACCGGCAGTGTGACGATTTCGGATGGCACACATGGCTGTACCGGTACGGTTGCAGCCGGAGCTTGTTCCATCGCCTTTACAACACTTGGAGAAAAAATGCTAAGCGCCACCTATGCGGGCGATACAAATTTCAATGGGAGCATATCCTCCGCGTTTCATCATATCATTCTCGTTTTTATCCGTACATTCTTCCCACTGATGTACCGCTGACGTGCTACCTGGTACGGTTTATCGAGGAACAGCCATTTACAAAACAACCAAAAAGCACATCCGCACAACTCTGCATGGGATATTGTCGGTTGTGATGACGCTCTTCGTGGTCGCAGCCGGCAATCCGCCCGCCGGACGCTCCCCTGCCGTTCCCGGCGGTTGTCCCACGCAGGAGATCCGCATCAGCCTGGCCGGGCAGCAGGTAAGCTTTTGCGCCCCGACCAGCCGGCCTGTGCATGTGGTCCAAGACAACCTGGCGGATCCCGGGGTGGGTTATGCCGGGCTGGATCAAACGGGTGGTTACGGCATCGTCAATATCAAGGCCACCTCTCCCGGATCCTCACCGGGCAGCGGCCGGCCCGTCTACACGTCGGGCGGGGCGGCCGCCTATCGCCAGGCCGTCTGGAGCATGGAAGCTGCCAGGACAGACCGGAGGGTATCCGGCGGCCCCACGGGGATCTTCTGGAATGAAACCGTGCCCGGCATGCAGTTGGATCTCATCCTGCCGACTTCTTCAGGCAATCTGCAGGTCCGGTCGATCGAATGGTACGTCGAGCATGCCGACCGGTTGTGGAGCTTCATCCTCACCTGGGACACGCAAATGCAAAATGCCGGCGAGTGGCAGGCGGCCTCCCGGAACTTTACGGTTCAAAAAGGTGCGGGTGTAAGCCTGGCTGACACGACAGTGGACCTGGGGGCGGCGTGGCGGGAGTCGCAGGCTGGCGCTGGTAATTTAAGGATGGGGGGCCCGGTCGACGTGGGCATGCCGTCCTGGTGGAGCGGGACGTGCAACGATGACAACTTCTTTGCGGCCATGGGCGTGCACACCTTTCCCCTGGGGGCTTCATGGCACGGCGTACCGGCCTGCGGGCCGCAAAATTACATGCACCTGGTGCGTTTTTACTCCGGGGCCTGGGGGGAATATGAATTCCAGTGCGTTGAATTGGTCATGCGTTTTCTCTACCAGCAGTGGGGCATAGCCCCCTGGGCCGGCAATGCCAATACCATCAAGGATGCCCCGCCCAGCTCGATGGTCTTCCACCCGAACGACGGCACGCACGCCATGCTTCCAGGCGACATTCTGACGGAAGACGGATCCACCCCGAGTTCCTCCGGGCATGACGTGATCATTACCGCGCTGAACCTGGATGGAAGTGGATCGGGCACGATCACCATCCTGGAGCAGAATTCCTCCTCCGGAGGCAGCCGGTCCATGTCTGTCGTCAATGGGATCGTCTCCCCGGATCAATGGACCTGGGGGAGCCCGGTGCAAGGCTGGCTGCACGCCCTCGCCAACCAGGCTGCCGGCGATCACAGGATCTTTTTACCTTTGATAATCTCGCCGTAATGAATCCTTGCCTGCGCCACTCACGCCGCAGGTACAGGTGCGAAGGGTAAATCCCTGTCAGATGTCATTGCGAGCGTTCTTTGCGAAGCAATCTCCTCACCACACCGGGATTGCTTCGCCTGCACTTGCAGCACCGTTCGTGCCGCGAGAACCGGCGGCACGCCGGTGCGAGACGGCAGATGCAAGCGTCGCCAAAGGACGGCTCCTCGCAATGACATGTCGTAACTTTGCTTTTGCAAAAGGTAATCAGCAACGTCCCGCAGGTTTGATCGGGTGACCGAAAGGGTTGCCACGAACCTGCGGGACGAATTTATCTTTTTCAGCAGAATGCCAAACCTTTGCAATGTTCGTTATTCGCGGTAACCAGAGCAGTGGGTCCTCTTCCCTGCTTCGAAAGAATGGGGCACCTTTCGGCGCCCCCTTGTAAACGAACGTACGGGCGAATTTGCACTTACTTTCGCAAGTGCCGTCCCATTTGTGCTTCCGTTACTTAACCTTTCCGACCACCACCTTCACCCATATGGGACCGGTCAGTTCCTTCCCGCCATGAATGTCGACCGCCTCCAGCCAGTAGCAGGTCGTGCCATGCAGCAAACCCGTATCTGTGTAATGGTAGACTGCACCATACGGGCTGCCGGGAGGGACCAGTGTGGGAATCATCCCCGCATTCAGCTTGACCCTGGCTCCATCCGGCGAGGTGGCCCGGTACAGGTTGAAGCCCAGGTTGTCGGTCTCGTTGGTGGTCTCCCAGCTCAACAGGATGGACGTACCATCTCCCGCGGCAGGCTTTTTCTCCACCCACCCCGTGAATGACCGCAGGCTGACCTGCGTGGGATCGATATACTCAAATGCTCCGATATCACAGTGGGTGCCCTTCGGACGGGTGGCGCCGCGCTGATCTTTGTTGTTCACCGGAGCTGCCGCGCAGACCGCATCCAGGCCGGTATCGATGGCCGGGGAACCTGTCAGCAGTGCCATGGTTTGCGTGGGGCCGCCGTTGTCAGCCAACACACCCAGCTTTGGATCGCCGCTCAGGCCGGCAGAGCAGGAGCCGTCCTGCACCAGGTTGTTGGTGTTCGTCCCGAGCGTGGCGCTGACGCAATCCCCACCGCTGGTGGAGGCTGCAATGATGGTGTTGGCATAGTTCAAAGTCCCGGAATCATTGATACCGCCGCCACCGTGCAAAGCAGAGTTCCCGGAAAGGGTACTGTTCAACAAGGTCAGCGTGCCATTCCTGAGGTAGATGCCGCCGCCGTACCAGTCGGCTGAATTCCCCTGCAGGGTGCTGTTGATCACTTTCACATTGTAATTTTCACTCCAAATGCCGCCCCCGTTCGAATCGGCATGGTTGTCCACCAGGGTGCTGCCTGTCACGGTCAGCGTGCCGCCGTTAACGATGCCGCCGCCAATATTAGCGGCCGTATTGCCGGATATCGTGCTGTCCGTCACCGTCAGGGTGCCCATGGTGAAGATCCCGCCGCCGTTACCATCGCTATTCCCATCCACGATGTTAAGGCCCTTCAGCGTGACGGTCACATTCTGGGGGATGGTGAACACACTGACAGCATGATTGCCGCTGATGGTGACCGGCGACGCCAACCCCGAGCCGTCGATGGTGAGGTTCTTCTGGAGATACAAAGGCGTTGACAATAGGATGGTTCCTGCCGACAAGCCGGCAGCGAAAGTGATCGTCCCGCCGGAGCAGACCTGCGCGATGGCCTGGCGCAGCGAACCCGCTTCGTCATCGGCGCTGCTGGTGACGCTGAGGTTGGAATAGCATGAGGTGGTAAAGGTCATGTCATCGCTGCGAGTAGTGCCGCTGGCATTGGTGGCATAGAGACGAAAATGGTAGAGAGTGGTCGGCTGCAATCCGCTGAGGGTGGCACTGACCGGCGTATCGGTTGAGCCGGTGACCGGGCTTGGGACACCTGTCACAGAGGAGCCTAAAGCGGCAGTCGTCCCATACATAAACGTCACCGTGGCGCCGCTGTAATTGGCGTTGACCGTGCCGTGCAGCGTTGCGCCGTCGAAGGTCAGCCCGGTGGCTGCCTGGGCAGTGACGCTGGGAGCCGCGGAGCCCGTACCCTGCACGGCAAAGGTAAAGGGAGTATTGTCACTGTCATCGTTGGCGATGGAGATGGTGGCGGAACGCGTCCCCAACGCAGACGGGCGGAACTGGACCGTGAAGATGGTCCAGGCTCCTCCGGGAGCCACCGGTGAGGCTGGAGGCACGCCCACCAGCGAAAAATCCCCGGCTTTCGTCCCGCTGACGGCGACGCGCGGGTAACCGGTCAGGTTCAGCTTGCCGGTGCCAGTGTTGAAGATGGCAAAATCACGGCTGACCGCTCCGAAGGGGCTGGTTGTAATGCCGAAGTCCGTGCCGTTGTCCAGGGAGGGGCTGTCTGAGCCGTTATAAATGGGGCGGCTTTTTCCCGTCATGGACATGGCGGGCGTGCCCGGGCTGGGCAGGGTGGCTGGAGAGTACCCGAGCACCCGGTTGTTCCCAGTGTCAGCCACGTACAGACTGCCGTCGCCACCCAGAGCCAGGCCGGACGGGATATACAGGCAGTTCGCGCTGATGCCGCCGTTGTTGGATATATTGGAGGTGAAAATGCCGCCCTGCCCGTAAACGCGCGTGGCGGTGGTGCTGCTGGACGAGAAATACAGGACCCGGTTGTTGCCAGTGTCAGACACATAAAGGCCCCCGTTACTGTCCAGGGCCAGGCCATAGGGGTTGTATAGGCTGTTTGCAATGACGCCACCGGTGTTGGCGGTAATGGTGCTGAAGCTGCCGCCCTGCCCGTAGACGCGCGTGGCGGCGGTGCTGCCAAACTGGTAGAACAAGACCCGGTTGTTGAGCGTGTCAGCCACGTACAGGTTGTCCGCGCTGTCCAGAACCAGGCCAAACGGGGAGTACAGGCTGTCCGCGTTGGGGCCGCCCTCGACCCAGTTGGGAAAGCAATAGGTGAAATCACCTCCATGCCCGTAGAGGCGTGTGGCGGTGGTGCTGCCGGCCGGGTAGTACAAGACCCGGCTGTTACCCGCGTCAGCCACGTACAGGTTGCCATTGCTGTCCAGTGCCACACCAGACGGGTGGTTCAGGCTGTTGGCGCCAAGGGCCGGGTCGGCGTAGCAAGAAGGGTTAAGAGGGTTTCCGGCGTGGGTGTCGTTGGTGGTGAAACTGCCGCCCTGCCCGTAGACGCGCGTGGCGGTGGTGCTGCCGGCCGGGTAGTACAACACCCGGTTGTTCGCTGAATCAGCCACGTACAGGTTGCCGCTGTGGTCCAGGGCCAGGCCGCCTCCGGGATATTGGTTGTCAAAGAGAAACAGGCTGTCTGCACTGATGCCGTTCTTGTTGGCGGCTCCGGTGGTGAAGCTGCTGCCCTGTCCGTAGACGCGCGAGGCGGCGGTGCTGCCGGCCGGGTAGTACAACACCCGGTTATTATACAGGTCAGACACATACAGGCCCCTGCTGCCATCCACGGCCAGGCCTTCCGGGAAGAACAGGCTGTCTGCATTGAGGCCGCCCTTATTGGGCTCCAGGGTGATGAGGCTGCCGCCCTGACCGTAGACTTGAATAGCCGTGGTGGGGGAAGCCTGGAAGCCGGTGCCCTGGATGGTGAAGGTGAAGGAATTATTGAGGCTGCCGTCGTTGCCAATATTGACGGTGGCGGAACGCGTGCCAATTACAGAGGGCGCGAATTGGACTGTGAAGGTGGTTGCCTCCCCGGGTGCCACCGGCGTGGTTGGAGCGCTGGTAAGCGAAAAATCCCCGGAGTCCGGACCGCTTAGGGTAACCCGGGCATAATCCGTCAGGTGCAGGTCGGCTGTGCCGTTGTTGAAAATGGTGAAGGTCTGGCTGGCCGCACCTGAAATGGCCACATCGCCGAAGTTGGTGCCGTCTGTGGTGGAGGGGCTGGTATCGTTATTGTTGATAAACTGGGCATGCCCCGTCAGTTCCATGACCGGCGCGCCCGAAGTGATCGAGCCGGAGGGAGGATAGACCAGCACCCGGTTGTTAAACAATTCGGCTACATACAAGTTGCCGGTGCTGCCTAGAGCCAATCCAGACGGAAAATACAGGCTGCTGGCACTGATGCCGCCCTTATTGGCGGTGTTGGAGGTGAGACTGCCAGCCTGCCCGTAGACCGCCGTGGCGGTGGTGCTGCCAGCCGGGTAATACAAGACCCGGTTGTTGCCAGAGTCGGCCACGAACAGATCCCCGCTGCCGTCCAGGGCCAGGCCAAACACGTAGCCCAAGCTGTCTGCGGTGACGCCATTTATATTGGGGAGATTGGAAATGAAATAGCCGAGCTGGCCATAAACGCGCACGGCGGTGGTGCTGCCGGCCGGGAAGTACAAAACCCGACTGTTTTGGGAGTCGGCCACGTACAGGTCTCCGCTGCTGTCCAGGGCCAGGACGGATGGATAATACAGGCTGTTGGCACTGATGCCACCGTTGTTTTCGCTATTGGAGCTGAAACTTCCGCCCTGACCGTAGACACGCGTGGCGGTGGTACTGCCGGAGGGGTAGTATAAGACCCGGTTGTTGCCCGAGTCGGCCACGTACAGGTTCCCGCTGCTGTCCAGGGCCAGGCCGGAGGGGGTATACAAGCTGTTGGCGTTGATGCCGCCGTTGTTGGCGGCATTGGTGGTGAAACTGCCGCCCTGCCCGTAGACACGCGTAGCCGTGGTACTGCCGGCCGTAAAGTACAACACGCGGTTGTTGAGCGAGTCTGTCACGTACAGGCCCCCGCTATTGTCGACGGCCAGCCCGCCGGGTAATGAAAACTGGCTGTTTGTGTAGAAGAATAGGCTGTTTGCACTGATGCCGCCCTTATTGGGATCCTGAGTGATGAAACTGCCGCCTTGCCCGTAGACACGCCCTGCGGTGGTACTGCCGGCTGTAAAGTACAACACGCGGTTGTTGAATGTGTCCGCCACGTACAGGCTGCCGTTGCTTTCCAGAGCCAGCCCCCCTGGGAAGGCCAGGCTGTCCGCGTTGAGGCCGCCGTGAATAGGATCGCCGGTAATGAAGCTGCCGCCCTGCCCATAGACGCGCGTGGCGGTAGTGTCAGGTGCACTGGCGGTTGCACTCTGCGTGCTCAGCCCAGCCATGCCAAAGGCCAGCATGACCGCCATTAGGAATCTACAAATGGATTGCATGGAAGAATGCTTATGGAACATATAACCCTCCCGAAAACATGAAGGATCCCCTTAGGTGAAATGATTCATGAGGGCTTGGGCAACAAGGGGGGACGGTTCAAACCCTGCACGCGATCGCTGCATTGTACTCAATTGGGCAAAGGGTGTTTATTCTTATCTCATTATAGGCCATTCGAAAACAAATACAAGTGGGCATGAAGGGGAGAGTCAGAGGGTTGTTAAAGTCAAACCAGGGCTTCATTGCGAGCAGCCTGTCCCTGTTCTTTTGGGATACTTTGCGAAGCAATCTCCCAGCCATACGGGGATTGCTTCCCTGAAGAACACACCTGTACCTGCGGTACTGGCGCAGGCAGGACAGGCGAGCCGGAAGTACACCGGCTCTCGCAATGACACAGGCCTACATCATGTCATTGCGAGCGCACTTTGCGGCCTGCACCACGCCTGCACCACGCCTGCACCACGAAGTGGCGAAGTGACGAAGTGGCAAGTAATCTCCTCGCTATAAGGGGATTGCTTCGTCGCCAAAGGACAGCTCCTCGCAATGACATCCAGGGGAGATCACTCTGTCACTTCGGCAATCCGAACGGCGGAGGGAGGTTAAGTCCAACGAGCTGCCCGCCGGATTTGCCAATCACCAGGATGGAGACCGAACCGGCCGACACGGCGAATTTCTGGAAATTGTCCAGGGGCAGGCCCAGGTAGTGCGCCAGCACCAGCTTGATCGGGTCGGCGTGGAAGACCACCGCCAGCAAGTCCCGGGATTTGTGGGCACGGCGGATGAGCTCGATCTCCCGGACCAGGCGCTCCTGGATCTCCAGGAAGGATTCCCCGCCCGGGAAGCGGAACGTGGAGGGCTGCTGCTGCACCTGTTTCCACTCGGGCAGCTTGCGCAGTTCCTTGAGATGCATGCCCTGCCATTGACCCACATCCGTGTCCAGCAATGCGGGGCGCAGCTGGATCGTCAGACCAAGCGCCTGGGCCAGCGGTTCGGCGGTCTCGACGGCGCGCTCCAGCGGGCTGGAATAGATCGCCTGGATGGGGGCGCTCTTCAGGGTTTCGGCCAGGAGGGCGGCCTGGGCGCGGCCGCGCTTGTTCAGGTGGATCTCCGGCAGGCGCCCGGGCAGGCGGCCCTGTTTCAAAAAAGCATTTTCGCCGTGGCGGATGAGGAGGAAAATGGGCATGGAATTTTGATATATTTTTAACACAAAGGCCACGAAGGTTCACGAAGAAGATAAAAAAACCTTTGTGAATCTTTTCTTTGTGACCCGTAGTGGCCTTTGTGTTTGATCTTCTTGTCTACCCTTCGCAAGGGTGCCTACTTGTCCACCACCCATGACTGCGCCACTTACGCCGCAGGTATGGGTGCTTATCTATCCATCACCCATGCGAAGGACAAATAACCTTCGCATGGGTGCCTACTTTATATGCCGCTTCATCTCGTCGATCTGTTCCTGGGTCAGGTCGGGGATCTCTTCGAGACGGGTGATGCCGAGGGCCTTGCGCTGGGCCTCGCGCCAGCGCCGGAGGCGCTCAGCCACCTCCACTTCATAGCCCACGCTGGAAGGCTTGTAGAAATACGTGCCGAGCAGCTCCTTGGGGAGATACTGCTGGGCAAAAAAATGCTCTTCGTACATGTGGGGATAGACATAGCCCTGGCCGTGCCCCAGCGCGGCGGCGTCGCGGCTGGCATCCTGCAGGTGGGTGGGGACACTGCCGAGGCCCTCCTGCTCGATGCGCTCAAACGCCTTGAAGTACGAAGTGGCGGTATTGGACTTGGGTGCGGTGGCCAGGTAGAGCGTGGCTTCGACGATGGGATAGACGCCCTCCGGCAGGCCGATAAAAGTAAACGCCTGCATGGCTGAAGCCGCAACGACGATGCCCATCGGGTCGGCCAGGCCGATATCCTCCCCGGCCAGGATGATCAGGCGGCGCAGGATGAAGCGCGGGTCCTCCCCGGCGTACAGCATTTTCGCCAGCCAGTACAGGGCGGCATCCGGGTCGGAGCCGCGCACGGACTTGATGAAGGCGCTGATGGTGTCGTAATGGGCATCGCCGTCCTTGTCGTAGAGCACGGCCCGGCGCTGGATGGATTCCTGGGCGACTTCCATGGTGACGTGGATCACGCCGTCCGCATCCGCCGGCGTGGATTCGACCGCCAGCTCGAGGGCGTTCAGGGCGTTGCGGGCGTCCCCGCTGGCCACGTCCACCAGGTGAGTCCTGGCGTCCGCCTCCAGGACGACCTTGCGCGTGCCGTAGCCGCGCTCCTTGTCCGCGAGGGCCGAGTCCAGGATCGTGCCGATCTGCTCCCAGGTCAGCGGAAGGAGCTGGAAGACGCGGCTGCGCGAGACCAGCGCGCCGATCACCTCGAAATAGGGGTTCTCGGTGGTGGCGCCGATCAGCACGAAGGTGCCGTTCTCGACATGCGGCAGGAGGGCATCCTGCTGGGCCTTGTTCCAGCGGTGGACCTCGTCCACGAAGAGGATGGTCTTTTTCTGGTACATGCGGCGGCGCTCCAGGGCGGCTTCGATGACGTCCTTGAGCTCGCTCTTCCCGGCCAGGACGGCCGAGAGGGTTTCGAAATGGGAGCGGGTCTGGTGGGCGATGACCTGGGCCAGGGTGGTCTTGCCGGTGCCGGGCGGGCCCCACAGAATGATGGACGAGAACAGCCGGTCAGCCTGGATGGCGCGCCGCAGGAGCTTGCCGGGACCGACGATGTGCTCCTGGCCGACGAACTCGTCCAGGGTGCGCGGGCGCATGCGGGCGGCCAGGGGGGCCTCGGTGTTCATGCGTTCCTGCATGGCGTGGTCAAAGAGGTCGGGCATGGGGTGATTTTACCAGATGGGAGGGGGAAAGATTTAACACGAATGGGACGAATGGACGAATGACGCGAATAAAGAAATGGGAGAGGAATGGGATTGGAAAAGATAAACATGGTGGCATGAGGGAATGAAGGTCAATTGGTAGGGGCGGACCTATGTGTCCGCCCGGTTTGGGTCGGCGGATATTCGTTCCGCGGAACGACGGAGGAACGAATGCCCTACCCCCGACCCCTCCCCAGATTGAAGAACACAATCTGGGGATGGGAGCTCCACACCCATATCTGGGTGCAGGCCCATGTCTGGGTGCAGGCGCCCATGTTTGGGTGCAGGCGCCCATGTCTGGGTGCAGGCGAGGGGAGACTCCCGGCCCCTCCCCAAATCCTGCGGAATTCCCCAAAAAACGGGGACAAGTGGAGAGGGGAGAAACAAGGTTTTTGGGAGGGGGATTGAACCGCGAAACAAAAGGAGGAACAATACCCCTCCCTGCACCTGTGAAGTGCCGGCGGATGAGTGAGCGGCAGCGCAGCCTGCGGAGCGAGTAAGGGAAGAGACACGGAGACACGGGGGCACGTGACACGGTGATACGTTTTTGGAGGCAGGGGGCGAGGCATGCAACCAACATAAAACATTTGTTCTGGTTTGTCAAGGGGCGGCGGGCAGCATACCTCCGAGTTCTTAAAGAACTCGGAGTCTATGGAAGCGAGGTGCGTGGCGGGCATGCGTCGCAGGATGCGCGGCAAGGCGGGTTTGGATGTAAAATAAGATATCGCCTTTATGGGGTCCCCGTGTTTGGACAGACCTAACCCCCAGCCCCTTCCTTTTAGGGAAGGAGAGTACACGGCTGGTGGCGTACCTGGATGGGCTGCCCCCTAAGGGGACCTATGGCAGGCGCAAGTGGCAAAGGTGCACAGCCTGCAAGAGCTGATCGCGAGGGAGCTGGAGGCGCTGATGCCGAGTATTCTGGATAAGGCGTTTACGGGAGAGTTGTGAACATGGATACTCCTGAGTCGTTCAACGAAATCACAAACAGGAGCATGCGGGAAGATATTCCCAATCAACCAGGTTTCGAGAATTGGTATATCAAGTTGAGTCCGCGTGTCCGTGACCTCTTTCATGCGGTGATGGAGGCGGATGTCACCCCGGAACTCATCCTGTCAGCCCAGGAAGTGCCACAACAGGAGATGCAGGGCCTTCCCTTTGTGGCGGCCATCGCCAACGGCAATCCCGATCCGGCTGTCAGGTTGGATTTAACCAATGTGGTATTGTGGGAGATCTCGTTAGAAGTAGAAGAACTATAGGGATCCTGGGGAATGAACACGAGCAGCGCCGGTCCACAGGCCGCAAGAGCAGAGCGCCAGGGAGCTGGAGGCAATGACCCCGTTTATTCTGGATCAGCTTGAAAGGAGAATTACTTGCAGATGAAGAACCCTCACATGTGTTTGCTGGGTGCCATCGCTGGCGATGTGATCGGCTCGGTGTATGAGTACGATGCTCCCAAGACCACCGAGTTCGAGTTATTCACTCCAGGCAGCCAAGGATGAACCTCAGCAGATGAATTATCCTGATATCGCCCGCATGAGCCCGTACAAGCATTTACAGTGCATATTATCGTAAAGGATTACACTGATATGAAAAGCGAACATCTTCTATCCTCTCCGAAACGCATCAGGCAGAACCGTCTGCTGCATGTTCCGGGAAGGACCATTGATCTCGAACAATTCCTCCTTCTCCGAATGGTGTCCGAAAAGGGAAAGGAGCTCGCTGGGCAGGAGTTAAATTTCTCCTGGATACCTGAGAGACTCATCCGCCAGATTTATGACATCTATGGCGGCGAGGGGTTATATCAATTAACATTTCTTGCTATGGCTCATGATCAGTCAGAATGCATGCACTTCATTGAGCCTCTTGAATACATCCTGGCTGTGGACGAAATCGCCAAGTCGAAACAATCCGAGATCCTCCTTTGCGATGACCCTTCACTGAAGCAGTCTCCGAAACTTAATCGTTTTACTTCAAACATCTTGCAGCCCTCGTTTTCCCACAAGCTATATCGTGCGGGTCGTCATCATGGTTCACTTGTATATGGTGTGGGTGGTCCCCGGATTCTTGTGTCCCACCCGTTTCAGGGTCGCGTAGAGGATATCTATGATCTCTATGCCAACTCCATTGATGTAGTTACGAGCCTTTGCCTGCGTGGATACCGAGGTACATTCCACTTCCTGGACTATATTGAGGGACTCAACCACGAAGTCGAAGGGATGCCAGCGTGGCTGCTGTGGTTTTCAATTATCGCAGGGCAGTCAGACCTGGTGATCTTCGTGAAGGAATATGAGGATGACTTTCATTGGGCGCAAAAACTTGAAATTGAAATGACCCCGGACCGAGTTCAGAAAACAGTTGTTGCGATCCCGCATCAAGAGCTCACTTGGGCGAAGAAGGCCGATCTGCCTGGCGGGCTTAAAAGTATCTATATCGGGGAAAATGGCCTCATGAACGAACAAGAATGGCTGCAATGGGAGGGGGAACATGCCGCCCCCTTCATCCAGAACTATATCAGGCAAGGCCTCCCAAGCGACTGCCTTTTCGTTGTAAACGAGGCGGGCGGCATTACAAAATACCCAATGGATTATCCTCTATATCGGGATGACCAGTAGGAGTAGAGGCGGAATAGTATAGCCACCCGCTGTCAATCAAAGCTGATCTGAATTTGAGGAAGTTGAAAACGAAAGGAGTAAAACGGTGTCTGAATCCATTGTCGGTCTATATACGATAACGAGCATTACTACGGACAAGTATGACAGGTATGAGAAGAAGTTGTTGCTTTACTGTTACCAGCAGGGCTGGGAAAATTTGCAGTACTACCGCGACCGGGCGGGCGGCACCGCTGATGAGGGGGAGTTGCAACAGCTGGCTCAGGCGTTTGGCGACATTTTCAGTGGAAAGGCCAGCGATGTCGACGCCGATCACATCGGGCGCCGGTTGGCTGAGATGAGCAACACGGATGCCCAGCATGACCGGGACGATCTACAACGTCTGATGGCAGACATCAATGCCGGTTTGCTAAACGTTGTTGTGGTTCACGATTTGAGCCAGTTGGGTAAAAGTAAGTTGGAAGCTTTCAGTGTTCTAAGCGCTATGATGAACAAGGTCGAGGTCCATATGCCGGAGGTCGGTAGGATTCACAATGACACACCAGTTCCATCTGGGTCTCCATCTGACTTCTTCTAACATTCCCCTACATGGAAGGACTTGTCGGAGAGGATGATCAACACCGGCTCCTGCGTACGCCTTGAAGATCCCAAAGGGCTGTGCGTAGAATCCCCTCCGCCTTCGGCACCTCCCCCAAATCTGAAAGAGCTGCCCTTACAGGATGCTTCGCGAGGGGAGGCAGGGTGGGGGTTGAAGGTAGCATTTGTGTATTCGTGAAAAATTCGTGGATGGTTTTCCTGTCCCTGGTTTGATTTCCAAAAAAAAACCCCAAAAAACCCAAAACAACCCCCTTTTTTAGCCCAATTTGGGAGGAACAATTCCGGCCGGAACAGATCCTGAAGGACTCGAAGACCTTCAGAGGCTGTTTAATAAGTCAAAATTCACCACGGATGAACGCGGATAAAAAGGATTTATGCTGATCAAAAAGCCTTTGGAGTCGGTTTATCCACAAGAGACTTATTCATCTGTGTTTATCTGTGGTAAAGAATCAGTTTTTAAACAGTCTCTCAGGGTCTTCCCAAATCTGCACGAAAACTCCAAAATCGTTCGAATCCTGCAGTTAAACACCTTGTTCCCGCCGCCTGCTCTCTGTTCTCTGCTCTCTGTTCTCTTCTCACAGGGGTTGTTCTTCGTTGTTTTGAAATACCGATCCCTCGGAACCTGAAAAATGGCCGTCAGCTGTCCACCCGGCAGACAATGATAAGCAAGCAAGACGCGGACGCCAAAAAAATGGGACGCGGACGAGCGCGGAAAACGCGGAAAAGAGTTTTTGTCATTCTTTTTCAGATAATCCGTGTTCATCCGCGTTATTCCGCGTCCTATTCCGAAGCGTCAGCAGGCCACCTGGCTGACCGTTATAATAAAGCAGGGCGTTTCGGCAATCCAGGGTATTGCGCCCGCCGGACGATCCGGTTTTTCAGCAAGAAGAAAGGATGATGATCATGTCTGCAATGGATCAAGTGCAATATCTAAATCCCGAATCTCTGCATAAAAACCCCGCCTTTACGAATGTGGTGGTTGTCACCGGGCCGGTGAAGACCGTGTATGTGGGCGGGCAGGATGCCGTGGATGCCTCCGGGAACATCATCGGCAAAGGCGATCTCAAAGCGCAGACCGACCAGGTGTTGAAAAACATCCAGGCAGCCCTGGCGGCTGGCGGCGCTCAAGTGGAGCATATCATCAAGTGGACGCTGTATATTGTCCAGGGGCAGCCGCTGCGGGCGGGCTTTGAAAGCTTCCAGCATTTCTGGGGGAACCGGCCAAACCCACCGGCCATTACAGGGGTGTTTGTATCGGGATTGGCGCACCCGGATTTTCTGGTGGAAATGGAGGCGATTGCGGTTGTGCCACAAGAGCAATGACGCAGTTGAAACGGGAGATTGCTTCCCTGAAGAACACAGGACAGGCCGGCCGGAAAGGCACCGCCTCGCAATGACATATGATGGCAAGGGGATTGCTTCGCCAGAGAACGGCTCGCAATGACATATGATGCGAGGGGATTGCTTCCCTGAAGAACACAGGACAGGCCGGCCGGAAAGGCACCGCCTCGCAATGACATAGTGATGGCAAGGGGATTGCTTCGCCAGAGAACGGCTCGCAATGACATAGGATGGCAAGGGGATTGCTTTCCTGAAGAACACAGGACAGGCAGGCCGGAAGAACACCGGCCTTCGCAATGACATTTTCCAGGAAGCGCTCGACTTTGAGATAACCCTGCCTCTCGGCAAGTGCATACTGGCGGCTTCTCCCGCCCCGTTGTAAAATAATACTTGTCCAGACTATTTCCTCGGAGTCCCCTGTGAACGAACTGAGTGAACGCATCCGCCGGGACGGTAAAAATCTCGGCAACGGTATCTTGAAGGTGGATGGTTTTATCAACCACCAGGTCGATCCAGCCCTTATGGAGGCGTGCGGCAGGGAGCTGGCGGCCCGTTTTGCTGGCTTGGGCGCCACCAAGGTGCTGACGGCCGAGATCTCCGGCATCGCCCCGGCCCTCATGACGGCCCGTTCCCTGGGCCTGCCGGTGGTGTATGCCCGCAAGACCAAGCCCATCACCATGCCCGACCAGGTCTTCCTGACGCTGGCACCCTCCCACACCAAGGGCCGCCTGGTCGAACTGATCATCTCGCCCGAGTACCTGGCCGGTCACGAGAGGGTACTCATCATTGACGATTTCCTGGCCTCCGGCGCCACCATTATGGGCCTGATCCGCCTGGCGCAGGTCGCAGGTGCCAGCGTAGTCGGGGTCGGGACGCTGATCGAGAAATCCTTTGAAGGAGGCCGAGCCCTGCTGGAGCCACTCGGCATCCCGGTGGAAAGCCTGGTCTGCATCAGCTCGATGGAGGACGGTCAGATCGTCATTGAGCGTTAGAATGTTTACACGTTGACACGTTTGAACGTTCCAACGTGTGAACGTTCATACAAAACCATGCCATCTTCCATCGCCATCCTCGACTTTGGTTCCCAGACCGCCCAGCTGATCGCCCGGCGGGTGCGCCAGGCGCACGTTTACTGTGAGCTGTTCCCTTGGGACACCCCGGCCGAAAAGGTGCTGAGGCTGAGGCCGAAGGGCTTCATCCTTTCCGGCGGACCGGCCTCGGTGTATGCCGAAGGCGCCCCAAGCCTGCCACCGTACGTGCTGGAGTCCGGGCTGCCGGTGCTGGGGTTGTGCTACGGGATGCAGCTGCTGACGCATGTTCTTGGCGGCCAGGTGGATTCGTCCCCGCAGCGGGAATACGGCCCTGCCACAGTGGAAACACTGATCTCTAATCCTCTTCTCTCCACAGGCTCTTTCCCCGTATGGATGTCGCACGGCGACCGGATCACCCGCATGCCGGAAGGATTCGTTACGCTGGCAAAATCGGACAACAGCCCGGTTGCCGCCATGGGTGATCCCGCCCGCAGGATCTTTGCGGTGCAGTTCCATCCCGAGGTCAGGCACACCCCGGGGGGTGAAAAACTGCTGGGGCGTTTTGCCCTGGACATTTGCGGCTGCAAGCCGGATTGGACGCCTGCCTCCATCATCGAGGAGAGCGTCCACCGCATCCAGGCGCAGGTGGGGCAGGAACGAGTCCTGGCGGCGGTCAGCGGGGGGGTGGACAGTTCCGTGGCGGCTGCGCTGGTGCATAAAGCCGTGGGCGACCAGCAGGTGGCGGTCTTCGTGGATACCGGTCTGCTGCGCAAGGATGAAGCGGAGCAGATCGTGAGCATCTTGCGGGGCCGGATGGGCGCCGAGCTGGTGGCAGTGCAGGCCGGGGCGGAGTTCCTGGCAGCTTTGCAGGGCATCACCGACCCCGAGCAGAAACGCAGGATCATCGGCGAAAAATTCATCCGTATTTTTGAACGGGAAGCCCGAAAACTGGGCGATCCGAGATTCCTGGTGCAGGGTACCATTTACCCGGATGTGGTTGAAAGCGCCGCACCGGATCGCAGCCAGGCCGCCCGGATCAAGTCCCATCACAACGTCGGCGGCCTGCCAGATCATATGAACATGGCGCTGGTGGAACCGCTGCGGTATTTGTTCAAGGATGAGGTGCGGGCGGTGGGCGTAGCGCTCGGCCTGCCCGAAGCGCTGGTCTGGCGGCAGCCTTTCCCGGGACCGGGGCTGGCCGTGCGCTGCCTGGGCGAAGTGACGCCGGAGCGCATCCAGCGCCTGAGGGAAGCAGATGCCATCTTCATCGAGGAATTATATGCGGCTGGCTGGTTGGGGAAAGGCAGCGCTGCCAGCCAGGCCTTCGCGGTGCTTCTGCCGGTACGGTCGGTTGGCGTGATGGGTGATAAGCGCACCTACCAGGAGGTTTGTGCCCTGCGGGCCGTAATGACGGATGATTTTATGACCGCGGATTGGGCTCGCATCCCGCCCGAGCTGCTGGCGAAGGTCTCAAACCGGATCGTTAACGAGGTGCAGGGGATCAACAGAGTGGTGTACGATATTACCAGCAAGCCTCCCGCAACCATTGAATGGGAGTGAAAAGCTGTTTTCTCTGAATTAGGAGAAAGGGGCGCCGGTGCTGACCAGCCTGGGTGTGAGGGTGCCCGGAACGGTGACCACCATACTGCTGTAGCGTTACCTGTCCAGGGAAAGCTGTGGCGCCTGGGTGGCCAAGGGACTGGTAATGGGCATCATCGTGGGTGTTCCCTTCCAGGTGACCGGTACTGCCATTGGCAATCCGCTGCCGAGGTAGGAAAAGGAGGATTGAATTGAAGATAAGAGAACTGGTACCAGATGACATCGAGGCGTGCGTGAAGATTTTGATGGAGGCCTATAATCCACCGCCCTGGAACGATCACTGGACGAAGGAAACCGGGTTGCGTTATTTGTCGGATTTCATGTCCAGCAGCAAATTCATCGGGTTTGCAGCCATCGAAGAGTCCGGCGAGATCGCCGGTGCCGTGTTCGCACACCGAAAAGTATGGTGGACGAACGATGAAATCTTTGTGGACGAATTGTTCATAAGGCCGGACCGGCAGCGCCAAGGTTACGGCAAGATGTTGATGGACCGGGTTGAAGGGCTCTCGAACGAATTGGGTTTGGGAGGAGTAACCCTCCTGACCAATCAATATCTTCCGGCGAAAGATTTTTATGAGAAAAAAGGATATTCCATTGCAGACCATGTGATATTCATGTACAAGGTGACCAAGTGAGGTCAGTCTGATCTTTGCGGGAAGAGCGCATCGCTGTCGGACTTTGCCAACTCCCCAAGGGGGCAAGGTATTGTTATCACCAAACCAGGATGTCATTGCGAGGCGTTCTTTGCCGAAGCAATCCCCCCATTAGGCGAGGGGATTGCTTCCCTGAAGAACACAGGACAGGCAGGCCGGAAGAACACTGGCCTTCGCAATGACATAAAAAATGAAGTTGCGCGACTTTGTAAACACCCTGGCTTCCAAAGGCAGGGTGTCTGTAAAGTCCGGTTTTGAAATGCCTTCACCGCGAAGAAAGGAAGTCCGCGAAGATTTAATAAGATTTTTCTTAGCGTGCTTCCCACCTTCGCGGTGAACAAGGGAGATTGAGGACCACCACCGCGACTTTGCAAACACCCTGACACCCTGGTGGGGGTATTGAATCACAGGGTGAATTTCGTTATACTATATGCAGTTCTTTCCAGGAGTATCCCAGGCCGGCAAATATTTCAATCCAGTTGGAAAGATGGACGGGCTGCCCATAGTCGGTTGGAAAGGCCGCATAACAGGTACCGGGCAGTCACAGGAGGCGCGCGGCAGGCGCTTTTTTCGGGAGCACCACGCCAGGCCGCGCTTGGGATGGCTCGAAAGTAAATCCACGCCTGGTCAGTTTATCCAGGCGAATCATGCCCAGACATGGATAACCGCTGGCGTGCGGCCCTAAGAGCCACTAACACGTGTGCCTGCCGTCTCGCACCGGCGTGCCGCCGGTTCTCGCGGCACGAACGGTGCAGCACACCTGTACCTGCGGTACTGGCGCAGGCAGTGCAGGCAAAACTGCTCCCGTCGCCGTGCCCATTCTGGGTACTTTCCTCGGCGGCGGGGATGCCCCTTCGGGGTACAGGCGCCGCCTAGAGCGTAGGTTTTATTAGGCACTCTAAGCATGAATGACAGGATGCCCAAAGACAATGAACAAAGAGATCGACTTTGAAGAATTTGCGCCCTGGTTTGTCGTCATCCTCACGGTGATCGGGTTTGTTTTGCGGGTTTTTCTACTCGGCCACAAGGTGATGTGGTTGGATGAAACCTTCAGCGTGTGGCTGGCCAACCACAGTGTTGCCGATATGCTGCATTGGATGATCAAACTTGACCAACACCCGCCGCTGTATTACCTGCTGCTGCACTACTGGATCGGTCTGGAGGGGGATGGCCCCGGTGCTGTGCGCCTGCTTTCGGCCATCTTCGGCACAGCCACCATCCCGGTCATATACCTGATCGGCAAACGCCTGTCCGGCAAGGGCATGGGAGCGGCGGCGGCAGTGCTCCTGACCTTCTCGCCTTTCAACATCCGCTTCGCCCAGGATGCGCGCATGTACACCCTGCTGGCGTTCAATGCTTCTGTGGCGATCTATGCACTGGCCAGGCTGCTGACGGATCCACGCTCGTCCAGGCCCATCGGCAGCCAATTTCGGGAATACGTACATGCCTGGCGCACCCTGAAGCCGGTTGAACGCGACCCCAAGGAAGGTTTCAGCTATAAGGATGAGGTCCGCAAAACCGGATGGAGAGCCTGGATATACCGCCACCGCTGGTCGCCCCTGCGGAGCATTGAAACGGACCTGGCCTGGATTGCATTCATCCTGTTCTCGGCTGCGACCCTGCTCACCCACAATACGGCGGTCCTTTTCATTCTGGCCATCAATGTATTCGTTCTTGGACTGATGCTGTTTCAAAGGATAAAGAAGCCGGGATCTCCAGCTGCTTTCCTGGCGCCCTCCTGGTGGAACTGGGTGAAGTCCCAGATCGCTGTCTTCCTGCTGTGGAGTCCGTGGATCTATGCCTTTATCCAGCAGGTCAACCGGGTCTACCAGGAGTTTTGGGTTCCCAAACCAAGCTGGGCCAGTGTGATCCAGGTGCTCTTGTCCTTTATAAACGAAGATTTCATGATCCGTCCCAACCAGGTGCTCCTGACCTGGATCCTGTACGCGCTGGTGCTTTGCCTGGGGCTGGTGTTCTTCCGGAAAAACCTGGTGCGATTCTTATTCCTGGCAGCCCTTTTCGCCATCCCTTTCCTGGGTGAGCTGATCGTGAGCATCCGCCGGCCGATTTTTTTGGATAGAACCCTGATCTGGATCACGATCCCATTGTTCCTGGTTGTGGCGGCTGGAATTGTCCAATTAAGATTCCGCGTTCTTATCATCGTGATGCTGGGGGTCCTGAGCACCAACAACCTGTTTTCTGCCAGCGATTATTACAAGTTCATCCCGAATGAGGATTGGAAGAGCGCCACCAGCGACGTGGTGGCTTCCGCGGAAAAAGGCGACCTGGTCCTTTTTAACGCCGGCTGGATACAGATCCCGTTCGATTATTATTTTAAGACATTCAATCCATATTCGAACCAGGTGCAGAATTTTCTGCAGGTGGAGAAACACGGGGTTCCGGCGGACATGTTCGATCGCGGTATCCTGGAACCGAAGATGACGTCCAGCGATGTACCGGCGTTAATTTCGATGCTGCAGGGGCATAAGCGCGTCTGGCTGGTCTACAGCCATTACTCGTACACTGACCCCTTGGGGCTGGTCCCGCAAACGCTGGCATCGCAGATGCAGTTGATCCGCGAGGACGATTTTTATGGGGTGCGGGTCCTGTTGTACGGGACACCCTGAGGTGGAAAGACCCTGCCCTACCCTACCCTCCCCAAATTGAAGTACAAATTTGGGGAGGGTGAGAGCCTTACCCGGACTTTCCCAAATTGAAATACAAATTTGGGGAGGTGAGAGCCCTACCCGGACTTTCCCAAATTGAAATACAAATTTGGGGAGGGTGAGAGCCCTACCCGGACTTTCCCAAATTGAAATACAAATTTGGGGAGAGAGACCTGCCCTGCCCCCCAAATTGAAGTACAAATTTGGGGAGGGTGAGAATATATTGCGGTCATCGACAAGATGAATGTGGACATCCTCGGGCTGACTGAAAAATGGAAATATGGACCTGACACAAGAAGACATCCTGCACAGCGGGTTTAGGCTCCGGGCAGCCCCGGTGGATTCCTGGCGCATTTATGACGAAACAAATCCAATCCCGGGATACTTTCAATTTGATTGGCTGAGCAGCCGGCATCCTGACCTTTATCATCAATTCGCTTTATCCACCGTTGGCTTGATGGACAAGCTGGATACCCTGCTTGACCTGAGGGGATGCAATGTCCTGGATATTGGAGCCGGAACAGGGCGGTCAGCCATGGGGGCAGCCAAAAAGGCCAAAACGGTCTTTGCGGTTGAGGCCTATTCGTCCGTGGTCTTCTTCGGCAAAAGCCAGGTACAACAAGCTCAAGCAGGGAATATTCACTACATAAATGGCGATCGGGAACATTTACCCCTGGCGGAAAGCAGTGTGGATGTTGTGATCAATGCCTGGGCTGAATTGAATCCAAACGAAGCCTGGCGTGTATTGAAACCGGGCGGATATCTCGTCCAAATGGGCGCCATTCCAAACGCACTGTGTGGGGAACTCACCTGCAAGCTCGCCCCGGATTATCCCTGGCTGCCAAAGGACTGTGCTCCAGCAGAAGTATTTGATCCAAACTATCCCGACAGCCAGGATGTCACTGACAATTCGATCTGGAATGGCATCCCTGTAAAGGGACCTGTCATGGTTCACCAGTTTACCTACGTGGCGAGCTATCCGGACTACTCTGAGGCAGCCTGCATAACCGGACGGCTGTATGGACCCAAAGCCAGGCGCTACTTTACGGCCAGGAAACAATCCAGCTTTTCCTGGCGGCTGCAGATCATCATCGGCCAGATAAGCAAATGAATGTTTTGCGAGCATCAGAGGTGTTAGTAGAGAAAAGGAAATGTTGAAACCAATGGACGATCAAAATTCCCCTGACATGAATGGTTGGGACGAAGAGACTTCACGTGTTTTTGTCGAATACGGGCAGTATTTCGTCCCACACCGGCTGATGCAATTCAAGATCATCGCAGCGCTTCTGGGTGGACTTGAGGAGGATTGCCGGATGATTGACCTGTGCTGCGGCGATGGAACATTGGCCGGGATGCTGCTTGACAGCAAAAAGGAGGCGATCGTTTACGGCCTGGATGGATCAGTGGAAATGCTGCGCCGTGCAACCGGGAGGCTTTCGCGCTTCGGCAGCCGTTTCGTCCCCAAAATGATCGAATTATCAAGCCAGGCATGGAGGTCATCGGCAGAGCCGGTTGACGCCCTGGTCTCTTCCATGGCCGTTCATCACCTGGATGGCCCGCAGAAGCAGGCTCTCTTTGCAGATATTCACAGGATGTTGAAAGCGAACGGCAGGATCGTGATAGCGGATATTACGGCTCCCGCCAGTGAACCAGGCAGATTGATTGCATCAGACATGTGGGATGAGACTGTAAAAGATCGTTCCATTGAAGTGGATGGCAATACCGGAGCTTATGATTTCTTCAGGCGGGAAAAATGGAACATCTTCCGTTATCCGGATCCGGAGGACATTGATAAACCCTCCCCGCTGTACGATCAGCTCAGGTGGCTTGACGAGGCTGGTTTTGTGGAAATCGAAGTGCACTGGATGCTGGCGGGGCATGCCGTCTTCAGCGCCAGAAAATAAAAAAAGGACCCTTTTCGCCAACAGTCCCAACCTGCATGCCGAGGTGCCCACCCGCATTCGCGTGGGCGACTTCGTAATGGATGAAGAGCAGGTCACCGGGCTGCCGGGAAGATCGGAGCCGCTGCACGCGGTGGTGGTGAACCGCTTGCGGGAGGGCTTGATCGTGCATGCCTGCATGTTCACGTGATGGTCCAGGCGGACACAAGGCCATGGGCAGGCACAAGGCCATGGCAGGCACAAGGCCATGGGCAGGCACAAGGCCATGGGCAGGCACAAGGCCTGCCCCTACTTCACCACCACGGTCACCTCGAAGGTCTTCTCCGGCGCCACGCCGGTTTCCCATGAACGCTTGTAATCGAGATGCAGGAGAGTTTGCCCCTGGGCGACGGCTTTGAATTGCAATACAATCCTGCCGGGTGCACCGGGCAGGCTGCTCTCGGGCGTCACCACGGCATCACCCACCTGGCTGAGCAGCGCGGGGTCCTGCGGGGCCGGGATCCAATTGAAGCCGGTGGTGATATTGCCATCCAGTTCAATGAGCAGGGCATCGCCGGTTTTCAAAGTGATGGTCCTGCCGGCGTCCGGCTGGCCGATTTTGACCGGTTCGGTGAGAGTGGTGTTCTTGGCCGCCTCCGGCTGGCTGGTTTTGGCCGGTTCGGAGGCAGACTGACAGGCCGCCAGGCTTCCGGCCAGCCCAAGGATCATCAAGGCAAAACAGGTTGTTTTCATTTCTTTCGATCTCCATTTCATGATTGGTTCTTTCTGTAAATCAGACTTGGGAGAAGATGAAAATGTTCCAGAACTCGTACGATTATTCAGCCCGCAAGGGCATCCATCCGATCTCCTGGGAGGATTTTTACGGCCTTTGCAAAGCCCTGGCGTTGGCAGTGGAGGGCTTCCGGCCGGAGATCATCCTGCCGATCGGCCGCGGCGGCTTTTATCCCGGAACGCTGCTGGCACACCTGCTCCAAGCCGAAGTATATCCCGTGCGCGTTTCCCGGCGCGTAAACGACATCGTGAAATATACCACTCCGCAGTGGATCACGGCCCCGCCCGCTGAAGTGGCTCACCGCCGGGTGCTGATCGTTGACGAGATCTGCGTCAGCGGCGAGACCATCCTCATGGTCAAGCAGAAGGCCGAAGAACTTGGAGCGGCCCGGATCAAGAGCGCGGTGTTATATGCCCACACGCAGGGCGTCAGCGTACCGGATTACATCGGGATCATCACCGATGCGCTGCTGTTGAATCCATGGGACCGCGAAATCCTCAAGGATGGAGAGTTCCGCTTCAATCCCGAGTATGTTGAAGCGCTGTCCCAGCAAGGCCTGCAGGCCAGACCGGAAATGCTTATCCAAGCCAAGCTCGTGAAGCTGGCAAAAGGATAAAACCGCCGGACAATGACAATGCGTTCAATCGAAGGAAGCAGCGTCCCGAAGGTTGGACCGAAGAATTTCCGGTGTTAGTAAAAAACCTTCGGGACGATTTGGGAATGTCATATAAAGGTATGAGCATGCATCATTCTGTTCGCACGATCATTGAGGAGCAACGCACCCAAGGACTGGGGAGATTCGTATTTCAGCATCCTGAGGGGTCGTTTGCATTGACGCCGGCCAGCATGATCACGCTGGAGGCGGTTTTCCAACATCAAGCGCTGCTTTTTGGGAAAGGCATCGATTGGGGCTGCGGGACAGGCTGCCTGGCAATCACGGCAGCGCGGGTCGAAAAAGTGACCCAGGTGATCGGCCTGGATATCTGCGCGGAAAATATCCGCGCAGCCCGGCAAAACATCAAAGATAATTCCGTATCAGGAAAAGTGCAGGTGGAACTGTCCGATTCTTATATCCCCAGGACTTCCCGGGGACGGCAGAAAATGGAAGCGTACCGGCAGCAGGCACACTTTGTGTTGGCCAACCCACCCGCCAGCCAGGGAGACGACGGTTTTGAATACCGCCGCAGCGTCCTGCGAGGTGCCAGGTCCTACCTGGAAAAAAGGGGTGTGGTCTTTCTCAGCATTTCTTATCAATATGGAAAGACAAGGATCGATGATCTGTCAAGGCAGATCGAGGGGTATGCCTATGGCGGCCTATTGTCCAGCACGGACTGGGTACCTTTTGATCTGCAGCGCCCGGAGCTTTTCCGCTGCCTGGAGACCTATGTGGAAGAAGAGCAGCGGGGAGGGAGTGAATATCAATTCCAGGATCCGCAGGCAGGCGAGGCAGAATCCTGGATGAACGCGGAAGAAGCAATGGCTTATTATCAAAGGACCGGCAGGAGTCCTTTTTCCAAGTGGCAAACCCATTTATTTACTTTCGAAGGGATGCTGTAGACCTGACAGGTCTTCCCGGGGCCTTGCATCCTCGGGTTGATGACCATTAAGGTTGTTGGAAGATCAAGTTGAATATGAGACCTGTCAGGTCTCAGGATGTATAATAAATAAGAAATTTTCGAACCCAGTCCATTAAAGGGAGACTCCATGGATGATCTGGCTGGCAGGAACCTGGGAAGATATCATGTCATCGAGGCGCTTGGGGAAGGCGGTATGGCCTCGGTCTATAAAGCCTTCGACAGCAGCCTGGAACGCAACGTGGCGATCAAGATCATCAGGTCTGACAAGGTTGAAGGCACGGCACAAAATGAATTCCTCAAGCGTTTTCAACGCGAGGCCCGGGCACTGGCCCAGCTTGACCACCCTTACATACTCAAGGTCCTGGATTATGGCGAACAGGAAGGCACCCCTTACCTGGTGATGCCGTTTGTGCCGGGAGGGACACTAAAGCAAAAGATGGGCCGGCCGATGCCATACCGGGAAGCGGCGGCGCTTCTGGCTCCGATCGCCCAGGCGCTCGAATATGCCCACCAGCTCAAGATCATCCACCGTGACGTAAAACCTGCCAATATCCTGATCAGCGAATCCAACGCACCCCTGCTCTCGGATTTTGGGATCGCCAAGATCATCGAATCGAGAGAATCGACCCAGCTGACTGCCACGGGAGTGGGGATCGGCACACCGGATTACATGGCACCGGAACAATGGATGGGCAAAGCGGACCCACGCACGGATATCTATTCCCTGGGCGTGGTTTTCTTCCAGATGGTCACAGGACGACTGCCGTTCACCGCCGATACGCCTGCGGCCGTCCTGCTGAAGCATGTCCAGGACCCGCTGCCGCGTCCCGGCGGGCTGGTTCCCGGCCTGCCGGAAGCAGTCGAGCAGGTGATTTACAAGGCCCTGGCCAAGCAGCCCGAGCAGCGCTTCCAGACAATGGGAGACTTTGCCAACGCACTCTCGAGACTGGCGCAGGGCGCACCGGTGCAACTGGGTGTGGAATCCGCTGGGGCTGCAACCCTGCTGGCGGGTGCCTCCAGGCTGGCTGCAGCCACTCCCGGGGAAGCGCTCCCGGCGCAGACCGCCATTGTGCCCGCCTGGAAAAGGATGAGGGGTGGGAGGACAAACCTGATCATCGCCGGCGGGGCGGCCGGCTTGGTGCTGCTGGCCCTCCTGGCAGTTGGAATCTGGCTTGCATCCAGGGGGGGCTCCGGGGATAAGGCTGGCGCCAACCTGCCGGCTTCCGCGGAAACCACCCCAACCCCAACAGCACTGACCAGCCCGACGGAAATTCCAACCGGGCAAGCCGAGGCATCGGCCTCTCGCGTTGTTTCCACCGGTGTCCCTTTCACAAGCATCGCGGGTCTGCCGGAAGATATCCCCATATTAAAGGACAACAACGGGAATTTATCCACCTCTAAGAGTCAGGGGATGACCATGTACTACTTCACCACCAGCATGGCGTTACAACAGGTGGTGGATTTCTATAAGACCAGTATGGCATCCAACGGCTGGACGATCCAGAATGAGACTACCCAGGCGGATACGACCTACTGGGTTTTTATGAAAGGGGATAATCGGCAAGTGATGATCGGCGTTACCCAACTAAATGGAGAAGCGGTTCAGGTCAGTATTATTTTGTATTAATTAGCAGGATCGTTTGACAACCTGAAGTCAAACCCGCCGGCCGGGAGACCAAGATGCTCAAGAATCTCTTCAAATCGTCCCATTCCAGATCAGCCCTCGAAATCCCAGATTTTTATAACCCGAAACTTCACTACAATTGTCTAATCGAAGCCGCCCCGAGCCAGGTCAGGTCAGCCATGTACCTGAAACTTAGGATTGCCCATAAGATCCATGCCTCGCATTACCTCCCGGATGGCCGCCTGCAGTTGATTGTCACCGATGCGGGCGCCGGCTTGGATGCGCTCAATGCCGTATCCCAGGAGAAGCATGCAGCCTTTAGCCTTACCAAAAAGGATATGATCCTGCTGATGATGAGAGAGCCGGACCGGGAAGGCATCTTTCTCTTGCAGACTGGCGTGAATAGTCACCACGCCGAGAGGCATCGTTTTTCGGAAATCAGGCTCGATTCCGAGCAGGCCTTCCGCAAGGGTGTCTCACTGCATATGGAGCAGCGCTACCTGGAGGCTGTGGCATGTTATGACGAGGCCATACAAAAAGAACCACTGGATTTTCGCGCCTGGATCAATAAGATCACCGCGCTGGCACAGGCTGGCAGGAAGCAAGCAGCACTCGAGACGGCCGATGAAATCCTGAAGCAGCACCCGGACGTGGGACTGCTGTGGGAAGCCAAGGGGCGCGTGCTGGTGGACCTGGGCAGGGGAGTGGAAGCCGGGGAATGCCTGGCCCGGGCCTTCGACCTGGATAAAAAGATCGCACAGGATTACAAGATCGACCAGCAGGTGGACGAGTGGTTCCAGAAGATCATGGACGAAGCCCGGAAGGAGGGACGGGATCCTGATAAAGAGGCCGGTTTCTGGTTTGGAAAATTCGCCGAGTGCATAAAAAGCGGCACGTCCAATGATATGGCGGGAAAAGAAAACCAGGCGCGCCAGGATGTCAGCCGGGCGTGGATCTGCCTGCAGATGGCAGTAAAAATCGGGCCTGAGTGTCTGGTTGTTTCGGATCCCAGCGGGGCGTATTTTGCCGCGCCAGGGAGCATTGTCCTGGAAATGAGCAAGCATGTGAAAGACGCCAAAGTGGAAACCCTGCGGGACTTTGCCCTGAGGATGGAATCCCACCGCCATAAAACGGGCCAAAATACCGGCGAGCAGATCACGAGCAAAAGCGAAGAAACAGGCGGACATTTCCAGCCGGCTGGAGAAGAACCGGACGACTGGCTCCAGAAGATCGCGCAGCAGGCCAGGCTGGCGGGGAAGGACCCCGACCAGGATGTTTACCTGTGGTTCAACCAATACAATGAATACATGCTGGCCGCCCGGGATAACCTGAAGGCAAATGAAAAAGCCGGGTTGGGCGAGAACTTCAATAAGGCTTTGAAATGCCTGGAAAGAGCCGCCAGGATCAAGCCGGATTACTGCGTGCTGAGCGATTCCTCCGGGATGATGCTGCTGCCCCCGGATCACTTTTATCTATCACCCGAACATCTGGAGAAATCGGCCAAAGTGCTGTCCCTGCAGGAATACCACCGCGGGCTGGTCCAACGATCCAGCAGGACCGATTAAGCGCGGGCGGCTGCGGCTGGGCCTTATTAATTATATGATACGCTTGGGCGAATAAGGATGGCGGCGTACGGATTGTATCCTGTCAACACATTTCGGCATACTTTCGGCATTATCGCAGGGACGGTTATTGAGACCTGACAGGTCTCAAATTGTGCGATAATAAGGTCAGAAGAAAGGAGGCTGTATGCAGATTCTGGGTATTGACATTGGAGGGACGGGGATCAAGGGCGCCCCGGTGGACACTGAGACAGGCAAGCTGCTGGCCCCGCGCTTTCGCATCCCCACTCCCAGCCCATCCAAGCCGAAAGCGGTGGCCAAAGTGGTGGTGGAGATCGCCAGGCATTTCGACTGTCAAACACCGATCGGGTGCGGCTTCCCGGGAGTGATGCGGCAGGGGGTGGCCCTGACGGCAGCCAACATCCACCACAGCTGGATCGAGACGAATGTGGCTGACCTTTTCAGCAGGGAAACCGGCTGCCCGGTGCGGGTGATCAACGATGCGGACGCGGCCGGGCTGGCGGAGATGACCTTCGGGGCCGGCAAGGGGCGCAGCGGGACGGTATTGGTGCTCACCCTGGGCACCGGCATCGGCTCAGCCCTGTTCACCGGCGGCCGCCTGCTGCCCAATTCCGAGTTCGGCCATCTGCAGATCAGGGGCAAGGATGCCGAGCAGCGCGCTTCCGACGCGGTGCGCAAGCTCGAAGGTCTCACCTGGAAGCAGTGGTCCAAACGGTTGGACGAATACCTGGATACCATGCAAGTCCTTTTCTGGCCCGACCTGATCGTCCTGGGAGGCGGGGCGGTCAAGTATTACGCACGCTTCGCTCCCCGGCTGACCGTGCGCGCCGAGGTCGTCCCCGCCCTGTTGGGGAACGACGCCGGCATGGTCGGCGCGGCACTGGCGGCGCTGGAAACTCTCAAATCTGAGCCGGGCCGTTAGGGCTTAATCCCAAACACCCGTGAAAGAATGATCATGCCGAACACCGTCAAAACCATGACCCTGGAAGAACTCGAAGCCAGCTTAAGCCGGCTCATTCAATCGCCCAGGGACCTCGGCCCTTTGGAGCTGATCGTCCGCCGACCCGGAGTTGATGAACGGGAAGTCCTTCCGGAAGGCACTCTGGATTTATATGCCGGGCTGGTCGGAGACACCTGGAAATCCCGCAAAGGCCCAGGCAGACCGGACGGTTCGGCCAACCCCAAGGCACAGGTAACCCTGATGAATTCACGCGTGATCGCCCTCCTGGCACAAACCAGGGAGCGCTGGCCCCTGGCGGGTGATCAACTCTACGTAGATCTGGATTTGAGCACCGCCAACCTGCCGTCGTCCACGCGCCTGAGGGTAGGGTCAGCCATCCTGGAAATCACCGATCAACCGCATACCGGGTGTGAGAAATTCGCCGCCCGGTTTGGGCAGGACGCCTACCTGTTCGTGAACGCTCCAGCCTATAAGAAATACCGCTTGCGCGGCGTCAATGCCAGGGTGATCCAGCCCGGCCTTATCAAGGTTGGTGATCGCGTTGAAGTCATTCGAAGATCCGGCGAAGCGTCTCATGGAAAAAGTGAATTGGAGTAAACATGCGCCTTGAAAATAAGGTTGTATTACTCTCCGGGGTGGGCCCGGGGATGGGGCGTGCGATGGCCGGGTTGTTCGCACAAGAAGGAGCACGGGTTGCTCTTATGGCCCGAAAAGCAACCCTGATCGAGGCCACTGCGCAGGAAATAAATGAACGGATGCGCGGCCAGGCCATTTTCATTCAAGCGGACGCGACGGACAAATCACAAGTTGAAAATGCAGTGGCACAAGCCATTAAGTCGTTCGGACACCTGGATGTGTTTGTCGGTCTGGCCGGGGGTGGCTTCAAACATATCAATGACCTTCCGGAGATCGAAGAAGAGTTCTTTGAAGGCTTGTTCCGCAACCATCTGATGAGCCTGTTCCATGGCACGCGTGCAGTCATCCCTCATTTCAAACAAGCCGGAAGCGGGGCAATCATTACCATTGGTGCGGCCTATAAAACCATTCGAGATGGGAATGTCGCCTACGCCAGCGTGAAAGAAGGCGTCATCGGCTTTACGCGCAACCTGGCGCGCGAACTCCATCCATACAATATTCGAGTTAATTGCATTTGCCCCGGCCTGATACGCCAACCGCTCGCGCAAGGACCGGTTGGGTACCCCCAGGCAACCCTTAAGCGCATAGGCCAACCGGAAGACATCGCCTTTGCCGCGCTTTACCTGGCATCGGATGAATCGCGTTGGGTCACCGGCCAGACCCTGGTGGTGGATGGCGGTGACGAGATCCTGGCAGGACAGCCGCGGGCGTTCTAAGGCTCTGCCCTGTTTTTGTATCTACCTGGTCACAGAAGGAAACAGCACGCGGATGATGTAGATTAAGCGGATTTCCACGGAAAAAACGATAAAAAAGGAATACCCACTTGATTTCAAAACTGAAGGACCGTGCAGCCGCTCTTGAAAGAGAAGCATTTGCATTGTACTTCGCCGCCGGCGATCCCCGGGTGCCATGGTATGCCAAGGTGTTCATGGGCCTGGTGGTTGCGTATGCCTTAAGCCCGATCGACTTGATCCCGGATTTCATCCCGGTGCTGGGTTACCTGGATGATCTGATCATCGTTCCGCTGGGGATCGTACTGGCCTTGAAGATGGTTCCGGCGGAAGTGATGCTGGACGCTCGAAAAAGGGTGGATGAGTTGGCACTGCAGGGAAAGCCTGTCAGCCGGATCGGCGCCATCATCGTGATCGCCATCTGGCTCATCCTCGTCGCGGCGGCAGGACTTCTTATCGTAAATGCCTTTCATCACAAATAGCATGAATTATTGAAGGAAACGAGGAGACATTATGACGAACAATTCAAGCAATTTAATATCCCTGCCCGATGTGGCTGAGACCGGCATGCTGACCTTCTATTGCCATGTCATCGAAAGTCAAAGCGCGAATCCCATCCTGCTGGATGAAAAAGCGGTGGAGATATCCCGCCAGCTCAACCCGGTCTTCGCGAATTCATCCTCCAGTTTGCTGCGCAACCTGGCAGGAGGCAAAGTCAAAAAAGAACTGGTGGTCCATATCAACCTGCGCGCAAAAAAGTATGATGAATACGCCCAAGCTTTCCTGGCAGAAAATCCAAGTGGCATCATTGTTAATATTGGCTGCGGGATGGATGGGCGTTTTTACCGGATCGATAATGGAAAGATGACCTTCTTTGACCTTGACCTGCCGGAAATGATCGAATACAAGCAACAATTTTACAAAGAAACCGACCGGTATCATTTTATCGCCGCATCGGTATTCGATTATGCCTGGATGGACCAGGTCGAGAAGATCGGAAAGCGCCCGGTCCTTTTCATGGCAGAAGGCGTCTTCATGTACCTGGATGGAAACAAGGTCAAAGAGCTCATCCTGAAACTGCAAGCGCGTTTCCCAGGGTCCGAATTGGTCTGCGAGGTCGTCACAGAATTCTTTACCCGCAAGCCGTGGAACCGGATGGTGGCTTTAAAATTGAATCAACAATTGGGGGTGGGCAAAGGGGCCGCTTTTACCTTTGGCATCCGGAACAGCCGCGAGCTGGAAACCTGGCACCCGGGGATCAAATATCTGGATGACTGGTCCTATTTTGATACCCGGCATCCCCGCCTGGGATGGGTTGGGACGATGGGGAAAATGAAAATGATGCGCGGCGTCCAATATACCGTGCATTATCGCCTGCAGTAGAACCTGGTGAAGTTGGCAGACCTTAAGAACGCCTGACAATACCCACGCTCTAGGCGGCGTCCCCGCCGCCGAGGACGGCGACGGGAGCAATTCGTTAGTGGCTCTAAAGGTTTAAATGGCCTGGCATTCAAACCAGGGTTATATCGGTCAAAAGGCAGCAGGCAGTGTATACTTTCCCCCCAATAGAGGTGACCCCTTCAAATGAATAAAGGCATCTGGTATGGGATCGGAGCATACCTGCTCTGGGGAATATTCCCAATCTATTGGAAGTGGCTGCAAAGCGTCCCGGCAATCCAGATCATCGCCCACCGGACGATCTGGTCCTTCATCCTGCTGGCGCTGATCCTGACCATCACGCGGCAGTGGAAGGCGTTCCGGGCGGCGGCGCTCAACCGGCGAGCCGTGCTGATCTACCTGGCTTCGGCGATCTTCCTGTTCTTCAACTGGCTGACCTATGTCTGGGCGGTCAACGCCGGGTTCGTGGTCGAAACCAGCCTGGGCTATTTCATCAACCCGCTGCTGAGCGTCCTGCTGGGCGTGATCTTCCTGCACGAGAAGCTGCGCCCATGGCAGTGGGCCCTGATCGGGATGGCAGCCATCGGCGTGATCTATGTGGCGGTTTCGTACGGGCAGTTCCCCTGGATCGCCCTGAGCCTGGCTTTCACCTTTGGGATCTATGGATTGATCAAAAAGACTGCTCCGCTGGGCGCGCTATACGGGTTGACGCTCGAGACCAGCCTGCTTTTCCTGCCGGTGGCTGCTTACCTGGTCTTCGTGGAAAGGCAGGGACAGGGGGCATTCCTGCACAGCGGCGCCACCCTGGACCTGTTGATGGTCGGCGCGGGGGCGGTGACCACCCTGCCGCTGCTGCTGTTCGCTTCGGCGGCGCAGCGCATCCCGCTTTCGCTGGTGGGCATCCTGCAATATATCACGCCGACCATGCAGTTCATCCTGGGCGTGTTCGTATATCATGAGCCGTTCAACCGCTATCACCTGATCGGTTTCTGCATCGTCTGGCTGGCGCTGATCCTTTTCTGGGTGGAGGGGTATCTGGCAAGCCGCAGGAGGGCGCCCTACCCCGGCCCTCCCCATTTCAAGAACAGAAATGGGGAGGGAGAGGCTGTCCTACCCAGGAACTCTCCATTTCAAGAACAAAAATGAGGGGGTGATAGGCTGCCCTACCCCGGCCCTTCCCATTTCAAGAACAGAAATGGGGAGGGAGAGGCTGTCCTACCCCGGAACTCCCCATTTCAAGAACAAAAATGAGAGAGGGAGAGGCTGCCCTACCCCGGAACTCTCCATTTCAAGAACAGAAATGGGGAGGGAGAGGCTGCTCGACCCCTGCCAAGCCGTTTCAGGGACAGAAATGGGGAGGGAGAGGCTGCTGATTGGACTCAGGAGGATTGCTCTCCAGCCGGGGTCTCAAGCTTTTCCTCCACCGGCGGCTGAGCCTGTTCTCCTGCCGGGGTCTCAAGCTTTTCCTCCACTGGCGGCTGAGCCTGTCCTTCAGCCGGGGGCACGGGCAGTTTTTCCACCGGCGCAGGCGCTTTTTCATTGGAACGCTTGCCGAATCCCGAAAAAACCAGCAGCAGGCCCAACACCAGGACAACCACCGGGCCGATCAAGCGCGTGATCCAGGAGGAGGTCACCAGCAGGGAGGACATGGCGGCAAACGCCAGCGCGGCCAGCCCGCACAGGATGATACCGGCCAGTTTCAGACCTTGCATTCTCTTTGCAAGGCCGATCAGCAGCAGCGGCAGCCCGACCGAAAAAGGTACTACCGTCCAGAGAACCGCCCATGAACTCCACATGCCGGTGAGGGCGCAGAATTGCAGCACAGCGCCGATAAAGCCCAGGATGGAGGCCGGGATCATCAACCAGGGCACCCTCAGGAAGATGGCCATCAGGATGAAGGCCGCCGCAAGGCTGAGCACTTCCAGCGGCCAGAACATTGTCCAGATGGACCAGTTTTCGGTCATGCTGGCGATGAAGAGCAGTATTCCCGCGGTGAGCACCGGGAGGCCGGGGATGAACAGCCCGCTCAGGCCGCGCTGCCGGAGGAACAGGAAGGGCGGGAGGCAGAACAACAACCCGGCGCCCACCACCAGGATCGGCCAGGCACGCAGGCCAGGCAGGAATCCACTTCCGGCTGACTGGAGCAGCAGGTTACCAGCCAGGAACAGGATACCCAACAGAATCAGGGTCAGGCCGATGAGTAGAGAAGCTTTCTTCTGCATTTGAACCTCCTTTAGAGCCCATCCGAAAATACACCACGAAGGCGCCAGGGCACAAAGAATTACAAGGTTTTCCCTTTATCTCTTTCGTGACTTTGAGACCTTGTGGTTAAGTTCCATAATATTCAGATTGGCTCTTATTATAATCATATCGTCGACTCAACGATGAGTCTCCAATCACGAATAAGCCGAATATGCCGATTGGGACGAATGGTTTCTTAAGTTCATCCCCGTAATTCGCCTGTTTTTTTTCTCCAGTATCCGGAGTCCAACGACTCCGATCGTTGGGGCGCTGCCGAAAACCAAGCCAGGACCTCGGAAGGTTGGGCGGAAATGTCTCAGCCTCTGCCTCAGCCACAGCCGCAGACCTCCGAGGTCTCCACCCACTCCGTTTCCCTCCGCCACTTCGTGGTGCCCTGACAGTACGCAGGACAGGCAGG
Source organism: uncultured Chloroflexia bacterium (assembly GCA_963725805.1). Taxonomy (GTDB): domain Bacteria; phylum Chloroflexota; class Anaerolineae; order Anaerolineales; family Villigracilaceae; genus UBA877. The sequence continues at coordinate 40,090 of CAVSAF010000018.1, forward strand.
CGTGGGGGCTCCGCTCAGACCTCGGAGGTCCCGGCGACAGCCAGGTTGCAGCCGAAATCCGGAGATTTCGGACTCCGTTAAGAAGCAGTATAATAACCGCCGAATTGCCATTATTTTTTGATGTCGAGGAGGCACTACATGGTAACAAAGAAGAAACCAGGGGTCATCGGGATCCTGACCGGGGGCGGGGATGTGCCCGGGCTGAACCCGGCCATCCGGGCGGTAACCGTGCGCGCCATTCGCGAGGGCTACAAGGTGATCGGCCTGAAACGCGGCTGGGGCGGACTGGTGGACCTGGTGCGCGAAAAGGAGGCTGATAACAGCGACAACTTCCAGGTGCTGACCGAGGAAGTGGTCAACCGGGCCGGACGCACCGGCGGGACCTTCCTGCACACCTCCCGCACCAACGCCACCAGGGTCAAGCTGGAAAATGTCCCGCTGCACTTGAAGGATAAGTACAAGGAAGAACGCAACGACCTGACCCCGGAAATCCTCAAGAACCTGGAGTTTCTCGGGATCGATTATCTTGTCCCGATCGGCGGAGATGATACCCTGAGCTACGCCGTCCGGCTTTACCAGGAAGGCTTCAAGGTCATCGCCATCCCAAAGACGATGGACAATGACGTGCCGGGGACGGACTACTGCATCGGCTTCAGTACCTGCGTGACCCGCACCATCTCGCTGATCAATAACCTGCGCACGATCGCCGGCTCGCACGAACGCCTGATGGTGCTGGAGGTCTTCGGACGGTATGCGGGTTTCACAGCCATGCTGCCGACCATGGCCGGCGCGGCGCATCGCTGCGTGATCCCGGAATGGATGTTCAACATCGACCGCCTGACCGAACTGCTGGTGTCGGACCGTAACCTCAACCCGAGCAAATATGCCATCGTACTGGTCTCGGAAGGGGCAAAAATGGAGGGCGGCGACATGCTCTTCAAAGATAATGCGACGGATGCCTTTGGGCATGCCAAGCTGGGCGGCATCGGCGACCTGGTGGCTGCGGAAATGCTCAAACGTTCCGGCCAATACAATAAGGGCGTGACGATCAATATCATCAACCAGAACCTGGGCTATATGGTGCGCGGCGGCGACCCCGACGCGGTCGACTCGATCGTTCCGATGGCCTTTGGCAACCTGGCGCTCGACCTGCTGCTGAAGGGCATTCATGGACGCCTGGTGGTGCTCAAGAACGGCCGTTATGACGACGTCCCGCTGGATGTGGTGACCAGCAAGAAGAAAGTGGTCAATGTGGAACAGTTCTACAACACGGAGCGCTACCGCCCGAAGTATGAGAGCTTCGAGATGAAGCCGATGTTCATTATGACGAGCGAGGGGTAGGGAAAAGAGAAAAGGAAGCCGCAACGTCCCGCAGGTTTGATCAGTTGGCCGAACGGGTTGCCAGTAACCTGCGGGACGATCAGTAATTGAGAAGACATCCGGTTTGAGGAGGCCGGGTGTCTTGTTTGGTAATCCAAGGCTTCCGAAGTCTCGCAGACTTCGGAAGTCTTATATTTTCATTGATCATAAAAAATATTCGTGGTATAAAATCTCAATGGATAAAAAATTTGTGAGTTTTTCCCGACCAAAGGATAAAAGCCTGGAAGCTTACAAGGCCTGGATCAAGGAATTAGCCTTTCGAATGAGCGGAAAAAACGACGATTCCATGACCGAGGAAAAATGGGTGGAAAGATGGAAAGAATTTTGGGGCGAGAAACCTGAAAAGGGTAGCTGAACGCCCGGGCGACCAGGATCGAATCCAGGCGGGGAATGCCAGGAAGGAAGCTGCGAGGAAAAGGATCAAAAGATGGATGACATGCAGGGACCACTGCGATTTCCGCAAGACCTGCTGATTTTTCTATATTGGGTCTTCTTCAAGCCTTTCAGCCTGGCCCATCTCCTGGAGAGAGTGAATCCAGCCCTCACCATTACATTGGGACTGTTCATACCCGCACGCGCCCGGAGCCTTGAAGAGAGGACCCTGGCCCGCATGGTGTTATTCTACTGCCTGCCTGTGCCGTGGCTGTTGGGCCTCCTGGCAGGATTGGCTCTGGCCGCCTTGCAACAGGCGGTGAACTGGCCGCAGCTGATCCTTTTCCTGGTCGTGGGAGGCGTGCTCGGTATCTTCTTCAGCCCGGCTTTCAGCATCGCTTTCCTTCTTCCGTTCAGCCTGGCAGCTGCCCTGGTCAGCAGCACTGGCATTACCCCAATCATTGGCATCTGCTTCAGTTTCTGTTTGGGCCTGGCCTACAGCCTGGTTCGCAAGCCGGCTGCCTGGGGCTTGCTCGCCGGAGTGTTCTACGGCGCGGCGTTGGGGTTCCTGGTGGACCCTTTGACCGGCCTGTTCATCGGGGCGGCTTTCCTGGCAGGTTATTTCCGCCTGCCCTTTTACCTGGTCGAAGCGCCCCTGACCTGGCTGTTGGCCAGGCGCGCCGAAAAAGGTGCGGCCGCCCATTTCTGGCGCTGGCAGCCAGTGACCTGGGACGAACGGATCTGGTTCCGCCTGCCTGGACTGGAGCGTCACCTGCTCGCACTTCAGCACCAGGATACTCCGGCAGCCGGGAAAGCTTTGCAGCTCGTGCAAGCTTCCTTCAAGCAGGTAAAACCGCCTGGATAGTTGGATTGGCACCCACCCGGCCGGCTGTTCATTTTTTCCGGAAATACAGCAGGTTCTTCACCAGGTTTACCAGCAGTGCAATTCCAAAAATTAATGAAATCGTGCTCAACACCCAGGCGCCGAAGGGCAGGAAATTGCCGTGAAAGGCCTCCAGCACTGCCAGAAGCAGTGGGGCAACGCAGCCCAACCCCAATATGCCCCAGGCGAGCAGGATAAAGGGATTCCTGGTGCCCAGCTTTCCGGCCAGAAGGCGGTGAAGCATGACGCCGGCCATATGGCCCGATTCTGCATCATTGTCAACCGGGTCCAGGCCGGAGCGGCCCGCCCGGGTGCGATAACCGGGAAGACCCTGCCGGGAGCTGGATTCGACCGGGGGGCGGGATTTTTCAGGATGTTTTATAATATTCATAACAGCGCTCATGAGATAGGAGAAAAAATGAGAAAGATGATGCTTTTGTGCCTTGCAACCGTGCTACTGATTACGGCATGTTCCAGTGCCACCCAGGCTCCCACGCCAACTGTGCCATCCATGCCAACTCCTACAATCGAATACCAGATTGTTGGAAAAACAAAGAATTATTACATGGTGGTCGTTGACCCGAAGAGCAGTACTGATCGAAAAGGGTTACAGTCCATAGGTGATTATCTGTGCAGTCCTTATGGTTTCACCGGGATCTGGTTCTGGGACGATATTAATAAAGCTGCCACAAGCTATCCCCTTACCCCTGCCAATGAGCAAGCATTAATCGCTAAATATTCCATCGATCCAATGAGTCTTGCCAGCAAGCTTCTGGTCTATACGTTAGGGGATCAATAATTCCAGTTTACTGATCATTCAATCCCAATCCATCCAGAATTAAGTCGATGGATTTTTCAACCCTGGCTTCCCGGGTTTTGGATAGTTTGGGTTGAGAAAAATAGAATATGTAGGCCCTTTGCCGGCCAGGCGTCAAAGCCTCAAAAGCATCCTTCAAAGCAGGGATTTCATCCAGCTTCTTTTGAAATTCCTTGGGAACGAGGTATTCTGAAGTCTTCTTATGAATCACTTTTAAACCGGCTTTTTCAACTTCCATGGCTTCAAAAATATAGGTTTTCAGGATGGGTTCCAACTTAACAATTTCCCGAAGGTTGGTGAACCGTACCTGGCGGGCCGCCTGCACATTCGGGGTTTGTTGGATCAGAATACCATTGGGATCTTTTAGCAAGACACCTTTGACAAACAGGATCGCACAGTACTCTTTAAATCCATGAATGAGTACGATGTTACTGTCTTGAAACGTGTAACAAGGGACCCCCCACTTCAATTCTTCGGTCAGCCCACAGCCAAGAATGATCGTCCTCAATTTCCCAAATTCCGGCTGCCATGGTCCGGCTTTCTTGAAGAAGAAATCAACCTTGGGATTCATTTCATTCATTTATTGATCCTCCGAGATAAGTTGAGCTTATATCTGAACACTACCGGACATTATAAAAAATTGGAGGCGGACGCCAAAAGAACCCTAAAAGTGATAGGGCAGGCGGGTGCCCTGAAAGTACACACCTGTACCTGCGGTACTGGCGCAGGCAGGACAGGCATGCAAGCGTGGAAAACGCTGAAAAGAGCATTCTTAAGCCCTGACAGAATTCGAATCTTCGATGCAGCGAGGTTCATGAGAGCTAATGTCAGGCTTCAGGAGCGCGGCGGTGGGAAAGGTCTTCTGGGCAGGCGAACTCATAAAAGTTGTCCCTGGCGGGCTCACGGTGACTGAATAAGCCTGATTATATTACCGCCAGGGTCGTTTACACTTGCAATCAGTCCTCAACTCACGGCTTTCTTCACGAGGGCACTGATCCGGGCCTCCTCGGCGGGGGTCAATTTCTTCAGGGCGTAGGCGACCGGCCAGAGTTCACCTTCGTCGAGCTTGGCCGCGTCGCTGAAGCCGAGCGTGGCGTAGCGCGTTTTGAACTTCTGGCCGCTTTGGTACCAGCAGACGACCTTGCCGTCCCTGGCATAGGCGGGCATACCGTACCAGGTTTTCGGCAAGAGGGCCGGCGCGCTGGCTTTGATGATGGCATGCAGCCGCGTGGCCATGCTGCGGTCCGGTTCCGACAGCGCAGCGATGGCCGCAAGCGCGGCGCTCTCCCCATCCGCCTTGTTCGCTTCGGCCTTCAGCTCCTGGGCACGCGCCTTCATGGCGGCCCTTTCCTCGTCCGAAAATCCCTTGGAGCCCTGGTTGACGGCAGATTTGCTCCTGGATGACTTTTGGGTGTCCTTTTGTGGGCTCATGGGAACCTCCTTATCCTATATAGGATAAAATTACTCCAAAATATAGATGTTGTCAAGGATGACAACCCTAGAACAGCCTCCCGACCAGGAGAGCCAGGCCGGCCATACCGAACAGCAGCAAGCCGGAAATCCCCAGGAAGGCCAGGATGTTATAGCCATGCAAAGTGTCCGCCGTCCAGAGCCTGAAGCGTTCATCCTTGTCCGCAGGGAGTGCAGTCTGGCTGTAAGGAATATACGGCTGGTTAAGCCTCCCCAGGGCGTTCACAAAGGCGATGGCGATCAGGAGGATGCCGGTCAGGAAAAAGGCATCACTGAACTGGGCGGAAGTTTTCCAGCGAAGTATCAAGCCGATGGCCGATACAATGATGCCGATAATGAGTGAAACTAGGATGGCACGGATCAGGATAATCAGGATCGAATTTTTCATGGGCTCACCAGGATTGATTTGTTTTCATATTAACATGATCTGATCTAGCAGGATAATTTCAGCACGATTTCATCCGTGTCTTCGATAAGGCTTTTTGCCCATCTTTCAATGTCAGAGCAATATGTTTCAGGTCTGCCGAACCTGACATCAGCTATCGTCCGGGACCAAACTATCATGTCAAACTCTGCCAGTTTCGCACCTTTGGTAATGTTCCAATGGCGATGCCCATTATCAAGCTTTTGCCGGTTCTTCTTTCTTATGCTTATTGGTGAGATCCCTTTCCCAATAAACCCGGCAACCATTTTCCGTGCTTCCAGCCATGCTTCCATGGAGTAGGCATTGTGCTGGAGCATATAACATGCAACTGTTAGAAAATGGGCTCTTCCGAAAGTAGCTGGAGATTCAAACTCCAGCGCCAAACATTGGTTGAAGCGATCAATACACTGATCACCGTTTGAAATAGGTGCACCACATTGAGGACAATTATGCAGCATATCTATCAATCAACTGTGTAGAAATATGGACACACCTTCACTGAAGGAGGCGGCAAATGGTTCAGCCAACGCCACTTCGCAGCCATTCCGGGTGCCCCACCAGGTGGGGCAGGCGGGTGGCGCAGGTCAGCAGCGATGAAGCCAACCAGAGGCGACCTTTATTATCGCGCATTTTTAGAAAATGGGTGATGCCCAAGAGGACCCCCCGCCGGGTGAGGGCGGGGGCCGCAGACAAAGGGGAAGCTACCTGAGGGTATTCTGCAACCTGGCGATCAACTGCTGGTTCCCGGCATCGGACAACCGGGCGGTGGGGTGCATGTGCAGACAGTCTCGGTACTGTGACAGTCGAAACAGGCGCGCTTTGCCAGGGCACGCGTTTGCGGGCCATCCCAATTTGGTTCGGACGCGACCGGCGGGTTATTGCCGCGCCCAGGCAGGGGCACCCATTGGATGAGCAAAGCCAGATCCGTCCGGGCTGGCAATCGTCACTGGCATGGCACGCCTTACCCTTCCGGAATCAGCTCACGGAGCGGGCGACCAGGCAGGATCGTAGCCGCCGTAGTTTACCTTGGTCACACCTTGCGTCAGAGCGGTCTCACCACTGCCGTCAATATTGATAACATAGATATTCGGACTGATCGGCTCGGACGGGGGATTCCGATCATCCGAGCCATAGACGATCTTGTTGCCGTCCGGCGACCAGCCAGGATGTTTATTATATCCACCGCATCCCTTTGGATGGTCCGTGATCTGTCTCATATTGGATCCATCGGCATTCATGATAAAAATTTCAAACTTGCAGCCAGCCGGTTCGCCATCGAAGGCTATCTGTGTTCCATCCGGCGACCACTTCGGCGAGTGGAGCGGCCCGGCCATGATCAGCTGGATATTGGAACCATCTGAATCCATTCTGAAAATGCCGCTCTTGCCGCCTCCAAAGGAAGAGAAGATAATTAATTTTCCATCCGGTGACCAATCCGGGTATCGTTCATTGGTATCCGGGCTATCCGTCAGACGTGACAGGCCTGTGCCATCTTCATTGATCAAGTACAGGTCTTCATGTCCGTCTTGATAGGATGAAAAGACAATTTTCTTTCCATCCGGCGACCAGGCGGGGTAATGATCATCTTCGGGCGAGTTCGTCAGGCGGACCTGGTTGTTACCGTCGGCATTCATAACGTATATTTCGAAATTGCCATCCCGCTTGGAGGTAAAGGCTATTTTCTTTCCATCCGGCGACCAGGTTGGCTCAATGTCGCTGCCGGGACTGTTGCTGACCGGGGTTATTCCCGTCCCGTCCGGGTTCATGACGAAGATTTCACTATCTGCATTGTGCACCGACCAGCCGGTTGCAACAAAAGCGATACGGACGGTTGGCGGAGGGGTGGGAAATTGTGGATTTTGCTCCTCGGTGAGGATGGTTGCCGTAGGAGCTGTCGTTGCCATAGGCACTGTAAATGTGGAGATTGGTTGCGCGGAGGCGGCGGTCGGGCTGCCGCCAACGAATGGAGCATTAATCATTGTACAGGCCAGTGAGAGAAAGACCGGCAGGATGAGCAGCCAGAGGTGGGATATCTTTTTAGGCATAAGAAGATCCTTTCTCTGTGCCTTGACGAAGCGCCAGGCTACAGGCGTTCAGATCTTTGCCAGGGCGGCTTCCACCTGGGCCTGGTCGAACTTCACAAAAACCTGGCCGCGGATGGTGATGGTGGGTGTCTCCTCAACGCCCCCGGCCCAGCCCCGGACGCGCGCCGCGGCTGCCCGGTCACGGCTGATATCCAGCTCGACATAGGGAACCGCATGTTCTTTAAAGTATTGGCGCGCCTGGGGGCAATCCACGCACCAGGGCGTGCAGTAGAGAACCACATCCGCATCCGGTTGCGGGGTGGACATGGCCTCGGCCTGGATCCTGGCGTAGGTGGCTGACACGGTTGGGTCAATTTCTGCCAGGACACGCAGCAGTTCGTCATTGTCCGGCTGTTCGTCAATATCGTGCACATCGATGTAACGAATGATCCCCTGCCGGTCGATGACGAAAATGGCACGTTCCGTATAACCCTCGGGACGCAGAACGCCGTACAGCTCAGCGACCCGGCCGTGCGGATAGAAATCACTCAAGAGCGGATAGGTGATGCCGCCCAGGCTTTCGGCCCAGGCTTTCAGGGAAGGCTCGCTGTCGACGCTCAGACCCAGAACCTGGGTCTCCATCCCTTCAAACCAGTCCAGAATATGCTGGTAGGAAGGGATCTGGGCCGTTCATATCGGCGTCCAGGCGAGAGGGAAGAAGGCCAGGACCACATTCCTGCCGCGGTAATCGCTCAGGTTTACCACGGCCCCGGTGTGGCTCTTCAGGTGGAAATCCGGTGCGGGTTGACCAACTTTAAGTGGCATTTATTCCTCCTTGCTGCATGTCGAAATAATACCATAGTACGAATGATATGGAATTAAAAAATCCACCACCAAGTCTCGAAGACACGATCAATTGGAGAAGAATGAAAAAAATACATCATTACATGCCCGTGACGGCGCGCTGGACAAAGGTCAATACAGCCATGACCAGGAACAGGAGGATGGCGGGAATGCTCCAGCCGCGCCCGGCATTGGCCGCCACGCCCAGCATCCCGCCGGCACCGGCGAAGAATAAAACCACATAGCTGATCACCATCCAACGAACATGGCGGAAGTCAACTTTCAGGATGTAATCCAGCAGCGCCTCCACGACCAGCCATGCCAGCATGCAGCCGATCTGGATATAGTAAAGGGTTGGTCGGTGAAGCTGAGGGGCTTTCAGGAGCAGATAGATCAAAGGTATCCCCAACAGGAATTCAAAATAGCCGATCCAAAGGCCGTATTGTGGCTTGCCCAGCAGCCTGAATATAAAGACCAGGCTGGCTGAAACAAAGAATACGATCGCGATCAAGGCACCCAGGAGATTGGTTTTGTACAGCATCTGCACCGCCTCCTTCCAACTCATTTCAATAATTCGGTTGATGACCTTCACCTGCCAGCGCCGCCACGCTCCGCCAGGATTTACCATGAGGCGAATGGTGGCATGAGTATAGTGATTATCACACAATTTCCGGTAAAACGCGCCCGAACCAGTACTTAGTGCGCCTAACAAAACCCACGCTCTAGGCGGCGTCCCCGCCGCCGAGGACGGCGACGGGAGCAGTTTTGTTAGTGGCTCTTAGGGTTTTCTAATAGTCGAAAATAAATAATCACGAATATTTCGAATATATCGAATTACACGAATTGTTTAAGGATTATTCAAGTTATTCGCTGCTTTCGTGCAATTCGTGTTCAATTCCCAGCGGTAAAAACGCCCCGCTATCAGACAGAATCGACAATCTGAACCAGAGAATTAGAGGGAACCATTTGCTGGTGAGACTCGTCCTGTGGATGAGGAGAAATTTACGTGGACCTTTATCGTATTACAATTGGATCTCTCTTGGAGGCATATATAATGAAAGCCCAGTGGATTTTACCGGCATGCTTGATCTTGATCGTACTGGCGCTCCAGGCAGGGTGCGCCTCAGCTAGTCCGTTGGCGGCAGAACAATCCACCAGCGGCCCAGCCTCCCAGGCACCAACCATGACAGCGGTCATCGCAGGAGAGCCGACGGGAACGCAACCAGCGCCGATCATCCCAACCCTGGTCAAAACGGAGACCAAGACGGTTAATGATACGCAGGTGGAAACCCCCTCCGGGAGCGAGTCAAGCGCGGGCGTCACCGCAGCCAGGCAGGACCTGGCCAGGAGGCTGGGGATAGCGGTGGATGGCATAAAAGTCTCTGCCGTGATCGGCCAGGAGTTTACCATGGAGGCCTTCACCTGCCAGACCGCGAAAGAGCGCGTCTCCAAGGATCCGCCAGCGGAGGTGATATCCGGCTTGGTCATCCTGCTGGACGCAGCCGGGCGCCGCTATGAGTATCATGCCAGCGGACAGACGGTCATCTTTTGCCGCCCGTTATCATAATGTGAGTAAGAGGGGAGAGTCCTTATCCCGTAATGTGGACCACCCTGATTCAGCCGCGCAAGCAGGCCGGATCATGTGGCGTCAGGGAAACCTGACGCCACATGAATAGTCGATAGCAGTTCTTTACGGTTGATGAATGGAAATGACCGGCAAGTAGATGCTATTCGTGGGGAAATTCCAGAACTTGATTATGCCCCAGGAGCCGTCGATGGCCTTGCTCATCACCTGCAGATGAACGCCATAAGCCGCCAGACCAGGGTCACCTGATCCAAGGACCGTATCTCCATAGGGATTTATCCCATAAAGATCGTAGAGGGGATCCTTGTTCAAATCGGTAATCTTGGTCGTGTAGCTGTTCTTGGCCGGTATGACCAGGCTGGCGGGAGCGTCCCAGAAATACAACCCGTCAGTCGCAGGCCGATAGCGCAGGCCAGGGTAATAGCCCAAAGAGTCATCAAACCGGGATACCGCCGGCAGGGGTGCGAAGGTCTTGGTCTCAAGGATGTTGCCCGCGGCGTCGGACCGGCGCGCGGTGAACGGTGTGGTGTCCTGCAGGGTGAACGTGGAATTGCCAGGTTGGCAGCGCGAGTTCAGCCGCAGGTGGGCCTCCGACGTACCCATGCCCGCCCATTCCAGCGGCCAGTAGTGGCTGTCGACCACCAGCAAAGCGTGCTTCGGGCCGTAGCTGGGCGGGTCGTACAGGGAGTCAAACAGGGTATAGTCGAAATTGTAGTAGGCATTCCGCAACCACAGCAGCATTCCGGGAGCCGTGTAGGGGCAGCGGTCCACCTGCCATTCGGTCGTTGCCGGATTGTTGTAGATGGTTGTATAGGGGGTCGCCAAGCCCCGGTCGAAACCGCTCAGGTTGCGCCATTCGGCCATGTAGTATTTGGGGAAGTTCTTGGTCAGCGGCGCGATCACCCAGCCGTTGCTGGTCCAACCATTCGGCGGGTTTTCCACATTGTCGGTAAACAGCGTGGTTGCGCCGTCGGTCAGGGCGAAATCATCCACAAACCAGCCATTCCATAGAGTGCCAGGATCAGTCGAGTAGCGCAAGCGCAGCATGATCGTCTTGCCTGCATACGCAGTAAGGTCGAAGCGCAGGGTGCCTGCGCCTTCGTTCGTCAGACCCCAGCCCTGGTTGCTGCCGTTGGGGTTGGTATCCGTGAAGATCCCATCCATGTCCTTAAGGAACGTCCAGGTGGTCCCGCCATCCTCTGAGACCTCCACGTAACCATAATCATAGTCCTGCTCAATGCTCCAGGAACTGGCAAAAGAGAAGATCGGCGCGGTCGTCCCGGTCAGGTCCAGGCTGCGCGATAAGGTGTGATTCGACTGGTTAACCGATTCCGACCACCAGGCTTTTCCGGTGCCCAATGGGTTGGGGATATCAACCACCGTGTCAGGCAGGTTGATCTTGATGCCCTGCTGGGTGCCTCTCGGGCGAAGCGAAAGCTGGCCCACCGTGGTTAAGGTCGGGGTAGTTTTGTAATTCAGCTCGACTGGATTGGCCCAGCCGACCAGGTAGCGGAAGACCAGGGGGAAGGGTGCGGGCTCCATACCGCCCAGGATGCCATTCCACGAGCCGGCCTCAAAGATCGCCCAGTTGGAGGGCGATGCCTGGGCGTCGGTGGTGTAGATATCGGGCAGACCGAAGGCAGCGTGGCCGAACTCTTCTGAGATGACGCCCACATCCAGGTTCTCCGGGTCCATGCTGTACCGATACACGTAGATGTCCCGGTCCGGGCAGCCGATTGAGCCCTTGGTGCAGGCCAGTTTGCCGGTGGGGTAGTCGATGGACCAGGCGTGCGACCAGATGGCGAATTCGCCCTGCTGACCGCCGCCGGCTTCCTCGCCCATGCCAGCATGGATCACGGTGAAGTTATCCACGATGCCGTCGGCATTGCCGTCGTAGGTCTGCCAGTCAAAGGCAGGATTATCAACATTGATCAAATCTACGACTTCTCTGACCAGGTCCTGGGCGCGAACATAACTTGAACCGGTTGTACAACTATTCGCCCCATACCAACCTTCCGAGTGCGCAGCCTGCAGCCACTTGGAGTAGACCAGGCCTTTCGGGACGAACGCGCCCTCAGACTGTTCCAGGTAGTAGTTGGCCATGGTGTTGCCACGCAGATCCACACCGCCCAGGTTCGGGTGGTAGACAATCACGCCGGCATCCGGCCCCACGCCGAAGTACAATTCATTATACAGCGCGGAAGTGGTGTCGTTGTACCAGATCGTATTGTTGTCACGTGGGCCAGGCGCCGGGATCTGGTTGTGGAGCGGACCGGTTTGTGTCGTCTCGGTATCGAAGCAATTACCGGTAACCGGATCGGTAGCATTGTAAATGAATGTGTCAGTACCAGGAAATTCTACCGGCACTGCCAGGCTCATGATCTGGGGCACTGCAGCCTTGCCGGCGGTGCTTCCCAGCTTACCCAGACGCTCATTATCCAGCAGGGTTTGTAGTTTCTCGGGGTCGGGGGTGGGGGGGTTGCGTTTGGCCCACTCGCTTTGGAACGTCTGGACAGCCAGGGCGATCGCCTCAGGATTGTCCAGGGGAATTCCCTCCCGTGCCAGGAGCGCCTGGATCTGGTCGACGTTGGGGGCGCGGTTATGGGCAGCCCACTTGGTAGCGCTGAAAATGTCCAGGGATTGGATACTATTGACCAGATTAGTTGCTGCGGGTGTATGCGTCGCAGCAGTCAACCCCAACGAAGTCACCGCCAATACAAGGACGAGACAAAGGGTTAAAAACTTTCTTTTCATTAGATCCTCCTCAAATTTTATGATTTTACGGGCCGGAAATTCTAAACTGATCGATCGAATTTATGGGTGGATTTTATGCCCGCACCTCCTCTCCATTGGCGGAACACAGTAGAACTCCAGATAAGCAAAACTACCGGAAGGAAATATTTCCCGGTTTTTTGCTCACTCCTGTTCAGCATGCTCGCAAATCCATGAATTTGCACCCCAGCTGTGATGTGGGTTTTACGTTCCGAGGTTTGTTACCAGATCGATTTCAAACAAAACCCCAATACCTCTAAAGCGTATTTATGATACAACATTTCAACAGTTATATCAAGGGGAAGGCAGTTACGTTTCAGGGTGTTTGCAAAGTCGCACAACTCCAATTTTTATGTCATTGCGAAGGCCGATGTTCTTCCGGCCTGAAGCAATCCCCTGACTAGATACGGAGATTGCTTCGCGAAGAACGCTCGCAATGACATCTTAGTCAGACTTTAACAACACCCTGAGTTACGTTTCAGGGTTTTCTGAAAGACGAAAATATTTAGATACGAATGCTACGAATATAGCGAATACCCATTTGGGCACACGTGACACGAATTGTTAATGTATTATTCGTGCTATTCATCGCACGTATACCCGATAGGGTATTCGTGCAATTGGTATTCAATTCTTCGCGGTAAATGCGCATTGCTGCCAGACTTTAAGAACCCTAAGTTACGTTTTGTCACGGTGGTTGCAGAGTCGCGACTGCGTATCTTTTGTCATTGCCTGCGCCACTGGCGCCGAACCGTTCATGCCGCGAACACCGGCGGCACGCCGGTGCGAGACGGCGGGCAATGACACCTAAAAGGAAAGGTTGTTAATTATTATCGCACAATTTCCGGAAAAACGCGCCCCGGCCAGGAAATTGGCAGGGTGTTCTTAAGGCCTGGAATCGATGGGCTTTTACCGCGAAGCAACCGTGATGCAGAGTCCGAAATCTCCAGATTTCGGCGGCATACCGACGACAGGAGGCGTCGGACTCCTCATGCACAGATGGAAGGGAACCATTTGCTGGCGAGGTTCGTCCTGATCATAAGGAGTATGTAACGTGGACCTTTATCGTATTACAATTGGATCTGTCTTGGAGGCATGTGTTATGAAAGCCCAATGGATTTTACCGGCATGCGTGATCTTAATCGTCCTGGCCCTCCAGTCGGGGTGCGCCCCAGCAGTCCCGTCGGCGGCAGAACAATCCACCAGCGGCCTTTCTTCCCAAGTGCCAATCACGACAGAGGTCACCACAGATAAGTCTACGGGAACGCAATCAGCGCCGATCATCCCAACCCTGGTCAAAACGGAGACCAAGACGGTTAATGATATGCAGGTGGAAACCCCCTCCGGGAGCGAGTCAAGCGCGGGCGTCACCGCAGCCAGGCAGGACCTGGCCAGGAGGCTGGGGATAGCGGTGGATGGCATAAAAGTCTCTGCCGTGATCGGGCAGGAGTTTACCAGCGAGGCATTTTACTGCCGGACCCCAAAGGAAATAGTCTCCAATGTCGAGACCCCGGCGGAGATCGCAGGTTTCAGTATCCTGCTGAACATATCCGGGCGCCGGTATGAGTATCATGCCAGCGGCCAAACGGTCATCTTTTGCCGACCTTTGTGAGACCTGTCAGGTCTATGTTCGGGAGATTGCCTCGTCGCCAAAATACGGCTCCTCGGAATGACATGAGAATGGTTGCAGAGAGGGGGCAGGTGGTTTATACTGAAATGATCAGAATCCCAAAGCCTGGAGATATGCGTGTCCGCCCAGAAGAAACCTTCCCATCCCATCCTGCTCATTCCCGCCATCCTGGTAATGGCAGCCCTGGCGTATGGCTGCAGCGCCGCCGGCCCGACCATGCCGCCTTTCCCTGACGAACAAGAGCAGGGTCAATCCGAAAACCTTCCCCAGGGAACCAGGAGCATTTACCCAACCAAGACCCAGCTGCCCACGGAGAGCGATTTACCAGCGGAGGGTGGTTTACCGACCGTGGACAGTTCTCCGGTCAATACCACTTCGCCCAGCGAAGGCGGTTCTCCGGCTGCCACCGGACTGCCGACCAATACACCCGGGCCGGTTTCAAGACCCACCCCTGTCCCGGTGGGCCTGAGCCGCAGAAATCCCCTGGCGCGCTCCAGCGTTGTATCTGCACCCAACTGGGACATACAGGTGTTGGATGTCAGGCGCGGCGAGGCAGCCTGGAAGGATCTGCAAGCCGTGAGCGAATTTAACGAAGCCGCTCCGGCAGGCATGGAATATCTCCTGGTGAAACTGCATGTGAAGAGCACCTACACGGATAATGCCAGGCATGACATAAGCGGCTGTGATTTTGATGTTACGGGAGACCGTCTGATCGAGTACTCCTGTGGAACGGTCACTGTGGATGCACCTCAACCGATCCTTGAGGCGACATTAACAGCGGGCGGAGAGAGCGAGGGCTGGGCGGCCTACCTGATTACCAGGGATGAAAAAGATCTGATCCTGGTCTTCAAAGAAATTTCCAATTTTGACGAAAATGCCGTCCGCTACATCGCCCTGGATGACGGCGCTTCGATCAGCGTCCCGCCCGAACTGGCAAAAATAAAGCCCAACAGCCTGGGTACCGGGCGGGATAAACCCGCTGCCCGCACAGATAAATTGATCACCGAGAATTGGGAACTCTCCATCAACCAGGTTGTGCGCGGCGACGACGCCTGGAACATGGTGCTCAATGCCAACGAATATAATGATCCGCCAGCCGATGGGATGGAATATCTGGCAGTCAACCTGCATGTGCGTTCCATCGGGACAGTGGATAAAGCCGAGAGCCTCAACGCGAGTTTCTTCTCCAGCACTGGCAAAGCGGGTGTTTCATATGAACTCCCATTGGTGCTGGAACCCTCCCCCCCGCTGGATATCAGCCTTTATCCGGGCGGTGCCTATGATGGCTGGATCGTTTTGCAGGCGGCAAAGGGGGAGACGGGGGTCATGCTGGTCTTTACGCCGCCGTCTGATGCAGGGAATGAAAATCCACGTTACATATTGCTTGAATAAAAAGACCACCGGGAGTAGCACTCCCGGTGGCTCTTTTTCCTACAGGCTTGGGGGTTTACAAAATCCGTCAGGCCAACCTGTAAAGCTTATCTGGTGACCATTCAGTCATGGTCGTGGGGATGGTGCTCCACGACCGTGCTGGTGGCCGAGGCGCTGGAGCCCAAAGCATCATCCGAAAGGGTGGCGTTGTTAGTGATCACCGTGCCAACGGGCGTAGCCGCGTCGACAGTCACCCAGAACACGAGCACCTTGGTCTCATGCGGTCTGACCATGCCGGTCCATTCAATGCTGTTCGTGGCGGCGTTGTAGAACCTGCCTCCCTCGAACGTGGTATTTGCGGGGATCGGGTCGCTGACGCTGAAAGGCTGCGTGGCGGGACCAAGGTTCTGCACCTTGAGCATGTAGGCCAGATGCTCTCCGGCATACACGTGGTCATCATAGACGCGCATCTTCAGGCCGACCAGGGAGGTGGCATTCCAGACGGCGATCCTGCCTGTGCTGCCATCCTTGGATTTGCTGAGCACAGCGATGTTCAGACCGAACTGGACATTATTATCGCGCGGGTCGCCCGAGCCGAGGACCGTATCTCCATAGGGATTTATCCCGTAGAGATCCAAGGCCGGGGTTTTGTCCAGGTTGGTGATCTTGGTGGTATAGTCGCCCTTGGCGGGCACGACCAGGCTGGCCGGGGCATCCCAGAAGTACAGGCCACCGTTTGCCGGCCGGAAGCGCAGACCGGGATAGTAGCCCAGCGAGTCATGGAACTGCGAGACCGCCGGGAGGGCCTCGAAGGTCTTGGTCTCCAGGATGTTACCAGCGGCATCAGAGCGGCTGGCGGTGAAGGAGGTGGTCTTCTGCACGGTGAACGTGGAGTTGCCCGGTTGGCAGCGCGAGTTCAGCCGCAGGTGAGCCTCGGAAGTACCCAAACCCTCCCATTCCAGGGGCCAGTAGTGGCTGTCGACCACCAGCAAAGCGTGCTTCGGACCGTAGCTGGGCGGTTCGTAGATCGAGTCAAGCAGGGTATAGTCGAAGCCATAGAAGCTGTTGCGAAGCCACAGCAGCATTCCCGGAGCCGTGTAGGGGCAGCGGTCCACCTGCCATTCGGTCGTAGCCGGATTGTTGTAGATGGTCGTATAGGGGGTGGTCAGGCCCTTGTCAAAGCCGCTCAGGTTGCGCCATTCCACCATATAGTACTTGGGATAGGTCTTGATTAACGGCACGATCACCCAGCCGTTGGCAGTCCAGCCGTTCGGTGGGGTTTCCACAGCGTCGGTAAAGAGCGTGGTTGCGCCGTCGACCAGGGCGAAGTCATCCGCCCACCAGCCATTCATGTTGACCGCGGCATCGGTGGAATAGAGCAGGCGCAAATCGACCACCTTGCCGATATACGGGGTTAGGTCGAAGGTAATGGTGCCCTGGCCCTCGCCCGTCAGCCCCCAACCCTGGTTGTTGCCGTTGGGGTTCGTATCCGTCATAAACCCACTGGTGTCCTTCAGGAAGGTCCAGGTGAGGCCAGCGTCTGTTGAGACCTGCACGTAGCCGTAATCCCAGCCGTCTTCCAGGCTCCAAACGGTGGCGAAAGAGAAGACCGGTGCAGTGGCGGTTGTCAGGTCCAGGCTGCGAGCCAGGGTGTTGCTCAGGTTGTTCCCCAGTTCCGACCACCAGGCCTGTCCAGTGCCCGCCCGGTTGACGATATTAATCTCCGTGTCGGGCAGGTTGATCTTGATGCCCTGCTCGGCGTGGCGGTGATACCACATGTTGAGATCTCTATCAGGCTCAGAGAAGGAGCTGTTGGAAAGCTCGGCCACCGTGGCGATGGTGGGAACTGTGTCGTATGAAAGCTCCAGAGGCTTGGCCCAGCCGACCAGGTAGCGGAAGACCAGGGGGTATGGGGCGGGCTGCATGCCACCCAGCGCACCGTTCCACGAGCCGGCCTCAAAGATGACCCAGTTGGAGGGCGAACCCTGGGCATCGGTGGTGTAGATATCCGGCAGGCCGAAGGCAGCATGACCAAATTCCTCGGCGATGACGCCCACGTCCAGGTTCTCCGGGTCCATGCTGTATTCACGCACGAAGATGTCCCGGTCGGGGCAGCCGGCAGAGCCCATGGTGCAGGCCAGTTTTCCGGTTGCACCGCCGATGGACCAGGCATGCGACCAGATGGCGAATTCGCCCTGCTGACCGCCGCCGGCTTCCTCACCCATGCCGGCGTGGATCACGGTGAAGTTATCCACGATGCCGTCGGCATTACCGTCATAGGTCTGCCAGGCGAAGGCGGGATCATCCGCGTTGACCAGGTCAACGGCTTCCGCCACCAGGTCCCTGGCTTTGAGATACCTTGAGCCGGTGGCACAACTATTCTGACCGTACCAGCCCTCGGAGTGAGCCGCCTGCAGCCACTTGGGGTAGACCTCGCCCATCGGGGTGAAGGTGCCGTAGGACTGCTCCAGGTAGTAATTGGCCATGGTGTCGCCGCGCAGGTCGACCGTGCCCAGGTTGGGGTGCTGGACGATCACGCCGGCATCCGGACCCACGCCAAAGTAAAGATCGTTGTAGAGGGTTGGCGTGGTGTCGTTGTACCAGATGGTGTTGTTATCACGCGGGCCGGGAGCGGGTATCTGGTTGTGAAGCGGACCGGTCTGGGTTGTCTGCAAATCAACGCAGTCACTGGTGACCGGGTCGGTGGCGCTGTAGGTGAATGTGTCAGAATTGGGGAATTCCACCGGCACCGCCAGGCTCATGATCTGGGGAACGGCGGTCTTGGCACCTGTAACAGACGAAGCAGCCATGGGGCCTGGAAGACCCTGGCGCTCCCGGTCCAGCAGGTCCTGCAGTTTTTTCGGATTGGGAGTAGGCGGGTTGTGCTTGGCCCACTCTTTCATGAATGCCTGGACAGCCACCTGTGGGTTTGTCATGGAGATGCCATGCTCTTCCAGGTAGGTCTCCACCTGGTCTGTGTTGGGTGTGCGGTTGTGGGCTTCCCACTTGGTGGCGCGGAAGATATCCAGGGATTGGATGCTCTTGACCAGATCAGTTGCTGCCGGGGTATGCGAAGCAGCAGTCAACCCCAACGAAGTAACCGCCAATACAAGGACGAGACAAAGGGTTAAAAACTTTCT
The DNA here is from genome assembly GCA_963725805.1 of uncultured Chloroflexia bacterium. Lineage (GTDB taxonomy): Bacteria > Chloroflexota > Anaerolineae > Anaerolineales > Villigracilaceae > UBA877. The sequence goes on from CAVSAF010000018.1 coordinate 58,801, forward strand.
TTTCATAGGATCCTCCTCAAATTTGATGGTTTTACGGGCCGGATATTCTAAACGGATCGATCGAATTTATGGGTGGATTTTATGACTGCACCTCCTCTCCATTCGCGCAATATATAAGAACTCCAGGTAAGCAAAAATGCCGGAGGAAAAAATTTCCGGTTTTCTGCTTACTCCTGTTCCGCATGCTCGCAAATCCATGAATTTGCACCCCAGCCGTGCAGTGGGTTTGGCATTCCGATGTAGTTACCTTTTGTATCAAAAAAACCCCAATACCTCTAAAGCGTATTTATGATACAGCATTTCCATGGGAATTTCAAGGGGAATGTTACGTTTGCCTACGTAGACAGGTGGGCTTTAAGGGATGCGGCGGGGTCAGAGACCCACGCCGAACGGGGATGCGGCGGGGTCAGAGACCCACGCCGAACGGGGATTGCTTCGCCATGAATCGCCTCCCCAGGACATTGCCGGTATCGTCCCGAAGGTTTTATGCAAGCGCCGGGAACTCTTCGATCCAACCTTCGGGACGCTGCTTATCTCAGATCATATACAGGAATTGCTTCTTTGCAGGACTCACTGAAGAGCACAGTGCAGGCAGGATGGGCGGTAAAAAGCGCCTCGCAATGACAGTTCTTCTATGCTACAATTTCCGACCTGGGAAGGATCCAAACCCTTGCGGAGGCCGGCTGTGAACACAAAATCAAACGGACAATTTAATAAGATCCTGGATCGGATAGTGGCAGTGGGGATAATGCTCGCCCTGGTTTTTGGGATGGGCGGTTCAAAGAGCGCGCATGCCCAGCAAGCTGCCGTCCTTGACCCCATATACCTGCCGCTGGTACTGCGTGGTTTCCCGCTCGTCAACCCGCAAACACTGACGGTCGATATCAGTGGGACCGGCAGCGGCGTGATCACCAGCAACCCGGCCGGGATCGTCTGCGGTTCGACCTGTTCGGCCGCGTTCAGCTACAACACCAGTGTCACCCTGACAGCTGAAGCCAGCCCCGGTTCCAGTTTTACCGGTTGGAGCGACGCCGGCTGTCCCGGTATTGGCGTGTGCGTGGTGACCATGACCGCGGCCAGGTCGATCAGCGCGTCCTTTACCATCAACTACTACCAATTGATCATCAACAAGAGCGGGACCGGCAACGGCAGCATCACCAGCTTCCCGGCCGGGATAAATTGTGGGACAACCTGTGTTTATTCCTTCCCCTACAACACGGTCGTCACGCTCACTGCCACGCCGGCCTCTCCATCCATTTTCGCCGGCTGGAATGAAGGGGTTTGTTCCGGCATGGGACCGTGCCAGGTCACCATGAATGCCGACCAACAGGCTGGCGCGGTTTTCACTTACCCCTGCAGTGCCAGCGGGATCGTCAACTGCGACTTCGAGCTTGGTCCAAACGTCGGGTGGACGGAGTTCTCTTCCCAGGTTCCCCCGGAGGCCATCATCTGGAATTGCGCAGCTTCATCCTGCAGTCCGGTCACTCCACACAGTGGGAATTACCTGGCCTGGCTGGGAGCGGCGGATAATGAAACCTCCTACATCCAGCAACAAGTCACCATTGCCGCCGAGTCTCCGGTCCTGGTGTACTGGCAGTGGATCGATTCGCCGGATGAATGCGGCCTGGATCTGAATTATGCCCAGGTGATGATCAACGGAATTCAGGTGGAAAAATATGATCTATGCAGCCTTACGAGCACCAGCGACTGGGTCAGGCACAGCCTCAACCTGGCCGATTACGCCGGGCAATTGGTCACCTTGCAGATCCGTGCCGTAACGGCCTTTTCCTCCAGCAGCCTTTACATCGATGATGTATCCTTCCAGGATGTATCCCTCCAGGCGAGTACCTTGACGCCTTAAACCCTCCCATTCCGGCCTGCTTACGCGTGACCTTGAAAACCGCCGGTTGGCGGCTCAACGGGTTCCCAGCACGCCGGGCTTGCCCTGGAGGTACCAGGCCCGATCCTTGATCAGCAGGATGATCGGGACCAGATTGACAGCAAGCACAACCAGGTCAGACCAGCCGAAATCATCGAAAATGGTCAGGATGGAGGTGACAGCCAGGAATCCCAGCGAAGCGAACCAGGCGATGCGGATGCGCCTCCTCAGGGAAATGAAAAGCCCCAGCAGGATGCCGGCGGCGCAAAATGACAGGAGAGCCATTGCCCCTTGAATGATGGGATCATCCGGGAGGGCGGGGTGGGCATGCAAGGCAATGATCATGCCCAGCGCCAGCCAGACCAGAGCGTTCAGGAGGATGAAGATCAAATTGGTGGAGACGGAAAGTGGACGTTTTGCCAGGGTTGAATCCATCCTTGGCGCTTCTTCCGCAAGGGTTGGGGGGTTACTCTTCCAGGATGAAGGTAACCTTCATATCCACGCGGTATTCGCTGATCCGGCCATTTTCATCCACCAGCACTTCCTGGTCCTGAACCCAGGCCGACTTGACGTTTTTCAGGGTCTTCGTGGCGCGCGTAATGCCCACCTGGATGGCATCTTCGAAACTCGTTGGGGAGGAGGACTTGATCTCGGTAACACGGGCAATGGACATGGCAAACTCCTTTCTGTTTCGAGGAAAGATGGATTAGGTAATAATATTATATAACAAAACCGCCAGGTATTCGACGGGCGCTTTTTCCTCCAAGATGTCATTGCGAGCCGTTCTTTGGCGAAGCAATCCCTATATTTGGCCAGAAGATTGCTTCGACCAGCCAAGAACGCTGGTCTCGCAATGACATGAAATTGAATGTTCGTGATTATGCAAACACCCTGTTCTCCTCAGGGTGTTATTAAAAGCCTGACAGCGATGGGCATTTACCGCGAAGAAAGGAAGGACGCAAAGAAGAACCAGGGTTTTCCTGGCGTTTCAGACCTCCGGGATCTCACCCTGGTCAGCTACCCCCATGTCTGGGCGCAGGCTGGTCTGCGGATGCTTTGCGAAAACCTCGGAGGTCTGAAATTTGTTTTTTCGCCTGACCAGCAGCAGCAAGGCGGTGAGCAGGCCAAGCTCGATCAAGACATCCGCCAGCAGGACCGGCATGGTAACGCGCGGGCCGATACGCGCAAACAACTGTCCCACCAGCGAGGGGATCAGCATCATGCCGATGCCGCTGCCAACAAAGATCCAACCCACCAGCACACCGGTGAGGTGCACCAGCCGCTCGGAGAAAGCCATGGCAGTGGCGAAGACGGAAGCGATGGATAGGCCCATCACGATCGTGCCGGCCCAGAGCGCCAGAGGCGAATCCGGCCAAAGCAGCAGGATCGCCAAGGCGGACAGGCACCCGGCCAGGTCCGCCAGGAGGATGGCCTGCGGGCGCAGGCGCACCGAGAGGCCGATGCCGAGCAGCCTGCCGATGGTGAAAGCTCCCCAGAATGCCGAGTTCAGGTAGGCCGCGCTGGTCGCGCTGGCCAGGTTTATGCGGGTGGAAAACGTATAGATCCAGTTCCCAAAACCGAACTCCAGCCCAACACTGAACACATAGAACAAGACGATCAGCAGGAACAATCCTTTGACCGATCCCCCGCTGGCTGCTTCGGGCGGCTTCCGGCGGATGGGCGGGCTGGGCAGCAGCCATAACCAGGCCGCCACCGGCAGGGCCAGCAGGGAAAAGAACCAGTAGGCCCAGCGGATTTCGCCGTCAGCCAGCACCACCTGGGCAAAGATCAGCGGAGCCAGGAAAGATCCCAACCCGAAGATGAAGTGCAGACCGTTCATGAACGGCCCAACTTTTTCAGTGTGGATCCAGGTCAGCAGGGTGTTGCAGCCCACATCCAGCGTCCCCTGGAAAGTTCCCAGCAGGAAGAATACCGCCACCAGGAACCAGAGCGATTGCAGCAGCGGTACCAGCGCGGCACTCAGCGCGATCACCAGCATGGACAGGGCCAGGAAGCGGTGGCCGCGGAAGTGATCGTAAATCCACCCGCTGAGCAGGGAGCCGATCATGTACCCCAGGGAAATGGGGATGAAAATGATGCTGATCTGGTCAAGGCGGCTGGAGGTGTGCCGGGCCAGCCAGGGCAGGGCCGGCCCACTCAGGGCCATGGTCGCCCCGAGCGTGATGTAGGTGGCATAATAGGCAAAGGTGGAAGTCAGCCGTTGAAACTGTTTGGGGGTGGAATTATTCAATGAAGGTCTCCAATGAATGGATTTCAATCGATGGATGAGGCACAATTGTAACCGGTTGAGTTTCCTGCGAATAGATAACTCGCCACTTGAAACACGACTTTCACAGAGTTGATAAATGTAATTGCGAGGAGGGTGCTTTTCCCGACGAAGCAATCCTCTGGTGGCAAGGAGATTGCTTCGCCAAAGAACGGTTCGCAATGACATATCATTTTAGTTGGGTCAAGCTACTTTGTAAAAATCCTGTCACCTGAAACTTTTAGAATAGGACGCGGAAAAACGCGGATGAACACGGATTTTATCAATAGAATTGGGATACAGAAGCTCTCTTCCGCGTTTTCAGCGCTCGTCCGCGTCCCCTTTTTTGAAACTGTCAGACAGATTGGATAATATCTAAAAAAATCACCGGGTATTTGAACCATACCCGGTGATTGATTGGAACGGCTGTCTTTACCTGGGGCTCAAAAGCCGCTGCGCGGGTAGGCCCTGCGGCAGCCCGGACGGTCCAAGCAGGCCGGACTTGCCCCGGGTGGAGGCGTCATCCGGGTTCGGGACGAAGGGAAGGATCGGCCCGGAGGCGGCGGCACTCCCTGCCAGGGATATATCATCCACGAAAAGGTTGCTGTTGAGGGAAAAATCTGTTTCTGCGCGGATCTGCAACATGACCGATTGTCCTGCGTAGGCGCTTAGATCCACGCTGTGGCTCACCCAGCCGCCGGTACTGGCGCTGGAGCACAGATCGTAGACCTGCACCACGACGCCGTTAACCAGAACACCGGCGAAATCGAAGCCGCACATATCTTCAGAGGCGATCCAATGCCAGTAAACCAGGTAGGGAGCGCTGGCGGATATGGCGACCTGCTGCTGCACGTAGCTGATATCGTCATAATCCCCTCCCAGCCAGGCCGCATAACTGCCGCTGCGTGCCGTGATTCCGCCGGTGAATGAAGCAACAATGATCGGCCAACCATGGGTGGAGTATTCCGTCCATCCGGTGGTTATGCCCTCAAAGTCGCCATTAACTATTCCAAGCGAAGGCGAAGAGGTGGTGGTAAAGGACCACCATGCCCCGCCATCGGCGTAAGTGGGACCCCCGGCGTTGATGGCGCGCACCTGCCAGTACAGGGGGGTGGCGAGAGGCAGCCCGCCCAGCCCGGCACTGGTACTTGTTCCAGTGGAGGTCCAGGTCCCGTTGCAGACATCATCATTGTAGATATCGATGCAGTATTCATAGCTGGTGGCAGCGCTGCTGGCAGACCAACTCAGGACGGGGCCGGTCGGTTGGTCTGCGGCACCATTGGCCGGGGAAGTCTTATTAAAGCCTGCGGGAGGCTGAACAGGCTTGCGCATGACCGGCAGGTAAGTCCGGAAGGCCTGGCCTACCGTGAAGGACCACCAGGTGCCGGCATTGGCCTCGGTGGTGCCGGAGGCATTGGTGGCGCGCACCTGCCAGTAATGAACACCGGCGGCCAGGCCGCTCAGGGGGACACTAGTGCTGGCACCGGTGGAGATCCAGGAGGTATCGCAAGTGTTGTTGTTGCTGGTGTCAACACAGTAGGTGTAGGAGGCTGCGCCGCTGCTGCTGCCCCAACTCAAGACCGGGTTGCCGGGCTGACCGATGGAAGCATTGACCGGGCTGCTCTTCCCAAATGGAGCCGGTCCAGGAGAAGCCCAGGTGACCCAGGAGGTGCCTTCGCCGACGCGTGAGGTGGTGCCGGTGGTATCCCAACGAATGCGCATGTAGCCGCTTTCCCCCCAGGTGGGTCCCCAGGAGTTGCGCAGGATCCAGGAGGAAGTGGCGTCGTCCCAACCCACCAGGATGATCTGGTGGTTGGTGCCTCCGCCGCATCCATTCGAGGCAGGATTGTAGACGCCGCCGGTATAGCTGTTCCAACCGCTGTCTGCACAAACACCGGCGGTGATCGGACCGTAGGTATAAATGGCATTCTTGATCTCGTCCACCGTCGGCATGGTAAATTCAGTCGGGGTGATGAACTGCCAGCCCGATAATATGTAGGGGTGGTTATAGGCCACCGTGCAGGTGCCGTTGGTGGCCGTATAGGGTTTATCGGCTTCCAGGACCGCCCCGATGGCCGCCTGGCTGATCGCCAGGGTATCGTAATGCCACATGTGCGCCGTCAGGCCCCCGCTGCAGTTCCAACCGGAGGTGTTGCACGAAACGAGGAACTGCTCGGAGAGGTCGGTCAGCGGTCCGCCGGCTTTCAGGATGGCCGATTCCATTACCCCGACCGTGCCAAAGGCCCAGCAGGCGCCGCAACCGCCCTGATCCCGGGGCGCAGGCACGAACCCGGCGGTGCGCCAGTCCCATGAAGCCGGCAGGGCGCCCTTGACGGGGATCTGGTCGATCGGGTTCCCGGCTTTAGGTGAAGCGGCCGGGCCAACCGGTGAACTGAGGATCCCGGGATGAGGATCCGTCAGGTCAATTCCCAGCGCCTGTGCGCCCAGGGTGATGCGCAAATGCCGGGTGATGGCTTCGTCCGGTGCGAACGGCCGGCGATAGACCAGGTCAACCACTCCGCTGCCGACATTTCCCGGGCGCAGTACCAGCGTTTGCACGGAAGGCGCTCCATAGCCATGTGACCGGGTTAAATAAGTGGATTCACCTGCCTGGGCAAAACCGATGCTCCTGGACGTGTTGACCTCCCAGCTGTAACCGGTTGTCAGGTTGCTGTCCAGCTTGAAAGGGGTATCCAGCAGACTGCCAACCGGCATGGTGACCTGCACCTCGGCGGCCCCACCGATAAAGCCGGCCAACCGGGTTGAATAGATAACCTGGCGGACCTGTTCCATGCCCTGGCTGCCGGTCAAGCTCAACCTGTACATGGAACCGCCCAAGGGCTGCAATTCGGAGGCGACCCCCTGGTTGTCCAGGCCGGGGGTCAAGCTGGCAGCCTGTGCCTGGGCGTCTGGCAGGGAGGTCGCGTTGAAATCCAGCTGGTATTCCCAAATGAAACCGGGAGCCAAAGGCGGGGTCCCGGAAGACTGGGCACGCGCCAGCCGGACCCCACCCATGCCTGGAAAGTTCAGCAGAAATACCAGGATGGCAATTGCAATCGCAGCCATCCACCACCATTTGATCCGGAAGGTTCTCTCCATTATGTAATTCTCCTCTTCTTTCCCAAAAAATGGCCGTACCAAGCCTGTCATTCAGGATACATCCTTATTGACAGGGCATGCAGTGGATTCATCCACAACCCTTTATCCTTCCAGCCCAAGTTTACCATTCCCTGCAGAGGTAGTAACGACTTAAGTCGTTACTACATTTGAGACCTGCCAGGTCTTAATCTTATCCTGGTTCCCGGCGCATGGCCCAGGTATGCGGATCGTTCTGCCTGGATTGAACATGCCCGGCCAGTGTAAAACCGTAATGTTGATAGAACGGGAGATTGCTCTCATTATTGGTTTCCAGATAGCAGGCCAGGGCCTGCCGGTCAGCCAACGCCAGGACGGGCTGCAGGAGGGCGCCGGCCACTCCCTGGCCCTGATGGGCGGGTTCCACTCCAAGGTCAACCAGGTACCAGTGCCGCCCGGTAATGGTTTGCGAGTGCAACTGCCCGGCTGACCTGGCCAGGCGCAGGCTGCGTCCCAACTCGCGCCAGCTCAGCTTTATGGGAAACAGGAACAAGCCCGTCAGCAGGGTGTCCATCCAGGCCAGGGAGGTTTTATCGGGGCCGAGCCACAATGCAATCCCCTCAAGGGCCGACGTGGTAATGACCCTGCCGCTGCGCAGCCCGTAAGAAATGGTTTTTTCAAAGATCCAGGGCAGGAGGCGCCTGCGCCTGTCAGGCTGGGACAGCACATAGGTAAAAAATGGATCGTCAAAAAAAGCCCGGGCCATGACGGCGGCGGCTGGTTTGACCTGGGAAGAAACCAGAGGGATACCCACTTTTGGAGTGAGCATGTTTCGTAATTTATGTATTCAGGGTTCTCAAGGCGGGAAAATCAGACGGCAGGTTGGGAATATTCACCTGGTAGACGTGCACCGGGTGGTTCAGGTCCTTCAGGCAGTGCTCCCCCAGGTCGCGCAGGCTCACGCCACCCGGCAGATCTTCCTTGACCAGGTCACGCGTCTCCTGCGAAAGCAGCGTCTGTCCGCCGTGCCCGCAGGACATGAGACGGTGCACGGCGCTCAGGCTGGCGTAGCCGCTGTAATCCCCATCGGACTGGATGCGGGCACTGCCGGTATGCAGGCCCATCCTTACCCGGATGGGAGCCTGCCCCCAATCTTGTGCCGACAGGCTGCTTTGGGCTGCCACGGCAGCCTGGAGCGCTTCTCCGGCAGTTGCAAAGGCTGCGCAAAAGGCATCGCCGATCGTTTTGAAGACATAACCGTGGTGTGATTCAATGGCCTTTCGCAAGACCGCGGCATGCCAGGCCAGGTTGACATCCATCTGATCAGGATGGTCCTGCCAGAACTGCAGGCTGCATTCGATATCCGTGAAGAGAAAGGTAACCGTGCCTGAAGGTAATTGGGAACTCATGATCAACCAGCGAAAGGAATTCAGCGGTTTTTATCAGACTGGTGCGTAGACTGGGGCGGAACCATACAACACCCTGATATTATGACACAAAAACCCAAAAAGCGTGCCATGAGGTTTTATTCTCCCCATAGTGTCATTAGAGTCAAACCAGGATGTCATTGCCTGCACTGTGCCGTGCAGGCACACGTGCGAGCGTTCTTTGCGAAGCAATCTCCATGTCTAGCCGGGAGATTGCTTCCCTGAAGAACACACCTGTGCCTGCGTCAAGGTGCAGGCAGGACAGGCAGGCCGGAGAACATCGGCCTTCGCACCTGTACCTGCGGCGTAAGTGGCGCACCGTTCGTGCCGCGAACACCGGCGGCACGCCGGTGCGAGACGGCAGGCAATGACATAAAAATTGGAGTTGCGCGACGTTGCAGACACCCAATTATTCTCCCGGAGGTCCAACATGCCCGGCCATTTTCTCCAGGATTGGGCGCACGGCTGCTTCAATATCCTCCAACAAGGCAATTTCCTTCAGGTCGAGCTGCTTTTCCAACTGCTGGATCACCACCTGACCCAGGAAATACCCGGTTTCACTCCGGCCGCGGATCTCGAACCACGAACCAAAGAAAGCTGCAACCGGCCGGCCGGCATCCACCGTCCGCAGGAATTCAGCCGCCAGCCAAGCCTGGTTTTCCAGGCACCAGGCCAGCCAATCCTGCTCCCCGCCGGAGTTGGTCTGGTGGACGGCGGCCGAATCCACTATCCGGCTTTCACACTCCTGTGCAAAGCCCTCTTCGTAAAGCTGCCACCAGGGGCCGGAGCCGATGGGCTTTTTGTGCTGTGCACGCCAGGCATAATGCAGCAGGTGCCCGGTCTCGTGGGCGATCAACCCGCGGATCGTTTTGGGATCACTCCAACCGCTTTCGGCAATGTTTTCCAACCCAAACAACAGTGCGGGGGATCCATTCAATGTGGTTGCCCACCCCGCTCCGCAGCCGATGCCCACATAGATCACGAAAGTGAGGTCGGGTTCAAAGCTGAATACCTCCCGGACTTTGGCCTGGATGGGCTGGAATGTTTTCAGCAGATTTTTATAGGCCGCCTGCATGGCCGGGATCCGTCCAGCCAGGTACGGGAAAACCTTTTCCCGGGCGACCTGCCGCCAGTCCAGGTTCTGCCCGGCGTAATCCTCGATTTGCTTGTTGAGAAGCTCGGGCCAGCGCGACATGTAATCAGCCGCCCAACTTTCGATCTGTTCGTCCAACGGTTTGCGCTGCGCCTCAACCCAGTAGGCCAGGAAAGCCGGGAAAGTATCGATGACCGTGTCCAAAGAATCTAAGCCTCAGCATGAAAATCCTGGTTCAAATACTCTGGTACGGCAGGTTGGGATGATGCGGGGGTAAGGGTTCATCTTCCTCTTCCTCCCTGCCGGCCCTCCAGAAATAAATCAACAACCCAATCACCAGAGGGACAATGCAGGCGGCGGCTATGGCCGTTTTCGTGATGAAGTCCCGCCTGTGTCTCCATTCCATGGCACGTTCAGCAAACGCCGGATAGGTTGAGAAACCGGCCTGCAGGTAAAGCATGCTGGGATCCATGTCATCGAAGGACTTCTTCAGCAACTGCAGGAAGCGCGCCTGCCCGAGTTTGGCTTCCAGAAAATCAAAATTGGCAGCGTACTGCTGGTAATCCTGCGGAGATGAGCTGCAGCTCGTTAATGTGCCCGATCCATAATCAGAATACACGCAGGAAGGGATGCTGCTGCCGCTGAAGTGGGTGGCCATGCCCTCATCGAACCATAAGGGGAATGCCTCCAAGTTGCCGACCCCCTTAACCGATTTCAAATAAGCATGGACAAGCTCGTGTGTGACAGTCTTTGGAAATGAACGTGCGTGCAGGTCGGATTGATCCACCAGGACTGCCACGTAGCGGGTGAAAATGGTCACCCCTTTCACATCCGGGTTCTCAAAAGCCTGCCTTACCAGGTCAGGCATGGCCTGAGGCGAATAATAAAAGCGCATATAAACATATCCCGGCGGAGGAGGGATGCCCACTTTTTGCTGCAGGCTCAACAACGCCGGATCCTTGTCGGTGGCCAGATCGACCAGGTACAATTCAGATCCATCCCGGGGGGTCTGGTATCCCCCGGCAAAGATCATGAAGTATTCAGTTAATTGGCGGGCAGCCTTCAGAAGATCCGAGCTGGAGCCGACCGGGATGCAGGCATGCACGGCTGAGTAGAAACCCAACCGTTCGGCAACCAGGGCTTGCGTATCCAGGACTGGATCGGCAAGCTGTTCCAGCCAGTTTTTTTCGCCGGTCAACTGGCTGAGCAAACTGGTGCAATCCACCCGGGCCGCAGGCGAGGGCTGAAGCGAAAGGATATCCGCACTTCGGGGGGACAGGTAGCGTGCCCCAACGGCAGAGATGATCGGCACCGGCAAAAGAGCCAGTGCGACCAGGATCCAGACAAGACGCGGGATACGTGCGGGCCTATGCATGATTTTCAGGCTTGTTTCAGGATATGCGAGACCGGGATAATCATAGCACGAAAGAGTGCAAAGTGATGAGTTTTATGTCATGGAGAGGGGATTGCTTCGCCAGAGAACGGCTCGCAATGACATAGGATGGCGAGGGGATTGCTTCGCCAGAGAACGGCTCGCAATGACATAGGATGGCGAGGGGATTGCTTCGCCAGAGAACGGCTCGCAATGACATATGATGCGAGGGGATTGCATTGCCGGGGGCTTGACTTTTGGGCTTAAAATCCATATGATGTAAATGCAAGAAACCTGCCCGGTAGACCGCAAGTGGAAACGTGTCCACACCAAGCGCAGCATGCCATCCTGCAAGGAGGTGATGCCCTCGAAGCCGTGGAAACAGCCGGCCTTTATCCCAATCCCCCCTTTTCCCCCCGACCATCCCATTCACGAAGGAGAATGAAATGTCCAGGAATCTATTTCGCATATTACTTGTATTCGTCCTGGTGGCGTTGATGGCCCTTGGCAGCAACACGCTGGCCAGCGCAGGCAAGCCGACACCCACGCCACCACCCGGGCCGGGGCCTGTTACTGTCACCATTGGGTTCGATGACGGCTATGCCGACCAATACCTGGCACGCGCCATCCTGGCCGCCCATGGCATGCAGGCCACATTCTATGTGAATACCGGGGTGGTTGGAGATTCTGTCCATCTGACCTGGACAGATCTGACCAACCTGTATGCCGACGGCAATGAGATTGGCGGGCACGGCCTCACCCATGCCAACTTGAAGAATCTTAAGGGGACGGCCTTACGAGGGGAGATCTGTACCGACCGCATCAATCTCTTTGATCATGGTTTCCAACCCGTCTCATTCGCCTATCCCTTCGGCAACTATAACAGCAATACCATCCAGGCGCTGAAGGATTGCGGGTATAACAGCGGACGGACCGTTTCGCTGGGACCCGACAGCCTGCCCCCTCATAATCCATATGCCACCTGGGCCATGCCGAGCGTCAAGAACAGCACCAGCGTGGCCACCATCGAAGGCTGGATCACCCAGGCCGAGCAATCCGGCGGGGGCTGGGTGCAGCTGGTCCTCCATCACGTATGTGATAACTGCGACGTTTATTCCATCAGCGCGGCGAATTTCACCGCCCTGTTGGACTGGCTGCAGCCGCGCTCTGCCAGTGGAACGGTGGTCAGGACGGTCAACGAGGTGATCGGCGGCGGCGTGAAGCCCCCGGTTGCGCCGTAGGAACCTGCACGCAGACACCCTGCCGCGCATTTTCTGGAAAGGAGATGATCCCAGGGAAGCCATGGAAATAACCGCCCATCCGGTCGCTCCGAAAATGAAAATCCGACTTTCCAAGAACAGGAGATTGCATCAATGTCCAGGAATTGCATCCGCATATTCTTTGTACTCGTCATGGTGCTGCTGATGGCCTTTGGCAGCGCCTCCATCGTCAGTGCCGGCAAGCCGACACCCACGCCCACTCCCACACAACCACCGCCCCCGACGGTTCCGCCAGGGATGCGCGCCGGGCTGAGGGCTTCCGATTATGGCATCAGTCCCTGGCCCACGCCCACCTGGTGGGTCGACTCGGCCAAGTCGATGGCTTCACGGTTCCCCGGCTCGACCGGCGCCATGATCGCCGTTGTGGTTGAAATTGACGGCATGAAAGGCCCGGGATGTTGGGCGCACTTCCCCAACCCGGATGGTGGCAGCTACCCGGGTGTGCGCTTTGACACGGTGGATAAATTCGAGCCGGACTTCGCCGCTTTTGACACGGCCGGCCTCAAGGTCTGGGTGCAGGTGGAGAGCTCCGGCTGCAACATGTCCATGTTGATCGACCTGGTGCTCAATCAATATGGAGGCCACCCCAGCGTGATCGGCTTTGGCGTTGACGATGAGTGGTACCAAAACAAGTCCTACCGCAACGGAAAACCCATCACGGATGCCGAGGCGCAGGCCTGGGTCACGCAGGTCAGGACCCACAAATCCACCTACCAGGTCTTCCTCAAGCACTGGCTGACTTCCCAGATGCCGCCCACGTACCGCAGCGGGCTGGTGTTCGTGGATGACAGCCAGGGTTTCCGCAGCATGGACGCCATGATGACCGAATTTGCCGCCTGGGGCAATTACTTTAAACCCTCGCCGGTCGGTTACCAGTACGGTTATGCCGCAGACAGGTCCTGGTGGAGCCGGCTGACTGACCCGCCCGGGACCATTGGGAACGGCATCCTGTCCAGGGTCTCCAATACGATGGATCTTTACTGGGTGGATTTCACTGCCCATGAGATCTGGCCGTAATCCCAAAAGATATTAGAAAAAAACAAGCGCCTGGAATCGGGCGCTTGTTTTTTTTCACGAATTGATGGCATATCTTGAATGGAATGGCATCATATGTCTTTTTTCTTTTTGCACCTGACAGCCAGCATGGTCATGTCGTCCTGCTGCTTTTCACCGGCGGCAAAATAATTAATCGAATGGCGAATTTCCTGCAGTAACGCCGGCAGCTTGCGGGACCCGCCCAGGATGGCGATCAGGTCCTTTTGGTCGTAGTATTCACCCGCAGAATTGATCGCATCGGTCAGGCCATCCGTATAGGCAAAAAACAGGTCATCCTGTTCCAGCCGGACTTGCTTGACGGTGTAGTCGGCATCCAGCATCCCGCCAACGGCAGGGCCCGTCCGTTCCAGCGTTTGGATCGATCCGGCCTTGTTGATGAGGATGGGCGGCAGGGCCCCGGCGTTGATATAGGTCAGTAAACCGGAGCGGGTATCCAGCGACCCGAAAAAGATGGTGGCGAACATGCCGGTATCCCCGTGCGATTCAATGATGTAATTGTTGGTCAGCAGAATGGCGCTCTTCAGGCGGGCCGAAGTGGGATCGCCTCCCGCCAGGACGGCACGTGCGCACAGCTCGGAGTTCGTGGCGGCGCGCAGCAGGCTGCGGAACAGGGTCATGAACAATGCCGCGCCCAGGCCCTTGTCACAAACATCGGCGACCACCAGGGCGATATTTCCCCCTGGAAGCTTGAAGACATCATAAAAATCACCGGCAACCTGCCGGGATGATTCAAGCGAAGCGGCGATCTCCCAGCCCCTGGGACGGGGCAGGTGATCCGGCAGGAAACCGGCCTGGATCTCGCGCCCGATCTCGAATTCACGTTCAAGCGCCTTTCGGTATAATTTCTCCTGCTCCCAGAGGTGGGCATTATCCAGGGCGACACTCATGGCATTGGCCAGGGTATCCAGCAGGCGCACATCCGTCTGGCTGAACGCGTGCTCCCGGTGCATATCCTCCAGCTCAATCACACCGCGCATGGAACCACCGATGGTCAACGGCATATACAGAACGGATTTCGGAAGCCCCTTCCCGGTCGAGTCGAGGTAGCGATACTGCCGGTCGGCCTCGGTCATGTTGTCATTGATCAACAAGGGCTTGGGGTCCTGCAGCAAGTGGGCAATAAAGCCTTCCTCACGCACGATGAACGGGGTAAATTCCAGCCGCCGGCCGTTTTCGATCAGGAACGGCACCGATAGAAGGCGTGTATCCGGTTCATACACCCCGATATTGAGATCCGTATCCGGGAAAATCTCCTGCAATTTTTCACCCACCAGCTCATAGATGGACGCCATATCCAGCTTTTGAGCCAGCCCCTCCTGCACGCGGTTGATGGTTTGCAGTTCGGCAGCGCGCTGCTCGGTCACTTTGAGAAGGCGACCGGTTTCTTCAAAGAGACGGGCGTTTTCGAGGGCAACGCTCATAGATGCAGCCAGCGTTTGCAGGGTGCGCACATCTGATTCGTCGAAGGCGTTTTCCTGTTCGACATTTTGCAGGCTCAGAATGCCCGTCACCTGGTCCCCGACCAGCATGGGCACGCCCAACCAGGATTTGGGTGTAATGGTGCCCGGCAGGGTCGGCTGTCCCAGGCGGCGGGCCTGCTCGCCAACGTCCGCGTTGACCAACAAGGGTTGGCGCGTTTGGATGATCCGGGCACGGAAACCTCCGGGGGGAAAATGCCCGGGGGCGTAAACGCGCTCGCCGCGCTCGATGGCATAGCGATGTTCAACCGTGTCGGTCTGCCGGTCGTAGGGCGAGATCATGACGACCTGTGCGTCGAAAACGTCACGGATCTTGTCCCCAACCAGGTCATAAATGGCCTGGACATCGAGACGCGCCGCCAGGCCCTGCTGGACACTGGTGATGATGGCCAATTCGGCCTCACGCTGGGCCAGCTCCTGCTCCTGTGTTGACCCGATACCCTTGGGACCTGAGGTTTGACCAGACATAGTCATGCCTCCTCTTGTTTGGAGAAGATATTATTCCTCATTGAACCGTTTGACAAGGATGCAATGCGTGTGTCCAGGGGGGAAGTCCTGCAACTGCCAGGCAAGCTCATAGCCACATTTCTGGTAAAAGGCGGGAGCCTGGAAACTATAGCTGGTGATCAGGATGACCTTGCAGCCGTGCGCCAGGGCTTCCTGCTCGGCGGCCGCCAGCAACTGCCGGCCATAGCCCTGCCTGCGCCAGTCCGGGTGGACCCACAGGGACTGAACCTCGCAGGCCTCCGCCCAGGTCCAACCGGCGAGACCTGCCAAAACCTCCTGCCGGTCGTCACGAATGAAGAAGGCAAACAACTGCCCATCCTCCCGGCTGACCTGCCGGCTGTTATATTCGTATAACCGATCTTCGAGGAATTGGAGATCATCCGGGGATGGTGTGCATCTTACCATGATGGGTTCTGCCATTGACAATCGCCTCCAACACAAGGATGGTCCTGGGGATTTTCCTTGTCCTGTTCCCAATTGGCCGGATTGTCCAGAATATACCCGGCAATTCTTTCGTGATCGGCTGCACTGCGGATAATGTGTTCATAATAGTTGCGTTGCCATAATCTTTTGGTAAAGGCAGGCCACGTCCTTTTCCTGTCACCCCCTGGATATATTTATGTGTAGTGATGGATTTGTAAGCGCCGATGATATCCCCGAGGGTAGGGGCGACCCTTGTGGTCGCAGCGGGCAGGATAATGCCAGGGGCAGGCACAAGGCCTGGGGCAGGTACAAGGCCTGGGGCAGGTACAAGGTTTGGGGCAGGTACAAGGTTTGGGGCAGGTACAAGACCTGGGGCAGGCACAAGGCCTGCCCCTACGGGGTTGGGGTTGGGATTGTGAATGAAAAGGATGGCATGGAAATGATTGGGCATCACCTGGAAGATATCCATTTCGATATTTGGGAATAATTCAGGCAGGGTTTCCCATTCGTACTTTACCATTTGTCCGGCATCACTGAGAATCATTTGCCCATCGAAAATCTTACCGAAGAAAGGTTCCCCTAATTGGGTCACAATGGTTACGAAATAACCCCCCGGCTGGGAATAATCATATCCTTGCAGGCGGATCGAACGCCTGGCCAGCCCCTTCCCGGAGTCCGGGCCAGGGTCATGGTTCTCGAAGCCAGGTTTTGGGGGATCGAGTTTCACGATCCGTTTCTCCTGCCAGCGCCACAAACCATAATCATTTTATCATCTTCAATGGGACCGGCATGGCGCCGCTATTGATCTGGGCGGCCAAGATTTGTGCGCTGGCTTTATCAAAACTGCCTGCAATTTCCGCCCGCCCAGCAGTTATGGCCGCGTTCACTCTTGGCGCGGAGATCACCTGGTCATCGCGGACGATCACCAGGTAGGCGCCCACGTGGGCCTGGGTGTAATCGGCAAGCTTGGTTGTCCCTTCCGGGGTAAACGTGATCGCAACCGACCACCAGCCCGTATTCGAGTCCAGGCGGGCGGAGGCTTCGGCAATGTTTGCGCCCGTGAAGATCAGCGCTGCACCCGCAGGCATGGGTTGGCCGGTTTCGATGGGTGTCTCGGAATGAAAGAAGTGCAGCAATCCCGGGTGGGTGGCCATTTCGATTGCCAGCGGCAGATCCTTTTCATTGGACAGGCCAACCCGCAAGGCATTGCTTTCCAGCGTGACCGTCGACCGGCCGGAAAGAATGTCATGCAGCCTTTTTTGCAGAACCCGTTGGGCCTGGAGCATTTCCTCGGGAGGTATTGTTACGGCAGTATCCGGCACAAAGGAAACATAGGACGAATATTTGGGACCTGTGCAGCCGGAAGCCAGGGATGATAAAACGAGCAGGAGTGTGAGGAAGGCGTAATATTTTTTCATGTTATTCTTCTCCAGTCATCATTACCAGGAAGCGGCCGTGGATGGCACCCACCACCAACCCGGCAACCAGGATTGCCCCGGCAATGACCAGGACGGACTGCCAGAGCTGGCCCTGCTTGAACGCCAGGTCCATGCCCTCAAAGATGATCGGCATGCCGCAGGCCCAGGCCAGCATGTTGGCCGGGATCCACGACCCGGCCCGCCTGGCCCGGCCGCGCAGCGCCAGCCACTGAGCGAAGGACAGCACCGCTCCGGCAACCGCTCCCAAGGCGGCGGCCAGCAGCAGGGTGAGCCATTGCGGCGGCTCAGCCTGGGTAGCCTGCGCAGTGGTCTGGCCGAGGCTTATCAGGGTGGAGGGCAGGTAACCCAGCATATAGCCCAGCAAGGCACCAATCAAGGTGGCGATCCACCAGGAAATTCGGCTGATTCCGGGGAACCAGGGTCGCATGGCCCAGTGCTGAGCCAGCCCCACCAGGGTGGCTTCGATGGCGCCGCTGACCACGGTCAGGAAGGAGGAGAGCAGGATGCCGGACATGGTCTGGGTGCCAATCCGGGAGACCAGCAGCCCGATCACGGCGAAGGTGGCGCCCAGGCCGAGCAGCTCAGACAGACCGTTGGCGAGGGTCCAGCGCAGCCAGAGGTGTTGCTCATTATTACGCATGCCTGCCTCCATACTTGTGGATATTCGGAAATTGTTATCCGTTAATCGTTATTCGGAATTTGTAAGCTGGGAATCGTATTCGGCTTTCTTTTTGGCGTGCAGTTCGAGCAGATCGTGCTGCATCTTTTCCAGCCGGGCGCCGCGCAAGGGGAACCAGAACAGGATCAGGGCGCCGACCAGCATGGCAATACCGGGTATCAGGCCGATAAACACCTTGATCCCGAAGATGGCGCTGGCGGGCTGGTTGAGGAAGATCTCATTATTGTTGGCTCCACGGCTGACGAAATGAGCGGCTTCCAGGATGAAAGGGGGGATGGCGATCGCCAGCGACTGGGCCGGCTTGGTGAGCATGGCGTTGATGCCAAAGAAGGCACCCTCGCGGCGCACGCCCGAACGCAGCTCGTCCTCATCCGCCACCTCGGCAAACAGGATGTTCGTCAGGGTCTGCGGACCGGAGAGGCCAAAGCCCACCAGAACCAGGCATAAGGGGATCAGGGAGGTGGGCACGATCACGATCAAAACCAGGCCCACCCCGGCAATCAGCAGGAGCAGCTGCTGCGCCTGCACCAGTCCCAGCTTTTTGCGGATGAGATTGGTGACCGGCACGCCGCCGATGAGCGGGATGAAGATGAATGCCAGCAGGAGGATGGTGTTCATCTTGAGCACATAATCGGCCAGGTAGAACACCGAACCCGTCACCAGGGAGGAAACCAGGATGGACATGAAGTTCTGGGCAACCAGGATGAGGAAGGATCTGCTGGCGAACGTGTACTTGATCTGGTCGACGAGCTTGAGCGGCTTATCCACCCGGGTGAACTCCAGACGTTCCCGGACCTTGAGGGTGGTGGCAAGGATCAAGAGCATGCCCGTCACCGCGACCACCACCATGGCGATCTGGAGCGGGAGGAAGGACGGCATGGTACCCGTCTTTGGGCGGAAAAGGTCCGGAATGATGAAGCCCAGCAGCGTGCCCAACAAGCCAAACAGGGAGGACGAAATCTGCAGGTGGTTGCGCTGGGTGTCGGATTCAGTCACTTCCGGAAGCAGGGCGGAATAGACGAGCCCGATGATGGTGTAACAACCGTCGTACAGCAGCATGCTGCCGAGCATCCACAGAAAGATGGTGAAATCGCCGGCGTGCTGGGGGGCCAGCCAGACCAGGATGAAGGTGGCGGCCAGGAACGGGGCGGTATAGCGCATATAGGGAATGCGCCGCCCGCGCTTGGAACGGGTGCTGTCGGAAATATACCCAAAGATGGGATCGTTCAGGGCGTTCCAGACGGCGTAAATGCCCGAAGCAAGGGCGATCCAGCGGGCGCTGAGGCCCAGGTAATCCTGGTAAAAGATGGGCAGCAGGGCAGCGAAAACACCCGAGATCAGGCTGGTGCCCAGCGATGCAACCCCCCAGATGGTTTTATATCCGAACGAAAGTTTGATGGCTTGCGGCCTGGTTTCAGACATGGCATTCTCCTGGGATGGATGGGGGGCAGGCACAAGGCCTGCCCTTACGTGATCATACAGAGGGCATGAGGTCCTGGATGGCCCGGTAGCCGATGACGTGCAGCCCGATGTCCTGGATATGTTTGCGCAGCTCTGCGCGGCTGAAGTCCTGGTAGTTGGCCACCCGGCAGCGCCAGTCGGGGGTGATGGCGCGCAGCTCGGGCGTATCCTTGGACGGGTGAATGATGAAATGAGTGAGGCCGGGTTTCAGATCCGAGAGGGCCTGCCTGGTGCGCTCCCAGTGATGCTCTTCCTTGTTCAGCGGCATGCCGACCATATTGTCCAGCAAGGGTAATCCGGCTTCTTCAAGCTGCTGCACCAGGCCGACGGCCATTTGTGCGGTTTCAGGGTCCAGCCCCAAACCTCTCCAGCCGGCTTCGTCCAGGCGGTACATCATGACCGGAAACCTGAACTTCCAGGCGAGCTGGAGGTAGGTGCTCATGAACCTGGGGTGGGCCACGGAGCCCATATGCGTATCGGCGTGGGTGGGCTGGATGCCCGCATGGATGGCTCGTTCCACCTGGGTATTGAGTTCCAGTTCGACCGCCGCCGGGTCAGCCTTCTCCTGTACGGGGGCGGTGAGATGGTGGAAATAGCCCTGCTCATCGAGCAGGCCGGAAGCCGGGTCACGCGTGGAGAGCGGCCCCCAGCGGTAGGTCTTCCATTCGCTGGTCAGGGTAAGATGGACGCCCAGGTCAGCCTGAGGGTGCTGGCGGGCGTATTCGGCGGCGTGCAGGAACCAGGGACAGGGCACCATCACCGCGCCGGAGGAGATGAGGCCGACCTCGTTCAGGTCGGCAAAGGCCTCCACGCTGGCCTGGCACATGCCGATGTCGTCGGTATGGATGATGACGGCCCGGTCATGCGCAGAGAGACCGAGCTTTTTCAGGATGGGATTGGGAGTTTTCAAGGGGAATTCCTCCAAGGGAAGGGTATTCGTATTATACATTGGTGGAAGACCATCCACGAAGTAGGCCACGAATACTCGAATGGGCTGACTCCCATTCGAGTATGTGTGATGCCATGCGTGGATGGTCTGCCCAAGCTAAGACTTCCGAAGTTTTCAAAACTTCGGAAGTCTTCACTTTGTGGATGGTCTTTTTTCCGACGGCATCTGTATGGAGGATGACGAGGCAGTCATTCGCTGCCAGGCCGAGTTTTTTCAGGAAAGGATTGGGAGGCTTCAATTTGGGTTGCCTCCAATGAAAAGGGTGTCTCCCTTCTTACCTAGGGGGCGATCCGCCACAGGTGCACATCGTTGTCGTGACCGGCCGAAGCCAGGGTGACGCCGTCCGGTGAAAACGCCAGGCTCTCGGGGGATTCCGCGTGGCCAACCAGACTGCACAACTGATCACCGGTGGCCACATCCCACAACCGGATGGTGACATCACGCCCTGACGAGGCCAGGATCCGTCCGTCGGGCGAAAAGGCCAGGCGCAGAACCCCCTGCTTGTGGCCGGGAAGCGTGCGCAGTTGGCGCCCGGAGGCCGCATCCCACAAGATCACCTCGTCGCCCGATATCCCGGCGGAAGCCAACATGTCGCCGCCGGGCGACAGAACCAGGCACTCCGTGCCCTTCGAGGCCTCCCCAAAGGTCCGCGCGACTTCCCCGCTGGCCACATCCAGCAGCGAAATGCCATCTTCCCAGTTGCTAGCAAAGATATGCCGCCCGTCGGCGGCGAAGGCAATGGCAAAGGCGCCTTTTACGACGAGGGTATTCTTTTCCTGGCCGCTGGCACCATCGAAGAGCTTGACCGTATCGCCCTCCACCACCGCCAGCGTGGCGCCATCGGGCGAGTAGGCCAGGAACGAGCTGCAGACGGCGCTGCTGATCGAACCCGACGAGAACAGAGTGTACAACTCCGCCCCGCTGTTGGTGGAGAAGAGCTTCACACCGGCGCGGAGGGCGGCCAAGGTCTTGCCATCGGGCGAGAATGCCAGTTCCTGCGGGTCGAGAAGGGTCGTGAAAGCCCGCATCTGCTCAAGGCTCGCAGCGTCGTAGAGAGAGGGCTTGGAGCCGGCGACGCCCAGCCACTTCCCATCGGGCGACCAGGTCACCTGATGGCCGGCCGAGTTGAGCGTCTTCCAGCTTTTGAGGCCGGCGGCATTCTGCGGCGAGATGGCATTCGCTGCCGCAGAGGTGGGGACCGGCTTCGCCGGCGAGGCGGTGGTCGGGTTTGCGGCGCTCCCCAACTCGATGCTCCACAGGCGCACGCCATCGTCGGCCCCTGAGGCCAGCAGCCTGCCATCAGGCGAAAACGCCACCGCCTCGATCCGGCCCGTATGCCCCAGCAAGCTCTGCAACTCTTGCCCCGTGGCCAGATCCCACAGCTTGACCGTAAGGTCCCACGAGGCGGACGCCAGCAGGCGCCCATCGGGCGAGAAGCTCAGGTCGGTGACCTCGCCGGTATGTCCGTTCAACACCATGAGCAGCCGGCCTGTGGCGGCGTCCCACAGCCGGATGGACTGATCCACCGATCCTGACGCCAGGACCCGGCCGTTGGGCGAGAACTCAAGAGTCTTGATCCAGTTGGTGTGCCCCTTGAGGACCGGCAGTTCCTCGCCCATCTCGGCGTTCCAACGCTTGATCTCCCCGCCGCCGGTGCCGCCGGCGGCTGCGACCATCTTCCCATCGGGCGAGAAGGCCAGGGCAAATCCGGACGTGTCCGGAAAGGTCCACTCTTCCTTTCCGCTGGACAGGTTCCACAGCTTTACGACATTGCCGATGGCTGTTGCCAGCCGCCGGCCATCCGGCGAGTAAGCCAGCGCCTTGGTGCCGCCGCTGCCCGCCAGGGTGCCCAGTTCCCCCCAGGTCCCGACCTGCACGAAGGTGACCTGGTCGCCGGCATAGGCCAGTGTCTTTCCATCGGGCGAGAAGGCGAGGCTGCTGGGCCATTGCACTGAGGTGATGCGGTACATTTCTTTTGTTGTCCTGGCATCCAGAAAGGGAATGTCATAGGAGCGGATGGCGATCCACTTGCCATCCGCCGACCAGGCAATCTGTTTGGGATACTTGACTTCCAGCAACTGCAACAGGGTTGCGTGGACATCGAGTGCCGGGGCGGCAGGCAATGTGGGCGCGGTGGTGGGCGCGGCTGCCGACAGAGGGGCAGCGGTCGGAGCTGGCGTTTCCCGGGCGGCGGCCGTTGCCATCTGCTCCTGGCTCACGGTCGCGGTCGGCGCGGAGGGCGATATCCCACGGCGCGTCACTGCCAGCGTGATCGCCACGGTTACGGCAATCGCGAGCACCAGCAAAGCGGCGTAGACCAAGATCGGAACGCTGTGCTTTGGCCGGGGTGGCGGAGGTGGGGGCTGTTGGGGCTGTGGGTTGCCACCACCGCCCGTTGGCGAGATCCCCCGCGCCATCAGGCCGGCCAGCAGGCGCGGCATGATCACCGCCACCCCGTCCGGCGGAATAGCGATCGAGGTCGTCGCGCCCAGGGCCTGGCGCCACTTCTGGCCGCGCTCCTGAAATTGCTCATGCCTGATCCCGTACAACAGGGGAAACAGAGCCTTATTGTTCTCAGCAGCCCGCACGAGCTCGCGGTAGACCTGTTGCGACTGCAGCGACTTGGCCGAGATGACGATGACGACCGCCTTAACCGCGTCAATCGTGGCGCCGATGGTCTCCAGATAATCGGTGCCGGGCAGGCCGTCCCGCTCATAGTGCCAGGTGGAATAACCGGCAACCTGCAGCCCCTGCGCGATCTGGTCGGCAATGCGGCCGTCTTCCTCGACATAGCTGATGAATACGTCAGTCATGTGCCCTCCTTCAGCGTACTTGCACGATGGTGTAGCCCACGCGGGCGAAGAAGCCCAAGTTGCGGCGCACCATCGTGTGCTCCTTATCCTTCTCTTTCTCAGGCTGCTCAACCCGGGGATGCCGACGAGCATTCTCTGTCAGGCTGAGTTTTTTCAGGACTGGATTGGGAGTCTTCAGTTTGGGGTGCCTCCAAAGAAAAGGGTGCTTCCATTATACATTTTCCATGACTAAAAACACAATGTTTTGATCCTGGCCTTCACAGTTTTTACAGAGCCCCAAGGATGTGTCATTGCGAGCGAGTGTACTATACGAGCGAAGCAATCCCCTGGTTGACGATTGCTTCGCTGCTTAGTGCGCGGCTCGCACTGACACGTTTATTCTTCTCGTCCATGCCTGACTTTACGCAAGGCTCTTCTCCATCAAATACGCCCCGGAGAACACCCGGTAGCCGAACCTGGTATCGATGGCGATCATGGGCAGGTTCTTTGTGTTGTGGTGCGTGCGGACGAGCTGCACCTTCAGCACATTGCGGGCATAGCGCAGGGCCAGCACTTTGACCGCCTGGCCGAGCTTGCGGCCGCGATAGGGCAGGTCCACGCCGGTGAACAGGTTATAGGCGTAGTCACGTCCTTCCACGCCCGTTCCGGGTGCTTTCTCGTGATGGCGCTCATGCCGGCCCAGTCGCCGGTGTTCATAGTCGATGGCCACGATCTGACCGTCCGGCCTGTACCAGTCCGACCCGCAGACGCTCTTCTGGAAATCCTCGAACGAGGCCCAGGCATGTTCACCGCCCTGGCCGGGCGTGGAGGCGGAGGCGGCATCGTTCAGGGCGTATAACTTGCGCTGGGCTTCTTCGGTGTTGCCCAATTCCTGCATCGAAGTGAAGCGGAACCCCTGGCCTTTCAACCGCTCCAGGATGGCATTCCAGGGCCGGTCATCCAGGGCCGCCAGGTCGAGCTGCATGCCGATCTGGTGGCGGATCTCTTTGAAGCCGCGCCGCTCGAGGAAGGCGCGGGAGTCCGGGCTGGAATCAAGCACGCTGGTGCGCAGCTTCCTGGCATGGGCTGAGGTGACGTTCTGCAGCAGGTCGGTGTACAACAATCGACCGGCTCCCTCGCGCTGACGTTCCGGCTGGACGACCAGGTAGAAAGAGATCCGTTCCGGTTCAACCTTGTTGCGGTAAGCCCAGGAGAAGCCCAGGAATTGCCCCTGCTCATCCTCGGCGGCCATCAAGCGGACAATTGACTCCTGGTGAGCCTGGTAATCCTCCCTGAGGTCGGATTCGGTGGTGGGATCATCCTCCTGGGAGGATATCAGCCGGGCGATCCCGGCGAAATCCTGTTCCGGGGAGACCGGGCGCAGATGGATGTTTTTCATTTACTTAATCGCCGTAAAAACGAGTTCTTTTGAATCGGGTGTGGCAGGTTCATCCGTGTAGCCGCCGCGCACATTGATTTCCCGGAAACCGGCCAACTTCAACATGAGCAGGATTTCTCTTTTAAAGTACGCAGTACCCCGAAAGGTGTAGTCTTCTGATACAGCCAATCTGCCATGCACCCATTTTTCAACGCGCACCTGGCGGGTGAAGACCTGGTCGAGCGGATCAAAATGGACAACCCGGACCTGGCTGTAATATTCGCTGCCATCGTGCGCAACCTGGGCGGTCCCCTTTTCCGACCAGGGCTGCGGTAATGCAGTCCGGTTTTCACTCAGCCATAGGCTCCACGACTCCGGGTCCGTATAATCTGCATGGATATTGAGCAGCAACGCCCCACCTTCCTCCAGGTGAGCAAAACATCTACGCAGGGCTTCGAGGTCTCTTTCCTGACTCGCTCCCAAACCAAAGGCATTACAGATATAGATCGTCTTGTACTTGCGCGGAAGGTCCAGGGCGTGCATCGGCTGTTCGACCAGGCGCGGAGAAAATCCTTCAGCCGCGGCTTTCTTTCGACAGTACTTTAGCGTTTCTCCAGAAATATCGCAGCCATCCACATCCATCCCTGCCCGCAGCAGCGGTATAAGCAATCGTCCCATGCCGCAGGCAACATCCAGGACCGGTTGGCCGAAGCGGGCGATCTCCTTTAGAAAGAAAGGTGCTTCCTTTGCTTCCATGGAAAATTCGGCCCAGCGTTCGGCCATCAAGCCAAAGTTCCAGTTGACAGGTTCATTTTCCATGGCCAGGTTATCCGCTGATTTCCTGCGCATCCGAGTGGATGATCGATACCGCCGGGTTTGAGCAGCCGGCGTTCCTGGGCACGGATCTCACCGGCAACCCTCAAATGGTCGGCTGCGTGGGGGAACTGGGCGGTGAACTCGGGCGAGCCGAACAGGCGGCTGTCCTGGATGGCATCGAAGGAATGGTCCGGCAGGAAGTCCAGCGCACCGGTCCTGTCCAAGGTCGACCCGGTAGTGGGTGAACGCTTCCGCCTCCAGGTCACCCTTGTCCACGCCAACGGGATCTGCGCCCAACTCAAGCAGGATCCGGCAGAACCACGGCTCGAACAAGGCGGTATAGTTTTTGCTGGGGCGCCCGATGGTCTTGACGCCGAAAGGTGTATTGACCCTGATGGAGCCGGGGAATTTGCTGGTGTTGGAGCCGCAGGCGATATCCAGGATCTTCCTGCCGCGCAGGTCGGATAATTTCTGATAAGCCGCGGCAAGCCGCCCGAGCATTTGGGCAAGGATCTCGGCGACGCCAGGCTCTCTGGCCATTTTTCTGGTCAATTCATAGCGGAGGTCCAGCGCCCGCAGGGCTTGCGCCAATTGTTCACGCTCCTGCGGGTCATCCCAGAGGAGCACCAGTTGGCTGGTGAGTTGATCCAATTGATCAGCATTCATCTTCATTCTCATAGTAAATTTCTCTCCACCTGTGCGATCAACATCTTCTCCAGTTCAGGGATGCCATCTGACAACCTGGCGGCAGCAACGATCGGCAGCCAGCGCCGGTATTCATCCCGGTCACCCGGACAGAGTCTGAAATAATAATTGATATAAGCAGGGTAGCAGACCCGGCAAAGGGCTTGAAACAATGCGTTCTCCAGTTGGTTGGTTTTCGACGAACCATAGGTGAGGAATGTCCTCTGGATCTGACGGGTGCGCGTGAAGCCATAAACGAGATTGGTCGTGCGGGCGAGATCCGCCAATGGATTTCCACGCGAAGCACGGAACCAGTCTATAATGAATTCGCCCCTGGCAGTCATAAGGATGTTGCTGGGTGAGAAGTCGCCGTGACACAATTGGACCCCATCCGGCAGGCTTTCAAGCGCAGCCAGTGCCTTTCGTCGAAAAGTGGCATCGAGCGTCTCAGCATGATTGATATTGCTTTCCAGTATTTGCCGTTGAGCGGGGAGATCCGCTGGAATTGTGCTGGTATGCAATGCGGCCAGGAGTTCGGCACAGCGCCGGGCGTAGCGAAAGAGATTCCAGGGTCTGCGTTGGATCATTCTATACATGGACTCGCCCTGCAGGCGCTCATATTCCAGGCCATAGCGTTCACCAACCTGGATGATCTCCCCCACTTCCGGGACAGGCAGGCCGCTGGCATGAACCGCCCGGGTGAGGCGAGATTCCTGTTGGATGCTTTCCAGTGCACACCAGTTGTAGAAAAGCTTGAGGATCTGCCCCGGTTTCCAGGCGTAAATTTCCGCCGTACGACCATAAGCGATGGGTTGACCGAGGTCTTTTAGCATTTTTTCTTATGAAAGTCGATATCTTACTGCTTCCGGCGCTCCCACATCTCCATGATCGCCCGGTTTTCAGGGACGTTCTCCAGGAAGGACAGGCGCCATTCCGGCACATTGATCTTATCGGCCACTTCCATCAATGCCCGGTGACCGTTCTCAAGGACAACCTGAACGAGGTCAGCTTCTCCCAGTGCATCGAAGGTCTCGGCGCAGGTTCGATAGACCAGACCCGGGTGGTTGTAGCCCACCCAGGGATGTTCCTTCAGGTACAGCCAGGCTGCGTTGACATGCTGGCGTGCCTCGTCCAATTGGCCGTGCATGATGGCACATGCTGCCAGGTAGGTGTCCGATTCATGGACCAGAGCGGGGATTGCCTGATTGGCGGACAATCCACGCGCCTCATTGAAGCGCCTGGCTGCTCCGCCGGCATCGCCCATCGCCAGCAGAACGAGGCCCATTTCGTTCAGCATGAAGGCCTGCCCGAGGGCATCCTGGGAGGAGAGATCTCCTGCAGGGCCTGCTCCACCAGCTGGCGTGCCTTGCGCAGGTCGCCAGTGGAACGGTAAATGCTTGCCAGGTTGCCCAGGTCGTAGGCCAGCGCCCGGCGTGCACCCAGGGCCCGGCAGATCTGGCTGGCTTGCTCCAGCTGCGCCCGGGCTTGCTTGTACATCCCCAGATCTCCCAGGGAGCTGGCCAGGTTTCCCAACCCGGTGGCCTCCTGGGCACGGTCTCCAATACGGTGGTCCAATGCGATCTGCTCGCGCTGCAGCGGGACATACCTGGCCATATCGCCCAAGCTGACGTAACAAATGGCAGCGGCGTACAGGACATATGCCAAAACGCTTTCATCGCCCAGGCGGCGCGCCAATCTGAGAGCTTCCTCGGCCTTCATGACGGCAGCGGAGGTTTCGTCCCGGTTGAGGTCCAACTGCGTAGTGATGATCAACGTTTTAGCCTCGATGGCCTCGTTCCCGGCACGCCGTGCAGCCTTCAACGCTTCCTGGGATGCATGGTCGGTTAAGACCACGTCGGCGATGCGCAGGCCGAACCTCGCCTGGAGGTAATAGGCCTCGGCCAGGCGGTCATCATTATTCAGAGAGTGCGCCAGCTCCAGCAAGGCATCGATATCCTCCCTGTTGGGCCCGGCATCCCCCAGCACGGTGCGTGCGGCTTCGCGTCCCTGCAGGGTTTGCCAGCGCCGTT
This sequence comes from uncultured Chloroflexia bacterium, assembly GCA_963725805.1. Taxonomy (GTDB): domain Bacteria; phylum Chloroflexota; class Anaerolineae; order Anaerolineales; family Villigracilaceae; genus UBA877. The sequence goes on from CAVSAF010000018.1 coordinate 86,885, forward strand.
CCTTATCCACCGGCGGAAGCAGCTCCAGTGCCTGGGTGTAAAAAGCCTGGGCTTCGCGTGGCGCTCCCTGCCCCATGGCGCGCCTGGCAGCCTGCAGGTACCAATCCGCCGCGGCGCTCAATTCTCCCGCGCGCTCATAATGATCGCCCAGCAGGCCGGCGAACTCGTCCAACCGTCCGGCATTGGCGGCCTGCTTTTCCAGCCATTCCGCCGCCACCTTGTGCAGGGATGTGCGCTCGCGCTTCAGCACACTTTCGTAGGTGACCTCCTGCAGCAGGTTCTGGTGGAAGCTCCACTCGGTCTCGCCCTGGAAGGCGCTTTCCGGCTGGGCTTCCACGAAGCCGCGTGGCTGCAAATGACCGAGCGTCTCGTCGCTTCCGGGCACGCCCAGGGCCTCCAGGCCGCCAGTCCAGAAACGTCGCCCGAAGATGGCGCCGCGCTGCAAGGCCGAGCGCTCGGACGGGGAAAGGCTGCTCAGGCGGGTCAGCAGGAGATGATGCAGGGTGGCCGGCAGGGGTTGCTCCTTCAATTTTTCCGGGAAGAAATGCCACTGCTCGAGGCGCGTATCCAGGATGCCGTGGTCGATGAACCAGTTGACCATCTCCTCGGTGTAATACGGCACACCTTCCGAGCGTTCCACCAGAAGGTCGATCACCTGCCCGGGGACATCCGGCACCCGCTTGAATATCTCCTGTGATAATTCGCGGGAGGCCTGGTCGGTCAGCGGACTCAAGGGGACGGAAATGCCCCAATTAGCACCGCCGGACACATCCAGAGTAGATGTTTTGAACAGTTCTGAAAGCTGCCTGGGCGGCTGCCAATCCGGGCGGGCAGCGCCCAGGATGTACAGGCCATTGGGTTGCAGCTCCACTTCGCCTAGAAAAGCTTCCATGAGATATTCCCAGGAGGCCGGGTCAGCCCACTGCAGGTCTTCCAACAGCAGCACCACCGGGAATTGCGCCCGCACCGCGTGGAGCAGCTCCCGGCTTACCACCAGCGCCCGGCCCTTGACCTGGGTCGGGTCACTGCGCATCGCCTTGATATGCGGGCTGTTCTCGAAGGGCAGACCCACCAACAAGCCCAGGGCATGCGCCGGTTCTTCGTGATCCTCCAGGCCGGAAAGGTCCTTAAATCGTTCCACCCACCTGGCCTCTGCCTGGGCAAGCGGGGCATCCTCGGCGATCTGGAAACGGTCGAACCACAGGCGCCGCACCAGGGCATAGGGTTGGTTGAGGTCGTCCGGAAAGGCCCTGGCGCGGAGCAGCCGGTAGGTCTCCTCGCGCAGTTCGAGCCATTCGTCCATGTCCTCCAGCAGGCGGCTCTTGCCCATGCCTGGCTCGCCCAGCAACTGCGCCCAGACCGTGCCATGTTCCTCAAACGCCCGCAGGTAGGCATTTTGCAATGCCTGCATTTCCGCTTCCCGCCCGACGGTGCGGATCTCGATGCCGGCCACGCCGCGCGCCACCGTGCGGAAGGGGCGCGGCTTGGCACGGCGCACCAGGAAGGTCTGGATGGGCTCGCTCTTGCCCTTGACCGTCAGCGGGGGGCGCACAGTCACGTCGAACACGCCGCGCACATAGCGATAGGTATCCAGGGAAATCAGCACTCCGCCAGGAGGTCCAGCGGATTGCAGCCGGGCCGCCAGGTTCATGGCATCCCCGCTGGCGGTGAACTCCTTGTGGGCTTCCGCTCCCAGCTGGCCCACCACCACCAGGCCGGTATGGATGCCAACCCGCAGCTGGACCTTATCCTCTGACAGCAAGGCAGTCACGGCAGACTGGGCGTCCAGCCCAGCCCGGATGGCATTCTCCGGGTCGGCCTCGCTGGCTGCCCTGGCGCCGAAGAAGGCCAGCAGCCCATCCCCCAGGTATTGCCCAATGGTTCCATGGTGGGCGGTGATGGCGTCCCCGATGGCCGAATGGGTCCTGGCGACGATCCGGCGCCACTCCTCCGGGTCGAGCTTTTCGGCCATGCTGGTGGAACCGACCATGTCGGTGAACAGGATGGTGACCATGCGGCGGTCTTCGGCGGGGGCGCCTGATAGTCCATGGTTTCCTTCTGCGGCGGCAGCCTGCTGTTCAAGCAGGGCCAGCTGCTGCCGCGAAGCCGCCAGGATGGGGTCGACGATCGCAGCCCCCAGTACGCCGCGCTGCGCTTCGAGGGCGTTGATCGAGGTTCTTAATTGTTCGATTTGATTTTGGATAGAATCAGCCATGTTCTTCCTCATTTTTCACTTGCGCACGGATGCGATAGTCATGTCGGGCGATTTGATCTCCAACCGCCGGATGGCATCCTGTTCGCGGATGAAGTCCAGGCGGATGCGCTTCCAACGGAAGCCCACCAACTCATCATTCAGTTTATAAGCCTTGATCTCCTCAGGCGGCTGACCTGTCTGGGCAGCGTACACCCTGCCGGAGTGGACGGTGATGGTGACGGCCAACCCCTCGACGGGGGTGACATATTCGCCAACCACGGTGGACAGGAGCGCCTCGCCCAGCTCGGGCGGCTTGCGGGTGAAGGTGACATTCTCCACTGCCTCCTCGATGGGAACCGAGACCGAATTGATCTCGCCGTTATCATTCACCAGGAAGCGCACCTTCATCCAGTAATCGAAATCGGCCAGGTACCACTCGAACACGTCATAGTGGTAATGGCGCAGTTCGGACCAGCCCAGGCTGCCCAGCGTGCAGGCCTGCAGCCTGTCCCCATTTATACGGACGGCGAAATCCGGGTAACCTTCGCTGGCGAAAGTGCCGGTGAATGTCTCCAGGGGGTGCGTGGGCGGCGCGTCCTGGAGGCGCTCCTCCTGCGTGGTCTGCTTGGCTTTTTCCTGCCCGATGATGAGCGGGTCGAAAATGGCGTGGAATTTTTGGTTCCAATCCCGGTCGGGCAGGTCGAGCGCCCGGTCGATGCTCTCATAAAGCAGCACATCCCGCAGCGGCAATTCGGCTATATTGGTCAGGATGACGACGCCCACTTTCTCCTGGGGAATGAATCCGATCTCCAGGCTGTGCCCCTCCACGTTCCCGCCGTGCTCGATCAGCGTAAAGCCCCGGTAGGGTGAGATGAACCAGCCCATCCCATAGGTGTAGATGGTGTTGCCCAACAGGGCCTCGTTGATGCCTCCGCCCGGTATGACGGTCTGCGGCAGGTGCATCTGCTTGAGATTGTCGGGAGAGACGAGCTGGAGGCCGCCCACCCGGCCGTTGTTCACATGGACCTTCAGCCACTCGATCAGGTCCGCCAGGGTGGAAAATAATGCCCCGGCGGATCCCGGGCTGAGCTCGGTGTGCAGCCCGAAGGGCATGTTCACCAGCCCCCTGGCACTGCCGTCGGGATTGCGGTCCACCCGGTAGCCCTTGGCGGTATCCTGGCCCTCCACAGGAGGCTCGGGCCTGAAGTTCGAAGCCTTCATCCCGAGCGGATCGAAAATGCGTTCCTGGACGAAGTCTTCCCATTTTTTCCCGGCGATCTTTTCCACCAGGTAGCCGGCGGCATAGTACATCAAGTTGTTATACTGGAATTTCTCGCGGAAACTGGCGTTGAACTTGAGATGGCGCATGCGCTGGATGAATTCAGCCCGGGTGATATCCAGGCGCCAGGCCGAAAGGTCATGCCTGGGCAGGCCGGTGCGGTGGCTCAACATGTCCCGCACGGTGACGTGCTGCGTGACATACGGATCATCCAGGACGAATTCCGGCATGTATTCCCGGACGGGTTTATCCCATTCCAGTTTCCCCTGATCGACCAGCAGCGCGGCGCTCATGGCGGTGAACGATTTGGTGCAGGAAGCCATGGCAAAGCGCGTGCCTTCCGTTACGGGCAGGCTGTTCTCCGTGTCCCGCCAGCCGTACACGCCCAGGTGGATCACCTGCTCCGCGTGGATGACGGCAACGGCGGCACCCGGGCAGTCCCAGGATTTCATGGCATCCCGGATATATGGACTGTAATCATCAAAACGGTTCATGGTACCTCATCCTCCAATTGTCTGTCGGTCACGTCTCAAACGTGACCTACATTTGCCGGCGCTCCCACATCTCCACCAGTGCCCGGTTGTCGGGCACGTTCTCGAGGAAGGACTGTCGCCATTCCGGCACGTTGATCGTATCCGCCTTCTCCATCAGAGCCAGGTAACCGCTCTCAAGAACCGCCCGGACGTTTTCCCCATCACCCAGCGCCTCGAAAACGTCAAAGCAGGTGTGGTAGACCCTGGCAGGATTTTCCATCATGGTAAAGCCATGTGTTTTCAGGTAATCCCAGGCTTCCTGAACATGCTGGCGGGCTTCGTCCAACCGGCCTTGCGCAAGGGCGCAGGCAGCCAGACCGGCAGTGGCTTCATAGGCTGCTGCAAGCAGCTCTTTATTCAATGTTAACTGGCGCGATTCAGTGAAACGCCTGGTTGCACCGGGAATATCCCCGATCGCCAGCAGCACCCACCCCAATTCATTGAGCAGGAAGGCTGTTCCGGAGGAATCTGGGATGGAGAATATCCCTGCACGGCTTGCTCCAGCAACTGCCGGGCGTTTCGAAGATCTCCGGTATGACGGTAAATTTCTCCGAGGTTGCCCTGGATGAATGCCACACCAAAACGAGAACCCAGGGCTTCGCAAATCGCCAGGGACTGCTCGAGTAGCGAACGGGCTTGTTTGTACAATCCCACGGTCATGAAGCTGCTGCCCATGTTGTTCAAGCCATTGGCCTCCTGGCTGCGGTCTCCCAGGCGGTGATTAAGCCCGGTCTGCTCGAGTTGCATGGCATAGCCCCTGGCAAAATCACCCATTTGCCCGTAACAATAACCAGCCCGCCCAAGGACAAAAGCCAGCACACTTTCGTCCTCCAGACGGCGGGCAATTTTCAGGGCTGCTTCGATATTTTGTATGGAGGCGGGCTTATCGACGCGGACTGCAAAGGCGACGGCGATCAAAGCCAGGGCTTTTGCCTCGATGGCTTCGTTCCCGCAGCGCCGTGCGGCCGTTAGCGCTGCCTGGATGGTCTGGTCGAAGATCGCCGGGTCTTTCTCTCTGCCCAAGTCGAAAGAAGCTTGGCCCAGATAGGCCTCGGCCAGGTGATCATCATCACCAAAGGAATGCGCCAGATCCAATAGGTCGCCGAGGTCAGCCTTCGAGGATTCCACCTCGCCCAGGATGCCGTAGCATTCCAACCGGCCCGAAAGGACCTGCCAGCGGCGTTCGCGGTCCACCGGCGGGAGCAGCCCCAACGCCTGGGTATAAAAAGCCTGGGCCTCACGCGGCGCCCCCTGGGAGTAGGCGCGCTTGCCAGCCTGTAAATACCAATCCGCTGGCGGCGCTCAGCTCGCCGGCACGCTCGCAATGTTCGCCCAACAGGCCGGCAAACTCATCCAACCGTCCCGACTGGCGGGCCTGTTTCTCCAGCCATTCCGCTGCCACCTTGTGCAGGGCCAGGCGCTCACGCTTCAGCACGCTTTCGTAAGTCACTTCCTGCAGCAGGCTCTGGTTAAAACTCCATTCGGTGTCGCCCTGGAAAGCGCTCTCCGGCTGGGCTTCCACGAAGCCGCGTGGCTGCAGGTGCCCGAGCGTGTCCGCACCCTGCATCACGCCCAGGGCTTCCACGCCGCCGGTCCAGAAGCGCCTGCCGAAGATGGCGCCGCGCTGCAGGGCGGCGCGTTCAACCTGGGAGAGCGAGCTCAGCCGGGTCAATAACAAGTGCTGCAGGGTGGCCGGCAGTGGTTGTTCCTTGAGCTTTTCCGGGAAGATCTGCCACTGCTCGAGGTGCGTATCCAGGATGGCATGGTTGATCAGCCAGTTGACCATTTCCTCGATGTAATAGGGCACTCCTTCTGAGCGCTCGACGATCAGGTCCACCACCTGCTCGGGGACGGATTGGGCCCGTTGCAGGATTTCATGGACCAAGATGCGCGAGTTGGAATTGCTCAACGGTACCAGGCGCAGCAGCAGGCCGCAGTTCCTGGCATCCTTTTCCTCCGGCAGGCTGGCCTGAAGCAGATCCGCCAGCGCCTGGGTCGGCTGCCATTCCGGGCGGGCGGCACCCAGGATGAACATCCCGTTGGGGTGTTCCGCTGATTCATACAGGAGGACCTCCACCAGGTAATCCCAGGAGGCCTGATCCGTCCACTGCAAGTCTTCCAGCAGCACCACCACAGGTGACTGGAGACGCACCGCCTGGAGCAGCTCCCGGCTGACCACCAGGGCACGTCCTTTCACCTGAGCCGGGTCGTTGCGCATCCCCTTGAGGTACGGGCTGTTCTCGAAGCGCAGCCCCACCAGCAGCCCGAGGGCGTGGGCAGCCTCTTCACAGTCCTCGGTCCCGGAGAGCTCTTTGAAGCGCTCCACCCACTTCTTCTCAGCCTGCTCCAGCGGGGCATCTTCGGCGATCTGGAAACGGTCGAACCACATACGTCTCACCAGGGCGAAGGGTGCCCTGGCGTCATCCGGGAAGGCGCGCCCCCTGAGCAGCCGGTAGGTCTCCTCGCGCAGCTCAAGCCAGTCGTTCATATCCGAGACCAGCCGGCTTTTCCCGATCCCCAGGACCCCGACCTGCTGCGCCCAGACCGTTCCATGACCCTCAAAGGCGCGCAGGTAGGCCGAGCGCAGGCTTTCAATTTCCATTTCCCGACCGATCGTGCGGGTTTCCACGCCGGCCACCCCGCGGGTCACGCTGCGGAAGGGGCGCGGCTTGGCACGACGCACCAGGAAGGTCTGGATGGGCTCGCTCTTGCCCTTGACCGTCAGCGGTGGGCGCACAGTCACATCAAACACGCCGCGCACGTAGCGATAAGTATCCAGCGAGATGAGCACACTGCCGGGAGGCGCTGCAGACTGCAGCCTGGCCGCCAGGTTCATGGCATCCCCGCTGGCGGTGAACTCCTTGTGAGCTTCCGCTCCCAGCTCGCCCACCACCACCAGGCCGGTGTGGATGCCAACCCGCAGCTGGACCTTATCCTCCGACAGCAAGGCAGTCACGGCAGACTGGGCATCCAATGCGGCCCGGATGGCATTCTCCGGGTCGGCCTCACTGGCTGACCTAGCGCCAAAGAAGGCCAGCAGCCCATCCCCCAGGTATTGCCCAATGGTTCCATGGTGGGCGGTGATGGCGTCCCCGATGGCCGAATGGGTCCTGGCGACGATCCGGCGCCACTCCTCCGGGTCGAGCTTTTCGGCCATGCTGGTGGAACCGACCATGTCGGTGAACAGGATGGTGACCATGCGGCGGTCTTCGGCGGGGGCGGATTGCGCAGCGGACTGCTGTTCCAGTGCAGCCAGTTGGATCTTCAGCGCTGCCACGGCGGTATTGACCGTGTCATCCCCCAAAATGCCCCGCTGTCCCTCAAGGTTCTTGATTGAAAGATGCAATTTATCGATCTGCGACTGCAACGTCTCGGCCATGGCTATCCTCTTGCGAATAACGCTGTGCCTTGCGAGCCCTGCGAATCGGAACCGCAGCATTCATTATAAATTATGCCCCGTTTTTTAGAGAATGAATTGGTCCCGGAGAAAGCGAAGTCGTGGCTGCACAGCTCCTACATGGAAGATTTGAACCAGGGAGCCGGAAACCGGCTTAAAAAACAAACGCAATGATCAAAACAAGCACCACCAACACGATGCCGTAGAAAAGATCGATCTTTGAATCAGAATGAATTTCGATTTTTCCCAACTTGATCGGGCTGGCTGCGCTGATGGAAGTGCTGAGCGACATCAGGTCGCCAAATCCGGACTGCCGCATCTTGTTTTCCACGAATTGAGCCTGCTTCACCACCCCTTTCAGCAATCTGTGATACCACCAGCGGTCCATAAAATAAAAGGCCAGCCAGGCGATCAAGCCGCCCATGATGATCATGTCAGAAGACGAGAAACTCATTCCGAGGAGGTGGATGGTCTGGGTTCCAGGAACCGGTAGACCGGCTTTAATGGCCTCGCGGATGGTCTCCTGTACCTGGTTGTATACCAGGCCGGCAACCCCGATGGTGGCAGTCAAAACTGTGACGGCAATATTGCGGATCTGCATCTCCAACGTGTTGAAGTGCTGTTCAAGCTGGATGGCAGTCTTCCATATTTCCAGGGCAAACTTTACTTTTTCGCTGGTCATTTCATCTGACATGGGAGGTCCTTTTTTAGCTCACAAAACTTAGGAGCTCGATAAGCAAATCGAAGTGCATGTGCCAGAACCGCATCGGGTCATTGTTTTTTGGCGTGTTCTTCCAGTACGACCAGCTCGTCCATGTCCACTTCGACTTCATGAGGCTCCATGTCATATACCCAGATCACCACCCTGTTCCCTTTTATTTCCAACACTGGAAATCTCGCCCCGCCTTGCTCAAACGGATCGTCTTTTCGCTCTACGATATCACCGACATTCATGGCAGCATCCTCCTGCTCAAATCATGCACAGCGAATCTTTTCGAAAGTGCCATTTCAGGCGCGCAACCTGATGTCATTTTGATATGTGTCTGAATTGTAAACCCAAATCATGCCAAACCTTCACAAGGCGGCATTAAGACCTCCGAGATCTTTAAGATCTCGGAGGTCTGCCTTATAGTACAACCGCGGCGAATTTGCGGATGGCCTGGATATGCTCCTGCGGGGTTTTAAGCCCGGCGCCCATGGTGTTGAACGAAAGATGGGTGGCGCCGGCGGCCTGCCAGTCGCGCACCAGCGTCTCCCAGGCGTGTGGATCGCCGGCATCATGATGAATGCGCGGTTCCAGCCCCACCTGACCAGGGTCGCGCCCGGCTTCTGCGATGAAACGCCTGAGCATCTCCAGGGACGACCGGGCAGATTCGGCCGTGCGGTACAGCGGCATCCAGCCGTCCCCCAGGCGGGCGATGCGGCGCAGCACCACCTCGGCGCCCCCGCCAAACCAGACCGGGATGGGCTGCTGGAGCGGCAGCGGATTGAGACCGGCATCCGGAATGGTATGCCATTTCCCCTGGAAGTCGACCAGCGGTTCGGTCCACAGGCGTCGCATCAGGCTGACCTGTTCCTCGATACGCTTGCCGCGGTTGTGGAAGTCTTCGTTCAGGGCGGCGTATTCGACCTGGTTCCAGCCCAGTCCCACGCCCAGGCGCAGGCGTCCCCCGCTGAGCAGGTCCAGCGAGGCGGCCTGCTTGGCCACCAGAACGGTCTGACGCTGGGGCAGGATGAGAATGCCGGTCACCAGGCCCAGGCGGGTGGTCAGACCGGCCAGATAGCTGAACAGGACAAATACTTCGTGGAAGGGAGTCAGGTGCGTGTAGGGGCCGGTCCAGCCGCCCGGCCGGTCGGGGTTGGCGCCCAGCACGTGGTCATAGGCCAGCAGGTGGCTGAAGCCCAGCTCCTCGGCGGTCTGGGCGTAGTCGCGGATGGCGGCCGGATCGTTACCGATCTCGGTCTGCGGGAAAACCAGGCCAATTTTCATGTCAGCTCCTTTTTAGTCCTGTTCAAGTAGGTTTGGAAAAGATTTTTGATCACGAATAAGACGAATTATACGAATAACACGAATAGGAATCAACCACGAAGTTTATCCGAAAATTAACCACAAAAACACCAAGGCACAAAAATTCACATGGTTTTCCTTTGATTTCTTTCGTGACTTTGAGGCTTTATGGTCAGGTTCCACAATATCTAAAAAGCCGTCCACGAATTTGCCCACGAATGCACGAATATGCCGACCGCATTCGAGTATTCGTGATGCCATTCGCCGTTCGTCCCGCGCAGACGCCACTACGTACCACTTCGTGGCACAGGTGGTGCAGGCGGGGTGGATGGTTCTCTACGCATTCACATTATTCGTGATATAGGGAGGCATTTTAGAGCCCGCAGTCGGAGACTGCGGAGTCCATCATGATCGCTCAATCTCCGCCGCCGGGATTGCCGTTGGCATGGCACTTGGTGCAGGTGGCGGTCATCAGGTTGATGGTGTGGCAGTCCCGGCAGGTGGCGCCGCCGTGATGAATGCAATTGCCGCCCTCCCCGCAGTTAGCCGGATGGGGCAGGTTATACTCCGCGGGGACCCAGGCAGCCGTATTGTGGCAGGAGTTGCAGGGAGTCCCCGGGAACAGCCCGGCATGGAAGGGCGGGTCGGCATGACAGGAGGCGCAGGCGCTGGAAAGACCTGTAAAGACCCCATTTTTATGGCAACTGGTGCAGGCCAGGTTGGCATGCCCGGCGGTGAGCGGGAATACGCTGTGGTCGAAAGTGGGCGGCAGCCAGCCGTTGGGGCTATGGCAGAGGTCGCAGGCAGTGCCATACTGCCCCTTGTGCTTGTCGTCTTTAGCGTGGCAGGAGTAACAATCGGCAGGGGTGCCTTTGAAGAGCGCATTGACATGACACCCGCTGCAGGGCACGCCGGCATGTTTGCCGAGCAGCTTGAAGCTGGAGGAATTATGGTCGAACGTGGCCGGAAGCCAGCCGGCCGCAGTATGGCAGGCGGCACAGTCCGTGCCCAATTGACCCTGGTGCGCATCGCTGGCGGCATGGCAGGAAAAACAATCCCGGGAGGTGGCCTTAAGGTCAGCAATGCTGCGCGCGCCAGTATGACACCGTCCGCAAGTCAACCCGGCATGCTTCCCGGTGAGCCGGAAAGCCACGTTATCATGGTTAAAGGCATGCCCGTAGCTGTCCACGCCGTCATGGCAGCCCAGGCAATCTTGTCCATAGGCCTGCAGGTGGGCTGACATGAAATCCGGCTTGATCTGCCGGTGACAGGTCACGCAGGCTGCCTGGTCGAAATGGGCGGAAAAGGCATCCGGGTGGCAATCGGTGCAGGTGAAGGGCTTGCCGTCGCTCCTGGCCTGGTGGGCAGTCAGGGCATATCCCAAAGATTCATGCGGGAAGGTCAAATCCACCATGACCGTGGTGGGTGAATTGGCGCCTTGATGGTCGGGATGGCACACCCGGCAGGTCAGGCCCGGATTGGCTGCGTGGAAGACCCCGTGCGTTGCGGAGGGATTTTTCAGTTCCGCGGCGATGCCGGTATGGCAGGCCACGCAGCGGTCGGACATGCGCGCCTGGCTCCAGAAAGGGGCATGGCAGGAGGAGCAGCGGCTGGTAAGTTCGGCGTGGGAAGTGACGCCGCCCAGCGGCGCACCCGTTTTGGCATTCAAAGGGCCGGGGTTGAATAAAATCCCGCCGCGCAGCCAGCCCACCCCAACCACGACCAGGACTGTCAGTAGGGCGGTGATGGTCCCGGAGGGTGTGAAGAAACCCATGCGCTTGCCGTTCATCTTTTGGCTCTACCGCAGGAGGGTGGCATAATAAAGCGCCGCGCCGATGTGGATGAAGGCAGCCGTGAAGAGCGCCATCCCGATCGGGATGTGCACGGCATGCCAGATGGAGAACAACCGGCGCAATCGCAGCAGCCCGGCAGCCTGGGCCTGGTCCTGGGAGGGATCGCCCTGGAGGCCTTCCAGGGAACGTGGAATGCGGGTGTAAAGGTAACGGCCGATGAAACCACTTACCACGATCAGCAGGGTCAACAGCGTGGTCGCACCGGCCAGACCGTTGAACTTCCAGGAGGTATGCAGCAGGACCATGTACGGACCGACCAGCCCGGTGAAGATATGAAACTGCAGCCAGGAGGCCATGGGCCCCCAGAAAGCCCGGCGGGAGCGCTTGCGGAAGGAGTAGAGCACCTCGGTGGCCAGCATCAACAGGAAGCCCGCCACGCCGATCAGGTGGCCGAACAAACTGCCAGCGGCCGGAACCTGGCGCGTCAGGCGGATGACCAGGGCATAGACCGCCGTGACAAGCACAACCGCCAGCAGAGCCAGCCAGAATTCCCGGTTGGAGCGCCGCATGGTTTCCGCCTAGCCTCGCGAGCCTGTCCAGAAGTCCATCAGGATCTGTCCCAGCGGGGCACCCGGCTGGAGCAGGGTGGAGCGGATGGCGGATATATCCGTCTGCCGGGCCACCAGTTCCTGCAGGGGCACGGATGGTTTTTGATCGCCCAGCACCAGCGCACCGAGCAGGGTGCGTTCACCCACCATCAGGCGGACCTGGTTGACGGCGTTGCCGGCTGCCATGGCGATGGTATTGGGAAGCTGCAGCCAGGTTTCGCTCGAGCCGCGCGCCACGCTGACGAGATCTTCATCCCGGCCGCTGCCAACCGATCCTATGATGGTGAGCATGATCCCGGCCAGGCGCAACACATTGACGGCCACACTACGCTGGTAAGGCAGGCTGTCCCCGGTCATGTTCATGGCTGCCGCCCGGCCCTGCTGGCGCCCGGGGGTCCAGAGGTTGTCGATGACCGCCCGCCCGCTGGCCGGATCGTAGACCTGGGCGGCGTCACCGGCGGCGAAGACGTCCGGGTGGCTGGTCTGCAAGGTCTGGCTTGTCAGGATGCCCCGCTCAGTTGAAAGACCGGCGGCCTGTGCCAGCTCGAGACGGGCTTTCACGCCGACGGCAGTTGCGACCATCTGGCAGGGCAGCACTTCGCCTTCCTTCGTACGTACGCCGCTGACCTTGCCGCGCTTTCCCAGGATCTCGGCGAGCTCGGTGTGGAAGTGCAGGACAACCCCTTCCCCGGCCAGGCGCTGCTCGATGATGCGGGATTCGGCCTCATCGAGAACATTGGACCAATAACGGTCGCCGCGCAGGAAATAGTGCACCTTCACGCGGTGTGCGCGCAATCCCTCGACCAGTTCCATGGAGGTGACCCCGCCGCCGACCACCACGACGGTTTTGATGTGCCGGACCAGGCCCAATATCCGGCGGGCATCTTCCAGGTCGTCCAGCTTGACCACCCCATTGAGATCCGCGCCGGGAATATTTAACGGGACTGCAACTGAACCAGTCGCCAGCAGCAGGCGGTCGTAGGCCAGGCGGGGGGAATTATGGATCTCAAGACCATGGCCGGCCAGGTCCAGCCGGTCAACATGTCCTTTGATAATGCGGGCATTCAGTTCCGCCCAATCCTTTTGATCGTAGATGTGCAGACGCTTTTCGGGAATTTCATCGGTGAGGAGGTATGCCAGGCCCGGGCGGGAATAAAATTCGTCCGGGTCTTCACTGACCAGGCAGATCTCAGCCGAGGGGTGCCGCAGGCGCAGGGTTTCGGCGGCAGACATGCCGGCCACCCCCGTCCCGACGATCACATAGCGGGTCATTTGGCCCCCCGCATGAACAGCCCGGTACGCTCAAAGCGCAGGACGCCGCGCGGGCAGCGCTGGACGCATTCGCCGCAAGTCAGGCAGTACGAATCCTCGACTTCCTGCCCCAGCCAGACCAGGCGGCGGACGTCGATGCCGATCGGACAGTTAAAAGAACAGATCCCGCACTGAACACAGCGGGAGGTCTCCGGGACCACATGCCCGGTTGCCAGGATTTCGTGCCGGCGGATTTCGGATTGCCCGGTGCGGTTTTTCATGGAATTGGCTGAATTATACATCATCACAGCACCTGCCAGCCCTCCGGCAGCCTGGGGGGAGCCCAGCCCGGGTCCGGCAGCCAGTCCAGCCAGGAACCATCCATGGGGTACTTTCGCTGGTCGATCCGGTCGAACACTTCGGCCTGGGACTGCTCAATGCCATGCACCCATTCATCCAGAATACCGCCTTCCTGGATGCCGGCCTGGTATTCATCCACATCCTTCCACTTCCAGTGGTACTGTGGGTCGATGACAATATCCAGGTCCAGGTCCAGGGTGTCAAAACCAGAATGACTGCGGCGGTAGGGGAGCTGAAAATTGATGTAATAACAACCAAACCGGCCGGTCTGGTGATCCCAAAACAGGAAGCAGGAATAGTATTTACCCGGTTCGAGAAAGATCAGGATGCGGTTGGTCTGCCATTCAAATTCCTTCAGAATAATGACCGGATGCCGGGCTTCCTGCCAGCGGGTTTCGCCTGGAAGCTGCTTGTTTCTCCAGCCCGCATATCCTGCAGGGATGGCACATTGGGCCCCGGGAAGCAATAAAAGGACGGTCTCCCGGGGTGCATCTTTCACCACGATGACCGACTGGGCCAGCCAGACCTGGTTGTTGACGATGCCCCGCAGGACACAACTTTCGCCTACTTCATGATACTTGTTCACATTTTGCTCCTGCCTTTTGAGGTTCCAATTAGGATTTGCTTTAGACGAGATTGTTGATCTCTTCATAGGGCATGCCCACCTCCTGCTCCACGATGGGCAGCATTTCCCGCCACATTTCCATGAAGGCGCCCTTGCGCCGCTCGAGCTCTTCCACTGAGAATTCATGCAGCCGCATGGCCGCCTGGAGGTGCTCCTGGAAATGGGCCGGCAGGCGTGCTAATTTTTCCACACAGTAAGTATCGCCATTTCATATCCGCGACCAACTGGTCATTCAGGGCAAAGAGCATGTCAAAGAAATAGTTCAGCCCCTGGGCCAGCATGTGGTGAGCGCTGGTGATACTGCCGCGCTGCACCCACAGGTCGGTCAGGCGGTTGACATACCACTCGGACAGGCACAACCCGGACATCAACAGCCACTTCTTCTCGTCCGGCTTGAGCGGGACCTTGTCGGCGAGCAATTGGGCTATCCGGCCGAGCGGATCGTAATGGATCCGCCCCTGGGAGAAGGTCCAGCGCTTGGGCATGTCCCAGGAGCTGCTGCGCTCGCTTTCATACTCGGCCAGGTGGACGTGGACCTCCAGCCCCTCGACCTTGAGAAATTGGGAGGCCAGCGGGATTTCCGCCCCTTTTTCTTTGAAGAGGGCGATGTCAATGTCGGCGGAGGAATCGAAATAACCGCGCGGGATGGCTCCCAGGAAGACGATCCCGACGATGCCGCCACGCATATACTGCAGGGCGAATTCGTCTGCGATGCGGGAGGCTTTTTCCAGGAGGGCCGGGTCTGAAGAGGGAAGGGAATAGGACATGGGTATTGGTTCCTTTAAGACCTCCGAGGTCTTCAAGACCTCGGAGGTCTTTATTTTATATAATTCAACCCCAGCGCCACCGCGGCCACCCAGGCCACCACCTTGAACTCACCGGCCTGCAACGCCTTTTCGATCTCGAGGCGGCTGAGGGACAGCAATTCCTGATCTTCCAGGTCATCGCTGTGCGGCTCGGCCACTTTTCGGGCGTTCAAGGCCAGGTACAGGTGCGAGGTGGCTATGCCGCGATTGGGTTCGAGGATCGGGCTGCCCAGATGAACCCATTCGGAGGCTTCGCAGCCCATTTCCTCGAGCAGCTCCCGTTTTGCGGCGACCAGGGGCTTTTCGCCCGGCTCGAGCATGCCGCCCACGGGCGCCAGGGTGGTCCCTTCGACGGCATACTTGGTCTGCCGGAAACACAGGAATTGGTTTTCGGGCGTGACCGCCAGGACGATGACGGCGCTTGGGATGATCAGCCAGGGCCAATCGTCAATGATGCGCCCATCCGGAAGTTTCAGGGTGTGTTCTTCAACCGTCAGCCACTGGCTGTGCTGAAGAATGGTCCTTTTCGACACGGTTTGCCAGACTCGCAATTCTTTTCCACTCACAGGCGCTCTCCCATCCGGTATCAATACATCTCTTTGGCATCGCCGGGCAAATGCCTGACGTGGTCCAGGTGCGCGCTGACCCTGCCGGCATCCTCATGCGGGTAGGCCAGACCCAAAATGCTGCGCGACTGGAACGGCGACCCTCCCGAACAGGTCGCACATGCTGTTCAGGGCTGCCCAGGTGTGGTCATAATCTGCATCCGAATATGTCTCCAGGAGCAGGTCCCACAGCTCCGGCTCGAGATATTTCTGGAAGTATTTCCCAAACTTGCCGGGGTTGACCGAAAACCCGGTCCGCATGCCGATATACCAGGTGAGCATTTTTACCAGCGGTTCGCGCAGGACCTGGTCGAGCATGTACCGGGCATAGGGCAGCTCACGCCTCCACAGCCCCTTGGCCGCGTAGGGACAGACCCACCAGAACTCGTTGCAGCAATCCGCAAAGGCCTTGGGAGTGGGCGGCTTGGGCAGGTAATCCCTTTCGCTGGCGGGAGGCAGGGAGGGGATGATCCCATCCTTGTCAAGCAGCACCACGGTCAAGCTGTCCTGCAGGGCTTCCTGGACCTGCCCGAGTGGACAGATCCCCAGGTCGATGCGGTTGCCGTCGGTGAACTGCATCAGGTAGCCATAACCGCCGTCATCGGCCGGGGGCGGATCCTGCATGTCTTCCGGCAGCTGCATGATCATCATCTCACCAAAGCGCTTGACCCACTCCAGGTTATTCCGGAAGGGGGCCACCTCCGTGACTATGTAGACGATGTCAAAATCCTGGAAGGGGTCGCGCCGGGCATTGGGATTGAGGCGGGAACCGTTCATGACCACCGCCCGGATGCGCTCATCCTGCCGGGCCGTATCGAGGACGAGCTCGAAAATCTCTGTTTCGCTGCGCATGAGACCTCCTGAGATGGGCTGCCAGTCGTCGGGATCAGCCCCTCCCGGTTACGTCGTGCGGGCCGGGGGTGACTGCAGCCGAAGGTCCGGCCGCGTTGATGGAAAGGGTGATGATCGGGCCGGCCGATCCTTTTGCTTCCCCAATCACTTTGAAACCCTTCCCGTAGGTTTCAAGATCATGGGGATTTTTGATGCCAAAGACCCAGGCCACATCCAGGCCCCAATCAATCCTGGAATGCAGGCGCATCAAGGACCTCCATGGGCCGCGCGTCCAGGCTCGCGGGACCATATCCAGGACAAGCTGCGAACGTTGGAACCTTGTGCCCATTGCCTTAAAAAGCCGGGCTACTTCCGGTTCTGGAAACCACATGAATAATCCTTCGGCCAGCAGGAGAAAATCCGTGTTCCCGTTTGCCGTCACTTGATCGATCCAGGAAAGATCCAAAACGGACCCGCTGAGCATTTCGTAATCCAGATGATCCTTCAGGAGCTCTTTTTTCAGCCGGATCACTTCCGGCAGGTCCAGTTCAATAAAGGTGGGTTTTCCGACGGTCGTGAAGGGAGCATTCCGGTCATTTTCAATCCGCCAGAAGCGGGTATCAAATCCGCAGGCCAGGTTGATCAGGGTGCAGCCTGGATGCGTTTTGATGAAACGACCGGCAATCTGGTCGAACGCCCTGGCCCGGCGTATCAAGGACCGGGCATCGCGTTCGTGCAAGCCGGCATACATGCGTTTTTTCTGCAGGATCCAACTCCGTTCTTCAGTGGGTGCCATGGATAACAGTCTTTCCAAACAGAGCACTGCCATGGGGTCATTGAAAAGAGAAGGGTTCTTCTCGGCCTCAACGGCGCGACAGATCAGGGTAAGAATGGCTGTGCGGGATACCTGTGACAGGTCCATGGTCATTCTCCTGTGGGTTATACAGCTTTTCTTTTGAAGGTGATGCCCGACAGCAAGTTTACCCAGATCGGGCAGCCTGACGAAACACGATGGCCAGAAGCACGCCTGAAATGATCAGCACAAGCCAATTGATCATGAGGACCGTCACTTCGAAGGCGATCAGGTCATGCTTAACGAGCCACAGGCCGACGAAGGCTGCTACCGCCAGGACGAAATCCAGCCCAAAAATCCAGCGCAGCGCACGCCCTGCCCTGCCTCCAGAGAATACGGGCGTAGCGCAGAGGAAGGCCAGGCTCATCAGCAGATAGCCAAGCGCCTCTGCCGGCGATGAAGAACCCGTGCGGGTTATACTGCGTGAACAGCGAGAGCCCGGCGGTTTCCCCGGCCTGGAGACTGGGCATGACAATGGTGAGCTGGCTGAAATAATCTGCAATGATGACCAGCGCGTAGGCCCCGGCAAACACCAAGGCGATGCGGCTGAAAAGCTTCCGCCCTTCATGGGCGAAAGAGTGAATGCAGGCGAAGAGCAGGACAAAGAGCAGGGCCAGCAAGATCCCGGGGATGAGCCAGAAGTAGTCGCCGGGGATGAATTGGGCCACCGCCGTGTAGGGGTAAGGGACACACCCCCAGGTCGCACAGAATGGTCCGCTCCGGGCCGGGGTTGCGATGGAGATGGCTGCGAACACCAGCGTGCACAGGCTGGTCAGGATCGCCGCCCACCAGCCAAACTGGAGGGCTGTCTTGCGGATCGAGGCCGGCGTCTCGGCTTGAGAACCTTGGTTTATCATGTTTATTTATCCTTTGCGGTTGCGATGGAAGAGCTGCTGAAGTTGCTTCCGGGCGATATACCTGGAAACGCTCCATTCACCTGAAGGGCGACCTGGCGGAATGGCTCACGCCACTTTGTGGCGCAGGCCCCTATGCCCAAGTACAGGCGATGGACTGGTTCGGTGAGCGATTCGGTGCGAATTTGCAGCACCCGCTGGTCAGCCGCGGCATCGTCGAGCAGGGACCTGGCTTGCGCCTGGCACCAATGTATCAGATAGGTGCCCAGCCCTTTAGCCCGCATGTCCGGGCGAACATGGCCGACAATCGTTGCCTGAAACCTGCTCGTATCGCCGGACACGGTCACCAAGGTACAGGCGACCAGCTGCCCGCCGGTATTCCATGCGGCGATGGCAGCTCCCGGGCCATCCGGGAAGAACCGGTGGATGATCTCATCCGGCTCGAACAAAAAAGGGAGACCGCCATCCGACGAGTGACACGTTTGGGCCAGTTCGACGAGTTCGGGTAGATCGTCCCGGGTGAACGGCCGCCAGGTCAAGCCGTCCAGGATCGGCGGTGGAGGAATAAGAGTTGAATTGTTCATCGATATTTTTTATCTGCTCACCTGCACCAATTGAATAGGACGCGGACCCTTGCACAACCAGCAAGGGCAAGTTAAACGCGGAGGGAAACGGATTTTTTATAAGAATAAGAGCTTAAGAAACTTTTTTCTTTTTATTTGGGAAAAATTCAGTGAACAAGGCGATGTAATCAGGAAGTCTTTGAACACTTGGATTGGGAAACTCGAATACGATACCGTTGCATTTTTCTTTGAGCTGACCATCGATTGTATACACTTTCCTAAATCGACACACCCCATCTTTATCATTGTGGCAATGTTGACAGCTGCCAGCTTCTCCAACAAAGACCTCTTTTATGATATGGGGGCGTATTTTCAATATATGCTTGATGCTGATCAACAGCATTGAGGAAAAGTCGGAGAACAATGCTCGTGTCTCGTATGTAAATCCGTGCGAAGACCTTATCGCTTTTGACCCCCGATTTCCGATAGATGATCATATATTTTCCCCAACAATATCCGCTTTCGATCTTGCCGCCAAAATTGTAACCCAACTGGCTCATTTTCTCGTTAAATGCTTGAATAAATCCTTTATCGGTATCAGAAATAATGCCGAAGCGTTCTTCGTATAGAAGATCAATCATTGCTCAATTCCTTTTGAGACCTGACAGGTCTTCCGGGCGACCCGATTTACACCAGACTTAAGGCGGTCATCAACCCGAGGGTGCAGGACCTTGCGGAGACCTGTCAGGTCCAGCGCCTCTGTCAGCGCAGCATGAGCGGCAGGAATAATTTGTAGCCGGGCAGCACCGACCACTGGGCATACAGGGTGGCGTCTGCGCTGAACGGGTAGATCGCACCGTCCGCATAGGCAGTGCCTGAGCCGTCAAAAGCCGTGTTCCAGCCGGTGAAGTTGAAGCCGGTGCGGGTGAAGCTGTTCAGCGTCAAGGCGGTTGGAACGGCGGCGACCTGGTTGCTCATTGAACCGCCGGTGCTGCCGTTACCGAGGAAGGTGACGGTGTGCGTGGGCAGGGCAGTCCATTGAGCATACAAGGTGGCGTCCGCGCTGAACGGATAGATCGCGCCGTCGGAGTAGGCTGTGCCCAAGCCATTTGCGGCGGTGTTCCACCCGATGAAGGTGTAGCCGTTACGGGTGAAGGTGTTGAGGGTCAGTGCGGTCGGGACGTTGGCGACCTGGTTGCTCATGGTGCCCGTCCCGCCGTTGCTGTTGAAGATGACGGTGTGTGTGGGCAGGGCAGTCCACTGGGCATACAGGGTGACGTCCGCGCTGAACGGAGTAGATCGCGCCGTCGGCATAGGCAGTGCCCCCACCGCCGGACAGAGTGTTCCAGCCGCTGAAGGAGTAGCCGGTGCGGGTGAAGGTGTTGAGGGTCAGTGCGGTCGGGACGTTGGCGACCTGGTTGCTCATGCTGCCGGTGCCGCCGTTGGCGTTGAAGGTGACGGTGTGCTTAGGCAGGGCGGTCCACTGGGCGTACAGGGTGACGCTTGCCGTGAAGGTGTAGCTGGCGCCGTCGGCATAAGCGGTGCCGCCACCGCCGGATAGAGTGTTCCAGCCGGTGAAGGTGTAGCCGGTGCGGGTGAAGGTGTTGAGGGTCAGGGGTGCGGTGGTGTTGTAGCTGCCTGTCTGGGGAGTCATGCTGCCGGTGCCGCCGTTGGCGTTGAAGGTCACGGTGTAGCTGTTGATGCTCCACTGGGCATACAGGGTGACACTTGCCGTGAAGGTGTAGCTGGCGCCATCGGCATAAGCGGTGCCCCCACCGCCGGACAGAGTATTCCAGCCGGTGAAGGTGTAGCCGGTGCGGGTGAAGGTGTTGAGGGACAGGGGTGCGGTGGTGTTGTAGCTGCCTGTCTGGGGAGTCATGCTGCCGGTGCCGCCGTTGGCATTGAAGGTCACGGTGTAGCTGTTGATGCTCCACTGGGCATACAGGGTGATATCCGCCGAGAAGGAATAGACTGCACCATCAGCATAAGCGGTACCGCCACCGCCGGATAGAGTGTTCCAGCCGCTGAAGGTGTAGCCGGTACGGGTGAAAGCGTTGAGGGTCAGTGCGGTCGGGACGTTGGCAGCCTGGTTGCTCATCGAACTGCCGGTGCCGCCGTTGCCGTTGAAGGTGACGGTGTGCGTGGGCAGGCAGTCCACTGGGCATACAGGGTGACGTCTGCGCGTGAAGGAGTAGCTGGCGCCATTGGCATAAGCGGTGCCCCCACCGCCGGATAGAGTGTTCCAGCCGCTGAAGGAGTAGCCGGTGCGGGTGAAGGTGTTGAGGGTCAGTGCGGTCGGGACGTTGGCGGCCTGGTTGCTCATGCTACCGGTGCCGCCGTTGCCGTTGAAGGTGACGGTGTGCTGTTGGCAGGCGGTCCACTGGGCGTACAGGGTGACGCTTGCCGTGAAGGTGTAGCTGGCGCCATCGGCATAAGCGGTGCCGCCACCGCCGGACAGAGTGTTCCAGCCGGTGAAGGTGTAGCCGGTGCGGGTGAAGGTGTTGAGGGACAGGGGTGCGGTGGTGTTGTAGCTGCCTGTCTGGGGAGTCATGCTGCCGGTGCCGCCGTTGGCGTTGAAGATCACGGTGTAGCTGTTGATGCTCCACTGGGCGTACAGGGTGACACTTGCCGTGAAGGTATAGCTGGCGCCATCAGCATAAGCAGTGCCCCCACCGCCGGACAGAGTGTTCCAGCCGGTGAAGGAGTAGCCGGTGCGGGTGAAGGTGTTGAGGGTCAGGGGTGCGGTGGTGTTGTAGCTGCCTGTCTGGGGAGTCATGCTGCCGGTGCCGCCATTGGCATTGAAGGTCACGGTGTAGCTGTTGATGCTCCACTGGGCATACAGGGTGACGTTGGCCGCGCCGATCGTGAACGTGGCAGCCGGGTTGTAGCTGGTGCCCGAGCCATTGGCAACCGTATTCCACCCATTGAAGCTGTAGCCGGTTCTCACCAGAGAGCCAACACCCAGCACCGTTACGGTTGAGCCGAAGGGATAGGGACTCAGACTATCGATCGGGGCGGAGCCACCTGTGTTGCTGTTGCCGTTGTAAGTGACGGTGTAGCTGTTGATGCTCCACTGGGCGTACAGGGTGACACTTGCCGTGAAGGTATAGCTGGCACCATTGGCATAAGCGGTGCCCCCACCGCCGGAGAGAGTATTCCAGCCGCTGAAGGAGTAGCCGGTGCGGGTGAAGGTGTTGAGGGACAGGGGTGCGGTGGTGTTGTAGCTGCCTGTCTGGGGAGTCATGCTGCCGGTGCCGCCGTTGGCGTTGAAGGTCACGGTATAGCTGATGATGCTCCACTGGGCGTACAGGGTGACACTTGCCGTGAAGGTGTAGCTGGCGCCATTGGCATAAGCGGTGCCCCCACCGCCGGACAGAGTATTCCAGCCGCTGAAGGAGTAGCCGGTGCGGGTGAAGGTGTTGAGGGACAGGGGTGCGGTGGTGTTGTAGCTGCCTGTCTGGGGAGTCATGCTGCCGGTGCCGCCGTTGGCGTTGAAGGTCACGGTGTAGCTGTTGATGCTCCACTGGGCGTACAGGGTGATGTGGCCGAGAAGGAGTAAGCTTGCGCCGTTGGCGTAAGCAGTGCCCCCACCGCCGGATAGAGTGTTCCAGCCGCTGAAGGAGTAGCCGGTGCGGGTGAAAGCTGTTGAGGGTCAGGCGGTCGGGACGTGTTGTGCTGAGCCTGGTCTGGCGTCAGTCGAACCGCCGGTGCTGCCGTTAGCCGTTGAAGGTGCACGGTGTGCGTGGGCAGGGCAGTCCATTGGGCATACAGGGTGATGTCGGCGGAGAAGGAGTAAGTTGCGCCGTCGGCGTAAGCAGTGCCCCCGCCGCCGGATAGAGTGTTCCAGCCGCTGAAAGAGTAGCCGGTGCGGGTGAAGCTGTTCAGGGTCAGTGCTGTCGGGGTATTGGCGGTCTGGTTGCTCATCGAACCCGACCCGCCGTTGCTGTTGAAGGTGACGGTGTGGCTGGGCTGACCAAGGGTGAAGGCTGATGTCCCAAGGGGGGAACCCAGCCCGGTGGGGCCGTCGTAGCCGGTCCCGGCGGTGCACAGGTAGGAACCACCGCAGCCGCCGTTACTGCCGCTGGTCACGTCTCGAATGTTGACGCCGTAATTCAGGTTGGCATAGGGCAGCGAATTCCCGAGCGTGGTCCCCACGCCGCCTGCCTGGGCAAAAACCGCCGCCACCAGGGGAGCTGACAGGCTGGTGCCCCCAATCTGGTACCAACCCAAATGCCCGTTGGCAGTGATATAAACGGCCGCGCCGGTATTCGGATCGGCGTCGGCGGAGACATCCGCGACGGTGCGCCTGGTACAGCCGGTATCATGCTGGAAGCTTGGCTTGGATTCGTAGACACTGCAGCCGCTGCCGGTGCCGCTGCCATTGTGGCTCCAGACAGTCTCGCTGTTGTAAGTGTAGTCGGAATTGACATACAGCGTGGTGCCACCCACTGCGGTCACGTTGGGGGAGGCAGCCGGGTACTGCACCCCAAAATTGCTATCGCCGGTGCTGAAGACGTAAGCCACACCCGGGTGGTTGAAGGTTGAATCAAAGGTGGTTTCGTTGCTGCCTTCCGAACCGCCCCAGGAGTTGGAAACCACATTGGCGCCCATCAGGTAGGCGCGCGCATCCGCGGCGGTGATCAGGTTGGTATAGCTGTTATCGTTGGCCTCCACCAGCAGGATGTTGCAGTTTTGGCACATGGCGTGTACGGCCTGCACGTCCAGGGCGATCTCCTCCGCCCAGCCGGAGTTGTAGGCTGGATAAGTGGTGCCACCGTTCTGATCCACTTTCTGGATGCAGGGGCTGGCCGCGGTGCCAGAGCTGACGGCGCAACGGTTCAAGCGGGGGATGCCAAAGAAATCGCTGTAGGCATCCAGATCATCCAAGACGGTTGGGTTGTCATAGGCATCGACGATGGCCACGGTGCGGGTGGTGGCAGTGATGCCGCTGATCCCATAGGCCCCGCGAAAGGCCAGCGGCCCATAAGACCCGGTCAGCAGGGCATTGGAGACGATCTCCGCCCCGGCTGCATCGGTCACCACCTCGGAGTGACAGCGGGCGACGCCCGGCTTGCCAGCCGGCGGACAGACAGGTTTATGATAGTTGAAAGGATGCGGAATGAGCGGTTTCGGCGCGGAGACGCCGGGGGTTGTTTCCTGGGCATGGACGGAAGGTGGATTGGCGCCCCCAAGGGCAAGGAGGATCGTCCCGATCAATATGATCGAATAAATGGACTTCCAAAATCTGGTGCCCCGTTGACCGTTCATCCTTATCTCCTTTTGAAATTATCTAATATTCATCGTCATAATAACATAATAGGGGAAAGAGAGAAGCATTTACGTGAAATATCCGAAAAAAAAGATCAATATCTGCATGAGGCGAGGTTCGAGTCATTTTACTTCTCAAGACGGCACAGTGGAATATTGCAGGGGAAGATCTAATTTATTTCTTAGCAAATTCTTGCCGATCTTAACGGAATCGTCCCGAAGGTTTTCTGCAGACGCCGGAATCTCTTCGGTCCAACCTTCGGGACGATGGTTCCTAAATCACTAAATGTCATTGCGAGGAGCGCAGCAACGAAGCAATCCCCGTATGGCAAGGAGATTGCTTCGCCAGAGTACGGCTCGCACTGACATGTGGTGGCGATGGGATTGCTCGCCACTTCGCCACTTCTTGCCACTGCGTGGTACAGGTGGTGCAAGCGTGGTACAGGTGGTGCAGGCAGGTCAACCAGCCAAGTGCGCTGGTCTCGCATTGACATTTATCGACTTTTTGAACGACGTGCAGCTGTCCCAGGCAACGATTGTACATAAGCCGGTTATGTTTTATTCTTGGCAGGTTTTTCCGGGAACGCTGGCACGTTTGAATCTTGCGAAGGTTCCATTCCTGGCAAAATGATGGATAAAATGCAAACTTCCATTCCAAAACAGCCTCCGGTACAGCCTAACCTTCGCAAGGGTAACTCGAAGGAAACGCCGGTTCCCCTCAAATCATCGCACGGAGAGGATCAATACATGTCCAAGGAAGGAAGACGGGATGAACGATAAAATTCTCGTAACGTATGCCAGCCGGCTCGGTTCCACTGCAGGAGTGGCCCAGGCCATCGGCAAAACCCTCTCTGAAGACGGCCTGCTGGTGGACGTGCTGAGGATGCAGGATGTAAAAGACCTGGCGGCTTATCGAGCGGTGGTGGCTGGCAGCGCCATCCAGAACAAGCAGTGGCTTCCGGAGGCCATGCGGTTCATGCAGACCCACCAGGCCGCCCTGGCCCAAAAGCCATTTGCGGCGTTCCTGGTGTGCATGACGCTGGCCATGAAGAACGCCGCGCAATATGGCGGGTTTGTGAAGGATTTTCTACAGCCGGTGCGCCTCCTGGCGAAACCCGTGAGCGAAGGACTGTTCGCCGGGGTGCTCGACATCCCCAAAGTGCACTCGGCCAGCGACCGCTTCAAGTTTCGCCTGAGCGTGCTCTTCGGTGTCTGGACTGAGGGCGATCACCGGGACTGGAATGCCATCCATACCTGGGCGGCCGGCCTGCCCCCGCTTTTACAGGGCTAACCTGCCTGTTTTGATTTGATCGCCGGAATGGCTGGCGTGGCGATGCATTACAGCCTCGCATGGTCCAGGGTCATTCTCCTGCGTTCCCAGCCCTTTTCAGTAAAATGGCCGACATGTGCCGGCCGTCATTATGAAAATCGCAGATCAGGCTTTGCTCTGCCTGAGTGCATCCCAGCAGCAGCTTGACCTCCACATCGCGTTTGAGAAGATCGACCGTGCAGACCAGCGCGTCCAGGGTTGGCCCGGGCAGGGTGCCGCGCCACAGGTCAATTTCTCCGCCGTCGCCCGAGCAGGTTCCCTTGAGGTAACCGTAATCCAGGGGGTAGACGATGGAGGTATAACGCGGGTGCGACGATCCCTTGGGGCGGTCGATCACGATTTCCGAAGATTGGATGAGCGCATCCAGAGATGTCCAGAATGATCCTTTCAAAGGTAGCTCCTACCTTCCTTTAGCCGCCGGACGTGAGGGTTATAGTTTAAGCAGGTAAACCGGCGCCATTGCGGCGATTGCGGCCGCGGCTTGCAGCGCCAAAATGATCAGCGCCTGCCTGGGAGAGCGCGGCAGCCACTTGATGGCGAAAAAGGCGATGACCGGCAGCTGCAGACCCATCAGCAGTTGCCAGATGTGGGCGGCAGTGCCTTCATCGGGCTCATGCACGACGCCAAACCTGAGGAGGAATATGAGCAAGGTCGCCAGCGCAGCCAGGGACATGACGATCGGCAGGAAGGCACTGGGTTTCTTGATCAGGGTGGCAAAGTTCACTTCTTTTGTCCCCGGTCCAATATCAACCCCTGGCGTTCGAAGAGGCGCGTGATCTCGTTCCACTGCAGAACGAGCTTTTGGCCTTCCGGGCTGTGCCAGTCTTTTTCAAGGGCGGCGTGGCATTGCGGGCCCAGCCCCACCCGGGAATGGTGGCAGAAGCGGCATTCCAGCGGCTGCAAACCGGTGCCAAACAGCTCGCACAGGTTGTTATCGGTCAGGAACGTGCAACCCTGATCAGCAAAGAACTGCAGGGCCAGGTTGCCTTCATTGCCCTTGAAGGCAGGCGAAAGCACTCCAAAGGTGCGTTCAGGGGAGACCTCCAGCATCATGCGGTCGGCATGACCGGCTGCCAGGGCACGCCCGGCCTGTTCCACCGTCCACCAGCCGGGACGCCGGCAATAGCCCAGGCAGATCTCACAGGAACAGGGTGGGGAGGGTGGGTATCTTTTTTCGAGATTGGTTTGGCTCATGGGAATGGGTGGATTTCAGGGAAGGTCAAAGTGCCACCGATTGTAACAGCTTATGGGTGAACTGTATAATCATCGTGTAAAAATGTTAGCCCAAAGTAGTAGAGTCCCTTTCTACCAAAGTTAAAATGTCCCCTTCGAAAGGGACAAGAAATGGAACTACTACAGATGAGTCAGAAAGAAGTGAACCGATTGGAAGTAATGCAACGGCTGGATGGAAAGCGGCTGAAACAGAAAGCTGCCGCAGAACTTCTTAGAATGAGTGAGCGGCAGGTGAAGCGGTTGTTGCGCTGTTATCGACAGGGGGGAGCAAGCGGATTGATTTCGAAGCGGCGAGGCAGGCCAAGCAACCATCAATTGGCTGAAGAGACCAAGCGAAAAGTGCTGGATCTTTTGAAGAGCAAATACACGGGATTTGGGCCGACATTTGCGTGTGAGAAACTGGTTGAGTTGGATGGATTGAAGATCTCAGACGAGAGTGTGCGCCAGTTGATGATTGTTGAAGGTCTGTGGAAAGCCAAGAAAGCCAGGAAGGTAATTGTGCACCAGATGCGGGAACGGCGGGCCTGTTTTGGCGAATTGATCCAGATCGATGGTTCGCCGCATGACTGGTTCGAAGGGCGTGCCCCGGCCTGTGACCTATTGGCGTTTATCGATGATGCCACCGGTAGGCTGGTGGAGTTACAGTTCGTTCAGAGTGAGAGTTTCTTCGGTTACTGTCAAGCCGCCGCAGGCTATTTCACCCGCTACGGCAAGCCAGGTGCCTTTTACAGCGACAAACATGGCATATTCCGGGTCAATCAGCCCTCTACAGGTACTTCGGACGCCCTGACCCAGTTTGGACGAGCCATGCAGGAACTGGATATTCAGATCATCTGCGCCAATACCCCCCAGGCCAAAGGTCGGGTCGAACGAGTCATCCAGACCCTCCAAGATCGATTACCCAAGGAACTGCGTTTGCAAAGCATCTGCTCTTGGGAAGCAGGCAATCGCTACCTGCCAGAATTTGTTGAAGATTTCAATCGACGCTTTGCCGTTTCCCCCAGGAGCGACCACGATGCCCATCGCCAGCTCACTGCCCAGGATAACCTCGCCCGCATCCTTACCTGGCAGGAGAGCCGTCTCCTAACCAAAAACCTGACCCTCCAATTCCAGAAGGTCGTCTATCAGGTCCAAACGCAACGACCCAGCTACGCCATGCAGCATGCGGTAGTAACCGTCTGCCTGGATGCCCAAGGCAAGGTCACACTGCTCTACAAAGGCAAAAACCTCGAGTACACCATCTTCCACATGCAAGCCAAACAAGCTGAGATCGTTCAGACCAAGCACCTTGACCAGGCTCTCCTAAACCAGAGCAAGGCTCACAAACCGGCTGCCAATCATCCCTGGCGCAAGGGCTTCGCCACCCCGCTTTCGCAAAGTAGAGATGTCCCCCCGCGGGGGGACATCTCTACTTTGGAATAATGGGGACATTTCTACTTTGGGTTGACAATCATCGTGTAAAAATATAACCGCGAAGAAGGGAAGTAAGCCAAGGATATTAATTAGAATCTGCGCGTACTTCCTTTCTTCGCGCTAAAAGCCCATTGCTGCCGGGCTTTACCGGAATTGTCCCGAAGGTTTTTGGGAACGCCGGGAATTCTTCGGCCAACCTTCGGGATGCGGCTTCCCCCGATTGACACGAGGGCGGACACGCAGGTCCGCCCCTACCAAAAATGCGGTTACTGTTGAACACAAGTGTCATTTTGGATTGAAGAGCGCCGTATGCTGTGGATTTCCTTGCAATGACATCTTCATGTGACAGTCACTTTGGAAGTGACTGTCACATGCCGAGGACAACCGCTTGACTTCACCCCTTCAATGTGCTACTATGTTTTTAATCCAAGCCAAGCAGGAGGTATGAACATGAAACGTTTCCGATTGATGGTATTGTTCTCCCTGTTGATCGCCGCGGCGATGCTGGCCTCGGGCGTGGGAGCCGCCCCGAAGGACGTCCTGCAGGTGAGCCTGAGCGCGGCACAAAGCCAGTTCAGCGCTTCACAGGACGTGCTGGTAACGGTGACCATTTCCAACCCGAACAAGAACACGGTCAGGATCCTGAAATGGTTCACCCCGGCCGACGGCGTGGAAGAACCGATCTTTACCGTCACGCTGGACGGCGAGCCAGTGGCCTACACCGGGGCAGTTTACAAGCGTCCAGCCGCGACCGGCCAGGATTACCTCAGCCTGAAAGCGGGGGAGAGCCTGACCAGCACGGTCAACCTGCGGGATTATTACGACCTCTCCAGGACGGGGGATTATGCAATCGCCTATTCGGCCAGCTCGTACATCCTTTTCAGCGAGAAGGGCAACGGGTTCAAATCCCCGGATCCGCTGGTCTCCCAGCCGATCAGTTTGAAAGTGGACGGTCGGCCGCCCAAGATCACGCCCACGCCCACTCCTCCGCCTGCACCGGGAGGGACGGTCTACAAAACCTGTACGACCACCCAGATAAATACCCTCGTCAGCGCACGCAGCCAGGCACAAACTTATGCATCGGATGCCGGCAGCTACCTCTCTGCGCATCCCTCCGGCACATCACGCTACGTGACCTGGTTCGGCACATTCCTGTCCTCGCGTTATACCAGCGTTTCATCCCACTTCACCGCGCTCCATAATGCCTGGGATAATGCCACGGTCACTTTCAATTGCGGCTGCAAGCAGAACTATTACGCCTACGTGTACCCCAACAAGCCCTATGAGATCTATCTATGCAAAGTCTTTTGGACTGCACCGCTGGCCGGGACCGACTCGAAGGGTGGCACGCTGATCCACGAGATGAGTCACTTTTACGTGGTGGCAAGTACGCAGGATTACGTCTACGGGCAGACAGGCGCCAAAAGCCTGGCGATCAGCAACCCTGCCCAGGCCGTCATGAACGCCGACAACCACGAGTACTTTGCCGAGAACAATCCCGTACTCCCATGAAATAATCGAAGGAAGATGGATCAGTTTCCCCGCATGAGTCGCTCCATGCGGGGAAGTTTGTTTTGGGGCATTGGATGTTTCATGTCATTGCGAGGAGGGTGTACTTCCCGACGAAGCAATCTCATCTTGGCGAGGGGATTGCTTCGAGCCAAGGACGCTCTCGCAATGACATGTGGTGGCAAGGAGATTGCTTCGCCATAGTACGGCTCGCAATGACATGTGATGCGAAGGGATTGCTTCGAGCCAAGGACGCTCTCGCAATGACATGTGGTGGCAAGGAGATTGCTTCGCCATAGTACGGCTCGCAATGACATGTGAAGCGAGGGGATTGCTTCGAGCCAAGGACGCCCTCGCAATGACATATGATTGTAGAGCGCCCCCGGAAGCAGGCGAGGAGATGAATAGACCTGTCAGGTCTCGTTTACCTACCCGCCACCATCAGCATCAGGGCGACGAGCGCCAGCCCAACGACCAGGCCAACCGCCAGGTGCGCCAATAGGGGCCTTTTATTGCGTCCATCGTAGGTGATGGAGATGATGATAAACAGCAGAGCGGCTGGCAGGTAGAAAAAGCCCACCGAGAAAGCGCCCAGGATCGAAAAGCCCAGCAGCGCGCCGGCCGCGCCCCAGGTGATGAATTTACCGATTGCGCCGCCCCAAATGAAGCTGAATGCGCCGAGCACACCCAGCACCATCACCATAATGAAATACAAGCCTGGCAGGGGCCACATGGATTGGTGGCCGCTGATGCCTCCCCAGAGCAGGACCGTGGAGACCAGGCAGATGACGGCAGCCAGGATGGCGAGGATCTTTTCGATCAGGGTCGTTGCGGGTGGTTTAGCAGGTTCCATAGATCTTAACCTTTCGTAACTTTACCATGGAGTCTATCGTAATATTATGGGACTTTACCACAAAGTCACAAAGCCACGAAAGGAACAAAAGGAAAACCTTGTAATTCTTTGTGCCTTGGGGCCTTCGAGGTGAATTTTTGGATGGACTCTTATCTCAAATGCTGGGTCAGGTGCAGGACCAGGTCATTACCCTAAAGCCGTCCATCCTGGTTCACTCCTGGATCAATAATTCCCAGGCATTCCAGCAGGCTGTCACCAGCAGCGCGGCAATCACGATGACCAGCCAGTAGAGCGCATCCATCTGTCCGAATAGGATCGCAATGGCAACGGCGATCAGGCCGAGCGATGCAAGCAACGGGAAACCAATATCCCGCAGGCTGCCTCGTGCGCCGGCGCGCCTGGCCGGAGCGGTTTTTGGCCGGATGGCTCCCCTGACCAGGCCGATGCCGCGCGAACATCCCAGCACAAGCAGGGCAATCGCCAGGCTGTATGGCACCTGGTGAGGGATGATGAATACCAGGGCAATCATCAGCACATAAAGGAAATCGCCGAACGTCCGCCGGGCGGTCCCCAGGATGATATGCGCCCTGGCTCCCTTGAGCCTCTCGCGATTCAAAGAAAGCGAAACGAACAAGAGCCCGGTCAGGGTTGCCGAAGCGGCGGCAACGGTTGCATAGAATACCTGCCAGGCCTGCAGGCTTTGGTGAAATGCATCCATGATGAACCTCTACTATCTCCTTTTTTGGACCAGGTCAACCGGTGTGCCGGGACTGCTTAGTTCGTGAAAGCCCTGCGGGCTGAGAGCAGAGTCGGATTTATCCGACTTTCATGCCCTGAGGAGGGGATTTATCCCCTCTGGTTAAAGTCCCTGCCT
The DNA here is from genome assembly GCA_963725805.1 of uncultured Chloroflexia bacterium. Lineage (GTDB taxonomy): Bacteria > Chloroflexota > Anaerolineae > Anaerolineales > Villigracilaceae > UBA877. Next base: position 117,925 of record CAVSAF010000018.1, read on the forward strand.
GGTGCGTGGAAGCCCTGCGGGCTGCCGGGGAGCGCCCGGACTTGTGTCAGCGCTCGAAGAAGAAGATGAATCCGGGCAGGCCGATCGTCACTCTCAAAGTGACATACACATATTAGCACGAAATATTGCAGAGCGCACATTGTCCACCTGCACCAACAGGATGTCTTTAAAGTCCGGCTTTGAAATGCCTTCACCGCGAAGAAAGGAAGGCCGCGAAGATTTAATAAGATTTTTCTTAGCGCTCTTCCCACCTTCGCGGTGAACAAGGGAGTTTGAGGACCACCACCGCGACTTTAACAACACCCTGCCTGCACCAACAGGTTCTCTCCTATTGGAAAGGAAAATCGATTTCCTTGAAATTTGGGAGAAAAAGAGTGATCACGAAGGGTACGAATGGTACGAATGAAACGAATACCCGGTCGGGTACAGGTGGTACAAATAATCCAATAACAATTTGTGGTACGTGTGTCCGATGGGGTATTCCCAATATGCGTATATTCGTGTGTAAATATTTTCTATTTTGAGAAAGTTCTGTCCATCCAAATTCACGGCAGGGTTAAATTCTCTCCGCGGTTACTGCAGTAGCGCGAGCCGATGCGGTTGGCTGTGCCGCATCCGGGGCAGGGGATGGTCAAGGGCTTTGATTCACCACCCGGCAGGTTCAGCCTCAAGAAGATATAATTGGATAAAGGTGGTACAATAAGTTGTATTACAACCGGGTATTTATCCATTCAATCGAATCTGAATTACAAAGGAAAAAATGAGAAAAAATAGAATGTTATCTTTCGCGATAATCCTGTCCGGCGTAATCCTGATGGCCGCCTGCGGCCAGGCCGCCACCACTCCACCTGTAAATGCAACTGCTCCGGCGGTCGCCTCGCTCGCTCCAGTCGCAACCGCGCTGTCAAAACCAACTGAGGCAAATGCACCTGCCGTTGCAGCCGCCAACTGCACCGTGCTTTCCAAGGACGAGGTCGGCAAGATCCTGGGCGAACCCGTGGTGGAAGTCAGGGATCCAGCCAAAGACGGCTCGCTGTGCGTGTACCAGACCCAGAATTTGATCCTCGAGTTTAATACCCAGCGTGTTTTTGGCGGCTTCGGCGATAGCGTCGCTTTCATAAAACAATTGCGGGCGATCGGCATCGAAAGCGGCGATACGCCGTTGGATGTTCCGGGGTTGGGTGATGAAGCGTTCTACAAAGGGGGTTCGGGATTAATCAGGGTGCTTATGATCCGTAAGGGCGCCGTCGTGTATTCCTTCGGTTTGAGAAATGTCACCACAGACCAATCCCTTTCATCCCCGGCTAACGTTGAAGCAGTGGAAAAGTCACTGGCTGATCTATTAATGAGCCGCACGCCGTAAGGAACCCTGCATTCTCTTTTCACGGTCAAACTCAGACTTCCGAAGTCTTTACCCCCTTCACTCCGTTTCGGGGGTGCTTCACGGAGACTTCGGAAGTCTTGTCTTGAACAGATCCCGCAGCAGCAGCGCCCCACCCACGCCCAGGGCGATCACCGCCAGGATGTAGCCGACCAGCATCCCCAGCACCAGCGCCCACTGCCAGCCAGTTGGTTCGATCCGGCCGTCCGCCAGCCCGGTGACCTCCGGCAACACCATGATGAGGGTCAGCAGTAGAACCGCCGCGCCAAGACTCCAGATGATCAATCTTTGAGAGACCCTAGAGGTTTTTCTGGCAGGCCATTCACTGCTCCCGTCGCTGTCCTCGGCGGCGGGGACGCCGCCTGGAGCGTTGGGATTGTCAGGCGAACCAAATGTTTTTCTGGCAGCCTTATCGCCCGGGCTGCCTGGTTCATCCGCCTGCGAGGTGGATGATTGAACAGGGAAACCTTTAGGGTCTGGCAAGCGCAGCGCCGCCCAGAGCAGCAGCCCGCCCCCGGCCAGCACCAGCGGGAAAAGCTCCGCCGGCATGAGATAGTCGATGTGGAACATACCGCCGCGGCCGAGTCGCGCACCAGAGAACAAAATCGGCGCGGCGACCGGCAGCCAGGCCAGAATAGTGCCGGCGAGTGCCAGGATCTTGGTGAAAATATGCTTATTATCCATTTCATTCACCTCCTGTAAAGATCTGACAGGTCTCCATTTACATCCTTGGGAAAGGCCAGAACATGGGCGTTTTCTGGCGATAGGCTTGATACGCCTCACCGAACTGCTGCTTCAGTTCAGTCTCCTCCCTGCGGGCCAGGAAATAATACATGATCACCAGGATCGGGTACATGACCAGCGTAAGCATGGTCTCCCACTGTAAGAGCCAGCCGGTCATGACCAGGAAGAACCCGGTGTATTGGGGATGGCGCACATATTTATATATTCCGGTTGTGACCAATCCGCTGCCGCGATGGATCTGGTGCCAGCCAATGAACACGATCACCATCCCGATCAGGGTGAACCACGCTCCCGTGATCGCGCCGGGAATACCGAAGATAAGCGGGTTGTTGAGCCAACCCCCCGGGTGTTTCCAATAATAACTGATCCGCATCAATGGGGACAGGATGTAGAGCAGGAGCGGGATGCCAAACATCTCTGCCATCAAGGCCAGAATGAAGGCGCTGAATACGCTCTTGGTACGCCATTCCACCCTGGCGCGGTACGGCAGGAATGCCAGGAACAGGATGAAGACCCCGGCGTTCACGAAAATGGTCCAGATCGTCGCCCAGTTGCCAACCAGAAAAGTGCGCACGGACAGAGGCAGGATCTTGGCGTCATTGATCCCAGGAAAACTCAAACCCCAAAGCCAGCGGATAACGGGCGGGAACTTTATAATGCCCACAAAACGTGGGAAATAAAGCAGGACGAATCCCGCGATGAGCACCACGCCCAGGGCATAAAAGACGATTTCCTTGACACGGGAGGATTTGCGAGGGATTTTCATCATGAGGATAGACCTGACAGGTCTTTGCAGGGTCTTTCAACCCTTGCGAAGGTTTTATCAGAACAGGATTCCCGCCTGAAGTGGGCACCTGGCAGGTAATAAACCTTCGCAAGGTCTCAGGTATCATGGTCTCCAGGCCAGGGCGGCGATGCCGGCATCCTTGGTCACATCCCGCTGGGTGGCGCCGTCCAGGCTGACGATCCAGGTCCGCCAGTTCATCGGGCTGTAGTTCTTATCCAGGTTGCTGCTGATGCTGATATATTTCCCGTCCGGCGACCACCAGAATACCGAGATGACCTGCTTGATGAAAGTGATCTGTCTCTGGTTGGAACCGTCGGCATTCATGGCGTAAAGCTCCCGGCTGCCGTCCGGCTGCGAGACGACATAGGCGATCTGCCTGCCGTCGGGCGAATAGGTTCCCGGGGTGCTCCCCGCCGGAAGGCTGGTCAGCTTGACCAGGCCTGAGCCATCGGCGTTCATACGGTAACTTTGCGGGGTACCGTCCCGGTCCGAGGTGAACATGAAGGCTTTGCCGTTCGGCAGCCAGGAACTGGGCAGGTTTCGCCCGGGCGGTTGGGTCAACTGCTTGAGCCCGGAGCCGTCCAGCTTCACAATGTAGACCTGGTCATCCACTGCGCTGGCCAGGCTGGCGGAGCTGAACAGCAGGCTGCGGCTGTCGGGTGAAAAGAAAAATGTACGGATGACGGCGGGCGTGTCGGTCAGGTCCTTCAGCCCGGTGCCATCGCGCTTGACAACTGCCAGGGTGCCGGCATCGGTCTGGCCCTGGATGAAGGCCAGCCACTGGCTGTCGGGGGACCAGGTGGTGAACTGGACGTTCCCGGCCCCGCTGACCAACTTGACCGGGGGTGCCCCATCAACATTTACGGCGTACACATCCACGGGATACGTGTTGGCATCCTGGAAAGCGATCTGTTTGCCGTCCGGGCTCCAGCGCAGCCAGAACTTTTGCAGCCCGTCGGAGGTCAGGCGGGTCTGAGCGCTGCCGTCGGGGGCCATCAGGTAGATCTCCGGGTGCCCCTCCCGGTCGGACAGGAAGGCCATTTGCATCCCGTCCGGGCTCCAGAGGGGGTTCGTGTCATTATTCTTCCCGTCCGTCAGGGCAATCTTGCCGGAACCATCGGCATTCATGAGGTAGATGGCCGCCTTGCCGTTGAGGTCTGCACTGTAAGCAAACTGGCTCGGGTGGGGCAGCGCCTTGGCGGGACTGCCGCAGGCCGACAGGGACAGGAACAGCAGGCACATGGCCGCCGCGGCGCAGCGCAAAGGTTTGAACATACTCTTAAACTCCTTCATACTTATCCATTTATATGGTCAGATCCTTCTCCATGAAAAGCCAGAGCTGACGGATCTCGTTGGGGATCTCGCTTTCGGGATATGGATCGATCTCTTTAAAGCCGAAAGCGTGATACATGGCATGAGCAGTTTCCATGAACCAGGCGCTATCCAGGCGGAGCACAGTGTGACCCGTCGCGATGGACTGGTCCACCAGATTGGACAGCAATTTCCGGCCCAACCCCTGGCCCCGGAACTGCGGGCGGATATACATGCGTTTGATCTCTCCCGTCTTTTCGCCAATGGTCCGGAGACCTCCCATGCCGGCAACTGCAAAGTCCACCCATACTAAAAGCAGGCGACCATCTGGAGGGGAGAACATCTGCAAATGCGTCATATCCTCGGCGACCTTGGCTGACAGGTCAAATCCAGTGCCCAACTTTCGGGTGAGGTTGGCATTAACCCATTCCAGATACCCGGCGGAGAGTTCACGAATAGGCTGGAGATCTTTTGAGAAATCGGCCTGAATGAACTCGACCATGTTGACCTCCTTGACAGGTTGGGGAAATCACCTGGATGGCTGCTCGCCGGGATGCCACGGCGAAATAATTTTGGATCATTTGCGCCCAAACAAGGTGATGATCTTGACGGATCTCCTGTAAGTTTAGCATTGTGTTGCCATTCTGCATATATTTTTGCGGACGGCAGTGTCAGGAGGAGGAGATACATGAGGCATGGCAACCTTCAATAGGACATGTGACAGACATTTCCACCCCCTACACGGGCGCGAGGCGGAAGTGACTGTCACATCACTTACTTAATACCAGGTAGGTAAGGGTGATATAATGCCCGCATGAGCAATCATCCGAAACCCCGACGCACCCAGGCCGAACGCACCCGGGTGCGCAAAGAACAGCTGATCATGGCGGCCATGCGCTTCTTTGGGCAGCACGGCTACCACGCCGCCAGGCTTTCTGATATTGCCAGAGCGGCCGGCGTGACCGAGCCAGGCCTTCTGCATCACTATCCCAGCAAAGTGCAGCTGCTGATGGACGTGCTAGCCGAGCGCGACCGCGTGGATCGGGAACGCTTCGACCCGTCCGAGGGCGGGCAGGCGGGCAGCCTCATGGCTGCTCTCCAGGCGCTGGTGGAATACAACCAGAGCGTGCCGGGATTGGTGCAGCTTTTCACTGTGCTGGCCGCCGAGAGCATCGACGCAGGGCACCCCGGGCATGGATATTTCCTGAAGCGTTATGGCAACCTGCGGAAGGAATACGTCCCCCAGATCGCGGCCCTGCAGGAGCAGGGGGAGATCCGCAAGGATATTTCCGCGGTGGACCTGGCAGCCCTTTTGATCGCCCTGATGGACGGGCTGCAGATCCAATGGCTGTACGCGCCGGATAAATTGGACATGGCGCAGGCGTTTGAACAGTTTGCCAGGCTGTTAAAGCCGTCTTGAACACAATAGACCTGACAGGTCTATCAGGTGTCTTGACTAACCAGAGTCTTTAGGCTCTCATGAACTCCTGAGTGCAAGAGCTTGCGGAGACCTGTCAGGTCTCAGAATAGGAACCATTTCATGCAATCCAACCACACCAAAGCGCCGCGTTCAAAGATCAACGTCCTGGTCCTGGCCTATATCGCCTTCGTCATGGTCGGTTTGCCGGTGGGCCTGCTGGGTGTGGCCTGGCCGACCATGCGGGCGGACTTCAGCCAGCCCCTGGACGCCATGGGGACGCTGTTGATCTCCTCCACGGTGGGTTACTTCCTGGCCAGTTTTTTCATTGCCCGGATGATCAACCGCTGGGGGATCGGCGCCCTGCTGATCTTCTCCAGCGTCCTTTCCGCGCTGGCATCGTTCGGTTATGCCCTGGCCCCGGCCTGGTGGGTGATCGTCGGGCTGGGACTGCTGTCCGGGTTCGGCGGCGGCATCCTGGACTCCGGGTTGAACACCTACATGGCGGCGGAATACCGGGAAAGCGAGATGCAGTGGCTGCACGCCTTCTTCGGGCTGGGCGCCACCCTCAGCCCGCTCATCATGACCGTCAGCCTGTCCCGGTTTTTCTCCTGGCGGCCGGGCTACAGCTTCTTCGGCATCTTAATGGGCGTGATGACGGTGGTGTTCTGGCTGACCTATTCCGCCTGGCGGGCGCCCAGAAAAATCCCTGAGACAAGCGTGCAGGGCCAGGCGGAAGGGCCCGGCCTGATGGATTACCAGACCTCCGTCTGGAAAAGCCTGCTCATTCCGCAGACCTGGCTGGGCATCCTGTTGTTCCTGGTTTACACCGGGGCGGAACTGACCCTGGGCAACTGGACCTACACGCTCTTCACCGAGGGACGGGGGATCAGCCCGCAGATCGCCGGGATCTGGGCGGGAGGGTTCTGGGCGGTCTTCACCATCGGCCGCATCCTGGGCGGACTGTATGCGCACCGCTTCCATCTCACCACCCTGTTGTACAGCGCGATGGGGCTGTGCCTGTTCGGCTCGCTGCTCTTCTGGTGGAACCCGCTCCCGCTGGTGGGGGTGCTGGGTGTGTTCGTGGTGGGCCTGGGTATGGCGCCGATCTTCCCGGGGCTGGTCTCCAGCACCAGCCTGCGGGTGGGAGAACATCACGCCGCCAACACCATCGGCATCCAGATGAGCGCCGCCGGCATCGGCGGGGCGGTCCTGCCGGCGCTGGCGGGCTTCCTGGCCCAGCGCTTTACCCTGGAAGCCATCCCGGTGCTGCTGGTGGTCATGCTGTTTGGCCTGATCATGCTGTACTGGCTGTCCACGCGCGTGGCCAACGGCTGAGAAGTAACCTGAAATGTAGTATGTCATTGCGAGGAGGGTGTACTTCCCGACGAAGCAATCCTCTAATTTGCCAGGAGATTGCTTCGCAAAGTGCGCTCGCAATGACATAATGTAGGCATGTCATTGCGAGGAGGGTGTACTTCCCGACGAAGCAATCCTCTAATTTGCCAGGAGATTGCTTCGCCAAAAGGCGGCTCGCAATGACTTGCCGTTCTTATGTGACAGTCACCTCCCAGGTGACTGTCACATTATTTACATAAAGTATTCACATAGGTCCAAAATTGGTCCGCCGGGAGACGCTGGTGCCAGCCGTTGGGATCGTATTTCCATATATTCGTCTCATCCAGACTCTTATAACCAAAGGCAATGGCTCCACTGGTTATTCCGAACATACCCGCCCTGGTCAGCAGAGCCATTTGAGAACCTCCCAGACAGATCACGCGCACTTCGGGTACTGTGAACGGCCAACCCGCCTCTCCAAATTGCGCCTCCGAGATATAGCCCGGCTGGTAGCGCCAAAAGGGATGCCAGTAGACGGATAAGAAATACAGGCCAATCGCAGCCACAACCCCAATCACGATAAGGAGGGTGGTCCTTCTCCTTTTTTTATCATTCGCCCGCATGGTGTCCGCCCAGGAGGGTTGGCGGGTCCCGCTCCCTGCCCCTTTTGACCCGGATGTCTCCATGAAGGCCTCCTGTGTTGTTTAACAGAATGGACCTGATAATGGTTCAGTGATAGTATATAACGATCAACTCTCCATATCAAGATAAGATGAGCCCTCATACAGGGTGTTTGCAAAGTCGCACAACTCCAATTTTTATGTCATTGCGAAGGCCGATGTTCTTCCGGCCTGAAGCAATCCCCTGACTAGATACGGAGATTGCTTCGCGAAGAACGCTCGCAATGACATCTTAGTCAGACTTTAACAACACCCTGAGCCCTCATGAAAACATGACCTAAAAAGACCGTCCACCCCGCTTACACCATGTATGACGTCTGCGCGGGGCGGACGGTGAATTCTCCACGCTAGCAGACCCTAAGAGCCACTAACACGTGTGCCCGCGGCACACCTGTACCTGCGGCGTCAGTGGCGCAGGCAGTGCAGGCAAAACTGCTCCCGTCGCCGTGCCACTGCGTGGTACTTTCCCCGGCGGCGGGGACGCCGCCGAATTCTCCACGCTAGCAGACCCTAAAGGTTTTCTTATTGAACCCAAATCCCGGCAGGCGGCATATTTCCGTTCCAATCGAATTCCACCTTCACCTGAAAAACCTTTAGAGACTGTTTAATAAGTCAAAATTCACCACGGATGAACGCGGATAAAAAGGATTTATGCTGATAAAAAAAGCCTTTGGAGTTGGTTTATCCACAAGAGACTTATTTCATCTGCGTTTATCTGTGGTAAAGAATCAGTTTTTAAACAGTCTCTTAGGGTCTCCCAACGGGGTGGATTTTTACCAGCCGGGCTATTTCAGCCGCCGGGAATGATCCGGTGGAAGGATAAATTTTGATAAATGGTAAAATTTCACAACTATTAAGTCTAGGTCAAATTGATGGATAGCGCGCAGGCACAACAGGTACACCGGGGCATCCGGATCGAGCTCATTTCAATCGCCTGGATGGTGATCGAAATGGGGGTTTCCATCGCCGCGGGGATCGCGGCCGGAAGTTTCCTGCTGACCGCTTTCGGAATTGACAGCCTGATCGAATTGATCAGTGGAGGTTTCCTGCTCTGGCGCCTGCGGGTGGAAAGCCGCCAGGAACGCCTGGACAAGGTTGAAGAGGCCGAACGGAAGGCCACCTGGGCCGTGGCTCTCAGCCTGGCGGTGTTGTGCATTTACGTGCTGCTCTCATCCATTGACAGTTTGCTGACACACGCACAACCGGAGGCTTCCCCCCTGGGGATGGCGGTATCCGCCGCGGCACTGCTGATCATGCCCTGGCTGGCCTTCAGCAAGCGGCGCATAGCGAAGCGGATCCACAGCCAGGCATTGGCCGGGGATGCGGTCAACTCGATCACGTGCGCCACCATGGCAGGAACGGTTTTCGTCGGCCTGATTTTGAATGCCTGGTTGGGCTGGTGGTGGGCCGAGGCCGCCGCCGCCCTGGTGTTCCTGGTCTGGCTGGGGCGCGAGACCTGGGAGACGTTCGAAGAGGCGCGGTGGCGAAAACGCTGAGAGGATTAATTCCAGGCCATCTTTCTCGAAAGGAACAGCCATGAATGCAACCCTGCGATTCGGGATCATCCAGCTTCAAAACAGGCCATGGGCCACCCTGGTGGAAAATTGCCTGAAGGTCGAGTCACTTGGCTATGACAGTTTCTGGGTGGCGGATCACTTTGCGGATGGGGATAATCCAAAGAAAATCTGGTTTGATGGCTGGTCAGTCCTCACGGCATTGGCGGCACAGACGCGCACGATCCGTGTTGGCACACTCGTCACGAATATCATTTATCGCAACCCGGCTGTGATCGCCAAACAAGCCCTCACCGTGGATCACATTTCCCGGGGGCGGTTGAATCTGGGTATAGGGGCAACCACCGAGCGCGATCCCAGCCACCGCATGACCGGGGTTGAAGTTTGGAAAACCGCCGAGCGCGTGCAGCGCTTCCGCGAAGTGATCCAAATTGTCGACCAAATGCTGCGGAACGAAATCACAACTTACCATGGACGTTATTACACGGTCACGGAGGCGCGCATGGTACCGCCGACCGTTCAACGACCGCGCCCACCCCTGACCATCGCGGCCATCGGGCCAACGACACTCAAAGTCGCCGCGAAATATGCCGATGTGTGGAACACGTTTGGCGGCTGGAACCTGTCCCCCCAACAAACCCTTCAAACGCTGCGCGAGCGGTGTGACCAACTTGAACAATACTGCGCACAGATCGGGCGCGACCCAACCACGATCATCCGCTCCTTTCTGGTTGGGCTGACCGGAGATAAGCCTTTCGCTTCCCTGGATGCATTCCATGACTTTATCGGTCGCTACAGTGAGATTGGCTTCAGCGAGTTCATTTTTTACTACGATTACCCCGCCCTGCCATCTGACAGGCGTCTGACCAGCAAGATGTTGGAAAGCCTCGCCACGCAGGCAATTCCAGACATCCTGGCGCAGAAAAAATCGGCCTGACTAGGCGTGCACCCTGTCCCCGCCAGGCCATGGGTTGTTGCTGCTGCCAGGGTCAAGGTTTGCCATGGAACCAAGTGCCAATAACGCCGAATCTTATTGGCACTTGCATGGTATAATGCCAATAAGAAACCATGCTATTGGCAGTTGATTCATGAATCCGGATGACTTTTTCAAATCCGCACCAGGTCGCCTGGTCAGAACTAGCAAGGGATATTGGTCATTCCTCCCCAACCCCCTGCCTCCAGACCTGGCATGGTCGAGCGCGCTGGTAGCCCTGCATTCCGAAGCTGAGCGCGAACTTGTGCGGCTGGCGCTGGCGGGAGGGGACTTTCCCCATCCATACATCCTGGCGCGACCATTCATCCGTAATGAAGCCGTGGTCTCCTCCCGCATCGAAGGGACGCAGGCAACCCTGGAGGACCTGTATTACTATGAAGCAGAGCAGCTTTCATTCCTGGAACCTGCTTCGGATGCCCGCGAAGTGTACAACTACGTGCTTGCCCTGGAATATGGATTGGAGCGGGTAAAGACCCTGCCCATCAGCCTGCGCCTGATCAGGGAGCTTCATGCACGCTTGATGGAAGGGGTGCGCGGGGAGGTCATGACACCCGGGGAGTTCAGGCGCAGCCAGAACTGGATCGGGCCGGCCGGATGCACCCTGGAAACTGCCGCGTACGTTCCCCCGCCGGTGGGAGAGATGCGCATGGCGCTGGATGCCCTTGAGAAATTCATCCACGCCCCATCCGACCTGCCGGCCTTGACCCGCATCAGTCTCATCCATTATCAATTCGAGGCCATCCATCCCTTCCTGGATGGGAATGGACGGGTGGGGCGGCTGCTGATTTCGCTCCTTTTGTGCCAATGGGGATTGCTCCCCCGCCCGCTCTTGTACCTGAGCGCCTTTTTCGAGCGCAAGCGCAGCGAGTATTATGAGCGCTTGCTGGCTGTCAGCCAGCGTGGAGATTGGGAAGGCTGGCTGCGTTTCTTTCTGACCGGGGTGGGCGATCAATCTCGCCAGGCTGCCATGCGCGTGCAGGACCTGCAGCAACTGCGCGAGCGCTACCGCAGGCAATTGGCGGGCCGGCGGGCGGCAAAGCGCTTGTCGGAGGTGGTGGATTTCCTGATCGGCAATCCCATTTTCAGCGTGCGCGGGCTGCAAGCAGGGCTGAACCTGGCCGATTTCAAAACCGCCCAGCGCTACGTGGATGTACTTGAAGACACTGGCATCCTGCGTGAATTGACGGGACGAAAGCGCAACCGCCTGTACCGGGCGGATGAGGTCTTTAAGGTGATGAAGCTGGAGATTCTTCAAGAAGGGTGAAAGGAATTTACCAAAACGGCAGTCATTCCCGCTGTATCCTGGTGGCAATTACTGGTCACGTTTTCAACTTGACGAGCTCTACTCATCTGGACCATCGGCCCCGCAGCCCGCATCCAGATCCTGCTGGCGATCGGTGAGGGCGAGACCTGCGTCTGTCACCTTGAAGCCATGCTGGGTCTCAGGCAGGCGACCCTCTCCCAGCACCTGATGGCGCTGCGTGAGGGCGGGATCGTCTCGGACCGGCGCGAGGGACGCTACATCCACTACCGGCTGCGCAATCCGGCCCTGCTGAGCCTGGTACGACAGGCGGCGGAAATGCAGCATGTGACCCTGCCGGAGTTGGCGCCCTCGCCGGAATGCTGCTGCCCGGATTGTGAAAAGTAGAAGTTGAGGAAGGCTTTAAAATCTATAGCATGTCATTGCGAGCGTACTTCTCTGCACCGACCGCTGGACGGTGTGCGAAGCAATCTCCCGGCAAATGAGGGGATTGCTTCATCGGGAAGAACACCCTCCTCGCAATGACATTTACAAAGGAGACATAAATGACTACCACCAATCCATCCGCCCCTTATTTCGATAAAGTGGCCGGGCAGTGGGACGAGCTGCGTTCCGGCTACTTCAACGAAGCCGTGCGTGAGGCCGCCATCCGTAAAGCCTACCTGCACCCGGACATGGTCGTTGCAGACGTCGGCGCGGGAACGGGCTTCATGGCTTCCGGCCTGGCCCGCTGGTGCAGAAAGTGCATGTGCTGGATGACTCGCCCGGGATGCTTGAAGTGGCGAAAAAGAACCTGGAACAATTCCAGAACGTGGAATACCACCTGGCGGATGGACTGGCAATCCCCCTGAGGGAGGCCAGCCTCGATGCGGTCTTCGCTAACATGTACCTGCACCACTGCCCGGATCCATTCGCCTCCATCCAAGAAATGGTCAGTGTCCTGCGGCCGGGAGGCCGGCTGGTAATCACCGACCTGGACGCACATCATCATGAATGGCTGCGCACGGAAATGGCGGATACCTGGCAGGGCTTTGAGCGGGGACAGATCCGCAAATGGTTTGAAGAGGCCGGATTGGTCAACGTGGCGGTGGATTGCACGGATCAATCCTGCCAGGCGGACAGCCAGGAAAAGGCCGGGGAGCATGCGGATATCAGCATCTTCGTGGCCGCAGGGACAAAACGGATCCAGGCACATGAGCTGGTACAGTCCAATTATGCCGCCCAGGCGCTTGGCACAGGCTGCGGCTGCAGCAATTCAAGCTGCTGCTCGCCGGGCGTGGTTTCCCTGGATGAAATCGGGAAGGTGGATTGGAACAGCAACTACTCGGCCGACGAGAAAGCCGAAATTCCTGCCGAGGCGGCTGAGATCTCGCTGGGCTGCGGGAACCCGCTCGCCATGGCCGGCCTGCGGGAGGGCGAGACGGTGCTGGATATCGGCTCGGGCGGAGGCATCGATGTTTTCCTGGCGGCCAGGCGGGTGGGTCCGACCGGCTTCGTCTACGGTATTGACATGACACCTGCCATGCTGCAGCGCGCCCGGGAGGCTGCGAAAAAAGGCGGCTTATACCAATGTCAAATTCCGCCATGGTTTTGCCGAAAAACTACCGGTCAAGGATGCGATCATTGATGTGATCATCTCGAATTGCGTGATCAACCTGACCGAGGACAAGGGAAAGGTATTCCAGGAAGCCTACCGGGTCTTGCGGGAGGGCGGGCGGCTGGAAGTGAATGACATGGTCTTTGGCGGAGCAGTATTGCCCCAGGCCAGGGCATCCGCACAGGGCTGGTCGGAGTGTGTTTCCGGGGCGCTGCCGGAACAGGAATACGTGGACCTGGTCAGGCAGGCCGGGTTTACGGATATCACCGTCCGTAGGAGCACCAGCGCCGGAAGCGCGCAAGGCCTGTCCATTTACTCGGTGCAGGTCTCGGCCAGGAAATAATATGAGATAAGACCTCCGAGGTCTTGTTTGCACAGACCTCCGAGTTCTTGGAGAACTCGGAGGTCTTTGGTTCCACGTTGAAAATGTGACCTGCAAAGACCGTCCACCCCGTCTGCGCGGGGCGGGCGGCGAATTATCCACGAATTAACGAATGACCTCACGCCCATGTCGGGGGGCAAGACCCCCGGCCGCTCCCTTCGCTGTCGCCTGTCGGGGACAAGCTTCTCAGGGATACCCGAGAGTACCGGGTACACGGTGCTTCGCGATCTCCGAAACGGAGAGGGGAGAGGCATATTCGTGCATTCGTGGTCCGCATTCGTGGATGGTTTCGACCGTCTTTTCGGGCAAAATTCTCCAAAAAGCTTGGCAAATAAATATCTCTAGTGTAGAATTACTGAAACGTTTCAGTAATTACTAGGATATATCATGCCCATCACCATCCGCGATATCGCCAAGAAGCTGAACCTGTCCATTGCCGCCGTCTCGCGCGCTCTGGGTGGGTATTCAGATATCTCGGAAGAGACTCGCCAGCGTGTGGTTGATACTGCCCGCAAGATGGGTTATGTCCCCAACCGGGCGGCACGCCAGTTGCGCCGACAAAAAGCAGACGCGATTGGCTATATCCTGCCATCCGAAACGCCCCGCTTTGCTGGTCCGTTCTTCTCGGAATTCCTTTCCGGCCTGGGCGATGAGACCGCCCTGCACCCATTCGATTTGCTGGTCTCGATCGCCCCACCCGGTGCAGAAGCGGAACAGACCATCTACCGCAACTGGATACAATCCCGCAAGGTGGATGGCTTCATTTTAAACCGCATCCAGCTGCATGATTGGCGGGTGCGTTTCCTCGCCAAACAGTCTGTCCCCTTCGTTGGTTTGGGACATTCCCTGGACGGTATCGACTACCCATGTGTGCAGGTGGACAACGCCTCCAGTATGGCCGGAATGGTGGCCCATCTGGTCGGAGCGCGGCTTCCGGCGGATCGCATTCATCGGCGGGCCAGATCAGCTTGTCATTCAAAATGAGCGCCTGGCAGGCTACCGCCATGGATTGGCGGAAAATCACCTGGCTGCTGATCCTGAGCTGGTAGAAACCAGTGACCTGACCGGCACCAGCGGCTATCAGGCCACCAAGCGTTTGTGCTGGTTGCCTGACCCGCCAGATGCCATCATGTGCATCGACGACGAGACGGCTTTTGGTGCACTGCATGCATTGCGCGACCTGGGTGTACACATCGGAAAGGATGTGGCTGTGACCGGCTTCGATGGCGTTGCAGCCTCCGCCCACAGCGACCCTCCGCTGACCACTTTGGATATCCCTGTTTATGAAATTGCCCGCAAGCTTGTGAATTTACTGGCCGTCGAATTGAAACATGAACCTGCCCTGGAACGCCGTGTCGTCTTTACCCCTAGTCTCTTGAAACGCCTCTCAACAGGTGACAGCTCGTCCTGACATCCTCTTTTCTCCTTGGGACGGCTGGCACTGCAAGTTAATGCCGGCCGTCCACTTTTATAAACTGGGAACAAACTCAGCTCTGGAGAACTTTATAAACAAGCCTAGAGCTCGCAATTGGAGGCAATATGCAAATTAGAGATACCATGAAAAAGAATGTAGTATCCATACCAAAAAAGACAACGATCGGAGAAGCGGCGGCAGTGATGGTCGAAAAGCACGTGGGGATCCTGCCAATTGTGGATGAGCAGGATAAGCCGGTCGGCGTGGTCCGATTGAATGACCTGCTTGAACTGGAAATGCCCGATTTCATTCATCTGGTCGAAGACTTTGATTTCGTGCACGATTTCGGGGCTGTCGAAACGACCCGGCCGACCCACAAGCAGCTTGCCAAATCAGTCGTCACCATCATGCAGCCAGTCATGACCATCAAAGAAGATTACGGCTTGCTGCGTGCGTATGCCAGCATGCTTCAAAACGATCTTAATGATCTGCCAGTGACAGCCGCCAACGGAGAATTGGTTGGAATTGTCTCACTGGTCGATATCGGCTCAGCAATCCTTTCGATGTGGTCAAAGGAATAGAGGGATGGTGCTCGCCACGGTTTCATCCAGCCTGATATTCCTCGTCAGCCTGGGATTGATCTTCTCTGAAAAGATCCACCGCATGATCATTGGCATGGCCGGTGCGGCTCTCATGGTAATTATGGGGAAATTGCTCGGTTTCTATTCGGAGTCCCAAGCCCTGGCCGCGGTGGATTTCAACACGCTCGGGTTACTCCTGGGGATGATGATCCTGGTGGCCCTGCTGGAGCCGACCGGGTTTTTTGAAAGCCTGGCAGTCTGGGCAGGTAAGTTTTCCAAAGGACATCCTGTACGCCTGCTGGTCCTGCTTGGCACGGTAACGACCGTGGTTTCGATGTTTCTCAATAATGTCACCACGATCATCCTGATCGCACCGGTGACCATCCTGATCTGCGAGATCCTCGGCATCAGCCCAACGCCCTTCCTGATGGCAGAAGCACTGCTTTCTGACACCGGCGGGGTGGCCACCCTGATCGGCGACCCTCCCAATATCATTATCGGCTCTGCCGCCGGGCTTACCTTCATTGATTTTCTTATTTTCTCTCTACCGATTGTCGTTGTCGTATTACTGACGACCTTACTGCTCTTGCGTTTTCTTTTCCGGCGCGAGCTGGCTGTGCGACCGCGCAAGATGAAAACCTTGATGCGCCTGGATCCAGCCGAGGCGTTGCATGATCGAAAAACCGCTCTAAAAGTGCTGATTGTATTGGGCGCGGCCATCCTGTTATTCTCCATTTCTCACTTATTAAATATCAGTCCAGCCCTGGTTGCATTGAGCGCGGCAGGAGTAGCGCTGGTCTGGGTGCGACCGGATGTTAAAAAAACCCTGGAGCAGATTGAGTGGAGCGTCCTATTCTTCTTCGCAGCCTTGTTCATAATTGTGGGCGGCGTGGATGCTGCGGGTGTATTCGGAAGCCTGGTGCGGTTGCTCGAAGGGCTGAATGCCATCCCGCCGGTCTGGTTTGGCGTAATCGTCATCTGGGTGGTGGCCGGACTTTCTGCGGTGGTGGACAATATTCCGATTACCATCGCCATGATCCCGGTCATCCAGGGGTTGGGCGCCGCCGGTGTGGATATCGGACCCTTGTGGTGGGCGCTGGCATTTGGGGCCGGTTTTGGCGGCAACGGCACCATTATTGGCTCCACGGCCAATATCGTGGTCGCCACTCTTTCAGAGAAGACGCGCACGCCCATCTCGGCGAAACTATGGAACAAGCGCGGTTTGCCGGTCATGCTGGCAACCTGCGCGGTGGCAACTATTCTGTATATCCTGGTATTCCCACTGTTCCCGCGCTGACAGAATAGATAGGAAAATCATGCTCAGTAAGTGGCTGCAACCTCTCGAAAGCGAACGCAAACAGGACGTTCTGGAAGAACTGAGCCAGGCATCTTCCCCCGGCTTCGATTACTTCCTGTTGGTGCTACTTTCCTGCAGCATTGCCACCTTCGGTCTGATCACCAATTCGGTGGCCGTCATCATCGGGGCCATGCTGGTGGCTCCGCTGATGAGCCCGATCCTGGGATTGTCGTTGGCGTCGGTGGCGGGCGAACAGCGCATGTTTCGAAACGCGGTCATAGCCCTGGTAGAAGGAAGTGTACTGGCTGTTGTTCTCTCTGCAATATTGGGATTGATCGCGGGCTGGCTTCCCCTGGATATCTTCAAAGTATTGCCCGGCGAGATCATTGCCCGGACGCATCCGTCCCCGTTCGACCTGGGGATCGGCCTGGCAGGAGGCGCAGCTGCCGCGTATGCCCTGGCGCAGCCGCGTCTATCCGCTGCCCTGCCGGGGGTGGCAATTGCCACGGCGCTCATGCCGCCGCTCTGTACCGCCGGAATTGGGATCGCATTGGGGAACGCGGGTGTTGCTCTGGGTGCCTTACTGCTCTTCATCACCAACCTGGCAGCCATCTCTTTTGCCGGGATCATGGTGTTCGTCGCAATGGGTTTTCGCCCCCGGCATTTGGAAAATACCTGGCATCATATCCCCAGAAGCCTGTTTATCTCTGCAACCCTGACATTACTTGTTACCGTACCCCTGATTGTGCTTACACTCCAGGTGGTGAAACAGGCACGACTGGATCAGGAAGTTCGAAAGGCAATCACTGCCGAACTTGCCAGCCTGCCGGATGCCCAGCTTGTTAATGTGAATATCGATACTACTGATTCAACGATGCAATTGCTCGTCACCATCCGGACCTCGCGCCAGCCCGACTATGATCAAGTAGTGACCTTGCAGAGCGCCATCGCCGCCCGGCTGCAACGAACGCTGGCACTCCAATTGATCGTCGTTCCCACAACCAAACTCGACCCGCTCGTGCCCCCCACATTGACACCTACCTGGGTTCTCTCGCCCACTCCAACGAATACACCGACTTCAACGAACGCCCCGACCGCAACGATAACGAACACACCCACACGGACATTCACATCCACACCCACCTTCACGGCAACCCCGGTTCTGGCTTTTATCGCCAACACGGGCGGCCTGGGAGTATACCTCTTCGATACACCCGCCGGAGAAGTCATTGGCACTATATCCGAAGGTTCGGCGATCCATATCCTTTACCGGCGCGAGGTGATCAACGGGCAGGCCTGGCTGGAGATCCGCCGCGCGGATGATCGAGTGGGTTGGGTGCCGGCAGAATACGTGATCATTCTTCCCTGAAACTCCTTAGCGCCCGACTGCATGACAGTTCTTAAATAATTATAAGAAACAAGGTGGCTGAAATGAATGAAATCAACTGGTCTCTGCCCTTCCTGGTCTTCTTTGCCCGCATCCTGGATGTCTCTCTTGGCACCCTGCGGATTAACTTCATTGGCAAAGGCAAACGCCTGTTGCCGCCCCTGCTGGGTTTTGTGGAAGTGTTCATCTGGATCGTGGTCATCAGCCATTTGGTTCAGAATCTCTCGAATATTGTCGGGTATCTGGCCTACGCGGCCGGGTTCGCAACTGGTACCTATGTTGGCATGCTGATCGAGAAGCGCCTGGCGATAGGCACGCTCGTGGTCCGGGCAATTGTTTCCGGAGAGACCGACGAACTGGTGCGGTGCCTGAAAGAGGCCGGCTACGGAGTCACGTTTTTCGACGCTCAAGGAGCCACCGGTCCGGTTAAAGTCATATACACGGTGATCAAACGCAAGGAATTGGGTGATATCGCCCGACTTCTGCGGGCCAATCACCCACACGTTTTCTACACGGTTGAGGAAGCCCGCACGGCCAGTGAAGGCATATTCCATCCTCGGCAGTCCAAGCAATTGCTCCAAGCCATCGGTCTTAAAGGAAAGAGATAACTGTACTCACTCATGCGCAAAAAAAGGAAATTCCATGAAGCATGCCCCCGCTGACCTGCCTGTGATCCTGCTCTACAACCTGGACCGTTCCTGGCCGCCGGCCGATGTGGACGAGATCCTGAACCTGACAAAAACCCTGGCTACAGGGTTGACGACAGTTGGTCATCCCACGCAGACCATTTGCCTGGAAGAGGATAATCTCGAGCAGGCTATGTCTGGCTGTGACCCCGCCCGGCAGATCGTCTTCAACTGGTGCGAAGAAGTTCCGGGGATCCCTCGCAGTGGTCACCTGGTGGCGCGCGAATTGGAAAGGCTTGGTTTTATTTTCACAGGCGCAGGTTCGCGTGCCCTTGCTTTCAGCCACGACAAGCCGGCAGTCAAGGCATGTTTCAGCAAGCGTGCCATTCCCACTCCCCGCTGGCGGGTGTACGAGTCGGTTGATAACCTGGATTGGGATTGTTTTCCCGCCATCGTCAAGCCGGCCCATGAACATTGCAGCTTTGGGATCACGCATGAAGCAGTCGTCCATACCCGCCAGGAATTATCGAACCGGGTTGTGAAAGTGATCGAAACCTTTACCCAGCCCGTGCTGGTCGAAGACTTCATCGACGGTCGTGAATTCCACGTGAGCGTGGTCGGGAACGGCAGATTAAAGGTACTCCCCATTGCTGAAATGGACTTTTCGGCCATCCGCGAGGATAATGGCAGGCTGTGCACCTATGATTCAAAATTCGCCCCGGCCTCTGCTGATTACCAGATGATCCAACTGCGCCTGCCGGCTACTCTTTCCGCAGAGGAAAAGCTTAAATTGGAAGAAATAGCCATCGCAGCCTATCGGGCGACCGATTGCCGGGATTACGCCCGGCTGGATATCCGTCAGCGAAACGGCACTTTTTATGTGCTGGATGTAAACCCGAATGCTGATATCAGCCCGGACACAAGCATGACTCTATCCGCCGGATTGGCCGGTTATTCATTCGGGCAGTTTGGCAGTATGCTGATCAACCTGGCCGCCCACCGGCACCCGGCCTTTGCCTCCAGGAAAAAAGAGCATGCCCAGCCAGTTCCGGTCATGACGCCGGCCTAAAGGAGGATTTTCGGAACGATGAGAATGAGACTGAGTGCACTTTTCCTTGAGTTCTTTAATGACGAACGGATTTCGGGCGTCATCCTGATCCTGAGCGCCGTCGCGGCTATGCTGGTTGCCAATTCCCCCTTTGGGAAGAGTTTCCTGGATTTATGGCACCTCCAGGTGGGTTTTGACCTGGGCTTGGTTCACTTAAAATACGATCTGCTGCATTGGATCAATGACGGCTTTATGGCAGTTTTTTTCCTGCTGATCGGTCTTGAGATCGAGCGGGAGATTTACTGCGGCGAGCTCGCCAACCTGAAAAACGCCTCCCTGCCCATTTTTGCCGCCCTGGGAGGCATGCTCACCCCGGCCCTGATCTACCTGGTTCTCAACCGCGGGACAGCGACTCAAAATGGTTTTGGAATCCCGATGGCAACCGATATTGCTTTTGCGCTGGGCGCGCTGGCTTTGCTTGGCAACCGGGTGCCCGCTTCCATCAAAATATTCCTGGCTGCGTTTGCCATCATTGATGACTTGGGCGCCATGCTGGTGATCGCGTTGTTTTATGCGGAAGGGTTTTCACTGACCTATCTCTTGCTGGCACTGGCGGTTTTTGCTTTCCTGCTGTTGCTGAACCGGCGTGGAGTCAATTCCATCCCAGTTTACCTGCTGCTGGGATTGCTGATGTGGTACCTGATGCTGCAGTCTGGGGTGCACGCGGCCATCACTGGCGTTTTGCTGGCCTTTGCGATCCCCTTCCGGGGCGGCAGCCCTTCCGCGCCGTCTGCCAGGCTGGAGCATGCCCTGAACTTGCCGGTGGCGTTGGGGATCATGCCCATCTTTGCCCTGGCGAACACGGGGATCGTCATTTCCGAGAATTTGCTGCGAAATATCGTTACTTTCAATACGATCGGCATTTTTATTGGGCTGTTCCTGGGCAAGCCGCTCGGCATTATGCTCTTCTCCCTTTTGGCGATTAAATCTAATCTCGCAAAATACACGGATAAGCTGGGTTTCCGCTATCTGCTCGGCACCGGTTTTCTTGGCGGGATCGGATTCACCATGTCCATTTTCATTACCATTCTCGCCTTTGGTGAAACAGAAATTGCGCAAGGTTCAAAAATTGCCATCATGCTGGCTTCCGTCTTATCAGGAGTAACGGGTATATTGATATTGAGTAGAAGATCTTCCAAGGTTTTATCCAATACTCAAAAGGAGTCGCAATGACCAAAACCGTAATAGCTGTCGTTCTGGGTGAATGTGTCCATAGAGAAGGTATATCAGATTCCCTCCGGCAGGCAGAATCCGTCGGCTGGTGGACACCTTGATCAGGAGCGGTGGCTTGAGCGTAGACGGGCTGACATGTACATCTCAAATATTGTACGAGAATAGGAGGTGAAGCATGGCAGGCATTGCCGGAATAGCCAATAAAGATAAAACTGAATTGGTCAACCGTATGTTGGATAAGCTCTCTCATCGCGGCCCGGCTGGGAGATACGTACTTAAGGACAAGTCGTGCACGCTGGGGGTGGTGTGGCCGGGCTCCCAGCCTGACGCCGGAAAATTGCTCGAACGCTCGAAGATCGCCCTCGATGAAGTGGACAGAGGCCATTTTGCCAGGGCCAGCGCAGATGGTTTCCTGCTCAAGCGCGATCTGGTTGGAGCTGCCCCGCTGTACTATGGACGCAGCGCAGATGGGTCACTTTGTTTTGCATCGGAGGTGAAGGGACTCCTGGAGGCAACTTCGGATGTGAACGAATTGCCGCCCGGGAACATTCTGGATGGGAAGCAACTGCATCACCACGAATGGATCACCTACCAGCCCCTACTGAAGTCCGAGCCCGGTCAGATTGCACAGGATCTATGCCGCCAGCTGGAAACGGCAGTAGAGAAACGCCTCACCGGCAGCGAAGCCGGGGTCTGGCTGTCCGGCGGGCTGGATTCCAGCCTGCTGGCGGCTCTGGCACGGCCGCACGTCAGTCGGCTGCATACCTTTTCTGGAGGCCTGCCTGAGGCGCCTGACCTGGAATACGCCCGTCTCGTTGCCGGGCAGATTCAATCCGAACACCATGAAGTGATCGTGCGTTTTGAAGATTGCCTGGCCATCCTGCCAGAAGTGATCTATTCCCTGGAGTCCTTTGACGCCCTGTTGGTGCGTTCGAGTCTCATTAACTATTACGTTGCAAAAATATCCTCGCAGTTTGTGCCGGCGGTGTTTTCTGGCGAGGGGGCGGATGAACTCTTTGCAGGGTATGAATATCTGAAGAGAATCCCTGTGGGAATCCTGGCTCCATTGCTGCGAGAGAATATCAAGGAACTGCACAACACGGCGCTGCAGCGGGTGGACCGCTGCGCTGGTGCGCACGGCCTGGTCGCCCATCTCAGTTACCTGGACGCGGATGTGCTGGATTATGCCTTGCGGATCCCGGCCAGGTTCAAGATCGTGGAGGGAATAGAGAAGTGGATCCTGCGGCAGGCGGCCTCCGGAAAACTGCCGGATGGCATTCGCAACCGGCCAAAGGACATGGCCTGGCAAGGCACGGGGGTGGGCGAGCTCCTGACTAATCACGCCGACGAGCACGTCTCCACGGCGGATTTTGAACGCGAAAAGGACCTGCCGAACGGCTGGGTACTACACAGCAAGGAGGAGCTGATGTACTACCGGATCTTCCGGGAACACTTCGGCGAATTCAAGAGCCTGGCCTGGATGGGCAGAACGAAGCCAACCCAGTGAACAGATTATTTGAAAATAATTCTTGTTGAGGCGGTTTCGGTGGTAACAAACCAGGCGCGACATCGTGATCATAGACTGTGTGAATCAGAACCGGCGAAGATTCCTGGCGTCGCGGCCGAAACCAGTAGAATGTAGCTGCCGGCATGACTCCACCGGCAGGTTCTCCGACCCTGCCACACCCGGGCAAAATGTCGGAACCCATTCGAAGAGATATCCAGAAAGGAGATGCAAAAATGAAACTTACTCCTCCGAAGGTGATCACCTGGTGGATCGCTTTAATCCTAGGCGTGCTTGGGCTGCTCGGTCACTTTAGCGTTATTGCCGCGCTGAGCCCATACGCATTCTGGCTCATGACTGTCGGGCTCGCCTTATTGCTGCTGGCGACTCTAATCAAGGACCTCTAACGACTCGAGGGCGTGGGCCCCGGGGTTGAGAATAGGCCCGGGCTGCCCTGGGGTCCACGCATGTTGCGGATTGGCTTTTCTGCTCAGTCGGCCAGAAAACGGGAACACGGACAGGTGATTTGGCCTGTCTGTGCCTGCGCCGTAATTAACTAAACGAACTCATTAATCGCTGTTTGTATTATGACTGATCTTCTTGACGATGTAAGCTGCATCCGCCCCCACTCCTCCCAGCAGCGATGAGCTCAGGGCGGTCTGAAAGATCAGGCCGACAAAGTACAGCCCGGGTGCCTGCTGGACGACCCCGCGCCAGTGCCGGGGGAAACCGTGTTCATCGAAGACCGGCAGGTTGATCCAGCGGTAATCCGGGTGAAAGCCGGTCGCCCAGATCACGCCTTCCACCGGCAGGAGCCGCCCGCCTTCGATCTCCGGCTGGCCGGATTGGATCCCACGCACGCGTGCTGTAAGCTCCACGCCGGCCTGCTCAATTTCCTGGCGCCGGGCACGACCGAGTGGGCCGCCATGCTGCTGTATGCGTGGCCTCATCCTTCGACCAATCGGAGTATTAACGCTTAGTACATGGCGCATAAACCACCACATTGGCCGGCCGTGAAATGCCTTGCCCAACGGGGTGTTGATCGGAATACGCCCAACGTCCCGGCCTGCCAGCCAGACCTGCCTGCCAGCCTTGACAAGTTCCAGCGCGATCTCGGCACCTGAATTGCCCGCCCCGACAATCATCACAGACTTGGCCGGGATTTGTCCCGGGTTGAGATACGCGCTCGAGTGCAGTTGAAAGATGTCCGGGGCGAGCTCGCTCGCAAAGGCTGGAGAAGAGGGCGATTGGTATGGCCCGGAAGCTATGATCACATTTTTGGCATGCAACCTGGATTTGCTTGTGGTTACCTCGTATCCGTTATGATTCCGGCTGAGAGCCGCGACTTCCATCCCGTGCGCCACTGGCAGATCGAACTGCGCGGCATATCCTTCCAGGTAATCCGCCACCTCGTTCTTGCTGGGAAAGGTGTTGGCGGGGGAGGGGAATGGCTTTCCCGGCAGGCCGTTAAACTGGCTGGGCGTAAACAGCCGCAGGCTGTCCCAACGGCTGCGCCATGAATCGCCGGTGCGCGGGTTTTTCTCCAGGATGATGAAATCCTTCCCGCCTCGCTTGAGATAATATCCGGCAGCCAGGCCTGCCTGCCCGCCGCCAATAACGATGGTGTCAAACTGGACCTTCTTATCTGATAAATCCTTTGCCTGATCTGTGTCCATTTTCGCTCCTTCCATTGGCTGCAATCGCCCTTTTTTCTATGACCATTGAATCATGGTTGAATACAGCCAGGATATATTGAATAAAGTACCACTAATATGATATAATATACTAAATAAGATATATATTGTCAAGTTACTATGGATACCAGGATTTCATCTAAACGAACCTATCACTCAAGCCGCCGCACAGCGCAGTCACACCAGACCCGGCACGAGATCATTGAGGCTGCCAGGAAATTATTCATCGCACGCGGTTACTCCGGGGCGACCATGGAGTTGATCGCCCGGGAAGCTGGCGTGGCGGTCGAGACCGTGTATGCTGTTTTTGGAAACAAAAAAGCGATCCTATCCAGCCTGATCAGCGTTTCGCTGGTTGGCGACGATGATCCAACCCCGCTATTACAGCGCCAGGGCCCGCTGGCCGTGATGCGTGAAAAAGACCAGGTCCGCCAGGTCCAGTTGTTTTCCAGGGATATGGCGGAGATCATGGGGCGGGTGGCGCCGCTCTTCGAGGTGATGCATGCTGCTGCAAAGACCGAAGCGGATATCGCCGGGATGCTTCAAAGATTGCTGAATGAACGGGCGGAAGCGCTGCAGGTATTTATCAGGGCCCTGTTATCCAACGGGCCTTTGCAGGACGGCCTGACCCTGGAGAGCGCCGCGGATACAGTCTGGGCGGTCAGCAGCGCGGAAGTTTACACCTTGTTGGTGGCGGAGCGCGGCTGGCCGGTTGACAAGTACAAGCAATGGCTTGTCAATGCGCTCACAAAACTGATTGTTCCCTAAGAAAGTCATTTGCAACAGGCTCAAAATCGTTCTTCGATAAACTATCCCGATTTGATCTTGGTATAATAAAATCGTCTTTATCAGAAAAGCCATGTTCGTATAGAAAGTGAGAGGCAAATCAAATGGCATACTTGCGGGTTACATTCGCCAAATGGACGGTCGACACAAACTCTCCGGAAGCACAGGAGGCATATCACAAGATCGCGACAGATGGGCTACGAGTCTTCCGTAACCAGCCCGGGTTTATCCGCTACCGGCTGATGGTGGCGGACAACCACACCACTGTGGCAGTTGCCGAATGGGAGAACCCCGAGCTGGGTAAGGTGGGAGCACAGCGCTACCGGGATTGGATGCGAGCAAGCGGCATTGCCCAATATATCAAATTAGAGACATCCGATGGTGAGATCATCGTCGCCTCATAGAGACCCGGATGAAAGGTGGTGCATTCTTCGCCGCTTGATTTACGGAATCCAATGTTCCGGCAATGTCATTAGGAGCATACTCCAGCAAACGAAGCAATCCTCTCGCCGAATGTCATTGCGAGCAGGCGCTTTTGCGCTACTCTCAATTCTCCGTGGGGGCTTGACAGATTAGAACATTTGTTTTATGTTTATGGTGCATTGAGATCATCTCCAGGTGTCTCTTGCCGCTTTTTCTTGCACCTTAAAACCTGAAAGTTCCCACCATTTTGCCTCTTTCCACATTTCCACCTGCAAAATGCCGGCCGGCGCTGCCGTCCCAGTCCTCTTCCGGGGGGAGGGGTATTGTTCCTCTTTTGTTCCGCGGTTCAATACCCCTCCCAATAACCTTTTTACGCCCTTTTCTCGCCTGTCACTCTTCGGGCAAATGTCGGTATGTTATTGCGAGGAGGGTGTTCGCCTGCCCTGCCTCCTTTCGGGGTCCCAGCGCATGCACCTGCCGTCTCCCACCGGCGAGCCGCCGGTTCTCGCGGCACGAACGGTGCTGCAAGTGCAGGCGAAGCAATCCCCCGGTGTGAGCAACGTCCCGAAGGTTGGACCGAGCAGTTCCCGGCGTTTGTAGAAAACCTTCGGGACGATTCCGTCAATGACACAAAATTACAAATGTGTGACCTTGCGAATGCCCTGACCTAGTCCTGGAGTGGCGCAGAAGCGCGCCACGATTATGATAAACTAAATCGATTTTTCCAATTTTTCGGAATAATTCATTGTTCAACACAATTATTCTTTAGGCCAAGTCAAAATGACCTGGATAACCTCTCTTCTGACCAGATTAAAAAATAGATCCCATAAAAAACCCGCCCCGGCTTCAGGTGACGGGAACCTGGCCGAACGGTCAGAGATCCAGGAATACCTGGATATCCGGCAGCTTCGCCGCAGGGTCTTTCCCCGGGCTGCCCTCGTTGGACTTTGTTCTGGCATGGTGGTGCTGTTTTTCCGGGCAGTATTGACCGGCGCGGATGCATTGCGGAATGGCTTGATCGACTGGGCACAGCGCATGCCGTTGTGGGGCTGGATCTTCCCGATCCTGTTCGGCGCCCTGGGGGCATGGCTCTCGGTGGCGCTCACCCGGCGCTTCGCCCCCGAAGCCAGCGGCAGCGGCATCCCGCATCTGGAAGCCGTTCTGCACCGCTTCCGCACACTTGAATGGAAACGCCTCCTGCCGGTCAAATTCTTTGGGGGCATCCTGTCCATTGGGAGCGGCATGGCGCTGGGACGGGAAGGCCCCACCGTCCAGATGGGTGGCGCGGTGGGCGCCGCCATCGCCGATTGGCTGAAGGTGTCACCACGCGAACGTCTGACCTTGATTTCAGCCGGGGCAGGCGCCGGGCTGGCCGCAGCTTTTAACGCCCCGCTTTCCGGCCTGATATTTGTACTTGAAGAAGTACGCCGCGACTTTCAACCGATCGTGTTTGGGGCGGTTTTCGTGGCTGCGGCGATTGCAGATATCGTCGTGCGGATCGGTGCCGGCCAGTTCCCGATCTTTACTGTCCCGGGTTACCCGATGCTCCCGCTGACCTCCCTGCCAATCTTTGCCCTGCTGGGGATATTGGCAGGGTTATTGGGCGTCCTTTTCAATCGTGGTCTACTGAC
The DNA here is from genome assembly GCA_963725805.1 of uncultured Chloroflexia bacterium. Taxonomy (GTDB): domain Bacteria; phylum Chloroflexota; class Anaerolineae; order Anaerolineales; family Villigracilaceae; genus UBA877. The sequence goes on from CAVSAF010000018.1 coordinate 144,955, forward strand.
CGCCATTCGTCTCTATGCACGCCTCCCCGGGCGATTTGTTCTCCCGGCGGCCGCGCTCACCGGCGCAGTTGTCGGTCTGGTTGGCTGGTTCTCGCCCCAATTGATCGGCAGCGGGAACGCCCTGGCAGAGACTACATTAAAGGGCAATCTGCTTCTGGCGGTCATCCCGCTCTTCTTTGTAATTCGTTTTTTGCTGACCACCACCAATTATGGCAGCGGCGTTCCTGGCGGCATTTTTGCGCCCCTGCTTGTCCTGGGAGCCTTGCTGGGTTTGGCTACCGGGCAGATCGCCCACCTTCTCCTACCGGCGATCGTACCGACTCCGGCCGTTTTCGCGGTGGTGGGCATGGCGGCCTATTTCGCGGCGATCGTGCGCGCTCCACTGACAGGGATTATGCTCATCGTGGAAATGACCGGCAGTTATTCCCAAATGCTCCCCTTGCTGGTGGCCTGTTTCTGCGCATACGCAGTGGCTGAATTCCTTAAGGAGTTGCCGATCTATGAGGCGTTGCTGGAACGAGACTTGAAACGGGGAGGCGATAAGTATCTCCTGGAAAAGCCCGTGGTGGTGGACTTCACCGTCCAAACGGATGCGCCGTTTGCCGGCCGCGAAGTGCGTTCCCTCGGGCTTCCCGCCGGATGTATCCTGGTGCGTTGTTCAGATGGAAAACGCGAGTGGGTCCCAAAAGCCAATACCCGGCTGGAGGCACATATGCGATTTACTGCTGTGATCGCGCCGGAGGCTTCGAATGCTCTTGAAGTTCTGCGCAAAGGTTGCGAGGCGAAAAGAAAAGGAAAGCAAGCGCGTTCACATTAAGTCGGCTCTACGGACCGGGCTGCTCTGGGGTCCACGCCTGCATTGCTCAGACATACGCCAGCTGGTCGATATCCACCCAGGTCCGGCTCTGCTCCATGTACTGGCGAATGTTTTACTCTGCATCGTCCAGCCGGTCCCACTCAAAGGCCAGTCTTCCCATGCCATCCAGGATATTTGCAGCCAATGGCGATCTTTGCCCATCCGGACGGACTGCCATCTGCAAAGATTGGGCATGGATGTCCTGGCTGCCCTGCATCGAAAGGGCTGCCAGTTGCAGGCTGGCGATCTAGCCCTCCTTCCGCTTCTCCTTCGCGGAAAGATCGCTGGCAGACAGGCGCAACCCCATTGCCTCGTTTAAAAAGGCGGCGATCTCGGGTTGTGTTAAACGTAGATGATCGGCCCGGAAATCCAGCGGCTGGCCGTGAGCGCGCAGGCGGGCAAACGGCAGCGGAGGATCGGCCCGGGTCAGGATTGCCAGGTGCATCCGGGACGGCATGTGCTCCAGGAGATAAGACAGCATTTTCAAGACCGTTTCAGAATGGAGCATGTGGAGATCGTCCAGGACCAGTACGAACGGATCCGAACTCGAAGCCAGCTCATTGGCCAGCAGGTTGATCACGTTTTCGAATTGAGCGGGTTGGATCCCCTGGAGCATGCCGAATAGGTTGCCCTCAATGGCTGGTGCAGACCCAAAGGTCTTTAGCAGGTCTTTAACGCCACTAACAAACTCCGCTCCGGGCGGCGCCTGCCTGTCCTGTGGACTTTCAGGGTACCCCGAAGGGGCATCCTCGCCGCCGAGGTCCCCTACGCTTCGCTCCGCCCTTTCGGGTGCAGGCGGGGATGCTGCGCGAACGGCGGCGAGAGCAGTTTTGCCTGCACTGCCTGCGCCAGTACCGCAGGTACAGGTGTGCAGCACCGTTCGTGCCGCGAACACCGGCGGCACGCCGGTGCGAGGCGGCAGGCACACGTGTTAGGCTCTCTTAGGGTCTTTGAGAGGGCAAGACCTCGGAGGTCTTTCGGTCTTCTCGTGACATCCCGCCCCACAGGGGGTGACATTCCACACTAAACCGGGAAAGTGGACAGGTGATAATATATTCGCCATGACGAATATATCCTCCATCGATCAGATCACCAACCTGCTGCAGATCATCGGCCAGCCGGCCCGATTGCAGATCCTGCTGGCTATCGGGACGGGCGAAGCATGCGTCTGCCACCTGGAGGCCATGCTCGGCCTGCGCCAGGCGCACCTGTCACAGCACCTGATGGCGCTGCGCGAGGCCGGCCTGGTCACGGACCGGCGCGAAAGCCGGTTCATTTTCTACCGCCTGGCCGACCCGCGCCTGCTGGACGTACTCCACCAGGTTGCCGGGATCCAGAATGTGACCCTGCCTGAGATCTCGCCCTCCTCGGCCTGCGACTGTCCCAACTGCCGCAGCCAATGCGGCGAAGGCTGCAAGTAGTAAAGGAAGCACCGTCCCGAAGGTTGGGCCGAAAGACAACGGGCTTTTGCGGAAAACCTTCGGGACGATCCATGGAAGTTTGCAAGTAAGGCAACGAAGGGAATGAGATGACAGAATATCTTGAAACGACGGTGGACAAGTTCACCTTCAAGGTGGCGACCGACCGGCTGTACAGCGCCGAGGGGGTCTGGGCGAAGGCCGAGGGCCAGCGCGTGCGCATTGGCGTGTCGGATTTCGTCCAGCAGCATAACGGGGATGTGGCCTTTGCCGATGTCAAACCGGTGGGAAGCGTGGTCGCCTATGATGAAGAGCTGGCGACGATTGAGACCATCAAGGTCAATATCAGCCTGCCCTCCCCGGTGACCGGCCTGGTCATCCAGGTCAATCCAGGCATGTCCAGCGCCCCGGAGGCCATCAACCAGGATCCTTACGAAGCTGGCTGGCTGGCCGTACTCGAGCCGAGGGATTGGCAGGCCGACCAGGCCAGGCTGCTGGACCCGCAGGCCTATTTTGCGAAAATGAAACAGGATGCAGAGCTGGAGGTGCGTAAATAATGGCAGGCTTGAAGGCTGGTCCCAAAGTGGTCATCGTCCCGTGCAGCGGGATCGGGAAAACCTACGGCGCGGTCAGCCGGGAGGCGGCTTACGTCCTCACCGAGGACCTGCGCCCTGAAGCCACCCAACTGGTGGCGCTGTCCATGCTGGTGCTGGGGGATGAAAGCGCGCGTGCACGGGTTGCCAACAACCCGGCGGTCACCATCGACGGCTGCAAGCTGGCCTGCGCCAGCAAGATGGTCAAGCAGAGCGGCGGCACCGTCGTGCAGGAGATCGATGTCCTGGAGGTCTACCGGCGCCACAAGGAGTTCAAACCGCAGGGGATCGGCCAACTGAATGAAGGCGGGCTGAAACTGGCGAATGCCCTGGCGGAGGAAGTGGCGCCCACGATCGACGCGTATGCGGGCGACGGCAAAGGGGGCACGCATGCCTGACCTGCCGAAGAAGAAAGTTGGGATCGTCGCCTGCTCCGGGGAGGAGCTGGCTGAAGGTACCGTCACCCGCCTGGCGGCGTTGAAGGTGCTGGAGCAGCTGCGCCCGGCCGAAACCGTCACCATCTGCCTACCGCTCTTCCTGGCGGGTGGGGCAGGCGACCGGGCCTTTGCAAAGTTCTACCCGACCATCACGGTGGACGGCTGCGAGCTGCGCTGCGCGGCGCGTGCCACGGAGATGTATTCCAGCAAACCGGCCGCCAGCCTCATGGTGCGGGAGGTCATTGCAGAGAACGGGATCGGGAAACCGGAAAACCCCCGCCGGTTGAACGCCGCCGGCCTGCAGGCCGTGGAGGCCACAGCCCGGCAAATGGCGCAAAGCGTGGATGAACTGCTGGGGCAGGCCTGGGACCGCCGCGCCGGTTCATTTATTGAACTGGAAGCCGTTCTGCCAGTCATGGCTGAGGCACCCTCCGTCGAAAAGGTGGTCCCCTGTTCGTGCGGTTCCGGCATCCCGGTCCAGGAAGTGCAAGTCAATGGGAAGACGGTCACGCTGATTGCTTTACCGCTGATCTTCCAGCAGTTGCGCCAGGCCGGGAAGCAGCCGGTTGAAGCAACCGGCAGGGAACTTCTGGATACGGTGCGGGTCTACAATTCCATCCCTGAAGGCCAGGAAGAGCAGTACCGCTCAGCTCTGCTGGAGGAATACCGCCAGTTTTACATCAAGGGGGCCGGATGAGCCGGACTGCCACATATAACACCACGGTCGCCTGGAAGGGCGAGCACTGGGGACACCTCCGCATGGGCAACGGCCCGGAGATGGATTTCTCTGCACCGCCGGATGCGCAGGGCCATCCCGGCGTGCTGACTCCCGAGGATGCCTTTGTAGCCGCGGCCAATACCTGCATCATGATGATGTTCATCTGGGCGGTGGAACGGTACAAGCTCAAGCTGCTTTCCTATGAATGCCGGGCCGAGGGCACCAAGCTGATCGAACTGGACCGCACCGAGACTTTCACCCACCTGCGTTTCCGGCCGGTCATCCGCGTCTCCGCCGGGGGAGAGGACCCGCAGAAGGTGCGCGGGCGGATCGAGCGCGCCCTGCAGTCGGCGCAGAAGTACAGCCTGGTGGCCAACTCGGTCAAGTCCGAGATCATCATCGAACCGGAGATCGAGGTGGCGTAGCACTTTATCATGTCATTGCGAGACCAGCGTTCTTTGCTGGTCGAAGCAATCCCCTCGTCATATGGAGATTGCTTCGCCTGCACTTGCAGCAGGTGCAAGCGTCGGGAAGAACACCCTCCTCGCAATGACATAATTAATGGATCATAAAAGCAACCCATTTCAAATTCATACCGGAGGAAAATATGCTTACAATAAAAGTTCTTGGTCCAGGCTGCGCCAACTGCGTGAACCTGGCATCCATCGCCCAGCGGGCGGTCAACAACCTGGCCATCGAGGCCAGGGTGGAGAAGGTGACCGATTACGCCGAGTTTGCCAGATACAGGCTTCTGGCGACACCCGGCTTGGTCATCAACGAAAAGCTGGTCTCCGCCGGGCGCGTGCCGAGCGAAGCCGAAGTCACCACGTACCTGACGAACGCGCTGATGGAAGCGTGAAAAAACGGGTCCTGTTCCTGTGCACCGGCAACTCCTGCCGCTCGCAGATGGCCGAGGCCATCGTCAATGCGCGCCTGGGTGACGGGTGGCAGGCCTTCAGCGCGGGCAGCCGGCCGGCCGGATACGTCCATCCCAAGGCGCGGCAGGTCCTGGCTGAGATCGGCATCCGGCATGAGGGCCGCTCGAAGCCCGTGGACGAGCTGCGCGGCCAGGAGTTCGACCTGGTGATCACCGTTTGCGATGAGGCGGAGGAGGAATGCCCGGTCTGGCTCGGGAAGGGACGGCAGATCCACCACGGTTTCCCCGACCCGGCCAAAACGGACAAGCTGGAAGATTTTCGCAAGGTGCGCGATGACATGCTGAGACAGATCATTCCCTTGTTGGAGAAGCATGCTGATTGAACTGCTGTACTTCGACGGCTGCCCTTCCTGGGAGAAGTCCCTGGAAAACCTGAAAGCTGCCCTGGCTGCCGAGGGGCTGCAGGCCGGGATCCGCCTGGTGCGCGTGGAAGATGACGATCAGGCGGCCCAGATGAAGTTCCTGGGGTCGCCCTCCTTCCGGGTGGACGGCGTGGACCTGTGGCCTGAAGAGCGCCAGCGCTACAACCTGAACTGCCGGGTCTTCGGCACGCCGGGCGGGATCACCGGCGTGCCGACAGTGGAGATGCTGCGGGAGCAGGTCATCCTTTTAAACCCTGAAACTAACCGCGAAGCCTCGAAGGGCGCGAAGGCTTCTTAACAAAAAATCTTGGGGTTCTTTCCCTCTTTGCGGTAAGAATTTCCATGGTCGGACTAAAAGAACATCCCAAATCCTGAGGAGAACCTATGACAACTCAAACCAGCGCACCTAAAAAGCTATCCTTCATCAACCGCTTCCTGACCCTGTGGATCTTCCTGGCGATGGCAGTGGGGGTCTTTTTCGGCTATTTCTTTGCGTACCAGGTGGCTCGTTTCAACGTCCTGTTCTCGGTCGGGACGACCAACATCCCCATCGCGGTCGGCCTGATCCTGATGATGTACCCGCCGCTGGCCAAGGTCCATTATGACGAGCTTGGCGACGTTTTCAGAAATTGGAAAATACTTGGGCTGTCTCTTCTCCAGAACTGGATCATCGGTCCCATCCTGATGTTTGCCCTGGCATTGATCTTCCTGCGGGGTTACCCGGAGTACATGACCGGGCTGATCCTGATCGGGCTGGCGCGCTGCATTGCCATGGTGATCGTCTGGAACGAACTGGCAAAAGGTGACACGGAATATGCCGCCGGCCTGGTGGCCTTCAACAGCATCTTCCAGGTATTGTTTTACAGTGTGTATGCTTACGTCTTCATCACCGTCCTGCCGACCTGGTTCGGGCAATCGGGGGCAGCGGTGCATATCACGATCGGTGAGATCGCCAGGAGCGTATTCATCTATCTGGGCATTCCGTTTATCGCCGGATTCTTCACACGCCTGATCCTGGTCAAGCTGAAGGGTAAGGAATGGTATCACGACAAATTCATCCCAAAGATCAGCCCAATCACGCTGGCGGCGCTGCTTTTCACCATTGTGGTGATGTTCTCGCTCAAGGGGGAATACATCATCAAGCTGCCGCTGGACGTGGTGCGCATTGCCATCCCGCTGCTGATCTACTTTGTGGTCATGTTCCTGGTGAGCTTCCTGATGGGTAAGGCGGCCGGCGCGAACTACAAGCAGACCGCCACGCTGTCCTTCACTGCCGCCAGCAACAACTTCGAGCTGGCGATCGCCGTGGCGGTGGCGGTCTTTGGGATCGCCTCGGGGCAGGCCTTTGCGGCGGTGATCGGTCCGCTGGTGGAGGTGCCGGTGATGATCGGCCTGGTCAACGTGGCGTTCTGGCTGAAGAAGAGGTTGTTTGCTGGAAATGAAATCGTCTAAAATCCGCGATCGTCCCGAAGGTTTCTGCAAACGCCGTGAGCATTTCGGTCCAACCTTCGGGACGTTTAAATCCGGGTCTTTATGTTCATGGTATCCGGAGTCCGACGACTCCAGCCGTCGGGACACCACCGAAATCGGAGATTTCGGACTCCGATATTTTCATCACGAATGGGACGAATTCGCCGAATGGACCGAATGTATTTTTGGCAAAATTCGTATTATTCGCCCAATTCGTGGAATTCGTGATTGATATCGTAACTCTTCAATCCAACCTTCGGGACGCTGTTGACACGCTATTGACTGAAAAAAGATGAACAAGATTGACGTCAAGATCCTGGGGATAAAAACGCCCATGCGTTACGCCGTCCGCCGCGCGGTGGCAGGCGCGGAGATTTTGTTACGGGCTGAATACCCGGACCTGGAAGTGCAGGTTCAGGAGCTCAAGACGGAAGAAGAGATCTCCCAATATACCCAGGTGCTGATCGCGCCCGGGCTGGTGATCAACGGGAAGCTGGTCTACGACTTATGGATCCCATCCAAAGAACAGGTGATCAGCTGGTTTCAGCAAGCTCTCATGGAAGAGCAATATAATCCGGATCGAAAGATCCAACAAGAATAGGAGATAAGGAATGGACGATAATTGTGATTGCAAGAACGGTACGTGTGAGTGCGGAGAAGGCAGCGGCTGCGATTGCGGCTGCGGAGACGACGGCTTTCAGCGGCGTTACCTGACCAAGGCCGAGCAAACGGCCGAATTGGAAGCCTACCTGGCCGAGCTCAAGCTGGAGGTCCAGGCGGTGGAGGAGCGGCTGGCGGACTTGAAGAAGTAAAGTGTTTTTTGGCGTTCGGGCTTATGTGACAGTCACTTTGGAAGTGACTGTCACATTTTGTATTAAAGCAATTTCGTGATTGAAAAGAACAATTGGCATTGCCGGGAATCGTCCCGAAGGTTTGTGCAAACGCCGTGAGCGCTTCGGTCCAACCTTCGGGACGCTGTTTACGTAAGGTTTGTCCACAGACTTCCGAAGTCTTCGCGGAGCACCCCCGGAGCAGCTTGTCCCCAGGCATGGGGGCTGCGGAGGGGGCCAAGACTTCGGAAGTCTTAAGATCCCGGATCATGGGGGAAAATGCCACCTGCAGCGGGAACTCCTGGCCCAGCCTGGACGTCTTTAGGAGAGTTCTTATCATCCCCACGGCGGATCTGACTGCCAGCGGGAATATCCCAATAAGGGAGCCTTCTTTCCCCTTTCCAACAGGGAAGGAAACCCAAGAGGAATCATCCATGCCAGAGGTACTTACAAAAACAGAATCAGGAATCAAGTGGTGGCTGCGCTACGTCATCATCCCGTTGATCGGGAGCGGCGGCCTGTTGGGAGCCTACATGGCCGGACAGCAGTTGATCATGCCCAAGCCGGCAGAGGCTGCGCCGGTCGTCACCGCCAGCGTGCCGGCCGGAACGGTTGAAACCCTGCCAACGCCGGTATTCACATCCACGCCCATCGCCTGGCCGCCCGGGGACCAGGTCTCTTCCGACCGGCACTCCCGCTGCGAAGTGGCTCCGGCCGGACTCGAGGATCCCGGCCGGGAAAAGGCCGTGATCGTGCAATTCAAGATCTCGGGCAGGGATGGCTATTGCACATGGATCACGCCGTTGAACGGGTTCAATGCTGAAGCGCTGAAACAGGTCTCCTTTTGGGTCAAGGGCAGGGAAGGCGGGGAGGCTTATACGCTGGCATTACGCGACAGCCGGATGCCTGAGGACTCTGCGCCGGAGATTTCCCGGACAGCCTCCGACCGCTGGGACCAGGTGGTCATTCCGCTCGACCGGTTCAGCGGACTGGACACGGCCTCCCTGGGGGAGCTCAGCCTGACGGTGCGGGCAGGCAGCAGCGCCATCTATGTGGACAGGATCGAGTTCCTGCCGTGACAAGCATTTAAACAGGCTGGCAGCTTTAACAGGCCAACCCGGGGGACCGAAGGCCGACCTCGCCTGTGCCTGCCTGCTCCAGGCGGCAGGAACAGGTGCGTCACAGGTGTAAACATCCAGTGCGACGCCCTTTTGCCACTGCGTGGTACAGGCAGGGTGCAGGCGCCCTTTGTCGGTGCAACTGCCCTTTTGCCACTGCGTGGTACAGACAGGGTGCAGGCGCCCTTTGTGGGTGCAGGCGCCCTTTTGCCACTGCGTGGTACAGGCAGGGTGCAGGCGTGCGCAGAATTATCCACCTAATGGGGGATGCATAAATGATTGACGGATTAAAAGCGCATAATTAAAATAAATTAATTTGATAATAAAGATGATAATAATCTGTTAATTGTGGGCCAGGAGGTTCGCATGGAAATGGAAAAGAACGAACAAATGAAAGAACCGGCAGTGACGGTTAAACCGGTCGCCAGGTCAAATCCTATGGTGAAGGCGATCATCTTACCGGACGTGCTGCTGGTAGTCCAATTTATTCTTGGAATGTTTAACAACTTCTATGTTAAATTTCCCGATAAGGCCGGACCGCTGGGAAACTGGAAGTTCGTGCTGCATTCTGCAGGGGAGATTGCCCATATTGTCGTGGGCCTCATCATCCTCGTAACGGTCCTCATGACCGTGGCCCGGGCGGTTCGGATGAAGAACCGGCACATGATGACCGTTGCAACCATCGGTTTGGTCGCGGTTCTCCTGGCGATCATCGGGGGAGTGCTCTTCGTCACCACGCAGGTTGACGTGTATTCCTACCTGATGTCGATCGGATTCCTGGTCGCCATCTTGAATGTCAATGTCGGCATCCTGACGTTTGTTCCACCTGCTCCGCCGCAATCCTGAAACGGACCAGGCCATCCAGAAATACAAAGACCCTAAGAGACCGTTTAATAAGTCGAAATTCACCACACCTGTACCTGCGGTACTGGCGCAGGCAGATGAACACAGATAAAAGGGATTTAAGAACTTGTTTTTTGAGTTTTATCCGAGAATCACTGTTCATCTGCGTTTATCTGTGGTTAAAAAATAGTTTCTTAGGGTCTTCTGCTTTCAGATTTCCTAATTGACTAGCACATCATTTCTTACGCACAGCCGGCTTATTCCCTCCATCCCTGGCCTCCAGGAGAACCTGCAGCACCTGGGCCAGCACCAGCGGAATATACTGATCGTTCTTCTCCACGATCTCTCTTAACGATGAAAAATCACTGTCGTCCAGGTCCGTAGACGCCGACATATAAAACCTCTGAGCCAAAGCATACGCCTTGAGCGTGTTGAATTGCTCGATCTTTTTGGTAGTTAGAATGGATGAGATAACATCTCCGACAGTCATCTCCCTGCCGCCGGTCATCTGCGGCACCCCATTTAGGATGACAGGCATCCCATTAATATCCGTCAACTGCTCCTGGTCCACCATGAGAGGACGACCGTTTAACCGTGTGAGCACCTTACCTGAGTTGATCTTCATAATATCTCTGTTATTCGTTATTCGGTATTCGTGACCAGGGATCAGTGAGGGACTGTGAGGACGATACGAAGCAGCTTCGTGGCTGGCGTCCCGGCGGCATATCCACCGATCGCAACGGCGATTGCGTCCATGCCATTCTTGGCGGCGGCGAGCTCCTGGGCCGTGATGTGAGCAAACTCCTGCACCTCGGCAAGGTCAAGATCAGTCAGCGTTGCCATACTCTCAGCACCCCACATGGCGACGACTGCTTCCAATCTATTCTTCAGGATGAGTTGCTGTTTGGCAACCTCCTGCATTTCTGACAAGATGTGTCGCTGAACGAATAAAACAGACATAGTGATCTCCTTAAACTGCGTCAACTAAACCGACGTCATATAGTGCCTGGACCAGGTCACTTAAAGCCGCCCAATTATTGTGTCCCGCCTTGGTGGGTCTGAGCGGTGGCGGCATGAGCATAAAACCCCATGTAACCACAATTGAAACTTAATTGTTGGTTGGAAACCGTGGAATCAAATATGCCATAAATCAAGGAGTTGGTCTTTCCGGCTGCTTCTGATGACCTGTCCAACCCATCAATATAGAGACTGTTTCCTCCAGTTTCATAAGCACCAGCACGATAACCAATGGCAACGTTATTATGGCCTTGGCAGGAATACAATGAATACATCCCGATGGCAGTATTATAAAATCCACCCGTGGAACTGAACATCGTATTATAGCCAATGGCTGTATTCCAAATTCCGCTAACGTCCTGGATAAGTGCATAAGTTCCAATTGCCACATTCCCTGTTCCAGTGCTGTCTCTAAGGGCCGATACACCAATAGCAACATTATCGGTATTATTGTTATTAAATAAAGCACTGTCACCCAGAGCAAAATTACCGGACATTCCGGTTGTACCACTGTACAGCGCATAATTCCCAATGGCGACATTGCCATAACTTGTAGTACAGTTATACATTGCCGCGAAACCCATGGCAAAATTCTGCTTGCCGGTGGTGATTGAAACTCCAGCATCATGACCCAAGGTAACATTATAAGAACCTAACGAAGTGTCACCAGCGCTACCATAAGAAGATTGACCACCACCACCAATCCAAATGTTACATCCTACTGCGTTGGCTCCCTTATATGTGCTGAACTTTTCAGCAACTCCATCAGCAATTGTCAATGGACCGGTCATCGTGTCCCCGGCCAACTGGACAAATACATCATTCAGGCTGATCTGCTGGCCGGACAATCCCAATGCCTGAGGCGGTATTCGTTCCCAGAGTCACCGCGGCATGAACAGCACTCCAACCGGCATTCAACCGACCATAAAGATTACCATCTGACGGAGCGTCGTCTAAAACAGCCAGTCCGCCAAGGCCAAGGTTTGTCCTGGCTGCTGCGGCGTCTGTCAGGCCGGAGAGATTGTCATGTTTGAGAAGAATGTCCAGATCATCCAGATAATCAGCCAACTTCTGCAAGTCTGTTACGGATGCATCCAGATTGCCGGTAAAGCCATACGTGGCGAGGTTGATATAGGCACTGGTGTACTGAACCGAAGTAGGAACAAAACCTCCGCTGGTGTTGGTGAAATATGGAAGTGGTCTAAGTTCCATGTACCAGGTGGGTTTTTTCTTATTCTTCCCCCGGGCGTCAAAAATCTCTGTTACATCCAGCACTGACTTGACCGGAGTGTATCCAGATATGACCGGATCAAACTTAACGCAATCCCCACTCTGATATTTGAGATTAGGAACGACCGTGACACAGGTCTCCCCGACCTCCATAATATTTGAAGGGATGTTTGGCGGGCTGGCAGTTGTTTCCAGATACCCCAAGTTGTGTACTGGATACGTTGCTGGTCCTGGAGCGTGAAGAACCTTAAGTCTCATCCTTCCAGGCGAACTGGCGGTAGAGAGTCTGAATGGAAAAGGTATCTGCTGCGGTGAGCGTAATCGTGTACTGGGAAGCGATCCCCAATGAATCGGCTGCTGAGAAAAACAAAATACTATTGATGCCATTGTCACAACAATGGATCAGGTACTTCTGCTTGAGAAGTGCGAAAAAAACAAAGTTATGACCGGTGGCATATTTCAAACCATCCGGGAAGAACTGATACCCCAGCCATGCGGCCATGCCATTCTTAAAGGTGCAAACCATGTCACCAACATCGATAACAGAGCGGATCAGTGTCTCATAATCCACATCGGCGGGAACGTTGATGGCGGCCGGCTGCACCAGGCTGCCAGAGCAAACGAAACGTCCCCGGGTCACCTGGTAACTGGAAGTAAGATGGTAAATCCCTGAAAAGATGGTGTACTCGTGCCGTTGATCAGTGCGCCGCGCTCAATGCTGACGATATCTGTATAACCAGCGGCGGAGTCATAGAACTCAATCTCCAGGTCAATGCCGTGCTGCTTGAAATAGATCACGTCCAGATACTGGATGACGCTGAAATCATCTGTGTCCAGAATGGCGGCACGGATGATGGGCTCGAAGTTGCCGCTGTCCATGGCGGCTTGGAGGGTGGGGTCGAGTGTTCTCATTTCTTAGGTTTGCAATAATCCACAATCAGACAGATGAAGAAAAGGAAGCCGAGAAAAGAAACGGATCCACAAAATAAATCCTGAAGCAACTCAGTTAATACTGACCATTCCATTGATCTGACCAACCTGTTTTAATTGGTTCAGAAACGGTAAAAGGACGATGCTTGAGGTTATTGATGCCAGCCTGGAAAGACTGTTTGAATTGATCAGCCAGGACCTGAAAGTTCTTGGAAACTTCAGGCGCCATATTGATTGTCTCGATATGGCCGGCTGCAAGGACCTCGCAGATTTGCCAGGCAGCTCCATCCAGGAGAACCACATCATAAAAGGCGGGCAAGGTGGAGTCAGTGGCGCTATCGAGGCCGTTGATGCTGTGCGGCATGGTGTATCTGACAATCAGCGTGTCCCCATCGGCCTGGGGAGTACGCAATCTGAAATGCGGGCGGTCATCTTCGAAATAGGCGTCGAATGCAAGGCTTCTGTTGAATTCGTTCTCTGCATCGTCTCCCTGCAGGAGAACGTCAACCACCTGGAGGGCGGTCAGTTCCTCGAGCTCATAATCATAATGATTAGACTCTGCGTCAACCAGGTCTGCGGCATAGAGCGGGACAGCCAGGTTCATCTTTAGCAACGCCTGGCGAATACCGGCTGTACAGGTGGCAGTCGTGATGGTGGTGCTCGTCCCCATCAAGAGCGCTTGGAGTTTGGTGACAGTTGGGCAAGGGTATCACTCATGATTTATTCTCCTGACTGATCAGTAAACACAATTCCCTGGTAATGGTACGGCATTTGGCTTTGCTTTGCTTCACCCAGCGCAATTCCATATGCAATTGCATTTGAAAATAAAGCAACTCCCCTTGAAGTTGCTTGATCCTTTTACGCCTGGCGCTACGGGAGATTTACCATTCCAAACCGCCATGCAGATATAAGGAGCGGCGTAATTGATCCCGGCTGCATTGTAGAACCCGTAATACTTACCAGGAGCATCAGCACGATATTGCCAGCAATCCCAGTTCATCGGTCCCCATGGTTGGGGCACCCATGGAGAAGTGGATCCCCAGTTCGCCACAATCAGACCGTAGTCACACAACCAATCTTCACGGACAGAGTTATTGAAGAGATAGGATTGGACGAAACCGAGATTAGTGTAAATCCTGGGCTTGACGTCCAAGGCCAACTCAACCGCATCCAGCCACAACTTGATGTAAGTTCCAATACCGATAAAATTATAGATGCCGGCTGCCGGTGCGTCCTCGAGATCGATCATCGGGCCAAGTTCACCTGGTCCACCATTCGCTTTGAAGAATGTCAACAAACTTGATGGCCTGGTCAATTGGATTGCATACTTTATATCTCGGATCAAACCAGGCATAGGGCATTCGTTTGACGCCCGCATTGATCATCTTGGCATTATTCATGGCGAATACATGGTGTCTTCGATGATAGAGGGTTTACCATTGACCCATGGTCCAGTAGTGCAGGCACGCACGATACCGAATTCGATGCCGTGACGCCTGGCTAAATTCCAGTCTGTTAATTTGTTTGTGTCATAAGAACTTGCGTCACCAATTCCAAGTGGGAAGTGCATGATCACCTCGCTTAAAAAAGAGATAGGATCTCACGACCTGTATATGGTGGTCTGACTGAGCTCGCTCAGCATTCGCCGGCGGGACCATAAAACCACTATATACAGGCAGAATGGTTGTGATCACTGGTCAATGACCTGTATATAGCGCCACCATATATGGGGGGATGGTAAGGTACAAGGCCGGGACGTGGGATGAGGGAGGCAACCATAGCCCCGGCCAGGAGGAGGGTGAGATAAGCCGCGCTTTCGACGACGCGACCTATTCCTAATTAGGGGCCGGTTCTGGTAGTGCGACTGTTGGCGAAATCGTATATACCCGATGCCGTCAGACCCAGAGCCAGGCCAAAGATGCTCACGCCAAACCAATTGGAGTAACCGATCGGGACGCCGCTCTCTGAGATCTTGAAGCCGATCCCCAGACCAACACCCAAGGACCATCGAGAAGATGGTCAACCAGTTACCCTGGAGTCCAAAACGTTTGGCGAATTCCACCAGGCCGAAGATGATCGCAATGAGTGGAACACCTGCGACGACAAGCTGATTGAAATCCATGTGTAGCTCCTTTCTGAAAGAGGGCACGGCGATAATGATGCCGTGCCCTTACGGTTTACATGCGCTCGGTGAAGTTGGCAACAGCAGCCAGGAAATCAGCGGTATTGCCTCCAGCTCCAGCCACCAGAGAGAGCTCCACCAGAACATACTCATCATTGTGAATCCAGAATGGAGTCGTGATGGTAAGTACGTTCTTATGCTCATCGACAGTCTTGCCGGTGGCAGCTGTGAGCGTGGCGGTGTGCGCCTGGGCGTCAACAGTGGCGTCTGCTCCATTCGCTCCCCGCGTGACCTTGTTGACGGTGAAGGTCAGCGAGGTTGGTTCAGCCACCAGGATCTCATAGTCGATTTCAATTGACTTGAGATAAGCGCCCTTCAGAGCAACGGAGTTCGAAGGGATCACGATGGGAATGGTGATCAGTGTGGTCTGATTGGCAGCGGCGCGGTGCTCTACGATCGTGCCGGTTGTCTGACCGGCGATCTCCGTGATGGTCCCTGTGCTGAAGTGAAACAGGGTAGGAGGAATGAACTGCGACATAGCGGTGTCATGGATCATGATGACACCTCCTACAATCGCAGTGTGAAGTTGGCGACTGCAGCCAGCAGGTCAATGGTGCAAGAGTTGGTATCGATCGTCAGGACGAGAAGATAATACTCGTCGTTGTCGATCCAGGCGGGCGTCGTTACCGTAACGGTCAACTTGTGCTCGTCGATGGTGGCAGCAGCAACAGCTGCAGCCAGGTCTTGCGTGACCGGTACATCCGTCCTGGTGGCGTCTGCACCATTCGCCCCACGTGTGATCTTGTTCATGGTGGCGGTGACGGAAGTGGCGATAGCGGCCGCAATCTCATAATCGATCTCCACGCTGGCGAGCTTTGCGCCTTTCAGTCCAACGGAGTTGGAAGGGATCATGATGGGGATATTGATGACGGTATCAATATCTGCAGCAGCGCAATGTTTGGCGATGGTGCCGGCAGCAGCGCCTGCGGTCTGTGTCCATGTTCCAGTGACACAGTGCATGGCGGTCGGCGGGATGAACTGACTCATATGTGTGTCGTGTACGTAACCCATGGCTTGGTCTCCTTATGGGGTCAGAAATAAGTATGAAAGTCATGTTAAATGGTCATACGTTATCCGGCCTTATGGTTCGCCGGTTTATGTTTGCCATTTGGCTTGAGGTTGGCAGGTGGCAAGGTTGATTCAGAATGGACAGGCAGCGCCATCAGTTCTGGCGCTTTGACAGGGGGCACGGTCCATTTCGTGCTTTTACGTAGGCAACGGGCCGCGGACTGTGCGGCCATCAGCCAGGAGAACCCGAAGCAGACCAGCTTCCTCGCGCCAATGGATAGGCGGGGTGGTGGGTTGGTCAAGATGCCTGGGGGTCTCTTCCGCCAATTTGAAGGCGGCGTCTTTGAGGGCGGGATCGTTGTAGATTACTTCTGTCATTAGTCTCCTTTCGGTAGAAGGGATGAAATGTCGAGATTGTATTTATCGGCAAGTTGAATGATCTCTTCCAGGCTGGCTCTCAGCACCATGTTATCCACGCAATGAACAACGAGCTCCTTGCCATCCGGTGAGATCTCAAAATACTTGGCCGGCTGGGCCTTTCTGGCTTTGGCGAGAGCGATTGCGAGAGCGTTTGCCTGGGCGTATTGCATGATCATCTCTTGATGAAGGGCACGGCGATATGACTGCCGTGCCCTTACGGTCACTACACGTTGCACTTATGGAGCGGGCGGAAGTCCTGAACCAGGACGGCGTTGAACATGCGCACTTTGATGCGGTGCTCATCGTTCATGAAGACCGCCGGATCAGTCTCACGACCGGCTACGTACACTTCGGGTTTGAGTCCGAAGCGCTCACAAACGATAATGGCCGGTGCAACCGTGGGGTCGAGAGCAGCGGCCCAATGATCCACTTCCACGAACTCAGGCATGACCAGGACTTCGACCTGTCCACCCCATGTGGGTGAACCGGCAGCGCCAACTGCGACCAGTTGGGATGCCCAACGGGGGACGAACAGAGCATCAGCCTGGGCTTTAAGTGCTGGCGGGACGATGATGTACTTCGGCCAAATGCACATCTTGGAACCACTGCCGTAGTATCCAACGGCGTGCTTGATCAGCATGGGTTGATTGAACATTGCCAGAGCAACGGCATTCCAGGCAACATAATCTGTGCCAAGCTGGGTGGTCAGCAGGTTGGCATGTCCAGTGGCAGCAGTGACAGCGGTGTTGTTGAAGAGTGCTCCACCATCCGCCATGGTTGGGCCAATGTCGGTATTGGCAAGGAACACCTGGGAGACCAGGTAGGAAATCTTGCGCCTGGCGGCGTTGCCGAGTTCTGCGGCATACGCCTTGAGTTTGCGGGTGTCGTCCCGGTCGATCAGTTCGAGCGTCATCGGGATATAGCCGCCGTACTTGGTGAAGGAAGCGGTCTCCGGAGAGTCACCCACGGCGAGCTCGGTATACTCTGCGCCTTCCGACACAGAAGGCAGGGTCCCGACCGTGCCCAAGAGAATGCCGGTCACGTCGTTCAAGCTGTTGAAGTGCTCGACCTTGGTGATCTTCTCCCACCAGTTATAACCGGCTGCGCCCAAGGCGTCCCAGTTCTCAGAGACGACCTTGTTCAGGGCATTCTTCACCAGGCCGGTGAAATCGGCGGTGGTGGCAAGCTGGATGCGTTCGCCGTAATAACCGCCGTGCATGTCCCAGTCACCTGTCAGCATGTGATACAGCTCCCGGATGCCGGTCAAATGGGCGGGCTTGACGTTGGCGAGGTGAGCTTCACGCTTGACGCCGAACAGGTCATCTACAGCCGCCTCCAATTGATCGGCGGTATTGACCATGTTGGAGACGCGGCCTGGTCCCTGGATCGTCCCTGCAGCGGTCAGACGCTGAGAGCATCTGTTGTTCTTCCTGAATGGCGTTCTCCAGTTCGGCGGGTTCGAAGGGCTGGCCCTGGTCGACCTTGACGCTGAAACGCTTCTCAATGCGGGCGGAAACCGGGGCGGGCAGCTTGACGCTTTCAAGCGAGACCTTGAGCAAGGTACGGCAAGTCTGCAAGCGCAGCGCTCGCAGGCTCTCGTCGGCGGTCTGCTTGCGCTGTTCGGCCTTCTTCTGAGCGTCAAGCAGTGCTTGAGTCGCGGCGGTGTCGTTGGACTCTTGCGACTCTTGATTGGTTTGGTTTACTTCTTCGGTCATGGTGCGTTCTCCTTGTGATTTAGGAAAGATATAAGATGCGAATGGAAATGTTGACCTTGTGAATTGAGAATTTCCATCAGCATTTGAGGAAAGGAACTTCCCGCCTCGAGCGGGATCAATGACACAATCAACAGAGACAACCTTGTTGATCTTCTTTACCTGTCCATTCTCCTGGACAATATAAAGGTGAGCGGAAAAGCCAACTGCGGCCATGAGAGCGGGGTCAGCAAGCGCAGCCAGGCGCAGCGCCTGTAAGTCGGCCGCACCTGGTCCACCTGGTATAAGTTTGGCCTGGATCCCCTGTTCCGTTGGATGCCAGGACGGAGAATGAAGAGCTCCGGCAAGATTACGGACAGACTGACTGCCGCTATAAGAATGATCCAGGAAACAGGGAATACCTTCCCACATTTCCAGGCTATTCCTTACTGCCTCGGCTGAAAAAGTGACCTGGTGTCCTTTGGCTTCACCGGCATTGATGGCGATGATATCGAAGCCTGTATCAGTTGGTCTGTGATTGCAGAGAGATACAATTTCTTCCCCGTACGGGGACGGACGGTGATCTGGCATAAGCACCTCATCCAGTAGGATTATCCGCCTGAGCGGACGGATCTGGTTCGCCGGGGTCTTTGGGTTGACCACCACCACCAGACTCAGGCGACACCGGTTTACCGGTTGGTTGCTGGCTGGTGGTTACTGGCTTCAAAGGTCGGCGCTTCATTTTAGGAACATCGACGGTCGGTTGGATTTCTCCGGCCATGCGATAAACCACACGTAGTAATTCTGTTTCGTCGATCCCTTCGCGGTCGAAGATTTCAGCGAATGCGGGATACACACGGCTAACGGCAAGAGCGAGAGAGGAATTGTCCCGCTCGGTTATGTCTGGTCCAACGGCCTTTATCACACTATCCGTGTTTACACGATGATCGAAAGTCTTTGCGGTGGGCAACTGCTATCGATGCAAGTTCCGATAGGATCTCAAGGAAGATTTGCTGAGTCTGTTCCAGGCCGCGAAAGGTGGGTGTCCCTGCAGCTTCTGCCGTGGTCCTTGTACTGGACTCTCGGTTCAGCGAGGTAATGAGTTGGGATCCCTGCTCCGATCGCAATCATCTTCTTAAGAGATAGACCATCCTTCTCAGCATCGCCACTTTCGAGGTTGGGTGCCGGCATTTCTACGGTCTCGTCCTGGTCCAGCAGCAGCCAGGAACCGGAGGGAGGCGGGCTGGCGGATAGTTCCCTCTGCTTGGCAATCTTGGCAGCTTCGTTCTCCCAACGTTTCTTCCAGACGATCAGCCAGGAGAAACGAAAACGATTCAGGCGGGCTCGATCTTCCAGCCAGGATGAATACCGTCCTATCCATGGCAGCATGGGCGCCAAGTCTGGCTCTCCCCATGGCACACCGACCGGCTGATTATAGGCATAATGCAGCATGAAGAATGGTTGTTCATTGGTTCGATCGTAGGCGGGCCAAGGGGCAGCATCCGGGGCGACAGGAACGTAAACGAGCTCCTGGTCAATGTCATTCGGGGCGCAAACGATCTTGTCTACCTGGTCTGCAGGAACTGCACGGACGAACATCATACCTGTGTTCTGGTCGATGCTGGCCAAGAAGAAAAGATTACCCGTCCTGGTGGCTTCATCGCACCATGATACGCACTTTCTGCCGATGTTATTTAGTGGATGTTGCCACCAGGACTCTAAGAACTTATCGGTAGCCTTATGGTCGCTGTGTACTTCGATACCTTCCCCCACAACGAACATGGAAACCAGTTTAACGATACGCCTGGCAATCGGGTTCACGCGCCAGGCTCGGAGGCATTCTGAAAAGATGGTTTGACGGTCGTAGTCGTAACGATCACGATAAAGCTGGCTGAGGTTCGAACCGGGATAGAAATTACTGTCGAGCTCACGGAGGCCGGCCGTCAAAGAGACTTCTTCCCCTGTTCCCTGTTCCCTAATAACTGTTCTCTTCCTGAACCAATCCAAGATCGAAGCCATGGGCACCTTTCTTTGAAAAGTCATGTCCATCTCCGCCGCTGGGGGGCGGCCAGTCTGCCTGCGGGCACGGGAAGGCGCCTTTAGACAGATTGTGAGTGTGTGCGCCTTCCCATGCCTGCTAATAAACCTAGAACATATATTCTAATTTGTCAAGGGTTTTGGGGAAATTTCTTTCACCAAGGTGACAGTCACTTTGGAAGTGACTGTCACCTTGTGCCAGGGTTCTGGCAAATCAAGCCATATGGGAGACCTGAAAGGTCTCGTCTTTGTTATTTATTTAACGAGGGGTTGGTGCAATTTATTTGGTCCCAAATTCCAGGCTTCCGAGTGCGGCCATCACGCCCAGGCCAATATAAATGCTTCCCACCAGGTACCGTTCGAGGCGCAGAAAGGAAGGCGAGTTTTTAAGCCAGTTGCCGGCTGAACCTGCCAGCATGGCATAGAAGCTGTCAGTGAAAATGGCCATGAGCACGAACAGGCTGCCCAGGGTCAGCAGCTGCACGGTGACCAATCCCCTGGATGGATCGACGAATTGCGGCAGGAAGGCGAAAAAGAACAAGGCTGTTTTTGGATTGAGGACCGCCACCCATACGCCCTGGCGAAAAATTTGCCCGAGGCTCTTGCGCTGGACGGAGGCGGGCGGTTGCGCCTCGGCACGTGTCAGCAGGCGGCGCACTCCCAGGAAGATGAGGTACGCCGCGCCGGCATATTTGACAATGGAAAAAGCCACTGCAGACGATACAAGGATGGCGGATAATCCCAGCGCGGCAGCCAGGACATGCACCGAATTGCCGACCTCGATGCTGAGCACTGAAACAAACCCGGCCAGGCGGCCCTGGTCCACGCTGCGCGCTACAATGTAGAGCACGGCAGGCCCGGGTGTCAGCAGAAGAAGCAATGTCGCCAACAGGAATACCGGGAGATCGGGGGGCATGACCTACCTGGGGACCTCGGCCTGCCCATGGGCAGCCAGGGCCGACAGGGCCTCCAGCGTCCACGTGCCACGCCATTCGCTTTGAGCCGCCGGCCCGGGCGCCTCCCAGGGTATCGGCCAGCCGCCGTCTTCCATGCTGGCCGAACCTGCGCCATTCCATGTTTTCATGGATGCGGGTAAATGGAATTCAAATTCGGATCATCCGGCAGGTACAGCACCCAGGCGGGCTTCCCCGCCTGAAAATCCTGTCCGGGGGGATTCAAAGTGCTGACATGCCCTTCATACCCCTGCCCGATCACCTGGAACTGGTACCGGATCACCCACGGATGGCGGCCGTTCACTTCAACCGAATAGTTTTCGCCCACCTCGGCGATCTGCCCGCGCGCTGCCTGTCCCATGCGCAGGACATTGACGATCTTTTGCGCATGCCCATGGCGCCAGACCAGCCCGCTGATTCCCAGGCCAAGGAAGACGATCCCGAGCGCCAGGAAGGGGATGCCCACGAATGCCGTGACCACGCCGAGTGTCAACGCAGCACCCACCACGCTGAAGATCACCCCAATAAATCCCAGGATGAGAGCGGACAGCCCCCAGCCGTCCGAGGCCAGGAGCCGCCAGGCGTACCGGTTTGAGATCGGGCGCGGGGCGGGGGGCGGGGCGGCGGGCAGACCGCCCGGTTCGGATGGAAGCGGTATGCCTGCCTCGGGGGCGGGGATCGGTCCGCCGCAATTCTTGCAGTTGGATTGAAATGAAAGGTAGTTGGTGCCGCACCAGGGACAGATGATCATACTTCGCCTCTCGAGCCTATCCGGATATTATGGGATTAAACCACACAGCAACCGGGATGCGGAGTCCGAAATCTCCAGTTGCTGATTGCACCAAGGATCTGGCAAATCAAGTCCATGGGAGACCTGTCAGGTCTGACAGTCTCGTGAAACCTGACAGGTCTGTACTTAGAACTGCAGCGTGCGCCGGGCAAAATAATGTTCTATGGCTTTCTCAATGCGGCTCTTGAGCGGCATGAGCACGGCGATCCCAACCGCAACGGCCACCAGGTGCAGGATGGCGGAATCTTCGCCCATCCTTTCCCCAATGAACGTGACCAGGATATGTTCCACGAAACTGTAAACAAAGATCAGCACGGCCGCCAGCAGGGAAAACAAGGTGCCCTTTTTTATGATCACGGTGATGTCAAACAGCCGGTCCTTGATGATCGCCAGCCCGATGACCGCATTCAAGACGTCCACCAGGAACATCCCGAGGGGCAGCAGGAAGGGCAGGTCGATCCCCAGGGCGACGCCCACCTTCACGATCGCAAAGGTGATCACGAGCATTCCGATCAGGATATACAGCCTGTGCCGTTTCTCCAGCGGCGTTTTCGACCGCCTCATCGACTGGAACATCAGCCAGCACGCCCACAGGTTGAATACGAACCAGATCACCATGACCGCGGGATCCAGGAAGCCGAACTCGTACCTGTGGATGTTCCCCCAGGCATACGTGTAGACGCCTACGGTCTGGCCGGTCAGCCCCAGCAGGTTCAGCACCCACATGGTCACGTTGAGCGCCCAGGCCAGGATGATCGCCCAGGTGATCTTCCGCCCCGTGTACAGGCATGCGAAATGAAATAAAAGTGCCGGTATGAAGGAGACCATCAACGAGATGATCGTGCCGACCGCCGGCAGCTCGTTCACATGCTCATTCCGGACCATCTCGTATAAGATCCCCCCGTCCCAGACTGCACAGATCAGCAGGAATGCCGCGAAGAGGTAATGAAAAGCCTTTCTTCTGCGTGAGAGCAGCAGGTAAAGGATGACGACGGACAATATGAAACCCAGCCCGGATTCGATCGCCGTAATGATCACAATGGCTGAAGGCATATTCACTCCCTGTTGGACGATGGCCCAGGATTCATTGACCTGGTAAAAACCTTATCCCCAGCATCCGCTGTTTGAAACAGTATCGCGCATTTCAGGGTCAAATTCAATAGGTTGAGACCTGTCAGGTAGGGTGTTGTTAAAGTCTGACTAAGATGTCATTGCGAGCGTTCTTCGCGAAGCAATCTCCGTATCTAGCCAGGGGATTGCTTCAGGCCGGAAGAACATCGGCCTTCGCAATGACATAAAAATTGGAGTTGAGCGACTTTGCAACCACCCTGACCTGTCAGGCCTTTAGGCCGGGTTCTTCGCGGAGCACCCCCCGGAACGGAGTGGAGCGGGGTAAGACCTCGGAGGTCTTGTTCGCCTTTTTGAATGTTGCGGGAAGAGCGGTTTTACTGTATGATTACCGCAGCCATTCTGATCAGCACAAGGGGCTTTTATGACCGCACCTGAGACCATCCAGCGCCTGGTGGAGCGCTTCCTGGCGCTGCATAAGCGAGCGGTAAGCAGCCCGCCCGCACGCCGCAGGAGCAGCAGCGGCTGCAGCGCGAGATCCAGGCGACGGATACGCAGATTGACCGGCTGGTGTATGAGTTGTATGGGTTGACAGAAGAAGAGATCCGGGTGGTAGAGGAAGGATAATCGGCCCTACCCTGCCCTCCCCAAATTGCAGTACTGTATAGACTGGACACATAGGTAACAGGTGTTCGGGGAGATAGGTAACACCCATTTTCTTTAACATTCATTATCAACCTTCAGGCAAATCTTGGCAATCTTTTGAGCACAGAAAAAGACATGAAACGTCCCATCTTGATCTGTTGGACGCAAAGCCACCGGCTGGTGAAAGAAAGCCTTGCTGATCCGGATTCTGCGACCGCGGAAATTGATATACCCATCTATATCTACTTTGCGAATGATGTCATCTTCCGGATATGTCACGGGGGGCAAATTGGCTGGGAAAGGTCGTATGGAAGGGGTATATCGAGTGGAGGGTGTGCATAACTGCAACGCTTCGTGAGGTCGGACAAAATTGTAAATTGGTAACCAACCATCAAAAATCTCCTGGCTTTCGATCAGGTTGGAGAAGGTATGTTGCTGGATCACTTCTGTTTGAAGCGTGCGGTTGAGGCGCTCGTCTTTGCCTTGTGTTTGGGGATGATACGGGCGGCCATGAGAGATGGCAATCCCCAGCTGGATTAGCCATGCCGTCAGACGGGTATGTGGGGCTTCAAGATCAAATCCCCAAGGCCGTCCATTGTCCATCAATAGGCGCTCCGGTAGACCAAATTGCTGAAAAATGCCTGTCAACTGGGTTTGTACGGTCTCGCGGGTTTCATTTGGACAGGCTTTGAGACCTACCAGAAACCGCGAATGGTCATCAATCACCGTCAATGGATGGCAGCGGCCACCTTCCGTCAAAGCAAAATCACCCTTGAAGTCCATCTGCCAGAGTTGATTGGGATGCTCATATTCAAAGCGCTGTATCGGCTTGTGCTTCTGGCTTTCTTCCGGATCAATTTGATCATGGCGACGTAAGATCGCTGTGATGGTGCTGGCAGCTGGCACTGCTGCATGACCTTGATCTTGCAGTACCCTGCGGATCTTGCGCCCTCCCCATGCCTGGTATTTCTTGCGCACCTCCAATACCTGGGCTTCCATTTCATCCGCCGTCCGCCTCGGACTGCGACGCGGGCGGTGAGAGCGGTCCGCCAGACCGCTCTCACCGCCTTCCCGGTCTCGCTTCAACCACTTATAGCCCGTCTTCCGGCTGATGGCAAAGCGCCGACACAATTCACTAAAATTGACATCCTCGCTCTTCACCTGTCTGATAAATTCTGTCCGTTGTGACATGCTTGTCGTTTCCTTCCATGGCATGATGGCGTTCCTCCTCATGCCAGATTCTACAAACTGTTACCCATGTCTCCGAACAGGTGTTACCAATCTATCCAGTCTATACACAGTACAAATTTGGGGAGGAGGATGCTCCTCCCCCATTTTTGTACTTGAAAATGGGGGAGGCCAGGAGAGGGCAGAATAATGCGATGAGGAAAGCCAAACGCTCCACACCACCCATGCTCCACCGCGCCTGGGAACTCAGGAATGAACCTACCCCTGCCGAAGCAAAATTGTGGGCATACCTGCGTTCACTGAGCGAGAACAACATCCACTTCCGCCGTCAGCATGCCATCGGACCGTATATCGTGGATTTCTGCGCACCGCGCCACAAATTGATCATCGAAGTAGACGGGAGCCAGCATCTGGACCAGGAAGACTACGACACCGAGCGGACCGCTTTTCTCGCCTCCAAAGGATTCAATGTTTTGCGCTTCTGGAATTCAGATGTAATGAATAAGATCAATGGCGTGATGGGCTTGATCTTCGAAGCTATCGAAGGGACAGATCACGATTATGTTTAGAACGATCGAACAAGCTGGTGTCTGAGCTGTACGGGCTGGCAAAATCCCTACTCCAGCTGCGGCCAGCCCTTGTTGGCTTTCCCGATCTGCAGGACCCCGAAAAGGATGGCGATGCTGATCAGGGGAACAAACGACACCACCCCGCCGCCCAGGGCCAGGTTGAGGATGATGGACAAAGCGCCCAGGCCGCAGTAGGTCCAAAAGCCAATTTTTCTCCACCGCAAGAGCAAAACGGCACTCAATATGCTGCACAGGCCGATGACAATGAAGACAAGTAATGCCCAGGCGCGCGGATTGCCAGAATTCCCCGAGCTGAATAGACTGAGGACATAGGATATCGAGATATAGGTATTGGCAAGGATCATCGCGATCAAAAATGCGGTCAGGCATCCGTGCCTTTGCTTGGTCAAGGGAACAGTCGGAGGAATGGGCGGAGTTTGGGCAGGATTCTCGATCATCTTTTTTCCCTTTCATGAGAGTGGATTTACTTGATTATAGCATCTACGCGAATATAGACCTGACAGGTCTCTGCAAGGTCTTGCATTCTCGGGTGGATAATTCCCCTGAGAGATTGTTTAAAACTATTATTAACCACACCTGTACCTGCGGCGTCAGTGGCGCAGGCAGATAAACGCGGATGGACCAAGTTCCTTATGGATAAACCAACTCTTCAGGCTTTTTTTATCAGCATAAATCCTTTTTATCCGTGTTCATCCGTGGTGAATTTTGAATTATGAAACAGCTTCTGAAGGTTCTGGCAGACCAAGTCCCACGGGAGACCTGACAGGTCTCAGTTGGCGCCTACTCGCTGCACAGCACCCGCAGATCGATCTTGGCGTCTTCGGCGGCTTTCATCTCAAACTGGACCAGGGCCGATGTGAGCGCTACATACGTCCCATCCTCTTTTTGGAACAGGGTGATGGACGGTCCGAACATATTCCCTCCCGCGCATTCGGTTTTGTCGGTGAACTCCCACGTGACGCTCAGGGCATACTTGCCGGGCTTGACTCCTTCGAACAGGTAGTTGCCTGAACCGTCGGATTTGGCAACGGCTACCGCTTCCCTTTTTTCGGGATCAGCCAGCGTGACCGTTACGCCAGCCAGCAGTTTGTGACCCGGGTCCTTGAAGACCTGGCCTTCGATCCGGCCTCCCGTCGGAAGCGCGCTGGCGGTGGGCGGCGCCTCGGTCAGGGCGTGGTCGGGGCTGCGGTCGGGACAACCGCCGGGGGAGCGCCGGGGGGAACTGTTGCGGCGGGCGGTGCGCTCTTTGTGCCGCAGGCCGCCAGGAAGAACACCACCAGGCAAATCATGCATACTTGTTTCATGGTCATCTCCTTTTTCAATCGCCAGGACGCGAAGAACGCCAGGAAAACCCATATTGAACCTTGGCGGACTTCCTTTCTTCGCGGTGAATGCCTGTTACTGCCGCCAACATCTGACCCGTTGGCATGCCCAGCCATGAGCGGTCTTCTCCCGGCCTCTACTTGATATGCAGCTCCTGGCGCTTCGCCTGGTATTGTTCCTCGGAGATCATCCCGTCCGCCCGCAGCCGTTCCAGGTCTGCAAACGGCGTGGCGGGAATGACCGGCCTCTGCAAGTCACCCGCCGGTGGCTGCAGCGCTCCGGCTTGAGCTTGGAAAAGGACCGGCTGCCCCTTGAACTCCTGCAGGGTATATGAGCCCGACAGCCACTCATGCGGCAGGCGCTGGTACTTGCGCAGCGCCCCAAGGATCACCCAGCCGAGCACGGAAAGGGTTGCAAAGATCAGCACGAAGCTCACCACGGCCATCACCCAGAAACCGACGCTGCGCACCAGGCTGCGCCAGAACGGCAGGCGCTGGCCCTGCTTGTCCAGCACGTGCAGCTTGAGCGCCTTCTTGCCCAGGGTCTGCCCCCAGCGCGTGAGCGGGAAGGCCTCGTAGCCCGCCAGCACCAGCAGGAACGCCAGGATGGTCATGAACACTGCAATCCCGCCCGAGGCCGCAGCGTCGATTCTGTTCTTCAAGAGGGAATTCAGGCCGTCCGCAGCCAGCGCAAAGATAAATACCACCAGCGGGAAGAGTACGGCTAGCACCACCCCATCGATCAGCTTGGCGACAATGCGCTTGTTGATGGTGGCGGGTTCATAGTTGGGAACCGGTGCCGGGATCATGCCGCGCCCCCTGCCGGGGAGCCGTTCAACAGGGCGAATTTATCGGCATATCCCTGGTTGGGAATTCGGATGACCACGCTCAAGCCTTCCCGTCCGTCGCGCTTCTTCTCTTCGATGATCCAGGCAGAGATGGGATCGGCATACCTGTTCTTGAACAACTTCCGCATTGGCAGCTTGATGATCAGCCAGAAGATGCCGTAGAACAGGGCGACGATCAGCAGGATTTCAAAACCGCACATGATGAAGTTGGTCCCGGAGCTCCGGCTGTTGTACTGGTTCATGATCGCCCATAGCGCCACAGGGACCCCAAAAATGACCGCCAGGATCTGGATGGCCCGGTCCAGCCTTTTGGCCGCGCCAGCCTTCTTGTAACAATCCTGGCAGTAGGGCACGCCTTTAAGGTCAATTTTGATCAGGCCGAGATTCTTGAATTTCTTTTCCAGGTGAATATCCTCATGCTGCTGGGCGGATCCGTCACACCCCGAGCATTCCTCCGGCCACCTGACGGAGGACACATTTTCTTCGATGATGAAATTCTTCTCGCGCCGCATCACCACGGGCATGGGGGGAATCGCTACGTTCATGGGCACTCTCCTCTCGTGCAAATAAAAAACCTGACCACTCCCAAGGGTGTCAGGTGCAGGGTTGGAGCAGGATGTTTACCCCCAGACGGAAGATGTTAGAGCCGCGATCAGCCACATCCAGTCGGGCAACTGGTCTTGCAGTTTCATTATACAAATATAAAACGTAAAAAACAAGTGGTTGAGGCGTTTCGTCTGGGGGATGGTCGATGCCAACCTATAGACCTCCGAGGTCTTCAAGACCTCGGAGGTCTATGAACATTAAGCGCCCTCCATCCGTATATACTTTCGTGCCGATTAATCCTCAAAAAAGGAATATAATTTTGTGGTGCGTTTGAGACCTGCCAGGTCTCAGGAAAAGGAGCTGGAATTGACCGTCCAAGATATGCTCTCACCCTTCAAGCGCTACCAGGCTGACCGCCTGGCCGGCCCCCTGCAGGCCACCTTCGATCCCAAGGAACCTGGTGTGACCCGCATCCACCTGATCCCCCTGCGGACCAGCCTGCGCAGGCGCAGCCCCAGCCTGGTGCTGATCAACGGCTGGCACATGTTCCGCATCGGTTCCTCCTGGGCGGACCTGCTGCGCGCCTTCATCACCACGCTGTATGAAAAGACCGAACCCGGCCGGCAGCTTTCTCCGGAGCAGCTGCAGGACGTGCTGGCCTCCGTCGTCGAAAAAATGCACGTGCTGTATCCCTCGATCCCCGATTCAACCTTGAAATATGACCTGAACGAGATCGTTGCGCTGTGTATCGCTGTGGCCCACGGCGCCGAAGTCCCGCCTGAGATCCAGGAGGCGGTTTCCTGGCAGGAGCTGGCGAAAAGCATGAAAGCCCCCCAGCGCATGGACCTGCTGGTCTCCCCGATGATCGAAGCCGGTGAATGGGCCTGCCCGCTGCACTGCAAGGGTTGTTATGCCACGCAGCAGCCCGCCATGCGCATCGATAAAGCCCTTTCAACCGAAGAATGGAAAGCCATCATCGATCACTGCCGGGAAGCCGGCATCCCGCAGGTCACCTTTACCGGCGGGGAACCCACCCAGCGGCCTGACCTGGTCGAACTGGTTGACCATGCCAAGTGGCATGTCACCCGCTTGAACACCAACGGGCTGAATCTCACGCTGGATTATGCCCAAAAATTATTCGATGCCAACCTGGACGCCGTGCAGGTGACGCTCTATTCGCATGACGCCGGTATCCACGATAACCTGGTCGGCAAGCCGGGCGCCTGGCCGGAGACCGTCCAGGGCATCCGCAATGCGCTCCAGCCCGGCCTGAGCGTCAGCGTCAACACCCCGCTGGTGCGCCTGAATGCCGGTTATGCCGAAACGCTCAGGTTCATCCATGGGCTGGGGGTGAAATACGTCTCCTGTTCCGGGCTGATCCCGGCCGGCGCGGCCCAAAACCAGATCAAGGGTGGGGCGGCCCTTTCGAATGACGAATTGATGGAGGTCATGCGCCTGGCCGTGCAGACCGCCAGGGAACTCGGCCTGGACCTGACCTTCACCAGTCCCGGCTGGCTGACAGTGGCGCAGGCGAATGAGCTGGGGCTGGAGCCGCCCATGTGCGGCGCCTGCCTGACCAACATGGCCGTCATGCCCAACGGGGCGGTCACCGCCTGCCAGTCCTGGCTGTCGGACCCGGACGGGCTGGGGAATATGCTGGCAAGTCCCTGGCGGGATATCTGGAACCATCCCAAATGCCGGCAGATGCGCCGCACCTCCCAGGAGGGCTGCCCCCTGTATGAAACCCTGGGAAAGGAGGCCTCCCAATGACCCGCAGGAGCCTTGGAAACCCTAACACCTGTGCCTGCAGCGCAGGTGCAGGCAAAACTGCTCTCGTCGCCGTCCTCGGCGGCGAGGACGCCGCCCGGAGCGCGGTTTTATTATGCACTCTTCGCGTCATGCTGGCCCTTTTCATGCTGGCGATGGTCTGGCTGCCCTTGCTCGGCGCCCGGGCCGCCGGCACGGACGAGATCAAATCCTATGCCATTGACATCCAGCCGCAGCAGGACGGCAGCCTGCTGGATACCTATGCCATCAACTGGTGCGTCATCTCCAATTCCGCCGGACCGCTGACCTGGATCTCGCTGGGCATGCCGGCCGAGCAGTACGAGATCGTCAGCTCCAGCGGGGAGGTCGCCTCGGTCAGCCCGGATAACCAGGGCTTCAACTACCAGGTGCGGATCGACCTGCCGCGCCAGGTGAACTCCGGGGATTGTGTTAATTTCAGCGTGACCATTCACCAGTATGGGCTGGCGTACCTGGATTCGACCGCCAGCCAGATCAGTTTTCAATTCACCCCCGGCTGGTTCAATGACGTCCCGGTTGACCTTTTACAGGTCACCTGGCACCTGCCAGCGGAGGCGGCGCAGTTGAAGTCGCTCGACCCCAAGCCGGCCACGCAGG
This sequence comes from uncultured Chloroflexia bacterium, assembly GCA_963725805.1. Taxonomy (GTDB): domain Bacteria; phylum Chloroflexota; class Anaerolineae; order Anaerolineales; family Villigracilaceae; genus UBA877. The sequence continues at coordinate 175,405 of CAVSAF010000018.1, forward strand.
ATGCCAGCACGGCGGTCTGGAAATCCGCCCTGCAGCCGGGCGAGAAATACACCGTCACGGTCGTCTATGACAAGGCCGCCTTCCCGGCGTTCAACCCGGCTCAAGCCGTCCCGACCGCTTCCACGAATTCAAGTTCGGCGGGATCCGCGCCGTCCGTGACCGAATCGACCAATCCTGGCAGTTCGGGCGCGCCGCTCTCTTTGCCGGCGATCGCCTTCCCCACCTTATCCCTGACCACCTGCATTTGCGGCTGTCTTATCCTGATCGTCGTCCTGGTCGTTTTGTTCGGGATATTCCGGCTGTTTGGCAGCGCTGCCAGGAGCTACCGCTCGGGCGGCTTCCTGGGAGGTTATCCCCGGGGCGGCGGCTGGCTGGGCGGATTGGGCGGGCTCGGCTCCGGCGGCGGGGGTGGCGGTGGCGGCGGGTCGATCTTTACCCCCCGCTCGGGCGGCGGCAGCGGCCTGTTCGGCGGACGCGGCATGAGCTGCGCCTGTGTTTCCAGCGGCTGTGCCTGCGCCTGTGCCGGGGGAGGCCGGGCGGGCTGCAGCCGCAAGGGCTTTGATGTATCCGGATGGTTGAATTAGGGCAAGACCTCCGAAGTCTTGGAGACTTCGGAAGTCTCTGACGGAGAAGACCCTAAAGGTCTCAAAGACCTTTAGGGTCTAAACCAGGTTATGACATTTAGACGTTTCAGCATTCTTACTTGTTGTTGCCTGATCGCGCTCACCCTCATGGGCTGCGGCCTGTCCCTGCCAGCCGCCCTCACCCCCACGCCCACGGAATGGCAGACCGGCATGCCGCGTCCCGGGCAGCCGGCCTTCCCTGCTCTGGGACAGTACTGGATCATTGATGACGGCTGCAGGTTTGACCCGGCCAAGGTTCAGGTCGCCGACAGCATGTTCGAAAAGCTGCGCACGGATGGCATCGCCGAGGTGGCGCTGATCTGCCAGTCCGGCATCGTGGAAAAGGGCGCCACCAATGACGACAAGATCTGGCTGCGGGACTGGGCGCGCTGGGCCAAAATGGGCAGCGCCCAGGACAGCCGCTCGGTGGTCTGGCTGATCCGTCCGGATGCCAAGCCGACCGAACAGCGCATCGCCGTGGAGATCTCGCGCTGGTTGTACTGGTACACCGCCATCGATTACGCTGACGGTCTCAAGGAGGCCTCCAATTATGCCAATGTGGGTGACTATAACGGCGCACTGGTTGCCATCGCCCGCAGCACCGATGAGAAGCTGCGCCAGTTGTGGCCGTCGCACCAGCCCACACCTGCGGGCGTGCCGTAAAATGATGTCATTGCCTG
>CAVSAF010000019.1:0-171856 GCA_963725805.1 uncultured Chloroflexia bacterium
AAAATCAGTAAGCCGGATTTTGTAAGTGCTAAAATCCCCGCATGGACAAGACTCTTGCGGGGGTCTTGATTGTGTGAGCAAAATTGCATTATAAAAATCCACCCGAAGGTCTTGCGGGCTTAATGGGATTGTTCACAGGCTCAATTGGTGGTTCTGCTGGATATCTCTCAATGCACTGGAGATCAGCTAATATGACCCGAGCCTGCCCCTGTTCCATAAGTTAGTCTGCGTTATTCGAATGTAAGATAAATGATATTTTCCACTGTTTAGGCAAGACCCGGTCTTTTGCTCAGAGAAGGGCAGGGGTTCGAAGTCCCTTTGCACCAACTCAAATCCCCCCACCCAAAGGGTTTATTTTGGAGGAAACATTGACCGAGAAAGTTTTTGTCACTGGTTGTTTCGATATGTTGCATAGCGGACACGTGGAATTTTTCCGTGAAGCGGCTCAGTATGGGGATCTATACGTGGCGATTGGCTCGGATAAGACAATATTTAACTTAAAAGGACGTGAGACTGTCAATAGCGAGCAGGAACGACTTTTTATGGTGAAAGCAGTCTCGTGGGTACGGGATGCTTTCATATCGCAGGGTGCGGGAATTTTAGATTTTGAAGCTGAACTGCGTGAAATGCGCCCGGACTATTTCGTGGTCAACTCTGATGGGAACATCTCAGAAAAGCGGAGATTATGTCAAGAACTGGGGATAAAGTATGTAAATTTTGGAGCGTAAACCACACGAAGGGTTGGAAGCACGCTCGACAACCGTCATGCGCGAACGTGATTACTTGCCCTATCGCATCGATTTGGCTGGGGGCTGGCTTGACCAACCCTACGTCTCGAAATATCATCCTGGCGCGGTAGTGACAATCTCGCTTGAGCCAACGCTGGAATTTAACCGAACGCAGCGGTATGGGCCTCCAGCACCAGGCGGACGCGTGAGTTATGGGGAGGAAGAATTCCACCCGGAAATTATGAGAAGCTGGCCAAAATTTTATTCTGCTATGATAACCCGCCCGGAACAAAGTTTATCTCGGGTTCGCAGGATGCAATTGGATTGGTGTTTCCCGGCTTGGCATATGCTTATTACGAAGGTGATTATTGGCCAAAGAGGATCGAACATCGTCGGGACGAATCTCTCTACGATTTGTGGAAGATGCACTATATCTTCTTCCGCTTGGACCACGATATTCGGATTACGATGTGCTGGCAGATACAGTATTTGATCGTGATCATGCCAAGGCCCTGGCAGATGCTGCCGATGGAAATTGGGATGCTATTTTAAATCAAGATATTGTTAAATTCGGACATACCCTGCCGCGCTGGATTTGATGCTCAGGTGGCGATGTTCCCAAATATGATGAATGAGCGGGTAGCTGCCTTGATTGATGAATATCGCCAAAGGTCGCTTGGCTGGAAACTTTCTGGAGCAGGCGGGGGTGGGTACTTAATTCTAGTCTCGGATAAACTTATTCAGGGCGCGGTGCGGGTAATTGCACGACGTGAAAGTGAATAAATGAAAATTTCAATTTATCTATTATTAATTCTTGTTATATCAATTGCTGGCGGATGTTGGTAGAGTCTGGCCGGAAACAAGAATCATATTGGCATATTGGATGGTATCCCCCGTTCGGATCAAACCGGTCGCGCCGGGAACACGTTGTTTAAATTCCACATGCGTTTCATAGCGGAGAGGGATATGAGCAATTGCTTTGGCAAAGGCTTGGCATATATCAGGGGTGTTAACCTTAAGGAACTCTTGAGCCATGAATATCTCACTGATCTCGAAATTCGGGAGGATGGCCTGGAGGACCTGTAAGACGGCAGGAATATCATCCACCAGGGAAATATCGACTGTCTCGATCATGGGCCAGAATGGAAAGCCACGATCGGCGATCACCAGCGTGTTGGTGTGCCGCACTCTTGCCAATAACGAGTTAATCTGGGGATTGAGGATACCTTTTATCAGCATGATCCCAACTCCTTGATGTCAGGATGAATGTTGCACAAATCCTGGTCCAGACTGCTGAAATCTCTCCGATCGCTTCCCATAGAATAGCGGCGATATCACTCATTAGAGCCACTGGTTATCACCATTCTTCTTAAGTCGTTCCACAATTTCTCGCACTTCCTGCTCTCTCTGCTTGGCACAAACAAGGACGGCATCGTCGGAATCCACAATCACAAGATCCTGCACTCCGATCGTGGCAACCAATCTTTTTCCGCCAACAACCATGGTGTTATGGGTGTCAATTTCCTTGTGTGGGCCTACAAAAATATTTCCGTCTTGGTCTGCCGGAAGCATTTCCGCCAAGCTGGCCCAGCTGCCCACGTCCGTCCAACCGATATCCACCGGTAATACCACCACATCCCTGGCATGTTCCATCACGCCGTAATCGATCGTTTGTTCCTTAACCTGGCTCCAGACCTTTTCCAATGTGGACCAATAATCCGGCTTATTGATGGATGTCTCCACTTCCTTTAATTGAGCAAACAGCTCCGGCATTTGGATCTGGAACTCTTCCAAGATCCGGCCCACCCGCCAGACGAACATGCCGCTGTTCCATGCATAATTGCCGCTCACAACCATCTGCCGGGCCTTGTCCGGTCCGGGTTTCTCCGTAAACCGGTCGACGCGGAACACCGGAAAACTCCCGATCGTTCCCAGGCTTTCTCCCTGCATTATATAGCCATATCCGGTCGAGGCAGTGGTCGGCCTGATTCCAAGGGTGACTAAATGGCCGTCTTTCGCCGCCACTGAGGCCGCCTCCAGGGAAAGCCTGAATTTCTCTGTATTTTCGATAAAGTGGTCGGCGGTCAAGACGGCCATGATGGCCTCTTGATCCTGTCGGTGGAGGTGAAGCGCTGCCAGTCCAATCGCCGCTGCCGTTCCCCGTCCAACCGGTTCTTTAATGAAATTGGACACGGGCAGTGCTGGCACCTGGGAGGCCAATAAAGCACTTTGATCCTCGCGCGTGACCACGTAGATCCGTTCCGGCTGGAACATCGGCGACAGCCGGTCGATGGCATTCTGGAACATGGTCCTCTCTCCCACCAGTTTGAGGGACTGTTTGGAGCGATCGCGGCGGCTCAAGGGCCACAGTCTCGTCCCGCTGCCGCCTGCAATGATCACTGCGTAATACATCTTGCGCTCCTGTTATCTGCCAAGGCGTGGCTCATTAAAAACCTCGCAAGTCGACGCTCTGTCGCTTTGGCAGTCCTTCTTTTGGTGTGCGTTTCAGAACCACGTACTGGATCCCGCGCGTCTTCACAGAAGCTGCGTTTCTCAGGCTTATCGCCATCTTCATTTACAGCATAGATGTCCGGCTTGATCCGGGCGATCTCAGGCTCAGCATCCATCCAGCCTCTACCTGAGGAGATCAATGCCCGCTTGACAAAACGGATGGATTGCACTACGTACCTGCGTTCCTCCTGTGGAAACATGGGGTGACCATCCCCCTTCAATAATCGGACATTCTTATCAGACCCAATAACCACATAAAGATCCCCCAGTTTGGACACTTCTTCGAAGAAGCGGACATGACCCGAATGGAACCAGTCGTAACACCCGGTCACAACCAGCTTTTTATGGTGGGATTTATTTTCAAAAGGCGCATCCGGCTTAGTAGGGAACTTGTGAAGATCTGGATCTTTTATAACCTGATATCTCATCCCATGGGATTCACAAAAAATACGCTTTCGCGCATTGTCACCCGATTCTTTCACCACCCAGGTAACCCGGTTATGTTCCTCGAGAATCGGGACACTATCCTGATCTGGCAATTGATTGACCGTATAGACCTGATTGACAAAGCGGATGGCCTGTATGAGATACAAACGTTCTTCCAGAGCAAACTTGGGGGGATTTCCTTCCAAACTGCGTACTAATTGGTCTGACCACAGGAACACGTGCAGTTTACCCAGTTTGGCCGCTTCTTCCAGAAAGCGGACATCATAGGATCGTAAATCATCAAAACTGCCCGATACAATAACTTTCTCCAAATCCATTTAACCGTCCTTTTAAATTCTGATCCTTACCTTTACCTGGAATGCTCCCGGGACTGGTTCTTCCGAGACCACGTACAGATACCCCCCACCACAGCCAGAATACATGGCGCCTGGGTATCGGTTTTGGTAATGTCGCAGGATGGCCATCAGGTCAACTTTTATCAACGGGTGCCTGACTGTGTGAGGCAGGATTTTTTCCCAGCATGTCATGCAGAAATTCATCGAAGTCCCCAATGCCTTTATGTCCCGGGAAAGGATCGCTTCATAACAATCCTTGCCAGATTGCCCTAATCGACCGATCCAATCTGGATCCAGGTTTTTAACGCCGAGTGGGGAATATCCGGGCGGCCGCTGCGCCACCGGAACCATGTAGATCACCGTTTCCAACCATTGCGCAACAACATAATCATTGTTGGATTCAACATGCACCGGAAAATATCCACCTTCATAGCGATAATCGAAGTCCAAACGACTCACGCCCGGGTAAATGATGCCCGCCATGTCTTGGGCACCTGATGGTTCCGGCTTTCCCTGGTTTTCTGCCATATATAATTCGCGGACCAGCTTGGACGGCTCCTGATCCGGCAGGCGATCCCCCCATAAGTTCAACGCTACTTTCCTGGTGCTGGTACCCATCCCGCTCAATTCCATGAACAGAACTTTAGGCTCCAGGGATACCACAACCATGGAACCAGGGGGAGTGGGATTTAACCTCGATAAGAAGGGCTGATCGATCCATCCCCCAGCAAACGCCATCCGGTAGGGGATATTTCCGATCACATCAGTGAGTTCAGAGGTGTTGTACTGGTTTCGGCTCATGGTGGTGGTCATGCCTGGTCGCGAACGGTATGTTTTCCAGCCTTTCGATCGGCGTATTGCTGTTCAATCCAGGTATAGGTTTTCGCCAGTCCATCGCGAAGGGGTATGCCCGGTTCCCAACCGAGAACCTGTTTGATAAATGTGTTATCGCTGTTTCGCCCGGCCACACCACGTGGTGCATCCAGATCATATTTGCGCTCCAATTTCACAGCGCCGATTTCCTCCGCCATGCTGACCAGTCCATTGATCGCGATCAACTCGCTCGAGCCCAAATTGATGGGAGTGGCGATCAGTTCATCACAGTGCATGATCATGTCAATGCCTTTGACGCAATCATCGATGTACATGAAACTGCGTGTCTGTGTACCATCTCCCCAGATCACGATCTCATGTTTACCGGATACCTTGGCCTCGATCACTTTACGGCAGATTGCCGCGGGAGCCTTCTCTCTTCCGCCATCCCAGGTGCCGTGGGGTCCATATACGTTGTGGAAGCGGGCGATATGCGTTTCGAATTTGCGTTCGGCCCAATACTCCTGACAGAACATTTCCGACATGAGCTTCTCCCAACCATAACCACGTTCTGCCATGGCAGGGTAAGCATCTGATTCTTTCAATGCCCGTACATGCGGATCCTGTTGAAGTGTGATGTTGTAAGCACAGGCAGAGGACGAAAAGAAATACCTTTTGGCTCCCGCCCGGTAGGCAGCCTCGACCATGTGGGTATTGATCAAAATACTGCGTAAGCATTGAATGCGAAAACGCTCGATAAAGCCCATGCCACCCATATCGGCAGCCAGGTTGTACACTTCCGTGGCGCCTTCGACCGCCCGGATAGCATTTTCCTTCTCGCTGAGATCCAGACAAAGGTTTTCGACACCCGGGACATGCTGGTACCAATCGGGCAATGGTTTCTTATCAACGGCACGAATGCGGTTGAACCCTTTGTCATGAAAGAAGCGGGTTAGCGCCCCGGCAATAAACCCACCCGCGCCAGTAATCACAATCAGGTCATCTTTCTTTGTATCCCGGGTCAGTTTGACTGCTGGATTATCGTTTGTCATGGTTCAGATCCTTTATTTGTTTTATTGGACAGGTTATTTATTTAGTACATATTGAACATCTTCTAGTAGCGATGAAATAATGGCAAGAAACAAGGTGGGCTTGTACGTGGACTTGGCGAACTATTCGGATGATTGCCATGGTTAACCACACCAGTAGGCTCCGGATTGCTGGCGCGGATGTTTATATGCCTATACTTGTGTCTGCTGTAAGAGTGAACAGCCAAATGCAGGAGCACACGCCGCCCGCTCTTAACAATCTGTCAGTTTGTAATTATCTTTTCGCAGTTCGAAAACTGCTTTCGTTTTTCCTCCTGCCCTCTCCAGACACGCGTGTGTCCGGAGAGGGAAATGAAGGGAACCGAAGGAGGAGAAGATTACACAAAGCACTGACTCAAACAGCGCGATTTGTGATCTCGTCCAGCAGGGAAAACTAGTAGAGTACGTTCTTGGCATCCTGTGAATCAATATTGGCCTTGGTCACCATCAGGAAGCCAGTGTCAACGTAGGCAGGGATGGTCTTTTTGTCGAAAGCAACGTCATAGGCGTACTTGACTCCCATATAGCCCATGTTGAATGAGCTCTGAACAGCAATCGCCTGGAGGGTGCCATCCTTAATGAAGCCTGCCAGGACACTATTCCCATCGAAACCAATCGCTACGATCTTTCCGCCCAGTTTTAGGTTCTTGATCGCCTGGCCCATGCCGATGGCGGTGGGCTCATTGGCGCCAAAAATGCCTACCAGGTCCGGGTTGGCGGTCAGGACATCGGTGGTCTGGTTGAGGGCGGTGGGCATGTCTGCATTGGAGTACTGGGTGGTAACAATCTCCAGTTTCGAATTCGCGGCAATGTAGTCCTTGAATCCACCCACACGTCCGACCTCGGACCCCACGCCGGCGACGTACGACATGACGGCGATTTTGCCTGTGTCGCTGCCGGTTGCGGCCTTAACTCCTTCGATCAAGGCCTTCGCGCAGGCCTGGCCAGCGGCATTGTTGTCGGTTGCGAGGAATGACACATATTGGGATGGATCACCATCGAGCTTGGAGTCAATGATGATGACGGGGATGCCCGCATCCTTGGCCTTTTTTACTGCCGGTTGGAGGGCCGTCGTATCCGAGGGAGCCAGCACAATTGCCTTAACGCCGCGGTCGATTGCGCTCTCAACGATGTTAATTTCCTCATTAATATTGCTCTCGGACTGGGCGCCAAGGAAGGTGACTGAGAGTTTCGGGGTCTTGGCCCTGAGCTCTGTCTGGGCAGCCATGGCGCCCGTCTGCACGTTCTGCCAGAAACTGGAGTTGCCGGTCTTTACGATGACTGCAATTTCGCCACCACCGGCGGCGGTCTTGGCACCGCATCCCGGTAAAACCATGCTGGCAACCAGAACAAGCAATACCAGGAAATACATGGATTTCTTCATTTTTTATTCTCCTCATAGATTAGTCAACAACAATTTTGAATAGAAAAAGGTTCTAGGACGTTAGTTCAGTTTATCGTTTACGAAACAACCACCTCCTTTCGGTACCGTACCATGTCAAAACAAGGGCAGCATGCTTTCATCCCCATTATCTGCTTCTGAATTTATCAATTGTCACAGCACCAACTACAACCAGCCCAATGACGATCTGCTGCATGAAATAGTTCGCGCCTGACATGGTAAGGCCCACCGTAAGGATCCCGATGATAAAGGATCCGATCACAGTTCCAAGCACCGTGCCCACGCCCCCCATCATGCTGGTGCCTCCAATGACAGCAGCGGCAATTGCGTTCATCTCGTAACCAATTGCGCTGTTGGGCTGGGAGGTGACCATGCGGGAGGCCAGGGTGATTCCCACCAGAGCTGCAAGTAAGCCAGAGATGACGTATGCAATGACCTTGACCTGGTTGATCTTGATACCGGCAAGACGGGCCGCCTCTTCGTTGGAGCCTACCGCATAGGTGTACCTGCCTTTACGCGTCTTCCCGAGGAAGAAGGAAAAAATAAGCGCCACCGCGACCATGATGATGACCGGATAGGGTATGCCGGGGAATTTTGGCCCGGTTCCGAAGAAGGCCCCGTTGCCCAAATCACCAAAGCCAGCCGGGGCTGGCCAGGCGTTGGCGTTTGTGATGGTAAGGGCGACCCCTCGGGCGACCATCATCATGCCGAGAGTTGCGATGAAGGGAGGCAGTTTCAACCTGGTGATCATCAGTCCATTGAGGAGACCGACAACCACTCCAACACCCAAACCAATGATCATGCTAAGCCAGATCGGGACTCCGGCACGCGCAACCATCACGGCGATCGTACCGGAAAGGGCGACAACCGATCCGATGGATAGATCGACGCCGCCTGTGATAATCGTGAAAGTTACCCCGATGCCCATCATGGTTACTGCGCTGGTCTGTAAGGCAAGGCTAAGGATGCTCCGTATCGTGAAGAAATTTGGCGCCACGAACGAGAAGAGGATAAACAGTGCAATAACCGCAACAAAAGTAATAAACCTGTCGAGTGCCTTGAAAGTAAGATTCGACATTTTTCCCCTGGCATGGGGGGCTTCTTCATCAACCATTCTTTCAGCTTTATTCACACTCATGGCCTCTCTCCTGCTTGGGTTGATTTTTGATTGGGCATCGGTTCTTCTCATCTACCCTCGCGCTCATCATTCAACAGCCGCATCGGGAAAGTCATTACGGGCGCCAACGATGTAGGCCACCACCCGTTCGTGGAACTCGTGAATGTCACCGGTGACGGGATAGTCGCAGACTTTACGTCCGTGACGCAACACGATCATTCGGTCGCTTACCTGGTAGATATCTTCCAGTCGGTGACTGATGATAATGATCGAACGGCCTTGCGCCTTGAGCTCTCTTACCAAATCGAGCACCTTGCCAATGGCCGCCACGCTCAGGGCAGCCGTAGGCTCATCCATGATGATGACCTTGGCATTGAAAGCTGTCGTGCGGGCAATGGCCACCGCCTGGCGCTGTCCACCTGATAATCTCTCCACATCCAAGCGCACGGAGGAGATGTCAATCTTGAGACGATCCAGCAGGCGTTTTGTCTCCTGTTCCATGTGACGCTGGTTCATCACACCAATCAAGCCCAGTTGTGAGGACATCGCTTCCCGTCCCAGGAAAACGTTGGCGGCCACGTCAAGGTGGTTGACAAGGGCCAGGTCCTGGTACACCATCTCAATGCCAAGATGGCGCGCATGTAAGGGATCAGTAATATGTTCCTTCTTGCCTTCGATGAAGATCTCTCCTTCATCAGGGAGGTAGGCCCCACTGAGAACCTTCATCAAGGTGGATTTACCGGCTGCGTTGTCCCCCACCAATCCCAATACTTCATTGTGATGCAATACCAGGTCTACGCCGCGCAGCGCCCGGACAGCTGCAAAGCTCTTCTTGATGTTTCGCATTTCCACGACGGTTGTGACTTCCATCATAGGTCTCCTCGTTATTCCTTGTATTCACAAGAAAGCCATTCTACCGACTAGGCAGTGAAACCATATTTACATGGTAGCGTTACCATACCGACTAAAGAAATATTACTTTATTGAATTCATTTTTAGCGGCAAAACCACTTATTATTTTGTTATTCTGGATGTACCGCTGGATTGGCGGATGACAATTTCCGCTGGTAGGATAATCTCTTCGCAACAATCCGAAGGCGTTGCGGAGAGTTTCCTCATAAGGATCTCAATGGCTTTTTGGCCCATTTCATAAGCCGGCTGAACAGCCACTGTCAAAAAGGGGAAGGCCACCAGCGCTGGTGGCAGATCATCAAAACCAACAATGGCGATATCTTCCGGCACGCGCAAGTGCATTTCTCGCAAAGCTCTCGAGGCACCGTAGGCAATGAAATTATTGGACGCGAACAATGCCGTTGGTCTTGGATCACGCTCCATGGCCTTACAGGTCATCTCATACCCACTGGCTTGATTGAATGAACCGATATTTTCGTGCCGGTCCGCATCCGCAATACCCGCTTCGGACATGGCTCTACGGTAACCATTCAGGCGATCTTCGGCGGTGGAAACATCCAATGGACCATTTAAGATGGCGATCTGTCGATGCCCCAGCGATAAAAGTAATCGGGTGAGTTGGTATGCGCCTCCTTCGGAATCGCAACGGACGATATCTGTCTTCAAATTGGGCACACGCCGGTCCAGCACAATCACGGGAATACCATGTTTTTGGATCAATGCGACCGAGTCAGGGGTACTTTGCGCTGGCACAAGTAAAATTCCATCCACCCTTTTTTCCAAGAGCATCTTCACATACATGTGCTCTTTGGATACCGACTCGTCGGTATTACAGAAGATCACTGTATATCCTGCATCACTGGCGATATCCTCCACTCCACGTGCAATGGTGGTGAAGTATGGATTGGTAATATCTGTAAGAACTAAAGCGAGGGTATTGGTTCTCTTGGAACGAAGTCCGCTGGCTAGACGGTTCGGAACATAACCCAATTGGGCAACGGCAGATTCCACCTTTGCTCGCGTCTCCTGGCTGCAGTATCCCGAGTTATTGATAACCCTGGACACCGTAATAGGCGCGACACCTGCTCGCTTGGCCACATCCCTTATATCTGCCATTTATTCCTTATTGGAATTACAGCTGATATGGTATTGTTACCATGATAACGATACCATAATAGCATATTGAGAAATCAAAATCAATAGGTTTTCCTTAAAATTTTGCAGAATCTTTTGAAAAAGGCGCTCGCGTTAGAGGGGGCAAACATGGGCGAAGAGTTAAAAAGGAAATGGTGCGCGGCGACTGGATCAAGCCGGGTGCGACGGTGATCGACGTGGGCATTAACTCGATCCCGGTGCTCAATCCGGATGGCTCGCCGGCCATCAGCGAAAAAACCGGCAAACCCAGGCAAAAACTGGTTGGCGATGTGAAATTTGATGAAGCCGTGCAAGTGGCCGGCTACACCACCCCGGTCCCTGGCGGTGTCGGCCCGATGACGATTGCCATGCTGATGAGGATTACTTTTAGAGCGGCGGAAATACAAAATCAGTAAGCAGAAAGCAGGAGACGATTATTATTTGCCTCCTGCTTTCTGCATTCTGCTTTCCGCTTTCTGCTTTCTGATCAAGGCAAGGGATGCCAGATCAAAGAAAGCAGGATGGCAAGCGTTGCCAGCAGCGCCCCAACAGCCGTAAATGCGAAGCTGATTTCAAGAATTTGGTGCTTGAGTATCAGGTATGTTGGCAGCCCAGCGAAAACGCTCTCGAGCTCGCTGGCGCTGGATGCCAGGTGATACGTTCCGCCGGTCAAGGAGGCGATTTGCTTCAGCATCGTTTCATTTAGCTGCAGGTTAAAACCGCCTGGGCCCCCAAAACCGCCTCCTCCGCCACCGCCAAAACCGCCTCCCCCACCGCCAAAGCCCCCGAACGGGCTTTGGGAGGCATTTGGCCCGTTCAAAGTGCCAAACCCGATCGTGTAGACGCGCACTCCCCGGTCGGCCGCCTGTTTGGCCGCGGCCATCGGGTCGGGACCTGCGTTGCTGGCTCCGTCAGTGAGCAGGACGATGATATCCGGAGCATAGGCCCCTTTGGGTACTGGTGCCGGTTCCACACCCGGATGAGTGTCGGTGATACTTGGGTGGACATTCTTATCCACCTGGGAGATGGCGTCCAGAGCCACAAGAATTCCACTTCCAATGGCTGTCCTGCGCCCAACGGTCAAACTATCCAGTGCAACCTGCAAAGCTGCCTGGTCGCTCGTAGCCGGCTGGATGATTTCGGCAAAACTTGAAAATGCCACCAGCCCAATTTGAGTGTGGCTTTTCTGATGTTGGACGAAGGAAAACGCGGCTTCCTCGGCTGCCTGGAGCCGGCTGGGTTGGATATCACGCGAGCGCATACTTCCCGAGACATCCATGGTCAGGATAATCGTGGTCTGGCTGGCAGGTAAGGTCAGAATGACCACCGGGCGTCCCAGGGCGAACACCAGGCTGGCCAGGCCAAGGAGAAACAGGATGACCGGAATATATCGGCGCCAGCGGCTTTTTTGGGGCAGGGCGGCGCGCACGAGTTCCAGGCTGGAATAACGAACCGCAAATCGGCGCCGCCGTGACATCCAGATGTACAGCCCGACCAGCACAGGGATCAACCCCAGCAGGAAAAGAAATCCGGGCCAGAGGAATTCCATTTGCCAACTCCAATCTTTATTGTTCCGATCGCAGGCTCACGGAAGACGGCTGAACCACAGCAATGAAAATAGTCCGCCGCCTAACATGAAAAGGATGCCTGCCCCGGCAAAAAACGCGGTGAGCTCGGTCTTTTCAGGTTTGCTTATCAGTTGCGTGTCGAGATTATCGTAAATCTTGAGCAAATCCTGTGCACTTCGGGCGTTGTAATAGACGCCGCCAGTGATCTTGGAAATCTGCTGCAGGGTGGCCTCATCCAACTGCGTGTGAAGAGAGAAGCCTTTGATATGCACAGTGGTGCCGGTTGGACTGCCGATGCCAACGGTATAGACCCGTACACCCCGGTCAGCGGCTGTCTGGGCAGCGGTCAACGGGTTGGGATTTTCGTTGTTTTCACCATCTGAAATAAGGATGACGACGGCCGGGGTATAGGTTCCCTGCGGGATGGGTGTCGGAGTGGGTGTGGGCGTGAGCAGGAGGTTGCTGTAGACCTCGGCAGGCAGCCCGCCACTGTTGGCAAGTGCAATTGCATTGAGCGAGGCCAGGATACCCTGTCCTACGGATGTGCCGGATTGCGGAGCCAGGCGGTTAATGGCCTCCAGCACGACACTCGGATCGTTGGTGGGAACCTGCACAGACAATCCGGTATCGCTGAAGGCAATGACGCCGGTCTGTACAAAGAGCGGCTGGTGTTTCACAAAATCGCGTGCGGCGGCTTTTGCGGCTTCCATGCGGGTCGGTTTTATATCGTCGGCTGCCATGCTGCCCGATACGTCGAAAGCCAGGATGACGGTGCCTTCCTGCTTTGGCAGGGCCACCACTGCCTGTGGTCGTGCCAAGGCAATGGCAAGAACAGTAAGGCCGGCCAGGAAGAAAGCTGCTGAAACATGACGGCGCAGGCCGGGCTGTCGCTCTTTTGCACCTGAGGCAAAACCCAGGTTGCTGTAATTGGCAGTCAATTGTCTTCGCCGCCGCTGCACCAGCAGATATACCACCACGAGAAGTGGGATGATCAGCAGGGAAAAAAGCATTACCGGCCAGATGAACGACATAGGCGGCCAGGACTACTTTCTGCGTTGCCGGCGGAGAGCGGCGAAGCGGACAATCGCGCGCACCAGGTCTTCTTCAGTCGATAACGCCAGGACATCCACCCCGGCGCGCTTGAATGCCTGGGCCAGGTCTGCTTCACGCTGCCGGCTGGCTTCTATAAAGCGCTGTCGAAAGGCCCGGTCATGGGTATCCACAAACATCTGGTCACCCGTTTCTGCATCTTCCATGACAACCATGCCGATGTCGGGAAGCTCGGTTTCGCGTGGATCCCACAGGCGGACCGTCAGCACTTCGTGCCGCTGGTTAAGTAAATTCAGTGGGCGCTCCCAGCCGGGTGTGCAGATGAAATCCGAGATCACAAATACCAGACTGCGTTTTTTCAATGAAAATAATCCGCCTTCAAGCAGGGGTGTCAGGTTTGTGAATGGGGCCCGCGGTAATTGAGGCTGCTTGAGCAAATCATTGACGAGGCGCAGTACCTGGATGCGACCGCCGCGAGCAGGAATGACCCGTTCGATATGACTGTCATAGAAGATCGCACCAACACGATTGCCATGGCGGGTCAACAGCCGGGCCAGGGTGGCGACGAAATCGATCAGTACGCTCCGTTTCAGGTTTTGAACCGTCCCAAAATCAACCGACGGGCTGAGATCGAGCAAGAACCAGGCGGTGATTTCACGGTCTTCGACATATTGGCGAATATAAGGCGTATTCATCCGCGCAGTCACGTTCCAATCGATGTAACGAACATCGTCCTGGGGCTGATATTCCCGGAGGTCGGCAAAATCCACGCCATAACCGTAGAACAGGGTACGATAATCGCCCTGCAAAAGCCCGTCCAGGCGGCGGATCACCTGCCAATCCAGACGCTGCAGGATCCGTTCAGGCGTTGACGCGGTCGTTGGCATGCTCATGGAGCGGCACCACTGGAATTGGAATGCGATCGAGGATCTTCTTTAAAATCTCATCACTGGTCACATTATCTGAAAGAGCTTCGTAGGTCAATACAAGGCGATGGCGCATCACATCAAGGACCATGTCGGATACATCCTGGGGCAGGGCATAATCCCGACCGCGTACGAAGGCAAGCGCCCGGCCGGTGAGGATCAGGTTGATGGAGGCGCGCGGGCTGGCGCCGAACATGATGTAATGTTCGAGCTCCTTCAGACCGACATCTTTTGGGGTGCGGGTGGCAGTCACCACCTTCACCGCATACTCGATCAGGGCAGGATCAACGAAGATACGGTCGACCTGGCCCTGCAAAGCCATTAACTGCTTGGTGGTCAGCACTTTCTGCATGGATTGCAGCACCCCGGTCATGCGTTCGACGATGACGAATTCTTCCGTCGAATTGGGATAACCGATCACCACCTTGAGCATGAAGCGATCCACCTGCGCCTCAGGCAGTGCATAGGTCCCCTCGGTCTCAATGGGGTTCTGCGTGGCGAGCACCAGGAAAGGTTCAGGCACTTTGAACGTCTCCCGCCCGATGGTGACTTGATGCTCCTGCATCACTTCCAGCAGGGCACTTTGCACCTTGGCGGGTGCACGGTTGATCTCGTCCGCCAGCAGCAGGTTCGTAAAAACCGGACCGAGGGATGTATTGAATTCACCCGTTTTTTGATTGTAGATGCGGGTCCCGATCAAGTCGGCCGGGACCAGGTCGGGGGTGAATTGGATTCGTTTGAACTCACCACCGACCGCCTCCGCCAGCGTTTTGATGGCCATAGTCTTGGCCAGTCCCGGAACACCTTCCACGAGGATATGTCCGCGTGCCAGCAGGGCGACCACCATGCGTTCCAGCAGGTGATCCTGTCCGACGATCACCTTTTTTACTTCGTATAAAACTCGTTCCATCGGCAAACCATTTTCAGAGCTAAAATTGTGATCCATCAGCCATCTCCTATATTTCCATTCTCGTTGCGACCATGATTGATCCAGGGCAACAACCCAAATAATCAAAATCCGAGCGCGTTATTATCTCCCGCATTCAATCCAGTGGCAGTCCGGCAGCTCCGCCGGCGACATTGATGGGTATGGCAAATCCAATGCCGACGAAGAAATCCTGATTGGTTGGATTGACAAGACCTTCGACAATCCCAATAACTTCACCGTTGCGGTTTAACAACGGGCCGCCTGAGTTTCCGGGATTCACGGCTGCGTCGATTTGAATCAAGCCCTTGAGGTTCAAATTGCTGTTGACTGGTTGAAATGTCCGGTTAAATCCGGAGATCACCCCTGCACTCATGGAACTATATAAGCCATAGGGATTACCGACCACATAGGCATCGTCTCCCACTTGCATCGCATTGGGGTTTCCCAGGATGGCCGGGATGACCTGAGCCGGAAGCTTGTCTGCCTTCAAAACGGCGATGTCATTCTCCGCCTGTTTGTTCAACACTGTGGCAGTGGAGCTGGTTCCATCTGCAAATGTGACCTGGATGTCCGTTGAGTTTGCAACGACATGCAGGCTGGTCAGGATATCCCCATTCGCATCAATGATGGTTCCGGTCCCCAGGCTGTCATCCGTCTTTCCGTCACTTCCAGTACTCTTGGATTGGATGAGAACCAGGGAGGGCCGGATAATCTGATAAACTCCCTCCGAGAAAGGGGCCGGAGGTGTAGCGGTTGCAAGCACCTGGCTTACCTCGGTACTCACGTCGTTGGTGGTTAGCTGGGGAGGGCCGGGGAATAAGAGGTGGTAAAGCATAAGCCCTGTGAGCGCTGCCGCCACACCCAGGACAAACAAACCTACACCACGTATCCCTTTACGGAAGTGTTGCAGGTGTTTACGCCATAATTCTGGTCTCGAATCAGTTGGTTTGTCCATTTTTTATATAAAGGATTTGGTCTGGATCGCACTTGAATAACTGTGGAAAAGACCATCTCCTGAGAATACCTATAATCTCTATGCAATCATTTTCTCAGAAGAACATGAAATGCACATGAATAATTCCTATAAAAACCATAGCAATTATGTAATTATCATATATTTATCATCTTAGCATGAGAAAAACCACCTGTAAGTTTTACCCACCGAACAGGATTGGTCAGGCTTAACTGGTTAATCACCTTGAAGTCAGCCGCCAGACAGTCAATGTGCCAAAAAAGGTAAGTTTGATCCACGCCTGGCGTCAATATACAGGATCGCCGGATTGTTCAAATGCAAGATCGAGGATATTTTCCAGCCCTAAAAAAAAACGACCAGTCCCTTTATGGGACTGGGGCCATCACAAAGATGCCAAAAATGATCACCAGGGGCATCTGCACATGGGCGTTCAATTTCTGTCTCAATCGTATCCAGAAGGCCTATGAACCCCCCCGATGTTTATCCACCAGGCGTGCCAGCCGGGCGGCAATATTTTCCACGTAAATATCCGGCACACCGTCGACAGCTTTGGACTGCAGCCGCAAGTCCACCGGGTCGTTGACATAATCCACCACCAGGAAGTCACCGTCCTCCGTCAGGGCGATCTCGGTGGAGAACAGGCGCAGGCCGCATATTTGGGCTATACGGACAGATACCTGACGCAGGTTCTGCAGGCCGAAACGAGCCTTTTCCTCCGCCATGACGCGTGCATAAATATGCGTCTGTTGGTCCCACCAACAAGGATAGATGGCTCCATCGCAGAAGAGCACACGGAACCAAGCCGTGCGTCCATCCAGGATACGCGGGGTAACATGTGCCTGTAGAAGGTAATTTTCATGCGGATATTGTTGGCGTGCCTCCAGCACCTGTTCCAATGAGGTGGCTTCCAGGATCACCCCGTCCCCACCGCCCTCACACGCCGGTTTGATGGCGAAACTCCCACCAAGCAGTCCCAGGTCAGGCGGATGGATGGATACGTGTTTTGCGAAGGGAGAAAGGATGATCGTATACGGAGTGTAAAGCCCGCGGCTGATGAATTCAAGGTGCATGGTAGCTTTATCCCCGGACCAGTTGCAAAACTTCTTCGGATTGACAGAAAATGCCCTGTGCCGGGTGGCCCAATCCGCCAACGGCTTGAAGCGCGGGTCGGATTCGGAAGCACGGTCGAAAAAGGTTTTGTAGGCGATTTCCCTGTTTTTTAATCCAATCAAGACTTCATCCAGGGTTTCCGGAGTGACTTGCAGGAGCGATAATCCGCGCGCCGCACAGGCAGCTTCGATCAGGTGGACGAAGTCGGCGTCATACTCCCAATTCCAGGCCAGGCAAAGGTCATAACGCGGCATCAGTAAGCATTATAGAGGCTATGGAGGGGAGAGTCAACCAAGGAAAAGAGGCCATCAGGAGGTCTGCAAGCCCTTCCGGTTGTTCCGGGAAGGACCTGCCTCAATGATATTTGAAATAATAATAGACCAGCTTGACATATTCGTTATCGAGGGTGATGAGACCTTTCTCGTTCGTCCACCAGTTGGTCTGGTCAAAGCCCACATATGGAACTGCCGCCATTTCCAGCGTGACCGGCAAGCCGGCAAGTGTCTTCTCGAAAATCCACCTGGCCCGCCGGGTATGGAATGCAGAAGTAACCACGATTATTCTTTGAACATGGTTCTCTCCGACATATTGCCTAAATGCGACTGCCTCATCAATTGTACTGGTCGTACCACCAGGGTACGGCAAGATGGTTATCCTCTCGGGAGGCACACCCAGCTTCTCCATCACGCCGACTGAAATATCGGTATCATTGGGTACCAATCCCAGCTCTACAGCAGGAGTGTTTTCCGCCCTGGCAATGATCACCACGGGAGCCAGTCCTCGTTTGTATAAATCCGCGGTGTGGAATGGCCGGGTATCGAAATCACTATTAAGCAGGACGATGGCATCGGCCGGCTGAAGCCTATCGTTGATGATCAGATAATCGGCAATACCGGTCAGGATTGGAGAACGGAATGCAAAAGCCAGGACAGCCAGCAAAAGGAGAAGCAGGCTTGCAAGAAGAATGTTCCGCAGGGTATGCTTCCTGCGCAGCAAACCGGCCTTCCCGGCGGTTGGCTGGGGGTTCACTTGATCCAGATCCACCCCAATACGGTCAGCGGGATAAAGAATAATAATACTGCTACTGAACCGGCGAGCGCTCCGTGCCCTTCGCGTTCATCCACCACCCGTAAGGATGGGTAGAATCCTTCCATCTTCCAGCGCGGACCTCCGAACCAGGTAAACAGTATTCCGCCCAACATTCCGCCCAGGTGTCCAAAATTGTCCACTCCGCTCGTGCTGAAACCGATCAGCAGGTTAATGCCAGCCATATAAAGGACGTTCATCAAGGCGCGGTTTGCCCGGCTTCCGAGCAGTTGCCGGTTCTGGATAATGAAGATCCCTTCCGCCGCCAACAGGCCAAAGATGGCCGTGGAGGCTCCCAGCGAGGGATTCGGCGTCAGCAGGAACGAGAACACGTTCCCGGCGTAAGCGGAGAGAAAATACAGCAGGGTAAACCGCCAATGCCCAAAGCGGGATTCCGCCCCTCGTCCAAATAGAAACAGTGCATACATGTTGAAACCAATGTGCAGCAGGCCGAAAGGCAGCGTGGAATCGTGCAAAAAGACCGGCGTGATGAGACGCCAGAGCTGACCAGACCGGATCATGGCATTGACCTTTTCGCCCAGGACGGCGGCGATATCGGATGTGCCGAATGTGGTGATCCAGGAATTAGCCAGGCTGGCCGGGAGCAGGTACTGGCCGGCAAGCTGCAGCAGGTAAATTAAAATCGTAAAACCGATGATGGAATATGTAACGTAAGGTTTTACGTCCGGCACGGCCACCTGGACGGTGCGCGGCTGTGCTGGTTGCGGGTACTGTTCGGGGGTTGGGTTCTGATTCATCCAATGACACCTATAAACCTTGTTCCGGCATCTCTAAAGACTCACTTTGCGCGGATGGACGCGATGATGCTCCGCCCGGATAATGGCAATGACGGTATCCACCGCCTCGTCCAGACGGCCATCCGCATTGACAATGACATAATCAAATTCGACGGCCCGCTTAAGTTCCTGTTGGGCTGTGGCGATGCGCAGGCCCAAATCCTCGGCGGTATCCGTTTTCCGGCTTTTCAGACGGTCCACCAGCTCCTTTTCACTTTGCGTGGTCAGGAAGATCAGCACCGCCTCCGGCGCAAGCTTGCGCACCGTGGCAGAGCCCTGGACGTCCAGCCGCATGACGACATCCTGACCGCAAACCAGCGCATCATGGACCTGTTTTTTAGTGTTGCCTTTATAGTCCTTGTAGACAATCGCATACTCAAAAAATTCATCATTGTCGATCATCCGGGCGAATTCCTCCTTCGAGATGAAGAAGTAATCCTTGCCATCGACTTCCTCTGGGCGCGGCGGGCGGGTGGTTGTAGTAACGACAAAATGGAACGGCAGGCTGCGCGCTTTCATGGCCTGCAATACGCTGTCTTTGCCCACGCCGGAAGGTCCGGAAATGACGATCAGCAAAGGCTGGGGGTTATGGAGGTTGAACTCGGATTCAGTCATTGTTCTATTGTAACCTATCGCGATGCAAAGGAAAAAAGGGTTAAAATACGGGCATGCCAATCTACGATTATATTTGTCTCAACTGTCACCAACGATTCGATATATTCATGACATTCTCCGAATACGGCACCCGGCCTGTCACCTGTCCGCATTGCCTGAGCCAAAACGTCCGCCGGGGCATACCGCACGTCCGCATGGCCAAATCGGAAGAAAGCCGCCTGGACAGCCTGTCCGGTGATTTTTCTGACCCATCCGCCCTGGAGGGATTGGAAAATGATCCCCGGGCGATGGGGCGCATGATGCGCAAGATGGGAAATGAAATGGGCGAGGAGATCCCGCCCGAATTCAACGAGGTGGTGGACCGGCTGGAGAAGGGCCAGAGCCCGGAGGATATCGAGAAGGAAATTGCCGGATCTGGGGAACGAGGGACCTCCAGGCGGTGGAATGGAGGATGACTGAACTTAATCAGGGATTTCTCCATTAAGAAACAGGATAATAATCCTGCAATGCTCGAAGGCTGGTTGGTCTGAGTTAATAAAAGGGATTTGGCGCGAGGCCAAATCCCTTGCTATGATGCGCTATTTCGCCGGGAGGATATCAAGCACCATGCTGTTCTGGTTTCTCTGCAAGGTGAACTGCATATTCTTGATGGTGGTCTGCTGCTGGCCCGCCACGGGAACTGTAGAATAGTTTTGCGTCAGCCACGTGAAAAAAGCCAATTGCACATCCACGGGCAAGGTGCCGGTGAGGACAATATTCACTGCCTCAACGCCCTGGTCAACCGCGGCCTGCAGATCGGAGCGGGGGATGGTGATTTTGATCTCGCTCAGATTGCAAGGGTCACCAATGAACTGGGCGGAAAAGCCATTGGAGATGGCTGAAAAAGTGCCGGCAGCGGCCGATGCCAGGGTGGCAGTCGAGGCGGGTTGCCCGTTAATGCTGCCATCCGTAAAGGTGAACTGCTGCGTCATTTGCAGAACAGATTTGGCATTCACCCACCCGACACCCAGACCACCCGCAGTGGGAGTGGCGGGGCAGTTACTGGGAGGCATGGCCGTGGCCGCCAGGGTTTCAAGGGCGCCCAGGGCGGTGGGTGCGCTGGTCAGCACTTCGGGAAGCTGGGTTACGGCCGACTGAATCTGCTGGATCCCATTGGAAAGCCCGCAAGCAAGCACAAACAACATCAGAGTTGGAATAACGAGCCATCGAACTTTACCCATTTTATTTCTCCTTGTTTTTGATATGGTTTTTCTCTATTTTCCACCTTTTTTTAGGAAAAGCAAGGGGGGCTTGAGTACTAGGGAACGCTCAATCGACTCGTTTTAGAAGGCAATTTGCTTTCCTGTTGCGAGTCTCTGCGTTTCCTGCCCCTTGCGCAGGATCCATGCATCACCATTCACCAGGGTAGTCTTCTTCCCTTCGACCTGCACGTATGCACCGTCTGCCAGGAGGATAACCGGGTTCTCATGAAAGACATGATACTCACTGAGCCAATCGTCCCTCAGGGCGCGGGTATATCCGTCCTGCGGATAATGGCAGTTGAAGTTGAACGGGGTGGCATTCAAACCGATGAAATAGGATGTACCAACCATGTTGATATCATTACTGGTGAGGATGTTCGGCCCGCACAGGACGGTCCCGGCGCTGAAGGCAATCACCGGCAAACCCGCCGTTACTTTCTTATGCAGGTAATCGATGAGCTTGCTGATATGCAGGCGATGGTTGAGGAGAAAAGTATTCCCGCCGGGAATGTACACCAGGGCGGCATTGCGTAGGATCGCTTCCATCTCCGGTAAGATCATCAGCTCCGGGTTGATTGTCTGGAGGCGCGCCAGACCTCGGAAGGCTTTTTCTGTATATTCCTGGTACGTGTCACCCAATGAACCCACTGGAAGGTAGGCAATGACCGGATCATCCTTCTCTTCCAGGTATGGGCGGCAGGCATTTAGGATATGGCGGATGTCATCTTTTCCGGGGGTGGAGAAGAGGTGGAGATTCATTTCTTCAACGATTTTTCAATGTTCACGCGATGCTCGGCAAAATGTGCAGTGGTGTTTCCAAGCACCCAGTTCAAAAGAGGTTGTTTCTCAGGATCATCGGCGTAGCGCGGTTTCAGCAATTCATCAAAAGGGATAGCCTTCAACCTGGCGACCACATCTGCATAGACGTGCTTGAGTTCTTCGAGAACATCCCCGGAAGAACGAAGGCGGTTTCGCTCGAATAGAACCTTGTTGATCACATCCATATCCCAATCCCTGGTCACCTCGGGAGCCACACCCACGACTTCGGAAGACGGACGTTTATCCATATGGTAACCCAAAAGGATTTTCATCCATTCGGTCAGGTGAGCCAGGTTGTCCTTTGGCGACCAGCAGCCCGCATCCGGCCTGGTCATTTGCTCAAGTGTGAGTGGGTCTACCACGTCCATGAGAGAGGACCATTCGCAGTCAATATCGGCGAGTAATTCCGATATGCTTCCGGGAAGGTTTTTTTCAGGCATGGATTCACCTTTTCCTGCAAAGATAGTGATAATGTTCTTTCAGGGAGCACAACCCGGATATGCGTCTGTTGCCGTGGCAGTGTCGCTGAAGTAGGTCTGGTCCGGCAGAAGAGGGTAATTGGCTCTGAAATATTCATTAAAAATCAGCCGAAAGGAATTGACCGGCGAGATCGTGGGATACAACTTTGTGCCTGCGTTGCCGGGAAAATAGTATGCCTCTAAGATGGTCTGCCGATTAGTATCATACAAACCATGATCACCCATCAGGATGATGATGGGAGGATTTTTCGATTTATTGATGATCGTTTGCAAAATCGGGACAATACGCTTGTCAATATATTGCACCTGATTGACATAGCCTTTCTTTTCATAAGTACTATTTATTGCACTGCCGCGATCGCCGCTATAATAGCCCGGGTCTGTCATGAGCTCGCCGTCTGGACCAAACACGTACGGGTAATGCGGGATGAAAAGGTGGACGTAAGTGAATTTCGGTCCGGCGATGGCCGGCACGTCTGTGATATGGTCAAGAATGAATTGCGTTGAAATGACATGGGTTGCGACAAGATCCTTGTTCATACCCGTCAGGCCGGACAGTTCCGTCGAATTCGATTTTGGGTTCGCAAGGTTTGTCTGGATGTATTGTGAAATTTTTCCACTTGGATCCAGGGCATTCAGGATGATCAGCGCAGTACTCTGCCGGTACATGGCCTCAAACGGATACAGATAGCTGGAACTAATGTTGGGGACGCTTGTACCAATTACAACATTTGAAGAGTTGAATTCAAGCAACGGGTATTCTTCCTGAAAGGCAACTGTCTTATAGCCAACACTCTTCAACTGCTGGCGCACCTCGTCGTTCTCCAGGATGCTCCAAAAACCGGTGTTGGAAAATTCACTCCAGATATCATTTGCATAGGCCTGGGGAATATATTTCATATTCAACAAGGCCGAGATGGAAGCATAGGTGAATGTGTAGTTCGGGCGGCTGCAGCCAGCCACATAGAAGCCCGTCTGGGTCAGTTGGTCGATAAAGGGGGAATTGTCATAGCCCAGATCCCGTTTCAGCGCATCCGAGCGCATATAGGTATCCAGGACAATCACGTAGATATCCGGCATGTCCTTCAGAGCTGCTGTGGTTGCCAGACCGGATTGCACTTTTACCGGCTGACTGGCCGCATAAGAACTGCGCATATAGGCATAACTCAACTCGATGACTTGAAGACCGACCAGTAAGAGGCTGACCAGGTTCAAATAGCGGATGAAATTTCCATACCTCTTGAGGCGCAAGATTCCCCAAATCGCCAGTCCCAAAAGGACCAGGTAGAGCGGAAGCAGGGTGGTATGGTGACTGAGAATCTTCAACGCAGGGTTAATGCGGGCCTCATAATAAATATGGCCATATGAGAAGAAAGCCATCAGGAGCAAGGTACCGATCATGCCTGCCCTGACCAGGTCCCGAAAAACAAGGTAGAGCAGCCCGAAAAGGATGGCTGATCCAATCAGGGTGAATAGAAATGGCCGGATGACCACAATGGGATCTATCTGGGAAATGTTTACCGCCCACAGAAAGAGCAAGGGGTAAAAGGTAAAAAGAATATAGAACCAGGGAAGGCGTTTAAACGGTTTCTTCATTTCAACTTTCTGAACTTCAGTAAATTCTTCCTTGATCAATCCGGTAAACTTTTGTTAATGTCGTGCCCAACAAATTTATCTCGTAAATCGGTGAATAATTTTCTTCGCACATGATGGCAATATCATCAAAAAAAGCTGGACGATTGATGAACATTACATAAATCGGCACATTAGCGAGATGAATTTCGTCCAGCTGGATCCGATCAATGGGTTTTATATCAGAACGCAACCAGATCCGCTGGGTAATATCCACAAGGTGCCCGGCAACTGGTGTATAAAGATATGCGTTTGGTAATGCATTGGTATTCATCCATTCCAGACTCTTTCGGTAAGAAATTGCCCAATAATCCGAAACCTCATCTTTCCCAAGGATATTCTCGACCTTGGTTCTACTTCCTGCCAGGCTGTTGTAATACAGGAATTCATACGGATGGTAACGAACTTCTATTTCGCTTAGATTAAATACGGAGCATAAAACAAGAAAGGCGATAATTGCTTTTCTCATCCACGTAGCTGGCCATTGGATCATATTTATGACAGTTACTATTCCAAATGCAGCAATAATACCGGCAGCAGGAAGAAATTCCAGGAAATGCCTGATTCCATCAAAGTTCACTGCCCCTGGCATACTTATACGGAATATGGGAATTAAGAACCAAACCAACGACAATCGAATCATTGGATTCTTTTTGCGGAATATCCAAAAAAAGGAAATACCCAGTCCGATCAATAAAAAGAATAAAAAAACTTCGGGCATGCTCAGGGTTGTAATGAGTAAAGGTTTGAAATGAAAGAACCTTGAACCGCCTCTTTCCCCCTGTCTCAGGAATCCGTCCAAATATTGGATAAATCTTCTTGGATCCGCCCAGAGGATCGGCCATGCAAGGAAAAATACGTGGAATGCGGCAACAATCATGATCACATGCTGGGTGATGAATTTTTTGCCGACCTGCCATACCTCTTTCAGGTTGAATTTTTGTAGATCCCATTTCCATACCCCAAGAATAAAAATGAAGGGTAGAAATAAAGCGTTAACTTTAATTGCCCATGCCAGGCCACATAACAGCCCGGTTATGACCGCCTTCCACCAGGTTCGATCCTCAAACCAGGCATAATAGGAAAGCACGGCCAAACCAAAGGCGGCCATTTCGGGCACATCTTTTTCATTAAAATGCATATCACCAAAAAAACGAGGAAAAGAACCGATCAGGATAATTGCAACAAGAGCAATACTCTTGCCCAATCGTTTTGAAATAAAAATGTAAAGGATAATTAAAAATATCGCCGCGAACAAGATCGTTGGTAAATGGAATCCATCTATTGGATCAAGAAAATGTATTTCATAGGCAAATATATGCATGGATGCGGCCGAAATTGTGTCAAACAACGGCGGAAATGTCAGAGGGTCTCCACGCCATGCAGATCCATACGTATTTACCGGTAAATTATCCAGGTAAGGATCTTGTTGATTAAAATCCAGGTACTTGACGTCGAAAGTTCGAAAATAATAAAGATTTCTTTCCCCAAAAAAGATATTCCCCAGTCCTTCATCCCAATTGATTCCATAATGATGCAGAGTCGCAATTCCACTAACAGTAAAAAAGAGAATGAAAATACCAGCAATGAGATCTTGAAAATGTTTTTTCCCCCATCCATATAGAGAAAATTTTGTCGACAACATCTTCATATTTTCACTTGAGATCTTGGGCGCCATCATTATTTTGTGAGAAGACCGGGAGTATTTTGTCGAATCTACCTTAATGCGCTTCTGGAAAGTGTACCATAGAGAAACGATAACCGCCCAATTTCCGTTATTTGAATGATTTACTGCTGGGATTGCCCGTTTAAATGGGGGATGATGCCTACATACGCATAACAAGGCACGTTTACTGGATCCTTTCCAGGATCACTTTGCGCAGCTCCGCTTGAACCTTTTCCCATGCCTTGCCGGCATCCACGCGCACCCACCGTCCGGGGTCCTGCCTGGCCAGTTCCAAATATCCTTCCCGCACCCGCTGGTGAAATTCAAGCTGATAAGCATCCAGGCGGTTCCATTCCCCGCCACTCTTCTGCCGGCGGCTCAAACCGGTTTCCACGTCCACGTCGAGCAGCAGAGTCAGGTCAGGGACCAGGCCGCCAGTGGCATATCGAACCAGGGCACGGACTTCATCCATGTTTTGCTGGTGACCATAGCCTTGATAGGCCAGGGTTGAATCGGCGTAACGGTCGCATAACACGATCCAACCTGCCGCCAATTTCGGTCGGAGCACCTGTTCCACGACCTGGGCCCGGGCGGCCTGATAGAGCAGGGTCTCGGTATGCGGGTGCATCTCAGTATTTTTTAGATCATGGATGACTTCACGGATTTGCTCGCTGATGCGTGTCCCGCCGGGTTCGCGCGCCGTATGTACACGGTAGCCCTGTTCAACCAACCAATCGGATAGGGGCTGAACATGGGAGGTTTTACCGGAACCATCTGGTCCTTCAAGGGTGATGAACATTTTTGCCCATATGGGTTGAAGGGGCACGGCGGCGCCGTGCCCCTTCAAAAATCATTCGCGAAAAATCCTCACATGCCTTCTGGGCTCCTTGCCATAGGAATGCGAGACCAGCTCGGCATCCCGGGCCAACTCGTGCTGAAGCCGTCTCTCGGCAGCCGGCCCGGGCGGCAGATCCACCCAGCGCTCTCCGTTCAACACGGCTGCAATGGCCGCCTGTGTTTGCAGCTTGACCGCATCCAGCTCGGCCGCCCCCGGCACCATCTCAGAGAGATTGAACAGATCGCTCAGGAACTGTTCCATCTGGCTGACAGTATTGGCCCGCAGTACAAAAATGGGGATACCACGGTGCTCGGCCTGCATGACTGCCTGCTGGCGGTCGCGGTAATAGGACCGCAAGGTCACCATCACATCCGCTTCCCCGGCATCCTTGGCAATCAGCGCCGGGACGCCCAGCCGTTTGGCGGCCTGGATCAAGCGGTCACGGGCCACCCCGTAGGGATGGACGCGCACTGCCTTAAGTGGGGTGCGGCGGGATTCTGGTGGGAGATTGATTTCCGTCCGCTCCGCCAGACTCATCGCAGGCCCTGGGGTGGACGACAGACCCTGGGTCCGGCGCGGGCCGATGGTATTCCCATTTTCGATGCGAAAATCCGACTCAGGCCGGGCCTTCGGATTGGCTTTGACTTTCTCAATCTGGATCTTGCCATTGGCATCGCGCGCCCGGATTTCCGGCGGAAGGGGGTAGCCGCGCAGGAGGCTGTCGACCGAGGCAGCGATGTCCATGTGGACGGCAAAACGGTCGCGCTGCTGGATCTCAACCAGCACATCGAAGGTCGGCGGGGCGCGTCGCTCAAGGACGGTTTTCTGGGTGCCGCGCCGGCGCGCCTCCTCGTCAGACAGCGTGACGGCTTCAATTCCGCCGATCAGGTCAGACAGGGTGGGATTAAGCATCAGGTTGTCGATAGTCTGTCCATGGGCGGTGCCGATGAGCTGGACACCGCGTTCAGCAATGGTACGGGCAGCAGCCGCTTCCAATTCGCGCCCGATCTCATCAATCACGATGACTTCAGGATTGTGGTTCTCAACCGCCTCGATCATCACCTCGTGCTGGAGCATGGGCTCGCGCACCTGCATCCGGCGGGCCTTGCCCACGGCAGGATGTGGCACGTCACCATCGCCGCCGATTTCGTTGGAGGTGTCCACCACGATGACCCGCTTGGTCTCAGCCAGGATCCGGGCAGCTTCGCGCAGCAGCGTGGTTTTCCCCACGCCCGGGCGGCCCAGGATGAGCAGGGACTTGCCCGACTCGACAATATCCTGGATGATATCCACCGTCCCGTAGACGGCACGCCCAACGCGGCAGGTCAGACCGACGATATGCCCCCGCCGGTTACGCAGGCAGGAAATGCGGTGCAGGGTGCGCTCAAGGCCGGCGCGGTTGTCGGCATCAAACTCACCGATACGCTCGACGACATGATCCAATTCGGCGCGCGTGATTTCCTTGTTGATCAGGACGGTTTCCCCCTGGACATAACGCGCAGTTGGCACGCGCCCCAGGTCAAGGATGATCTCTAGAAGATTATCGTAATCGTTGGCTTTATGGACGGCTTCGACAATGTTGCCGGGTAATACGCCCAGCAAGGCATCCAGGTCGTCCGTTATTTTGAGTTGCGTCATATGTGCTTTATATCACTTTTTCGGCGGAATGTCCTGATCAGCTACCACACGTGCCACCGGCGCTGCGGGTTTGACCAGGACTTTATCAATGGCGGAAACCTTTTCCTCTACCTTCTGGAGCTGGGCCAGCCGTTTGACCATGATCGCCTGGCGTGGCCCGGCCTCTGCACCCAGATCTTCCAGCACAGACTCAAGCCAGGCCTGGTAAGAACGGACACAGACGTATATGTGACGTTCGCGCCGGTCAGACAAGGCATGGGTCAGCCCGGCCAACTGGGCGGACACGCAATCGGAATCGGGCGGAACGATCGGCTGGATCCAGATCCCTTTAGGCCCCCTGCTCACGGCGACGTAGGCCCGCAGGTTTCCCTCCGAGCATACCAGCCCCATGATCTGCTTCGGTAAACTTTCCACAGGGTGAAGTAAAGCCGGGACGATCTGCCCATACAGAGACTGGACGGCCGGCCAATCTATCCCGGCGGCAGGTCTCCAAATATCCTTTTCGGTAAACGCATCCGGGGTGGATAGTTTCCAGATGCGCTGCCAGGCATACATGGCAAAGCCTGCCTGTCGCAGCAACCGGAAGGCCGGAGAATCCTCGTCCACTTCGGCCAGCAGGTGAAAAGCACCCCATTCCCCTACCTGGGTGACCAAATGATCCAGCAGGGGCAGGGTTAAACCGTTGAGGTCTTCCGCCGGAGCGAGGAAAGTCATCCGGGCGGAGGTTTCCTCCTCTTGCAAAGTCACCTGCCCCATCAGTGAACTGCCGTTCTCGGTGGCAACAGCTGTGTAGATGTGGCGGCGCGGATCCAGGTAGGAAAGCATCGCGGCTGCACTCAGCGGGTTGCCGTGCGTCAAGATGCGGGCGCTATCCAGCGAAAGCATGTCCCGGCGGTAGCGGGAAAGTTGGGGCAGGTCAAGCACATCCAGGGATCGTACAATCATGGTTATGTTAACACGTTTGAAAGTTTGAACGTTTACACGTTGAACGGAATTCGGTATTCGTATAACGGGTTATAACACAACTTGCCAACGTGTCAACATGCGAACATTTCAACGTGCCAACGTGATGAAATATTCGTGGAAACGCGCATCGCCGGTCAATTCGGGGTGAAAAGATGTGGCGAGAAGATTCCCTTGTTGCGCAGCGACAATCCTGCCGTCGGATAATGTGGAAAGGACTTTCGTATCACCCTCAATCAATTTGATGATCGGGGCACGGATGAAGATGGCGTGAAATGGACCGCCTTCGCCCAGTTCGGGAATGGCAAGGTCAGCCTCAAATGAGTCCACCTGGCGGCCAAAGCCATTACGCTGAACAGTGATATCCATGAGGCCCAGCAAAGGTTGGCTGCGCCGGGCATCCTTTGAGAGGAAGATGGCACCAGCGCATGTGCCCCAGATTGCGTGCGTTTTCCCGAACTCCCGCAGCGGTTCCAACAGGCCAAAGTCCACGGCCAGTTTTCCAATGGTGGTGGATTCGCCCCCGGGCATGATCAGGCCATTCAACCCGGCCAGCTGCGCCGGCAGGCGTACTTCGGCAGTCTCCACGCCCAGGCGCTTGAGCATGAGAATATGTTCGGCAAAATCACCCTGGATGGCTAGGACACCAATTTTCATAAGAGTCTTCCGGCCAATGTAATCAGGTAGTTCATAACCAGGAAATCAGGTATAACAGACGAGTTCGATTGTAAACCTGTGTACCTGTTACCTGTGTACTTGTTTACCTGTCTATCTGTATCCTCGCCCTACCATCCTCTTCCCGCAATCTTCTCAAGCTCCGGCATGACGGCAATGCTCCGCCCGACCATCGCTTCGCCCAGGTTTTTACTGACATCCGCCAGGATGGAGGCATCATTATAATGGGTCACGGACTTGACAATGGCGGCGGCACGTTTGGCTGGATCGCCGGACTTGAAGATACCCGAGCCAACGAACACGCCATCCACGCCCAGCTGCATCATCAGGGCTGCATCCGCTGGCGTAGCCACGCCGCCCGCCGCAAAGTTGACCACCGGCATACGGCCTAGCTGCTTGGTCTCCTTGACTAGTTCGTAGGGCGCACCGATCTCCTTGGCGTACGCCATCAATTCTTCATCGGCCATGGTGGTCAGGCGTCGGATCTCACCCAGGACAGTGCGGGCATGCCGGACTGCCTCGACCACATCACCGGTGCCGGCCTCGCCCTTGGTGCGGATCATGGCTGCACCTTCACCTATTCGGCGCAAAGCTTCGCCCAAATTTCGGCAGCCGCATACGAAAGGCACCTTGAAATCGTGCTTGAGGATGTGATTCTGCTCATCCGCAGGGGTCAGAACCTCGGACTCGTCTATGTAGTCGACTCCGATGGCTTCCAGGATTTGCGCCTCAACAAAGTGACCGATGCGGCATTTGGCCATGACCGGGATGCTGACCGTATCCATAATTCTGAGGATCAGGTCGGGGTCTGACATACGGGCTACACCGCCCTGGGCGCGTATATCCGCCGGGACACGTTCCAATGCCATGACAGCGCACGCGCCTGCATCCTCAGCTATCTTGGCGTGTTCGGGGGTGACGACGTCCATGATGACGCCGCCTTTGAGCATTTGTGCCAGTCCTTTTTTGACGGCAAAAGTACCTGTTGGTTGTTCCATGTTTTTCTCCTGATAAAAGTAGAGTGCAATTCTACCACGCTGCGTTTCTCCGGACTTTGGCCTCTGCCGACGTCTGGAGACGTGGGCTCAGGTGGCAGTGATTTGTAAATAATGTCAGATTCTAGGTTAAAATTGGTATATGTCAAGAGCCAATGAACTCAGATAAATACCCATCCAATTTAATGGATTGGAGGGATTATTTTGAAATTGGCTCTATAATATACGTGTTCTTGGTGATATATTAACCAAACCAATCTCCCTGGAGGTTAACCATGCGCATCCCGTTGGACCGTCAAAGCATCGTACCCCTTTACCAGCAGATCAAGCAGCATTTACACCAGGGCATCCTTTCGGGCAGCCTGGCTGCCGATACACGCCTGCCGGCCTCGCGCCAGCTGGCGCGCGACCTGGGCGTAAACCGCATCACCGTGGAGAATGCCTATTCCGAGCTGGAAGCAGATGGATTGGTATTCTCCCGCGTCGGCAGCGGCACCTATGTCCTGGCTCCCAATCCTCTCCCGCCCGTTCCCAAAAGCAATGCTGAGGCCGCCTGGCCATTATGGCAGCAAGGTTTGCAGGCCAGGAACACGGATACCAAAAATGCGCCGGTAGAGGAAATGCTCAAAGCGGCCGGCCATCCCAGCCCGATCAACTTTGCCAGCGGTATCAGTGACTCCCGCCAGTTTCCAGCGGATGAATTCCGTAAAACCATCCAGTCTGTCATGCGCCGTGATGGCATCGCCGCCCTGGATTATGGCGAGCGCAACGGTTACGCGCCCCTGCGCGCCGAGATCACGCATATTCTGGCCAGCCAGGGCCTGCAAACGCGCCCTGAAAACATCCTCATCACTGCAGGCTCGCAACAGGCGATTTCGCTGGTATCACAAACCCTTTTAAAACCGGGAGACGTCATCCTGGTGGAAAACCCCACCTATTCCATCGCCATGGAGTTGTTCCGTACCCTCGGGTTTCAATTGGTCGGAATCCCCGTGGATAATCAAGGCATGCAGGTGGAAAAGCTGGAAAAATTGCTCCAGCAGTATCATCCCAAATTGATTTACACCATTCCCAATTTCCACAACCCGACCGGCACCTGCCTGAACAGTGCCCGCCGCCGCCAATTGATCGTCCTGGCGGAACGCTATAATGTGCCGATCCTGGAGGATGACTTTGTGGGCGACCTGCGATATGAAGGCCGTGCCCAGCCCTCTCTCAAAGCACTGGACCCGGGCGGCCAGGTGATCTACGTTAGCACTTTTTCCAAGATGCTGATGCCGGGCTTAAGGGTGGGGTTCCTGGTGGCGGATGGCCCGGTGTACGACAGCCTGTTCAATTTCAAACGCCTGAGCGACCTGGCCACCTCCACGCTGATCCAAAGAGCCCTGGAAGCCTATGTGACCGTCGGACGCTATCAAGCCTACCTGCGGCGTTCCTGCCAGGTGTTCCGCAAACGGCGGGACGTCATGATGGCAGCCATCCACCGTTACCTTCCGGCGGGTGTTTATTTTGATCCCCCTCAGGGCGGTTTACATCTCTGGTTACGCCTGCCGGAAGGCCTGTCATCCGACGAACTGCTGCCCCTGGCCTGCAAAAAAGGGGTGGCTTTTGCACCCGGCAGCAGTTTTTTCCTGGAAGGCAGCGCAGAGCCAGGTTGGATGCGGCTTAATTTCGTGGCCTCATCGGTGGAGGAGATCGATGAGGGCATCCAGAGGTTGGGAAAAGCGCTCAAGAAAATGCCCGCGCTATCCTGAAAAGAAACTTGAAAAAAAGGTTGCGGAATGTAAAGCGCTCCGTAACCTTTTTTGCTTAATAACCCTTGACAAATCCATAGACTTGTATACAATTAGTACAATGATACAATGATACAATTTGACCAATGAACCTCAAAATCGACTTCCGTTCCGGCATCCCAATTTACCTCCAGGTGGTGGAGCGCATCAAGGAGCGCCTGGCGGCTGGCCAGTTGAAACCTGGTGACCAACTGCCCACCGTGCGTTCCTTGGCATCCGACTTGCGCGTGAACTTCAATACCATAGCACGCGCTTACCGTATCATGGATGAATCCGGCATTATTTCCACCCAGCAGGGACGCGGCACGTATATCCTGGAAATGCCTTCGCCGGAAGCGATCGGAAGCATCCGGGCAAAGGCCCTGGACGACCTGACCCGGCGCTATATTGAAGACGCTGAACGATTGGGCGTGGCGCCAGACGAGTTAAAACAGATCCTGGACGAACAGATCACCCGGCAGAAAGGAATGGAAAACCTGCTGCGTTCTGGAATTGAAAAGGAGATTAAAGCATGAACAAGCCTGCAAAAATATTAGCTCTATCCACTCTCGTCCTGGTTTTGCTGGTGACCAGCGGTTGCTCGGCTCCCAAGCCAGCCGGATTGACCGACCAGCAGGTCGCCAACGTCACGGAGAATATCCTGAAAGCGCTCGACGCCAGGGATTACCAGAGTTTCACCCGGGATTTCAGCGACAAAATGAATTCCACCTTCAAACAGGCACAATTTGACGGCCTGTGCAGCCTGCTGCAAACGTCCAGCGGGAGCTACGTCTCCCTTGGCACGCCCAGCCTGACGAACAACCAGGGCTACGCCGTTTACCGCTTCCCTGCCAAATATGCCAAGGAAACCGTCTACGTCACGATCACCTTCCTGGTGGACGGACAGAAGGTCGAAGGCCTGTTTTTCGACTCGGCCAACCTGCGCAAGGCCAGTTCATAAAATCCGGGTTTCATCCGATCCCAAACCTGATCCAAAAAGGAGAATATCATGGCTCTATCGAGTATTTCCAAAAACCTGAACCTGCGGCCGCAGGGACGCCAGAAATCTGACCTGCACATATCCGGAGTAGCCGCTTTCCTGTTTGCAGTCTGCTTGTTGGTCGCCGTGGTTGGCACGATCGTAATGACATCCAATGGCATTACGAGTGACACCTTGATTGGCGCCTGGGTGATCGGCTGGGCAATCCTCGGCTGCATCTTTTTGTACTGGTTTAAAGTGGCCTCACAGTGGGAGAAGGCCATTGTCCTGCGCCTGGGCAAATTCCATAAACTGGCCGGACCAGGAGCCTTCATGTTGGTGCCATTTATTGATACGCTGGCCAACTGGATCGACCACCGCGTGATGGTCACCCCATTCTCAGCCGAGAAAACGCTGACCAAAGATACGGTCCCGGTGGATGTGGACGCGGTCCTGTTCTGGGTGGTGTGGGACGCTGAGAAGGCTGCCCTGGAGGTGGCCGACTACCGCGCCGCCATTGCCTGGGCCGCTCAGACCGCCTTGCGCGAGATCATTGGGCAAAGCTTCCTGGCCGATATCCTGGTCGGACGGGCCAAAATGGATGCTGACCTGCAGAAGATCATTGATGAGCGCACCACGCCATGGGGGATTACTGTTCAATCCGTGGAAATCCGCGACGTCATCATCCCGCCTGACCTGGAGGACGCCATGTCCCGCCAGGCGCAGGCCGAACGCGAGCGCCAGGCGCGTGTGATCCTGGGCGAGTCCGAAAAGCAGATTGCCGGTTCGTTTTCTGAGGCGTCTGCAGCCTACATCAACAACCCGACTGCCCTGCACCTGCGCGCCATGAACATGCTCTTTGAGGGCTTGAAAGAAAAGGGCGCACTGGTTATTGTCCCCAGCAGCGCCGTGGATACGATGAACCTGGGAGGCATAAGCGGCATGGTCTCGCTGGCGCAGCAGAATATAGCCAAAGATAAAAAATAATTGGGCTTCCTGGCAGGAATGGATGGAGATCCAATGATTGAAGCGGATGACCTTCGACGCTCTTTCAAGAAGATTGAGGCGGTTGCCGGGATCAGCTTCAGCATCCAGCAGGGGCAGATTTTCGGCCTGCTCGGACCGAATGGCGCCGGAAAGACAACCACCATCCGGATGCTGACCGGCCAGATCGACCCAAGCGGTGGCAGCGCCAGGGTGGCGGGATGCGACGTGGTGGCAGACCGGGCCCGTCTGAAAGAGCGCATCGGTGTGGTGTTCGAGGAGCAGAACCTGTATGAGCGCTTGAGTGCGGAGGCCAACCTGCGCTTCAACTGCCGGCTC
Source organism: uncultured Chloroflexia bacterium (assembly GCA_963725805.1). Taxonomy (GTDB): domain Bacteria; phylum Chloroflexota; class Anaerolineae; order Anaerolineales; family Villigracilaceae; genus UBA877. The sequence continues at coordinate 34,561 of CAVSAF010000019.1, forward strand.
TACGGCTTGCCGGAAGGCCGCATTCAAGAAGTGTTGGACCTCGTTAACCTACGCGATCGAACCAGGGACCCGGTGCGCACCTTCTCAAATGGGATGAAACAGCGCCTGATGGTGGCACGCGCTCTCTTGCACAAGCCTCCAGTGCTTTTCCTTGACGAGCCAACCCGCGGCCTGGACCCCGTATCAGCCCGGGATGTACGCGGCGTCATCGCCCAACTGAGCCAGGAAGGCACCACCATCCTGCTGACCACGCATTTGCTCGAAGAAGCGGATCAGCTCTGCCAGCGGGTCGCCTTCATCGTCAATGGGCATATTGTCGCCAACGATACCCCGCGCAACCTGAAGCTTTCTCACGGGAAACCTGTAGTGGTGGTCACTCTCTCTGATCCTGGGGACGCCAACCGTCTGACGGATGTTACCTTAAGCATGAATGCCCCCCGGGATCAAAGAAAGCTGGCTGATTTGCTGGCAGCAGGGAACGTGCGCTCGATCCATTCGCAGGAAGCCACGCTGGAAGAAGTGTTCATTGGAGTGGCCGGCATCCGGCCGGCATAGTCGAAAGAAGGTATGATGCATCCGCGCGTGATCTGGGCAATTATGCGTAAAGATTTTCTCGATATCTGGCTCAACAAGTCCACACTCGCAGGCCTGCTCTTTCCGCTTATCATCTCCATGGTCTGGTTTCTGATCGGTCACCTGGCCGGTGGCGCGAATACAGACCTGCTGGTCTACAACCCTGGAAATTCACCACTGGCGCAGGTGTTGGTGAAAGCCTTCCCCGGAGCCAAGGTCACCCAGGCCGGCTCGGAGGCTGTGATACAGGCTGCCTTTGGCTCCAATGGCGCCAAGGTCAAGAGCCCTTTTGCAATGGGGCTGGTGCTTCCTGCGCATTTCGAGCAGGACCTGCAGACAGGTTCCACTCCCTCGCTCTCCCTGTATCTTAACGGCACCAGCGTGAATCCTCAGACCGAGGCGCTGCTGCAGGCGACCATCATCAACTACGCCCGCTCGGTTGCCAGCCCGCAGCCGCCGGTGAAGATCTCCGTCGCCATGATCAATCCTCCCACATCGAACAAAGCCGCTGTCATCCTGGGGCAGGCCTACACACCTTTGGCGCTTTTGGTCTCGCTGATGGTTGGCACCACATTCATCCCGCTCCTGCTGCTCGAGGAGAAGGAGAAAAAGACCATTCGCATGCTGATGGTCTCCCCGGCCTCCTTCAGCGATATCCTGGCGGCCAAACTCTTGGTAGTGCTGGTCTTCCAGCTGGCCATCACCAGCGCCGCGTTGGCTATCCTGGGCGGTATTACTGGAAATGTGCCGCTTGTCCTGTTATTTGTGTTGCTGAGCGCTTTTTTCAGTCTTTCCCTGGGGCTGCTTTTTGGGTCGCTTTTTAATACTGCCACGGCTGCCGGGACGGTGGCAGGGTTTGTCTCATTTGTCTATATCATTGGCGGCATCTTCGTCGGTCCTTTGGGACAGTTGCTGGGGCAAAATCCTGTTTCAAACATTGCACGCCTCCTGCCGACCTATTACCTCGCCGATGGAGTGGTCAGCGCCGCCCAACGCTTGGGGTCGGCTGGAAGCAACCTGCTGGATATAGGCGTGGCTTTGGGCAGCACCATCCTCCTGCTGGGCATTTCTGCCTGGGCGCTGCGTCGCCAGTCTGCAGTGGAAGCCGCTTTTTAATCTGAAAACCGGCTTGTGTAGAGGCTCAGGTTAAAAATTACCTGGATTTTAGCGCACTTTAAGGAGATAATAATGTCTGAGACAATCCAATTGGAATACCGTGTGCTCACCATCGGCAGCATGTTTGGTACCAAGGATGAGCAAATCGAGGCCACTTTGAACGAGTGGGCGCTGGAAGGCTGGGAGCCGACCCATGTATATACGCCCAGCCAGAGCGGCAAGGTCACCATCGTTGCCAAGCGTCCACTGACAGCTGCCGCCCGTCGCCGGTCCGCCTGGCCTGGTCAATAGATAAGGAGTTCCCATGGATATCATTAATATTCTACGACCATACCTGCCCTTGCTGATCCCGGTTATATTGATTGAACTGGCACTATTGATCACCGCCCTGGTGGACTTGATCCGCCGGGAAAAGACGCGCGGGCCGAAATGGGTCTGGGTGTTGGTCATCGTTCTGATCAATTTCATCGGCCCGATCATCTACTTCGTTGTCGGCCGCAAAGAAGTGTAGGAAAATGACATGAGCAATGTTCATGTGGAAGCCCTGAAAAAATATTATGGCAGCGTCCACGCGCTGGACGGCCTGAACCTGGAGGTCGCTCCGGGGACGATCTTTGGCTTTCTGGGTCCAAATGGAGCCGGTAAAACCACCACGCTGCGCATTCTCACCGGGCTGGCGCGCCCTACCTCCGGGAAAGCCCTGGTGGCCGGCGTGGATATCCTGAAAGACGGGCACAAGCTCCCGCCTCACATTGGGCATCTGCCGGAAGAACCGGCATTTTATCCCTGGATGACACCGCGCGAATTCCTGGATTACCTCGGCCGTCTTTATGGCCTTTCCTCGAAGGACCGCGCTGTACGAACCCGGGAATTACTCGCCCTCGTAAGGATGGAGGATGTTTCCAGGCGGCGGATAGCCGGCTTTTCACGCGGCATGCGCCAGAGGCTGGGCGTTGCGGCTGCGCTCATCCACCACCCCGAAGTGCTCTTCCTGGACGAACCTGCCAGTGCGCTCGACCCGGCCGGGCGCAAGGAAGTGCTTGAACTGATCGAGAGTCTGCGCGGCCAGTGTACAGTGGTCATGTCCACCCACATCCTGGCAGACGTGGAGCGGGTTTGTGACGTGGTCGGGATCATCGCCAAAGGCCGCATGCTGGTGCAGTCGCCACGCCAGGAGTTATTGGAGCATTACGCCGTTCCTGCCTTTGAAGTGGAAGGCGACGATCATGCAGCCCTCTCGCGCTGGGCTGAAGGTTTACGCAGCCTGCCCTGGGTGATTTCTGTTGCCCCCTTGAATGCAGCCTTCCGCATCACCGTCAGGGACGTGCAGACTGCCAAGCGTGAATTGCTGGCATCGGCCGTACATTCCGGGCTGACACTGAACCGGTATGAAGAGGTCCGGCCATCCCTGGAAGATGTATTCCTGCAATTGGTCGGATTGGAGAATGTGGCATGAACTTCATGACTGTTTTTCGCAAGGAAATGCAGGAACAATGGCGGACCTACCGCTTCCTGATCGTGGTGGCGGTCTTCGCGGCTTTTGGGCTGGCTTCGCCCCTGTTCGCCAGGTTCACACCCGAAATGCTCAAGGCCATCCCGGGCGTGCCAGCCGGACTCCTGGCGGTCATCCCCGCGCCGACCATTACAGATGCCATCACCCAGTATGTGAAGAATATGAGCCAGTTTGGCATTTTGCTGGCCTTGCTGGTGACAATGGGCGTGGTGGTGCAGGAGAAGGAACGCGGCACAGCCGCTTTCTTTCTGACCCGTCCAGTTTCACGTGAAACTTTTTTGTTGGCAAAGTTTGCCGCGCTGGCCATCGTTTTTATCATCGGCCTGGCCCTGGCAGCCATTGGGTGCTGGTATTACACGCTGGTGCTCTTCGCGCCTCTGGCCTGGGGACCGTTCCTGGCGCTGAATGGGCTCATGCTCCTGGTATTCCTGGTCTACATGGCGCTGGCATTGCTGGCGAGCACGGTCGCCCGTACCAACGGGGTGGCAGTTGGCCTGGCTTTCGTCGCCCTGATCCTGCTCCTCGGAATTGGAGCTTTGCCATCCATCGGCGAGTTTTCTCCCAGCCGGCTTTTCAGCTGGGGTGAGACCTTGATGATGGGCGGGAAGGCGTCCGCCTGGCCAGCCTTTGGGATCAGTCTGGGCATCATCGTCGCGGCGCTTTTGGCTGCCTGCCTGATCTTCCGGCGCCAGGAAGTATGAACTATCGGGCCGGTCTAGTTTCACGTGAAACTTTCTTACTACTCAACCCGGCAGAAGAACTGGCCTTTCGGGAAACTTTCCGGAAGGTCTTTTCTTGCCATATAAATCCAGATCTCAAGAGTGATAACTAGAACAAATGTTCTTATCAATAACAGTATTGCCTTCCAGCCATTTTCAGACTAAACTGGCCTGGGAGTCATTGGATATGTCAGCCCTGGTGTACCTTCTCCTGGGATGCCTGCCTCCACTGGTCGCCGGACCTCTGGCCGGCATTGCTTTCATTGAAATCCTCAAACGCAAGAACGCCTGGTACCAGATCCCCTTCTGGGCTTTGTTGGCGCTGTTGAATCTGCTGATCCTGTACTGGGTCATCACCTCCCAGGGTACGTGGCTCCCGACCGCCAGCCTCTCGGCATTCTTTGTCACGCCGGCAGCCTCCATCCTCACCGTGTTAATGATGCGCAACGCCTGGCGCAGACTTAACAATACTGCGGGGGTATCCATGCCGCGGAAAACTTGGTTTACCCTCGGGATCGCGTTGATCCCCCTGCTGCAGGTCGGGATGTTCGCGGCGTTGTTGATCTACGCGCCCTGGTTATGCAAAGCGGGCCTGGTGACCTGCCCGAATCTTTAAAGCGCTTAACAAAACTGCTCTCGCCGCCGTGCCCATTCTGGGTACTTTCCCCGGCGGCGAGGACGCCGCCCGGAGCGGGATTTTGCCTGCACCTGCGATGCAGGCACAGGTGTTAAGGTTTCTTAGGCTTTACAGTTTATCTGCCCGTAAAAATGCCACTGCCTTGCCCACATCATCGTTCATTACGAGGGTGATGGAATGGCCCGGGCAGAAGTCCGCCACTTTTATCAGGCGCAGGGCGTTAAGCAGTCTTTCGTCTGAGCGAACAAAATCATCCAGGTGATTGGGGGTTCTATAGAAGAAGCCCCGGTTGAACACGCTGTCTTTGTCATCCAGGTTGACATTAAGCGGGTAAATATTCGATTCGACCAGATCCTGGAAGAAATGTGTGCCGAAAGACGGCTCAAGATCCGGTGCGATATCCTCGCCCGTCAGTTCAATCAGAGCACGTGTGCAATATATATCCCCGTATTTAATGCCAACTCCCAGGTCGGGGGTGGACGTCCCCCAGCGTCCCGGCCCAATGCTGATATAGGCCTCGTCTTTTAGAGCTGCATTGACAGCTCCGATGGTGCGCTCCAACCGGTTGCGCTCTGCCGCCGTGGCCAGGGCAAAATAGCCTTCCGGCGGGACAAACAACACCCAACGGATATCCGTCACGATACCGCGCGGGACCAGGCGCCTGGTGGAAAAGATGATGTCCCTGGCATTGAGCTTTGCCGGCAGTTCAACCTCGCGGGCATCCCGTAAATGGCTCTGCGGACGGCATTGAAGCAACGAAATGCATACCTTCGGGTGAGCAGCATTGGGATCAATTACTTCGGCCGTGAACTCGGTATCCACCGGGGAGTCATAGGCTTCTTCAATTGTGGCAAGGAGAACCTTCATCAACCTGGCAAAGGGTGTCCTGCGCAACAGGCCATCAAAGGTGACAACCAGCCGGTTGGCATCCACCATGCTGCTGCTCAGGGAACTCAGGTAACCCTCTGCCTGGACCTGGGCGACGTAGCGCAGGAGAGGGTACTGCCCCGACAGCACCTCGCGGACCGGGAAAGTCCTCAAGGCGTTTTTTTCGAGATCGATCAAATCCACGGATTGCTGCGAGTGCTGCAGGATCTCTTCCACAGCATCGACTGGCTGCAGCAGCGGGTGGCTGAGCGCCACCAGGCGTGGGTGTTCATCGCCGAAAGACTCCACGGCGCGCGTCCCCAGCCCCCACACCAGGCGCAGGAAACCGTCCTCCTTGTGGATTTGCGGAGACCAGCGGTACAGGTTGCGGCTGAAGGCCACGCCCGCGGCCTGCGGCAGGAAGTAACGCCCAAACTGTTCGCCTTCCACGAACTGCAGCAAAATGGCGATGCGCTCATCGTACTCCACCAAACCCTTGGCATGCCGGTAGAGCAGTGCATTCGGGTTTACGCAGGAGGCATACACGCGGGCAATGGCTTCCGCCAGGGCAGCCAGGTTTTCATCCGGTGAAGCCTGGTTGGGGCAAAAGAAACTGTCGTATTTGCCTGCGAACGAGGTGCCAAAGTTGTCCTCCAGCAGGCTGGACGAGCGGACAATCAGAGGGCGCTTCCCGGCTTCCACCAAAATCTCCCGCAGCCGTTGGAGGATATCATCCGGAAGTCTCCCCTTGACAAAGTCCCGCACGATGCGCGGATATTCGGAACGCATTTGGGATTCGGGTTTGTATTTTTGATCGACCCAGTGCACCAGGTCGTTGCTCTCCATGAATACATAGAACAGGTCAGAGGCCATGAAGTTCGAAACAGGAATACGCACGGCTTCCTGCACTTCAAGCGGGGCAGCCTCCCTCAGGATGCGGTATGCCAGCATCATCCCGGCGGATTTCCCCCCGATCTTCCCGTAGCCGATCTTGCGCTGATAGATGTCTCTCAGATCAGCCATCGTAAACCATTTTCGAGCGATGTTCAAATAGGCCAGCTGGTCGCTGATCATGGTGCGGATGAGGACTGCCTTGATCTCCTGCAAGCGGGCCTCGAAACTTTTACGCTTGCCAACAGGCATGCGCTCAATTTCCTCGGCTTGCTGGAAGAGCATATCCTGTGGAGCAAGTTCAGGATTAAAAGTGATCAAATCCGGGGTCTTGCCACGCTCACTGATCGCCAGGCGAACAATCTGCTCGAAATCCTCATAGGGAAAGTTGTAGGCAAAATAGAAATCGGTCATGTGGTCGCGTACACTCTTTAACCGCTCTGCCCAGGTTTCCGCAGTCTCTTCGCCGTAGGGGTCATGCAGGCCCTCCCGGAATTGGGACTGCATGGCTTTCTGGCGCGCCTCTGAATCAAAGGCTTCGCGCGTGATGATGCCGCGTGCGAAGATCTGCTTGCGCATGATGTGCCGTATGCGGACGCTCAAGACAGGATATTCGGTCAGCGTCAAATAAATACTGAGGACGCGGTCGGAGGAACGGTTATAGACTGGCATGACCTTTTATTGCCAAAAAGGGCAGGCTAAGAGCCACTAACAAATGCTCCCGTCGCCGTGCCACTGCGTGGTACTTTCCTCGGCGGCGGGGACGCCGCCTCGAGCGTGGGCTTTGTTAAGCGCTCTAAAGACCTGCCCCGAGCTTTTCGAAGAACCTCTGCAAGGGCAATGGCTAACCCAGGTGCATCGGCATGATGACATGCAGGAAATTATCGTCTCCCACCGGGCGAATGACTCCGGGTGCGTTGGCTGCGGATGTCTCCAGGGCCACATTCGGGGACTTGATCACCTCCAGAACCTCGCGCATGTACTTCACGTTGAAGGCGATCAACAGGCCTATCCCTTCAATGGTGGCTGCCACAATGGTCTCATTCGAACCGGTCTCTTCGGACTGGGCGGAGATTTCCACCGCACCCGGCTCAAGGTCACCGGCAGACTTGATATCCAGCCGGGCTACATTCGAGCCTTCACGGGCGAAGATCTCGGCCTGCTTGCAGGCTTTGAGCAGAGCCGGCGTCGAGAGGATGGTGCGGGATTTATAGGAACGCGGGATGATCTGCTGGTAATCCGGGAAATTCCCGTCAATCAATTGTGAGACCAGTTCCACTTCCTTCATGCGGAAAATGACCTGGCCGCGCCCTTTCGGCATGACCATCGAGATGATCTCATTGCCATCTGTGGCGATGCGCGCCAGTTCGCCCAGGGCGCGCGCCGGGATGATCACCGTCACAGGCGGGGTGACTGGCTGGGACAGCGTGCCTTTGCGTACCGACAGGCGGAAACCATCGGCCGCAGCCATGGTGACGGAATCTCCATCCACCGATAACAGCACGCCCATCAACACCGGCCGGGCCTCGTCCACCGAGGCAGCAAAAACCACCTGGCTGATCATATCCTTGAAGTCGGCCACATTCAGCAGGATGGCCCCTTCCATATCCGGGACGGGCAGAGGCGGGAACTCCTGCGCATCAATGCATTTGATGTCGGTATTGGAGGCCCCGCAGCGCACGTTCAAGGTCTGGGTGGCAGTGGCCAGGCTCAGGCTGACCTGCTCCTGCGGCAGGGTGCCCACCAGGTCCACGAAGGTGCGCGCCGGGACGGTGGTGGAACCCTCCTCCTCGATCCTGGCACCGATCCAACAGGTGATGCCCAGTTCAAGGTTGGTGGCTGACAGGCGCAGGCGGCCCTCATCACTTGCCACCAGCACGTTGGAAAGTACCGGAAGGGTGCTGCGCGGCGAAACCGCGCGTGAGACAATGCTCAGCCCACGCGCCAGGCTCTCTTGCAAGACGGTTACTTTCATGCTCAGTCCTTTCCCTGTGCGTAGTAACGACTTCAGTCGTTACTATTGTTGCTTCAATAGTTACACGAAGAGGCAGATTATTTCCGACCAAAGTATATACCGATAACCCAAAAGTGAAAAGGCGAATGGCAGTAGTCGTTCCGCGGAACGACGGAGGAACGAATATCCTCGCCCAATCCGCCCTACCCCCCAACCCCTCCCCAGATGGAAAGACACCATCTGCCCTTCCAGGGTGCTTTGCGAGGGAGGGGAGTATAAGGCCCTGGCACATAATTGAATGAAGACGACAGACGATGGACCATGGACGATAGGATGCCCTACCCCTGGCCCCTTCCCAGATTGAAGAACACAATCTGGGGAGGGGAAGAATGACGATGGACGATAGGGTGCCCTACTCCCAGCCCCTTCCCAGATTGAAGAACCCCCCCAAATAACGGGGACAGGCAATCTACCCTTCCAGGGTGCTGTGAAAGAGAGGGGAAGAATGAGAGTGTTCAATCCACCTCGGGAGGGATCTTCGAAAGCTCTTCCAACGCTTGTTCCAGGGTGGTTTGATTGCGGTACATGAAGCGCTGGGCGCGGCTGAGGCTCTGGATGCGGTCGAGATAGTTGTTGAGGGCATTCGAGGCGGAGACGACGTCATCCAGGGACATATTCTTGTAATCTTTCAATAGTTCCGCCAGACGGGAGGCGTTGGTGCGGGCCAGGGCGATCTCGTCGATGAATTCGCCTTCGATATCCTTGTCCAGGCGGCGCATTTCCGCCTCGGTAAAGGATTTGGCATAGAAGCCGTGCCGCAGGGCATTGCCATTGCCGGGTTGGGCACCGGGTTTGCGTTTGATCTCTATGGGGATGGTTGGGTCAGGCATGAGGGGATTCCTTTCAGTTATTAGTTGGGCAGTTGGGTAGTTGGGTAGTTTCGTAGTCAAATAGTCAAGGAGTTTAATAGCCGAATCGCGAAAGAAATCGGGACTTTAGTGAGCAGTCGAAGAGAAGGCAGGGCAGGCGGGGGAAGAGTTACAAGAAAAAATGCTCATTTTCATGGAAACCGAAATCACGATCATAATTATTGTCACCGGCGTAGTGATCGACATCCAGAAGAGGGTCACGACCAGGGATGATCTAGGAGGGTGGGAAAGGTGCCATTCGAGCTGGTCGAGCTTGGCAGTGAGGGCATCAGCCAGGATGAAATCGTCGTGGATGAGTTCGCCATCCGGGCCGCGCGTGCCATCCGGGACGCCCCAGCGCAGGGTTTGCTGCGGGCCGGGCAGGATCTCGCAGATGCAGTGGCTGTACTGCAGGCGGACTTCGTCGGTATGCGCATGGTCGCGAAAGCGGCCGGTCTCAATGATGGAGAGGAAGCGCCAGCCAATCTCGGATTTTTCCTGTTGGGTGAACTTGACCGGGATGACGCGTGCCGGGAAGGCCCGTTCCAGCAGCGCCCACAGCCCTTCGCCCACGCCGGTGGCATCCATGACGATATGCTGCGGATGCCAGGTCTCAGCCAGGGCTTTGAGCTTGCCGAAGACGGCCAGGTGATTTTCACCGACCCAACTGTGACGGGCAACGACATGATAGGTGGGACGACCGAGCGCTTCGAGGGTGGAGAGGTCGATCTCGACGATGGTGAGGGCAGTGGAGTCGCGGCCGGGATTGGACCCCTCCCCAGGCCCTCCCCATCGCAAAACCAGCGATGGAGAGGGAGGAGGATTCGTCCATGCCGGCGACGTCGAGGAGGAAGGCCCTACCCCGACCCTCCCCAATTCGAAGTACAGAATTGGGGAGGGGGGACTCCTGCCCCAAGCCCAGCCCCTCTCCAGGCCCCTCCCCGGCCCTCCCCAAATCCTGCGGATTTGGAGAGGGAGAAACCAATGGAGAGATGATCAAAGCCAGGCGGGCGGGAGTGAACATGCCGGACTGGGCGTCGATGGTTTCGCCGAAGTACTGGGAACGCACCAGCGGATGGTTGCGGCCATGCGCGGCAAGGATACGTTGCTATATGCAGGGCGTAGGAAGGGACGAGGGCACGGACGTCGTCGGCGGTGAAGTAAAAGAGGCGCTGAATGCCGTCCTTTTGCTGGGCCTGCAGGGCCATGCGGCGCTCGCGTTCGAGCAGGGTGTCGGCTGTCCAGGCAGTGCCCCAGAAGAGGCGCGTGGCGTTGGTGCTGGCGGTCATGGGGTCGAAATCCTTGTCGAACTTGGCGATGGAGATCGACTGGGCCTCATCGATGGAGAGCAGCAGGTCGGCGGTGGCGCCCAGGACATTGGCGCGCGGTTCACCGGAAAAGAACTGGACCTGGGCCTGGCCGAGCTGGTACAGGTAGCCATTGGAGGATTTCCACAGGCCGCGCGAGCCGAGGCAGGCATCCAGGGAGGTTTTAACGCGCGCCATGTTGATCTGCGTCTGGGGTTTGAAGGTGGGAGAAACCGAGACGATGCGCCCGCCAACACCGGCGTAACGATAAAGCAGCCAGGCGAAGAGGTGCGCCTGGAGCTCGTTCTTGCCGGACTGGCGCGGCAGGATGATGACGAAGGTCAGGCCGCGCTGATGCAGGATGGAATCCTTGATGGCTCGGGCAATCTGCACCTGGTAGGGACGCAGGGTTTTGTTGCAGGCGTGCGCCCAGGCGATGGGGGAACGACGGATGGTGGAGCGGAGGGATTGAGTGAGGGTGTCAAGTGTCATGTGTCAAGTGCTCCAGTGTCAAGTTATCTGGCGATCAGAGAACAGACTATCAGGCAACACAGGTAATCAGGGATCAGGTGAGGAGGAGGAAGTGATCATGAAGGCTCGCAGGAACGATCAGACAGTAGCACGGGAAGGCTGCTTAAAGACAGCACGGGAGGGTGTGAGCCTTCCAATGCCTGCTAATAAATGTAGAACATATTTTCTAATTTGTCAAGGGTTTTGGGCTGATATTCGGACATGAGTTCGAACAAAAGAATGGAAACCTTCTATACTGGGTCAGTCTGACAACCGAATCCAATAAAAGGAGGTTTCCATGAACAAGGGTACCCAGCTTTTGCCATTTGTACAGGATCTCTTCGAGGATCGAGCCGTTGCGGAGAAAGCCACCCGGATCGTGGATGGGATCCTGAGAGCCCGTTCGCCGCTCGCGGGAGCCCACTTGACTTGGCAAACCAAAAAATGTAAACTTGATTCGAAGATATCCAGGCTGAAATGAAGTATTGACAAGCAATTGAATTGCGAAGGGTCATCATGACGAAAAAAAAGATACGCTCCCAATTAAGCGCAGAAGACAAAGAACAACAATATCGCATCATTTTTGAATCTGCCAGCGATGGAATGATCATCAGCGATTTAAAGACCGGCCGCGTGGTGGATGCCAACCCAGCTGCGATTGCGATGCATGGCTACACTCGCGAAGAATTCATTGGCATGCATTCAACGGCTTACATCCACCCCGACAGCCAGCGCATGTTCAACAAATCCACCCTTGATCCTCAGCAGGAAGGAAACATGTTCGATGTGCCGGCGGTTCATTTGCGCAAAGATGGCTCCTCGTTTTATGTGGATGTTCGTAGAACAATTATCCCGTTTCAGGATCGATCATGCCGTCTGAGCGTCGTCCGTGATGTCACTGAGAGGATCGCCGCAGAACGCCTGCTCAATGAGCGAGTGGAACTCCATACGCGCGAACAGTCCACTCTGCTGGAGATATCCCAAACCCTGGCATCCGCATTGGAACTCAAGCCAGGCTTGATCCTGGACCAATTGCGGGTGCTGATCGATTACACCCATGCCGAACTGTTCGTGCTCGAAGGAACAGCCATGGTCGCTCTGGCAGTACGTGGTTCACAGACCCTGGAGCAGACTGTGCCTTTCCGCATCAGATTGAAGGGTCCGGAAACACTGATGAGGCTGTTCAATGAGCACAAACCTGAGCGTATTGCCGACGTATGGAGTGAAACTGACCCAGCAGCACAATTTCTCCGGGCAATTCTGGATGACCAGGTGGACCGGCTGTTAAAAGGGGTGCAAGCATGGATGTGGGTTCCTGTGGCTGTAAAAGACCGCGTTATTGGCAGCGTGGGCGTTGCGCATGCCAAGAAGGATTACTTTACGGCTCATCACGCCGACCTGGCCCTGACCGTGGCCAATCAAGCCGCGATCACCCTGGTAAACGCAGAATTGTATGAACATGCACAGGAGCTGGCAGCGCTGCAGGAACGTCAACGACTTGCACAGAACCTGCACGATGCCGTTAATCAATCGCTCTTCTCTGCCGGCTTGATCGCCGAAGTTCTGCCACGCTTGTGGGAAACAGATCAGGATATGGCGCGGAAGTCGCTGAATAATCTGCGCCGATTGACGCGTGCCGCGCAGGCGGAAATGCGCGCGCTTTTGGCTGAACTGCGGCCATCCGCAATCACCGATACTGACCTTGGCGATCTGTTGCATCTGTTGGGAAATGCGCTCTCCGGCCGGATCAATATCCCCGTCACAGTGACAGTAGCGAAGGAAATCATCCTGCCGCCCGAAATACAACTGGCATTCTACCGGATATGCCAGGAAGCGCTGAATAATATCACCAAGCATGCCAAACCCAGCCAGGTCGATATCGATTTAAAGCATGATGGAACTGCCATAGAATTGCACATACGCGATGACGGCCTGGGTTTTGATCCGGAACAAAACAAGTCCGATCATGGTCACTTTGGCTTGAGAATGATGCGCGAACGCGCCGATGCCGCAGGTGCACGGCTGACCATCACGAGCAAGCCCGGTCACGGCACTGACCTCATATTGCTTTGGATGAAAGACCTGCAGAAGGAGACCGAATGACAAACCCTCCCACCCAACCTATTCGCGTCATGCTGGTTGACGATCACACGATGGTGCGCTGGGGCCTGGCGGCCTTCCTGTTGGTATTTGAGGATTTTTTATTAGTGGGAGAAGCCGAAAACGGCCGGATTGCGGTCCAACTCTGTGCGGAAGTCTTGCCGGACGTGGTCCTCATGGATATGGCCATGCCGGATATGGATGGAGTAACCGCAACACGCCTCATCCACCAGCAGTTTCCACAGGTACGGGTCATTGCGCTGACCAGCTTCAAAGAGGGGAAACTGATCAGGGACGCGCTGGAAGCCGGCGCGATAGGTTACCTGCTCAAGGATGTCACTGCAGACGAACTTGCCCAGGCGATCCGCGCGGCGCACTCTGGCCGTGCCACACTCTCTTCGGAGGCCGAGCAGTCCCTTGTTCAAGCTGCCAATCAACCTCCGGCGCCCGGTCTCGACCTGACCGGGCGCGAGCGTGCCGTGCTTGCCCTGATGGTCGAGGGCCTGAACAACACACAGATTGCCGGAAGATTGACCATCAGCCTTTCCACCGTCAAATCCCACGTCAGTAACATCCTGTCCAAGTTGGGTGCCGCCAGCCGCACGGAAGCCGTCACCCTGGCATTACGTAACCACCTGGTTTCATAGGTACCCTCCCCCAAGTGACGGAGGAAAATACTCCCCTGCCGATGGATGCGCTCGGGGAGTGTTTGATGTATCATGAAACTATGACCCGCGTATTTGTTGCCGATTCCCAGAACGAAGAGCGCTCCGCTCTTAGCCTACTTCTGCTTGATCTGAAAATGGAAGTAGTTGGCGAAGCGGCCGATTGGCCCACCACGTTAGCCCAGGCCCCCCTCAGCCGAACAGATATGTTGTTGGTGGATTGGGATTTACTCCCCACCGCACCTACTGCGGCTCTTGAGAAACTGCGCGAGGCCTGCCCGGCCGCACTGGTCATTGTCCTCATCAGCCATCTGGACGCCCGTCAGCAAGCCGCCCTCTCCACCGGCGCAGATGCATTTATCAGTAAAGGGGAGATGCCTGAGCGTGTGGCCGAACGCTTGCGAACCGTCGCTGCAAGCGTTCCCATTAACTGATGCCACCTGGCTGATGGGAAGGACTTAAAAAACCGGCACATAAGTTGTCCCAAGCACCAGCGCCATCTGGGACAGCTTTTTCAAAGGATCCAAAGGAGGATCAAACCATGAACAAGGATATTTTGGAAGGTCAATGGAAACAAATCCGAGGTGAAGCTAAAGGATGGTGGGGAAAACTCAAAGATGACGACTTGGATCGGGCCGCTGGCAAGCTGGATGTCTTGAGCGGCTTGCTGCAGGAAAAATACGGCTATACCCGCCAGCGGGCTGCCTGGGAAATCGATAAGCGCGTGACGGAGTATGAGGCCAAGCTGAAAAAGAAAACGAAGCCCGCCTCCGTTAAATGATCGGAGTGGTATCCCGACCCCTTCTTTCCTAAGAAGGGGAATGGATCAACAAAAAACACACGGTATTCCGTGCAACCTGAACATTCAAATTGGAGAGAAAAATGAACATTATCATCTACCTGATCGTTGCCGCAGTAATCGGCTGGATCGCAACCATGATCATGCACGACCGCTCGAACCTGCTGATCAACATCATTGTGGCCGTCGTAGGCGCATTCCTGGCTGGCTACTTCATCTCCCCTCTGTTGCATATAGGGACGATCAATCAGGCAATCACTATTCCAACCATGCTGGTGACGCTGCTGGGTGCCGTCATCCTGCTGGCGATCGTCAATCTCTTCCGAAGAGGCAGAGCAAGATAAAAGCAGAATCGTTGAATTGCCTTATACGCAGACCGGTTGTCTCCCGCAGCCCTCACCCAGAGTTATGCGGAACAACCGGCCTGGATCGCATGCGACGCTTGAAAGATAATCCAGGTGATTTTTTATCGACCTTGTGGACCCGTCACAGAAACAACCATTACCGGTCAAGACACGCAATGAATAAAGAGGGAGCATTATGGAAATTTCAGGTGATCAAGATCAATCGGATGGCAACCGAGCGGATCCATTTTTTACCTTATCGCAGACAGTCAGGGGCTTCGTCAGGCGGCTGATCCGGATCTTTACACTCACAGAAGAAGAACGGTTGAAGGCCGGCATCTATCTGGGCGGCGAAGGGCGTGAATGAAATCATGTAACACATCCGTCATAGTAGTGGGTGACAAGGGTCGCAGGACCCGAGACCCGTCTCTCTTTCAAGTAAGAAAGGAGCACTTCCATGCACATCATCCGTAATAATATAGGCTTCCTGTTGTTGGCTATCTGGCTCATCCTTACCGGGCTGATCACATTGTTCAGCTTGAGCTTTAACGGCCTGGGTGTGATTATGGGAATCCTTGCCATCGCGGCTGGCATTTTCATCCTACTGGGCCGTTAGGTCCACTGTTACCTGGTCAAACAGCCAGGCGGCATCCGATAGATCTTACAGTAGATCATTCAAAAGGAGAAATCTCATGTCATTGCTTTGGATCATCATCATTATCCTGGTAATACTTTGGCTGCTCGGCTTTTTTGGCCGGAATATCAGTTCAAGCTTCCCGCGCACAGGAAATTGGATTCATATTCTGATCGTCATCGCCGTCATACTGATTATTTTGAGCCTTCTGCACATCATATAGAGCCGTGCTTCGACGATCAAACCGGACCTGTCGAAGCGGATGACGGCTTCAGCTTGCCAGGCTGCAAAGCAATAAACCATCCGGTTCCATAACCGGGTGGCCCGGGTTGTTGGAAGGATCGCAAACCGGCAAAGCCGGCAGGCGATTACCTGATATGTTTTGATTCTTTCCAGGAAAGGAGAATTGTTGTATGAAGACATGTGAAAAAGTTATGACAAGAACAACTGTTTGTTGCCTGCCAAATGACACTGTGGCAAGAGCGGCACGATTGATGAAACGCGAGAACGTCGGCGCGATACCCGTGATCGAAAACCAGCAGACTCAAAAATTGGTCGGTATCGTGACCGACCGCGACCTGGCTTTGAAGATCGTTGCTGCAGGGCGGGATGCCAAATCCACGCAAGTGAAGGTGGTGATGACACGCAAGTTGGTGACTTGCCACCCGGAAGATGGTTTGCAGATGGCACTGGATGCGATGTCCGAGCATCAGTTGCGCCGCATTCCAGTCGTGGACAAGGACAACAAGATCCTGGGGATTATAGCCCAGGCGGATGTGGCGACGCGGCTTAACAAGCCGGAAAAAATTGCCGAAGTGGTCAAGCAAATTTCGCAAGCAAACGCGCAGTAATAAAACTGGCCCCAGTCATTGCGCCAGCACGAAGGCATCAACCCATTCACCCGGGAACCTATGATCTACAAGGCAAAAGCGGCGAGCAAAGTGATAAAGGTGAGGCCGCTCAAAGCACTGAAAGACGCCGTATAAGGTTCTGCCAGGAAACCTGGCGTTCCCGCTCGTGTGGTTGGCAAATTCTCATTTTGCTGACCCTGTTAGGACAACTGCCGCCCGGCCTCCTGGCTGGATGGCTCGGATTGTTTCTTGGAGAGCCTGACAAAACCTGTTCCTGCCGCCTTCCAGGCGTGGGGGAACCCCCCAAGTGATGGAGCACATAACCCACTTGGTCGAAAAAGCGGAATCAATTCTGCAAGCTTTTTTACCGGATATCGCTCTCCCGGTTGAACAATCTTAGTCAATCCTCTCCCCTCAACCTGTCACTGTCGAAGGTGGGCCACCTGTAAATTCCAAAGCCTTGATGAAACAGACAATGACCGCACCCAGAATGGCTGGAATAATGGACCTTCGACCTGGCGCGAGATTTTACCCGGAGCGATTGGGGCTGGCCCGCTCTGGGGCCTTGCCAAGAATATCTTTTTGTTCTTTGTCTCAACCTACGTCAGCGTTTAAGACCTGGTCTTCGGTTCAGTAACAGCCATTATCGCTTTTTTCCCCAAGGATAAAATCACATGGATGAAAACAATGACAAGAAACCTTTCTCCACAAAAAAGCACCGCTTGCGAGCGAAGTTGATCTTCAATCCCAGTGCAGGGGCAGCCAGGACATCGCCCATAGAGATTGTGGATGTGATCCATGAAATGCAGACCTGGAAGCTCGTACCGGAAGCCTACCTGGTTGAACCGGGCTGTGACCTGCCTGGAGTGGTCCAGGATGCGCTCGCCCAGGGGTTCCGCATGTTCGTCGTATGCGGCGGTGACGGCACCATTTCTGCCGTGGCCAGAAGCCTGGCTGGCACTGACGCTACCCTGGGCATCATCCCCATCGGCACGCGGAATAACACTGCCCTAAGCCTGAACATCCCGGATGATATCCCGGCTGCCATCGCCATCCTGCGGACAGGCCGGCGCATCAAAGTGGATGTTGGCATGGCTACCTGTGGCAAAACCAGTACACCTTTCCTGGAGGTATGCTCGGTGGGGCTGGTTTCGACCCTCTTCCCGTCTGTCGATGATATCCAGCATGGCAACCTGGCACAGATCGGCAATTTCCTGTCGACGCTGGCCTCATCCCCACCGGCTGAGATACATCTGTCGCTGGATGACAAGCAGGAGATCCACGATCGAGGTCATGTAGTGCTGGTTTCCAATATGCCCTATATTGGCCTCCATTATCAGCTTGGAACCGTGGATTCTTTTAAAGACGGGTTGCTGGATGTGCTGTTCTTTTCTGACCTATCCAAGCTGCAATTGCTGGGCTATGTTCTTCAGGGAGTGGGGGAAGGACATCCGGAAGACTCACGCATCCAGCACTTCCATGTGCGCCGGGTGGATATTGACACTCACCCGGCCATGCCGGTCATGGCAGATGGGAGCGCATTGGGAGAAGGGTTGGTGCGCATCGAAGTACGGCGGCGCGTCCTGAGGGTGATGGCTGGGCCGGCAGCACCAGAGGTGCCATCTGCCCAGGTGTGATCCATGGGGAGCCGGCCGGTGATTCCACACAACGGAACAAGAATATCTGAAAAGACAATCCCACGTAATCGGGGACGACTGATTCTTGCAATAAGGAAGTATCGCCCAATTGCCTGGCTGGTCTTCCTTACAGCCAGCCTGTTTCTGTTTCTGGCATGGATGCCGTTTCAGATGCGGATGATTATTTGGCATGCCCTGGAGGCCCGGGGGATCCTGTCGATCATGCTGCTGGTTTTCAGCTTACTGGCGGTCTCGCTGGTATGGTCAGTGGGCCAGCGCGTGGACGTATGGGCTTTTCTGGTCTTTAATCTGCGAGGATCCCGCCCGGTTTGGTTGGATTGGACGATGTTGGGTTTCACCCAGGTTGGCAGCGGCTTGGCTGCCCTGGCAATCGGGCTGATTTTGTTCTTGACCAACAACCACTTGGTGGCATACGAATTCATTCTGGGGACGATAACGTTATGGATGGTGGTGGAGTTGGTGAAAGCTTTAGTGCGAAGGTCGCGGCCCATTTTCCGGGTGACTCAGGCGCGCATTGTCGGTCTCCGGGCCATTGGGCGATCTTTCCCGAGCGGGCATACCAGCCAGGCTTTCTTTGCGGCGACACTGATGGCCCCTTATTTCCACGCCAACGCCTGGGTGGTGATCTTGCTATATGCAATTGCCCTGTTGGTGGGTATCACACGCATGTATGTGGGCGCGCACTACCCACGGGATGTGTTGGCGGGAGCGATTCTGGGCAGCGCCTGGGGACTTCTGGGAGTGCTTGTCAATGGGTATGTTTTGAACGGGATTGGTTAGAACTTATCAGGCCGCAGCAAGCTGCACCTTCACGCACTGACCTGTCGTAAAGGCTGAAATCCCGGTTGCGTAAATAGGACCGGCGAAACAACTGCCGGAGGCCATCCCCCAACTGACGGAGACAAATACTCCCCTGTCGATGGATGCGGCCGGGGAGCCTTTATTGTAAGATGATTTAATGCACCGCACTAAATAGACAAACATGCGAAGGCAGGAATCCTTCAAATGACTGCGACTTATCCGGCATCAACCTTGCCATCCATCCTGGTCGCGTTTGCCGGAGCGGTGATCTATGTTTTTGTATTACACCATGGTGAGTAGAAAAAAGCTTGACTGCTACGGTTACACCGGATCGAAGAATAATAACGACCATCATAGTCGAATAATAGGGAAGCCTCTGAAAGAGTCTGATCCTGGCTCTTAAATGGGTGATCTTCCGAAGGAGCATGAATGAAGGCGATTCCGTTACGGATCCTGCTTGTATATCCCGAATTCCCCGATACCTTTTGGAGTTTTAAGCACGCCCTCAAATTTGTTCGTAAAAAAGCTGGTGCACCCCCGCTGGGTCTTTTGACCGTTGCAGCGATGCTGCCTGCCGAGTGGGAAAAACGGCTGGTTGACCTCAACGTAACCAACCTGGCTGAAAAGGATATTGAATGGGCCAATTATGTCTTCGTCAGTGCCATGGTCGTGCAGCGTGAATCAGCCCATGCTGTCATCCAGCGCTGTAAATCAGCCGGCGCAAAAGTAGTGGCAGGCGGGCCACTCTTTACCATGGAACATGAGCAATTCCCGGATGTGGATTATTTTGTGTTGAATGAGGCTGAGGCGACGCTTAAGCCGTTCCTGGATGACCTGGAACAAGGTCAGGCTAAACGTGTTTACTCTTCGACCGAATACCCCGATATCCACCAGACCCCGGTGCCCCTCTGGCGGCTGGCGAAGCTCAAATATTATGACTCAGTCAGCATCCAGTTCTCGCGCGGTTGTCCCTTCAGTTGCGATTTTTGCAACGTGACAGCGATGTTGGGACACCGCCCGCGCACCAAAACCGCCGAACAGATCATTGCCGAATTGGAAAGTCTCTATGCGCTGGGCTGGCGCAAGAGCATCTTTTTCGTGGACGATAACTTTATCGGCAACAAGAAACAAATCAAGTCCGAAGTGTTGCCGGCCTTGATCGAATGGCGCAAGGGCAAAACTGGCATGCCCTTCAACACGGAAGCCTCCATTAACCTGGCTGATGATCCCAAACTGCTCAATCTCATGACGCAAGCCGGGTTTGATACAGTGTTTGTCGGCATCGAGACACCCAACGAAGACAGCCTGGTTGAATGCGGCAAGAACCAGAACAAAGGCCGCGATCTGGTGGAAAGCGTCAAGCAGCTGCAACGCGCCGGGCTGCAGGTACAGGGCGGTTTTATCGTGGGTTTTGACAGTGATACCCCATCGATCTTTCAGCAGCAGGTCGATTTCATCCAGAAAAGCGGAATCGTAACCGCCATGGTGGGACTGTTGCAAGCCCCTCCGGGAACCCGACTGCACGAACGGCTGACGAGGGAAGGTCGTGTGGTTAACAAAATGTCAGGCGACAATGTGGATGGTTCGACCAATATCATCCCCAGGATGGGCTTGGCACCACTGCAGGAAGGCTACCGCAAGCTGCTGGGCCAAATCTACGCTCCAAAATTATATTACGAGCGCGTCTTGACTTTTTTGCATGAGTACCAGCCACCAAAGATCCGGATCCACCTGGATCCGCAGTACATCCTGGCGCTGGGGCGTTCGATTTACCAGCTGGGCATCCGTGGTGTCGAGCGCGTCCACTATTGGCGGCTCTTTTTCTGGACCCTCTTCCGGCGGCCGCGCTTGTTCCCCCTGGCGATCACACTGGCCATCATGGGTTTCCATTTCAGCCAGGTGGTCGCCCTGCATGTCAGTTGATTTCCCTGATCCACGTTCCGATCCGGTGGGTTGATACCGCTGGCACCCTATAAGTTGATTTCCAATCAGGACCAGCCTCCTTGTTCCCTGACCTTTTTACGTTTATGATATTACTCATCTTTGGATATGTCAAAGGCCGGGCTCTCCCGGCCTGGCATTCAAAGACTATGCCCAATGCACCGCTCCCAATTGCAGCTATCCCTACCTGCTGACGCAGCACGCATTGATGCGGCTTTGGAAGGGAAAAAACGTGGCAAATCTGGGAACCCTGAGAGGCCTATTTCACCAAAGACAATGTGGAGTATACTGATAATAGTAGGATAGTATGAAAGAATTGAAGGGATGAACCATGTTCGATCCTATTTTGGTCCCATTAGACGGTTCCCTGCTCGCTGAATGTGTCCTGCCGCATGTGATTGCTGTGGCCCGCGCATTCGACGCAAAAGTGATATTGCTGCGCGTGCTGGAGAAAAACAAGGCGAATGGAACCACACAAATGTTCGATCTGTTAAACTGGCAGATCAATAAAACCGGGGCGAAGTTGTACCTTGAGAAGATCAGCGCACGCCTCAAAAAATTCGGCCTGCGGATCGAGACTGCCGTTCTGGAGGGGTTGGTGGCGGAATCGATCACGGAATATGCGCTAAGCCGGGAAATAAAACTGATCATTCTAAGCAGTCATGGCCGCAGTGGGCTGAGTCAATGGGGAATAAGCAGCGTCACCCAAAAAATAATATTTAGCGCTCCTTCCTCCCTGCTCATTATCCGGGCGAATCAACCGGCAGCCAGCGAGTTGATCGAACGGCAATACAATCGAATTGTAGTTCCGCTGGATGGGTCGCGCCGGGCAGAAAATGTCCTGCCCATGGTCACGATCCTGGCCCGTTTCCATCAATCCCGAATTCACATTGTGCATGTGGTGGAAACGCCGGAAATGGCGCGCCAAATGCCCCTCACACACGAAGAAGTGGAGCTATCCGATCGGATCGTAGCCCGCAACCGGGAGGAAGCCATTCGCTATCTCGATCAAGCACACCTGCATTCATCCCTAGACGGCATCGATGTACAAACCCGTCTTTTGACAAGCGATAACGCAGCAGCAGCCCTGCATGAAATGGCAGAGCAGGAAAACATCGATATGATCGCGCTCAGTGCCCACGGCTATTCGGGGATCAATAAGTGGCCCTATGGAAGCATGGTCAATAATTTTATCCTGTACAGCAAGGTACCGCTCTTGATCGTGCAGGACCTGCCGGCAAAAGAAGAGTCAGCCATGGTCAATATGGTTCCACGGGATCCCACAGAGCATTAGTCCATGCAAGTATCCCCCATCCCAATTTCCGATCAAGCCAATTCAGAACCCATGAGGCGGCTGGAAGAATTTGCGCATTACCTGGCGGAAATTCACGCCGGCGTACATAAGAGCCCCAGACCATGGGTTCTGCTCACAAAGCACCTGCGCAGCTGGGAAGGAACATTGCAGGATGCATATCAGCATTTCAGGACTACGGCTTTGAAAGATCCGGGCTTTTCCCGTGCGGCTGAATGGATGCTGGACAATTTTCACGCAGTTAATCAGACCTTTCTTCTCATAGAAGAAGATCTCCCAGTAAGTTTTATCACCCAGTTACCAAAATTGAACGGGACGACACTAAAGGGACATCCTCGCATTTTTGCACTCGCATGGGAATGGGTTGAATTCTGCCAGAGCCAGCTGGACCTGGCTCAGACTGTCATGTTTATACAGGCGTATCAGCAGGTCACACCGCTGACGATCGGGGAACTCTGGGCACTGCCGATAATGCTGCGTATCGGAATTTTGGCACGGCTCATCCTTGCCACCACCGAACTAACCGGGCTGAATACTACACCCCTTGTTGGGATCGGGACTATATCGAAAAGCTTGAGCGACATCCCGGGTAAGTTTGCTTCCTCGGCGCTGACGAACGATACTCTCGTTGCCAATTGTTTTCTCAGCCTGCGCCTGCTCTCTGCAACAGATTGGAAAGACTACTTTGAGCAGACCAGCCGGGTGGAACAGATTTTGCGCAAAGACCCGGCAGGAATTTATGCAGATATGGATTTTGATACCCGCAACAGTTATCGCAGTGTCATCGAGGAACTGGCACGCCACTCAACTTTTTCCGAAGAGCAAGTTGCTCTGTCCGTAATCGAATTCGCTCGAGGCGCTAATGACATCCCCCCCGGACGAAAAGCACATGTCGGTTTCTATCTTCGGGATGCGGGGCGTCCGGTACTCGAGAACAGCCTCCGCTACCAGCCGGGGTTGAGGATTCGCCTACAGCGTGCGCTTCTGGCCTCTCCCACCGCCACTTATCTGGGAAGTATCGCCATCCTAGCCGTGTTATTCATTTTGGGTCTACTCGCCTACGCAACATTTGCAGGCGGCTCGAAAGCCCAACAGCTCATTGTCGGCATGCTTGGGTTCGGATTGGCCCTTGAGGCTGCCATCACAGTTGTGAATTGGAATGTGACCCACCGCATCAAGCCCCAAAGCCTGCCGCGCATGGATTTTTCGCAAGGCCTCCCGCCGGGCAACCGTACCATGGTGGTGGTCCCCAGCCTGCTGGAAAGCACCGGCGAACTCAACCATCTCCTCCAGGAATTGGAGCTCTATTATCTATCCAATCCCGACCCACAACTGACCTTTGCACTCTTGACCGATTTCGGTGATGCTCCAACACAGGACATGCCGGAGGATGAAAACCTGCTTGGGCTGGCAAGGGCTGGCATTGAAATCCTCAATCAAAAATATCCGGAAGCCAAGCCTTTTTACTTATTCCACCGTCAGCGCCAGTGGAATCCATCTGAAGGAGTCTGGATGGGTTGGGAACGCAAGCGCGGCAAACTGGCAGATTTCAACCGCCTGCTGCTCAACCTGGGTGAAACCGCCTATACAACCCAGGTCGGGGATATAAGCATCTTGCGAGGTAGTTCAGGTACCAGCAAAGTCCCGAATGATCCTATCGAGATGGAACCCGGCATCAAATATGTGATCACGCTGGATGCTGATACGACCCTGCCTCAGGGCAGTGCCAACCGGCTGATTGCCACCCTGGCGCATCCGCTGAACCATGCCGAATTTTCCGCAGACGGGCGATCGGTCATCGCCGGGTACACTGTGCTGCAACCGCGTGTGGCAGTCAAGCCCACCAGTGCGAACCGGTCGCTCTTTTCACAAATCTTTGCCGGGAATTCCGGGTTTGACTTGTACTCTTTCGCCGTCTCGGATGTCTATCAGGATTTGTTTGGCGAAGGCAGTTACGTTGGCAAAGGAATATACGATGTTGTGGCTTTTGAGCGCAGCCTGGCGGGCCAGGTGCGCCAGAATACCCTGCTCAGCCACGACTTGTTTGAAGGGATCTATGGACGCGCCGCGCTGGTCACGGACATTGTCCTTTACGAGGAATATCCTTCGCGCTATCTGGTTTACTACCGACGCCTGCGCCGCTGGATTCGAGGCGATTGGCAGTTGCTGCCCTGGCTGTTTCCCATCGTTCGCACCCAAAATGGGCTGGCCCGAAACCGGCTGTCCATCATCAATCTCTGGAAGATTTTCGACAACCTGCGGCGCAGCCTGCTGCCACCCACCTTGTTGGCGCTGCTGGTAGCAGGCTGGCTGTTCCTGCCCGGCTCGCCCCTGGTATGGACTCTACTGGCGCTGCTGCCTTCCGCCGTGCCCCTTGCGGCCCAAGTAGTCTGGCATGGGAGGCGTAATCTTGGGCGACTGACATTCAAACAACTTGTTGAACCAACCCGGCTTCCGCTCATACGCTGGGCCCTTGGCATTCTTTTTCTACCCCATGAAGCCTTGCTCATGCTGAGCGCGATCGGGATAACGATCGCCCGCTTGTTCATCCTGCGTAAACATATGCTGCAGTGGACAACGGCAGCACACGTGGCGCGCTCGGTTCGAAACACCAGATATAGAACCTGGTTGGATATGGCAGCTTCCCTGACTTTTACCATCATGCTGGGGATAGCCATTCAGTTGATGAACCCATCGGCGCTGCTGGTAGCTGCGCCACTCCTGGTTGGCTGGCTTATTTCTCCACAAATCGCTTATTGGATCAGCCAGCCCTTGACCCACGCCACCGCGCCGCTCTCGGAGACTCAACGCAGACAGGTCCGTCGGCTGGCACGACGCACCTGGGCATTTTTTGAGCAGTTCGCCGGACCAAATGACCACTGGCTGCCGCCTGATCATTTTCAAGAGTTGCCGAGCGGCAGCGTAGCCCACTACACCACGCCGACCAACATCGGTCTGTTCCTGGTGTCCACCTTATCGGCCTATGACTTGGGCTACATGGGTCTACCCGAATTGGCCATCCGTTTACGTTCCACCTTTGAGAGCATCGACGGGTTGGCACATTACCGCGGGCACTTGTTTAACTGGTACGACTCCCAGGTGCTGGCGCCTCTCCCACCCCATTACATCTCCACGGTGGATAGTGGTAACCTGGCAGCCTGCTTGATTGCGCTCAGGCAAGGCTGCCTTACCCTGAAGGTTGAGCCAGTGCTGGGCGAGAAAATGTGGCAAGGTTTGCTAGTAATTGCAGATATTCTGTCAGAAACACTGCGAGCGGTGGAAAAAAACAAACCACACGAGCAAGGCACTTTTTCTTCCCAGGGCAGCTCGATCGAATCAATTGAAGTCGAACTTAGCAGCATTTACAAGCGCGTCAGTGCCATCCTGAACCAGCCCGCAGAGTGGACAGCGACGCTCAAATGGCTCACAGGTGAAGGTTTGGAAAGGGTCTCGCACCGTTTGATGGAATTGCTCGCGAGTCATCTCAACCTCAATCCCGAATCCTTGACCGAACTCCAGCTCTATCTTAATTTGATGCACCAGCACCTGCAGGACATGCAGCGCAGCCTGGATCTGTTCATGCCCTGGCTCAGTCTCCTGGATGCAAGCCCAGCAACGTTCATGGACATGCCCGCCTGGCAGGTTTTTCGCGATAGCCTGCCCGCGGAACCGCCCATGCTGGATCAGGCGGAAGAGGTATATGAGCGCATCCAAACATCATTAGACCATTTCAAGGTGCAGCTTGGGGATGAAGCAGCCCTGGCTTGGTGTCAAAAACTGGACGACGGGTTATCAGCGGCAGGCTTGACGGTAAAATCCCTGCTGGATGGCTTCCAAGGTCTGGCAGAGCGGGCGAACTCAGCCGTGACCGGCATGGATTTCTGCTTTCTATTTGATGCGCGCCGCCAGGTATTCCGTATCGGCTATAACGCCAGCACCGAACAGCTCGACAACAGTTACTACGATTTGCTGGCCTCCGAAGCTCGCATTGCCAGCCTGATCGCGATTGCCAAGGGCGACGTGCCGCAAAGCCACTGGCAGCATCTCGGGCGACCGGTGACAAAGGTGAACGGCAAGCAGGTACTGCTCTCGTGGAATGGCACCATGTTCGAATATCTCATGCCAGTTCTGTTTATCAAAAACTATGCCGGTACATTCCTCTCGGATAGTTGCTACGCTGCCCTCGAGGCGCAGAAGAATTATGGGCGGGAGCACAAAGTGCCTTGGGGGATCTCAGAATCCGGCTACTTTGCCTTCGATGTCAATATGAACTACCAATACCGGGCTTTTGGCGTGCCTGGCCTGGGCTACCGGCGCGACCTGCCCGATGATTTGGTCATCGCTCCTTATGCGTCGTTGCTTGGGCTCTCGCTGCAACCGCCAGCAGTTTTGGAAAACATGGCGCACCTGGAGCAACTGAACATGCGCGGGCGTTTTGGTTTTTACGAGGCGCTTGATTACACCAAAACACGCCTGCCAACCGGCCAAGCATATGCCAAGGTGCAATCCTATATGGCCCATCACCAGGGAATGATCCTTCTGGCAGCCTGTAATTACCTGTCAAAAGATGTGATGGTGAAGCGTTTCCATGCCGACGAGCGTATCCAGAGCGTGGAACTGCTGCTCCAGGAAAAGATTCCGCAAAATCCACCCATCGAATATCCCCATCCTGATGAAACGGCGGTTTTACCTGCGAAGATTCGCTCGGTCAACAGTTTGCCTTGGCGTGTACCTGTCGATAGTCTTCTCCCTCAGGTACATGTCCTTTCACAGGGTGACACCAGCGTAATGATTACCAACGCCGGAGGCGGATACAGCCAGTGGCGCGAGTTTGCGCTGACACGCTGGCAGGCCGATACCACCCTTGACCAATGCGGCACATGGATTTACATCCAGGACTGCGAAAGCGGCTCGCTCTGGTCAGCCACCTTCCAACCCATCGGCAGCATGCCGGAACGCCAGGAGGTATTGTTTTACCCACACAAGGTGGAGTTCCAACGTTCGGACCATGGCATTTCCCTGCACACCGGGATCATCATCAGCCCGGAGGGTGTCGAAATCCGGCGGGTAAACATTTTGAATGATAGTGATCGCCCGCGGCAGCTTAAGTTGACCAGTTATGGCGAAGTTGTTTTGGCGGCGCAAGCTACCGACCGGCGGCATCCGGCATTCAATAAGCTTTTTATTGAGAGCGAATATCTCCCCCAAGAGAATGCACTCCTGTTCCAGCGCCGCCCGCGCTCGCCAGACGAAAAACCGGTCGTGCTGATCCATGCGCTGCTCATTGAAGCTGGACGCAAAGTGACCGGCGAACACACCAGCGACCGCACTCAATTCATAGGCAGGTCACATACGCCGCGCAGCCCGTTCATGCTGCAAGATGCCAACCACCACCTTTCGGGCGCTACCGGCGGAGCGCTCGACCCAATCATGTCGCTTACGCAGGAAATTGACCTGAAGCCGCATGCAAAAACCAGGGTTCTCTTTCTTACTTTGGCAGCCCCTTCCCGCCTCGAAGCGTTGGAAAAGCTGGCTCATTATCAGACCGGGCTTGCCATCTACCACGCATTTGAAGACGCCAACGCCTACGGTGAGAATGAGCTTCTCGAACTGGGGTTGAATGCCAATGGCGTGGAAAATATCCAGCGTCTTTTATCAGCATTACTCTACCCGGTTGGAACATTGCGCGCCGAGCCGCATATCCTGGCGCAAAACGAACAGGGCCAGTCCGGCTTATGGGCATTCGGTATCTCTGGCGATTACCCCATATTGTTGGTGCATATCCGCAATGGCGAATCGCCCTTGCTGTCTGAAGTCCTGCAGGCTTTCAAATACTGGCGTAACCGCCACGTCACGGTCAACCTGGTCATTCTGAACGAACAGGATACAGGGTATGCCCTTGATTTGCACAACTCCATTCATCGACAGATTGTGCGTATGGGCGCGGATGATTGGCTCAACCAGCGTGATGGCATTTTTGTGCTGCGTACCGACCAACTTCAACCTGCCGATTCAATTCTATTCGATACAGTGGCAGGTGTAATATTGGATGAAAGCCGCGGCACGCTGGCTGAACATGCCCAGCATCTAGCTACCCTCCCCATCCGCCTGCCTGGGTTCATTCCAGTCCTCTCCCCGGCGCTTGATCCCGAGCCGACGCCGCCGCTTCAAATTCCGGGCGATCTACTGATGGACAACGGGCTCGGCGGATTCAGCCGCGACGGTCGTGAATACATCATCCATTTACAACCAGGCCAGCATACACCACGTCCGTGGGTCAACGTCATCGCCAACCCGCAATTCGGCTTCATGGTCTCCGAAACGGGTTCAGGCGTCACCTGGGCAGAGAACAGCGGGGAAAATCGCCTGACCCCCTGGCGCAACGACCCGGTCACAGACCTGCCAGGCGAAGCACTCTACCTGCGAGATGAGGAAACCGGTCTGGTCTGGAGCCCAACGCTCATGCCCGCCGGGGCAGAATCGCCGCACATCATTCGTCACGGGGCGGGCTATTCGGTCTTTGAAAGCCAGAGTCACGGCTTGAACCAGGTCCTGCGCCTGTTCGTCGCGCCCGAAGCGCCGGTCAAAATTGCGCACCTGCGCCTGCAAAACCTCTGGCAGCGCCCGCGCCGTATCACCGTCACCTATTACGCCGAATGGGTCCTCGGCACGACACGCGACACGTACCAGGCTCACATAGTGCCGGAATTCGACCCGGATAGACATGCTTTACTGGCCACCAACCGTTTCAACAGCGAGTTTGGCGAGCGCGTGGCATTTCTGGCTGCCAATAAAAAACCACACGGCGTGACCACCGACCGGACCGAGTTTTTGGGTCGATTGGGCAGCCAGCAAGACCCGGCCGCGCTCAGGCGCATCGGATTGGCAAGCGCGGTGAATGCCGGGCTGGACCCGTGCGCCGTCATCCAGCTGCATGTTGACCTGGAGCCCGGTGCGGCGGAAGAAGTCTATTTCTTGATCGGCGAAGGGGCAAACCGGGCTGAAAGCCTGGCGCTGATTGGGCAGGTTCAGGCACATGGACAGGTTGAATTAATCTGGCAGGCAGTCCAGCAGCATTGGGATGACATTCTGAACGTCATAACGGTTGAAACGCCCGACCCGGGCATGGACTTGATGCTAAATCGCTGGCTGCTCTACCAGACCATCAGCTGCCGGCTGTGGGGTCGTTCAGGCTTGTACCAATCCAGTGGAGCCTTCGGGTTCCGGGACCAGCTCCAGGACGTACTGGCTGTCATGCACACCCGCCCAGTCCTGGCGCGTGAACAGATCCTTAACGCCGCCCAACGCCAGTTTGAGGCGGGCGATGTGCTTCATTGGTGGCATCCGCCTTCCGGGAGAGGGGTGCGAACCCGCTTTTCCGATGATTTGCTGTGGCTGCCTTATGTCACTGCAGAATATGTTTCCGCCAGCGGAGATGCCTCCATCCTGGACGAGAAAATCCCCTTCCTGGCTGCGGAGCCGCTCCAACCGGAGGAGGCTGAGCGCTACGGTCAATACAACCCCACAGCTGAGGGGTTTACCCTTTATGAACATTGCCGCCGGGCTATCGAAAAAGGATCCACCTCCGGCGTGCACGGGATACCGCTGATGGGAGCGGGAGATTGGAATGATGGGATGAACCTGGTGGGAGTGGGAGGGCGCGGCGAGAGTGTTTGGCTGGGCTGGTTCCTGCACGCCACCTTGACGCGTTTCAGCTCACTTTGTGGGTTGATGAAAGATGATCCGGAACCTTACAACCTGCAGGCAGTCCGCCTGGCTCAGGCGTTGGAACTGCACGCTTGGGATGGCAATTGGTATTTACGTGCCTTTTATGATGACGGCAGTCGACTGGGTTCGAGCGAAAACAATGAATGCCGGATCGATTCAATTGCGCAATCCTGGGCGGTACTGTCGCAAGCCGCCGATCCGCTGCGGGCAGCTCAAGCAATGGAATCCGTCGATCGACATCTGATCCGCGAGGCCGATCAATTAATCCTTTTGCTTACTCCGCCCTTCGACAAATCGGCAAACAACCCCGGCTACATCCAGGGCTACCCTCCGGGTGTGCGCGAAAACGGTGGGCAGTACACGCATGCGGCCATCTGGACGGCCTGGGCGTTTGCCATGCTCGGTCAGGGGGAGCGTGCCGGGGCGCTGTTCCGCTTGCTGAACCCCGTCTATCATGCAGATACGCCCGAAAAAGCGCAGCGCTATATGGTTGAGCCTTATGGGATTGCTGCCGATATTTACAGCCAACCCCCCCAAACTGGATCCGGCGGTTGGACGTGGTACACCGGTTCAGCAGGTTGGATGTACCGTCTCGGCCTCGAAGCCATCCTGGGCATTTCCCGCAAGGGCAAGGCGCTCACCATCAACCCTTGCATTCCCGGGAAGTGGACGGGATATAAAGTGGATTACCGTTTTGGAACGACACATTACATAATCAGCGTGGAGAACCCGGAGGGCGTCAATCGCGGCGTCCGGCAGATCGTACTTCACGACATCTCCTTGCCAGACAACCGGATTCCTTTAACTGATGATGGGCGCCAACACGCGGTGCGCGTGATAATGGGGTCAGTGCATCCCCCAGGGGGAGATGGTCGATGAAAAAAACCAATTCCGCGTCCTGTTACCTTGCGGCGCTCGAAGAGATCGCCTGCGTCCACCTGAAATCGTCGAAAAGAGGGGGCAAGGTTTCACATTAACCCCTGACAAATTTGCTCCCGTCGCCAGGGACGGCGACGGGGACGCCCATCCGGGTTACCGGCGCCGCCCGGAGTGGGATTTTGTTGGGGTTCTGTGGGCTTCATTGGCCAACTCGTCGCCTGGTTACCAGGGCTGTCTGGCGGGTCAGGTTGATGGATGTAGTGAAAACCCTTGGGGTCTTTTTCTTATGAATCTTTAATACCATCCGCTGGTTTTTAACTTGACAAACACGCCTGAAACAGATATAGTTCACGCCGCTTAACTAATAAGGGATGTTAATTATGTCATCAACGCAAGCCTTAACAGAAGTGATCCGCGAATGGTCGGAAGTTTTCATGCACCGTTCCATGCGTGATTTCAGGAAATTCATGGACGAGACCGGCCTGTCGTTCTCTCAGATCAGCATCCTGATGCGCTTGTTGCACGGCGGCAATGCCGGCGTCTCCGAGATCGGCGGCCAGTTGGGCGTGACCAATGCCGCCGCCAGCCAGGCCGTGGAGCGCATGGTCCAGCTGGGCCTGATCGAGCGGACGGAGGATCCGGCTGACCGGCGCGCCAAAAAGTTGGTGCTGACCCCCAAAGGCCGGGCGCTGATCGAGCGGGGCATTGAGATCCGCAGCCAATGGGTGGAGGGTCTCACCGAAGCCCTGACCCCGGAACAGCAGAGCATGATCATCTCGGCGCTGACCCTGCTGACCGCCGCGGCGCGCAAAACGAAAGAATAATAACCACAGATAAACACAGATGAACTCTGATTTAGGGATAAATCCTTGAGGTTAACATCCAAATCTTATTTATCCGCGTTCATCTGTGGTTATAACGGATTTTTATTATCGCTAAGGAGTACTTGAAACCATGCTACGATTGGCAAAATACTTAAAACCATACCTGCTCTTGATCCTGATCGCCATCGCCCTGCTGTTCGTCCAGGCGAATGCCGACCTGGCCCTGCCGGATTACATGTCGAACATCGTCAACTACGGCATCCAGCAGGGTGGGGTGGAAAATGCTGTGCCAGTGGCAATCCGTCAGACCGAAATGAACAAACTCTTCCTGTTCATGAGCGCGGCTGATCAGAATCTGGTAAAAGGGGATTACACGCTGGTCGAACCGAACTCGGCGGGATCTGCCAGCAATATCAAGCAATTCCCTATCCTGGCGACCGAGTTCGATCTATGTGCTTAAAAGCATTGATAAGGCTGAGATTGCCCGGCTGAACCCGATCCTGGGCAAAGCGTTCCTGGTGGTTTCGGGCATCCAGCAGGGTCTGGCGAGCCCAAACAAAACCACTCCCACGTCTCCCATGGCCGGGTTGTCCACGTGTTTCGATCCTTCCAAGCTTCCACCAGGGATCACAATCCCACCAGGCTTCAACCTGTCCCAGCTGCCGGCCGGGGTGGATATTTTTTCCATCCTCGGGAGGCTGCCCGCTGAGACGCGTTCCTGCCTGGCAAATTTGCTCGATTCGAAAATTTCCGTCCTGGGAGATAAGATGATCATCCAGGCAGCGGCGGCGCCGATCAAGGCCGAGTACGCCGCCCTCGGAATGGACACCGGCAACCTGCAAACGAATTACATCCTGCGCATCGGCGGCCTGATGCTGCTGCTGACGCTGCTCTCGGGAGCCTGCACCATTGCGGTGGGCTATTTCGCGGCGCGGACAGCCGCCGGCCTGGCACGCGATCTGCGCCGGAATGTCTTCGCGCGCGTGGAGAATTTCTCCAGCACCGAATTCGATAAATTCTCGACCGCCTCGTTGATCACACGTTCGACCAATGATGTCACCCAGATCCAGATGGTGGTCATCATGATGATGCGCATGGTCTTCTATGCCCCCATCATCGGAATTGGCGGCGTGATCCGGGCAATTGGCAAGAGCGCCAACATGTGGTGGATCATCGCCCTGGCAGTGGTGGTCCTGCTTGGCCTGATCCTGACGGTCTTCTCGATCGCCCTGCCAAAGTTCAGGGCCATCCAGAACCTGATCGACCGGCTCAACCTGGTGATGCGCGAGAACCTTTCGGGCATGATGGTCATACGGGCTTTCAACATGCAGACCTTTGAGCAGGATCGTTTTGACAAGGCCAACAAAAATCTCACCGGCACCCTGCTGTTCGTCAACCGGGTCATGGTGGTGATGTTTCCGGTCATGATGCTGGTGATGAACGTGGTCATGGTGGCGATCATATGGGTGGGATCACACCAGGTGGCCAATTCTTCCATCCAGGTGGGTGACATGATGGCTTTCATGCAATATGCCATGCAAATCCTGTTCGCCTTCCTGATGCTTTCGATGATGTTCATCATCCTGCCGCGCGCCTCTGTCTCTGGCGACCGCATTGCGGCCGTTCTGGACACCGAGCCGGTCATCAAGGACCCACCTGAACCCAGGCAATTCCCCGAACCCTTCAAAGGAACCATCGCGTTCGATAATGTAAGTTTTCGTTACCCCGCTGCGGAAGAAGACGTGCTGCACAATATCACTTTCACTGCCCGGCCAGGCCAGACCACGGCTTTCATAGGCACGACCGGCTCAGGCAAATCCACCATCGTCAGCCTGGTGCCGCGCTTCTACGAGGTGACCGAAGGGGCCATTTCCATTGACGGAATTGACATCCGGGAGGTCTCGCAGCATGACCTGCATGACCGCATCGGCTATGTGCCGCAAAAGAGCAACCTGTTCTCCGGCACGATCGAGAGCAACCTGCTGTATGCCGACGAAAATGCCAGCGTTGAAGATCTGAAACTGGCCGCAGATATTTCGCAAGCCAGTGAATTCATCACCTCCAGGCCGGAAGGGATGCAGACGGAGATCGCACAGGGCGGCATGAATGTCTCGGGTGGGCAGAAACAGCGTCTTGCCATCGCGCGAGCGCTGGTCAAGAAAGCCCCCATCTACATCTTCGATGACAGTTTTTCAGCCCTGGACTACAAGACCGACTCGGCCCTGCGCAGGGCGCTCAAGGAGCACACTGGCTCAAGCACCCTGCTGATCGTGACCCAACGCATTGCCACGATAAAGAATGCCGAACAGATCATCGTCCTGGATGAAGGCCGCATCGTCGGCAAAGGCACACACCACGAATTGATGAAGGACTGCGAAGTTTACCGGGGTATTGCCTTGTCGCAGTTGAGCAAGGAGGAATTGGCATGATGCACAGCACCAGCACTCCCGCAGCCTCCCAACGCGGCGGCATGATGGGCGGACGTGGTCGCGGCCCCATGGGCGGTGGACCAATGGCCATGTTGAAGGGCGAGAAACCGCGCGACTTCAAGGGCACCCTGAACAAGCTGATCAAATACCTCGGGCAGTACCGTGGCGTGATCCTGCTGGTTTGGCTTTTTGCCATCGGTTCAACCATTGCCTCCATCTTTGGTCCCAAGATCCTGGGCAACGCCACCACCAGGCTGTTCCAAGGGGTGATGGCCCAGATCGCCGGCACCGGCACGATCGATTTCACCTATATCGGCCGCATCATCATTCAGGTACTGCTCCTTTACGTGTTTTCGGCCATGCTGGCGTACGTCCAGGGATGGCTCATGACCAATGTGGCCATGAACATCACTTATCGCTTCCGCAAGGATATTTCCGAGAAGGTCAACCGCATGCCGTTCAAGTATTTTGACGGCACGAACCACGGCGAGATCCTCTCGCGCATCACCAACGACGTGGACACGGTCAGCCAGACGCTCAACCAGAGCCTGACGCAGATCATCACATCGGTGACCACCGTGGTCGGCGTGCTGGTGATGATGCTGACGATCAGCTGGCAGATGACGCTGGTTGCGCTGGCGATGCTCCCGCTGTCGTTCGGTATCATCGGCTTCATCGTCAGCAAGTCGCAGGTCTTCTTCAAGCGGCAGCAGGATTACCTGGGCCATATCAACGGTCACGTGGAAGAGATGTACGGATCCCACATGGTGGTGAAAGCCTTCAACGGCGAGGCCAAGAGCATCGAACAGTTCGACCAGGTCAACAACGTCCTGTATGACTCGGCCTGGAAATCCCAATTCCTGACCGGGCTGTTGTTCCCGATCATGAACTTCGTGGGTAATCTGGGCTACGTGGCCATCTGCGTCCTGGGCGGTTACCTGGTGATCAAAGGCACCATCACCCTGGGTGACATCCAGGCATTCATCCAGTACGTGCGCTCCTTCACCCAGCCGATCACCCAGATCGCCAATATCTCCAACATCCTCCAGCAGACCATGGCGGCCGCCGAGCGCGTCTTCGAGTTCCTGGCTGAAGAAGAAGAAGTACCTGATACGGACAGCCTGCTCACGGCGGAACATATCGAGGGCCGTGTGGATTTCAAGGATGTCCACTTTGGCTACAACCCGGACAAGATCATCATCAACGACTTCTCGTTCTACGCCGAGCCCGGGCAAAAGATCGCCATCGTCGGCCCGACCGGCGCCGGCAAGACCACCATGGTCAAGCTTTTGATGCGCTTCTACGATGTCAACGGCGGCTCGATCATGGTGGATGGCCACAATGTCAAAGATTACAAGCGCAACGACCTGCGCTGCTCGTTCGGCATGGTCTTGCAGGATAGCTGGCTTTTCAACGGAACGATCATGGAAAATATCCGCTACGGGCGTTCGACCGCCACCGACGAGCAAGTCATTGCGGCTGCCAAGGCTGCCCACGCGGACCACTTCATCCGCGCCCTGCCAAACGGATATGACTTTGTGCTGAATGAGGAGACCAGCAACATCTCCCAGGGCCAGATGCAGCTGCTGACCATTGCACGCGCCATCCTGCTGGATCCAGCCATGCTGATCCTGGATGAGGCCACCAGCTCGGTGGATACGCATACCGAGGTGCTGATCCAGAATGCCATGCTTGAGCTGATGAAGAACCGCACCAGTTTCGTCATCGCTCACCGCCTGTCAACCATCCGCGAGGCCGACTGGATCCTGGTGATGAATAATGGTGATATCGTCGAACAAGGAAAACATGCCAAGCTGCTGGCAAAAAATGGCTTTTACGCCGAGCTGTACAATAGCCAGTTCGAAGGCAAGGAAATCTAAACAACGGAGTCCTAAGTCTCCTCGGACTCCGATGTCTCCTCGGACTCCGATGTCTCCTCGGACTCCGAAGTCTCCAGACTTCGGAATCCCTGACGTCAGGAGACGTTGGACTCCCGGAACGGGATCTTCATCCTTGGATGAACTTCGTTTAGTACTACTTTGTGGTGAAAATAGAGGACTTTCGCAATGGAAATGATTGAAAAGATTCAACTCCGGCATCTTGGAAAAACAGATCTGCTGGTCACACCGATCGGGCTGGGCGTGATGGAACTGTCCGGTGGCGGCGGCTTGCTTGGCCGCGTATTCCCACCCCTCACGCTTGAAGAGAAGAATGCCATCATCAAAACAGCACTGGATGGTGGGATCAACTGGTTTGACACGGCGGAAATGTATGGCAACGGTGTATCCGAGCATTCCCTGGCAACCGGCTTGAAAGCGGCCGGGAAATCCAACCAGGATATTCTTATCGCAACCAAGTGGTTCCCGATCTTCCGCACGGCCGGCAACATCCCGCACAGTATCAAGGACCGCCAGCGCTTCCTTGAGCCATATGGCATTGCAAATTACATGATCCATAATCCCTACAGTTTCTCCAGCCCGGAGGCCGAGATGAACGCCATGGCTGACCTGGCGGAAGCCGGGAAGATCCGCTCAGTGGGTGTCAGCAACTTTAACGCTGCGCGCATGCGCCGGGCACAGGCCGCACTGGCAAAAAGGGGCCTGCCTTTGGCGGTGAACCAGATGCATTACAGCTTGTTGCATCGTGAGATCGAGACGAATGGTGTGCTGGAAACCGCCCGGGAACTGGGCGTCACGATCACCGCTTATACCCCGATCGAGCGCGGCCTGTTGAGCGGTAAATACCACAAGGATCCCGGGTTGCTCAGACACTTACCTCCCGTGCGCCAGGCAATGATGAGGCGCAACCTTGAGCGAACCCGCCCTCTCATTAACGCCATGGATGAGATCGCCTCCAGGTACGCCGCGACCATCGCCCAGGTGGCATTGAACTGGGTGATCAACTTCAATGGGGATATCGTCGTTACCATACCGGGCGCAACCAAGCCTCGCCAGGCTGAAGAAGCTGCAGGAGCCATGCAGTTCCACCTATCCAAAGATGAGTTGGCCCGCCTGGATGAGGTATCGCGGAAGATATAGGGATCCGTTTGCACAAATCAGATACGGTAGAGTTGCAGTGTAACGTCTCTATTGCAACGTCTCTACCGTATCACCGTGGCCCTGACCACAAATCCATCCACCCCGCCAAAGCGGTACTTGTAATCTTCATTTCCCCGCATGAAATCGAATTCGCTGCGTTTGTGTTCATTGGCCCATCGCAGTAAGTAGCCCAACAGCACCCAGCCTGCCGAAAGATCCATGAAGCGCCGGTCAATGCCGGAGTTGTAGACCCAGATACGATTTAGATAATCAAAATTGAGATAGCCGGCGGCCTTCTGTCCATCCACTTCAAGGAAAGCCAGCTGCAGCCACCCGCATTCAAAAGCTGCCCGGCAGATCAGACCCATCTGGGTGCGCATCAGAGGTGTCAGGAACACTGCTTTTTCGGGGTCTTCCGCCATCATATCCAGGAAAGCCTGCACCTCAGAATCCAGCGAAGCAGCCTCTTCGACGATGTACCAGCGGACGTTACGTCCGCAGTCCTCGAACTCGACGCATTTTGCGCCGGATTTCATGGCGCTGTTTTTTATCAATGCCCGCCAGGTATGTCTCGAAATCTCCTGGCAGCGGGATGGACGGAACATGATAGGTACGTTCCTGGATGAAATTCCAGCCGCGTTTTTCGGCCTCAACCTTCAAAGCCGGAAGCGTGGGTGATGCCTCGGGCAGGTTGTGCCAGTCAAGCAGTTGCCAGTCCAATAAACCGGGTTGGGCAATGAAATCCAGCAACCCGGCCAGGAAAACAGATAAATCCTCCGGCCCGGCGACGATATCCAGGTAATCTGAAATTTCGATGCTGCCCAACAAAAGCAGCGCAGGGTTCCCGTCAAGGTTCCGGGCGGAGAACAGGGGCGCAATACCAGCCAAGCGTCCGCCCTCGTGGGCCGTCACGACAGCTAATTGAGACTCGGGCCACTCGCCTCCGCCGTGGGTCGCCCACCATGCCAAAAGGTACTCGTGGCGCAAAAAAGGGATGTGGGTGACGCTTTCGGCCAGGAGCTCATTCCAATCGGCTGCCAGTGGTGGAAGGTCAGTTGAGCTTTGATGCAGGGTAAATTCCATGCGGCGATTTTACCAGTTATAATGGGGGCGTGACTGCCGATCTCGATCTCAATTTATCCCCTTTGTATCGCCTCCAGGGTCATGCGATCCCCCAAATTCCCGGCTTGCTGGCCCTGATGCCTCCCAGGCACGCCGCACGTGCCCGCAAGGAAGATCGCCTGTTCGTTTACCTGACCCTTTCCGGCAACACCCGTTTCCCATCCACTGAATATACCCAGGTCATAAACCGGGTGGCTCAGCGTTTCTACCAAATATCCGGATCGCTTACCTCAGCCATCCGAACCGCTGCTGAAGAACTTAACCAATCCTTGCTCAAACGTAACTTGCAGACCAGCGGCACAAGTGAGTATGTCGTGGGGAGATTGATTCTGGGCGTATTGCGCGATACGCAGTTCCTTTTTGCCCAGTGCGGCCCAACCCATGTCTATCATCTGGCTGGCACAGAAACCCGTCAAATCCATGATGAACAGATTGCGGGGCGCGGCTTGGGAACAGGCCAGTCCACGCCTCTCTATTTTGCACAGGTCGACTTGCACGCGGGAGATATGCTTGTGCTGTGCCCCGACCTGCCCCAGGGGTGGGAGGCCGCGCTATCCGGCGAGAGAAACGCCACACCAGAGGCATTGCGCCGCAAACTTGCTGGCACAACGAGTGACGATTTGAACGCAGTACTGGTGCAGGTACAGGCTGGGAAAGGGAATTTGAACATCCTGAATGAGATGCCTATTGGCATGGGAAAGTCCGCTCAGGAAATTCCTGCAGCCGTGCCCGAGGCCTCCTCAAGGATGGGACAGGACCCATCGTCCGCCGGGATTTCAGGACGAGAACCTGTCCAAGACCTCCCCCAGGCCGCCCCAGTGGTACCGGGCGTCTTACCTGCCATGCCCACTTCGAAGGTTCAAAGCGGGCGTCCCGCCAGCCGTTTTGCCCACCTGCTCTCCGGGGAAGGCAAATCAGCGCTTCCGGCAAGCCCATCGAGCTCTGAGGCTCTTTCACAAAGTGTTGGGACCTCCACAGCCTCATCCGTACAGCCTGCCCAGCCAGCGCCAGGACAAACTTTCCACCGCCCTGCAGCAGTCTCCCCAGAACCGGCGGTGCACCCGGTCAGACAATCGGGGCACTTTGTCACCCCGCGCGCAGCCAGCGACCTCCCTGAAATCAAACGTCCCGCCGTGCGTCGTCGGGCATTTTTCGGCGGGCTGGTAAGGGTCATCCGCGGCGTGCGCGGGGGCAAGCAGAACCTCTCCAATGGCATTAAGAAGTTCTCACCGACCATTTTGCCCAATTCAGGTGATGATTTTGAATCTGCCGGGCCGAGCACGGCATTATTCGCGATTGTCATTCCAGTCATCATTGTGGCAATTGCAGCTACAGTTTACTTTCACTATGGGCGCACTGCCCAATACCAACAATATTACGATATGGCTTTGGCACAGGCGTCACAAGCACGCGGCCAGGCAAACCCGACAGAAGTACGCCGCCTCTGGGATAGTACCATCTATTATCTCGATTTGGCTGAGAAAAATCAAACGACAAAGGATTCAACCAATTTGCGCCAGGAAGCACAGACCGCCCTGGACAATCTGGATGGCATCCTGCGGCTGGATTTTCGCCCGGCCATTATCGGCGGGTTGAGCCGCAGTGCGCAAATCAGCCACATGGCAGCCACTGATAACGATCTCTATCTGTTGGATGCGGCGAGTGGGAGCGTGATCCGTGCTTCGCTGACGGATCAAGGTTATACAGTGGATTCGTTCTTCAAATGTGCTTCGGGGCAATATGGCACGATCATTGTGGATACTCTTATAGATTTGGCAGTCTTGCCCATGAGCAATTTCTATAACGCAAGTATCCTGGCAATGGATGGCAAAGGGAATCTGCTCTACTGCGGGTCGGCCGACCCGGTGGCTGTTTCGCTCATCTCGCCGCAATTGGGCTGGCGGAGTATTGCCGCGTTTTCAATGGATTCCAATGGACAGAATCTCTACGTGCTTGACCCGGCGGGAAACGCCGTCTGGCAGTATGGCAGGAGCGACGGCAAATTCCAGACGCCACCGACCATGTTTTTTGGCGAACAAGTGCCGCAGAACATGAATACTGCCATTGAACTGGCCGTCAATGACGCCGATTTATTCATGCTTTTCCGGGATGGCCACGTTACCTCCTGCCCGCTGATGCAATACAATGTCGCTCCGATGCGTTGCAAGGACCCGGAAACCTTCCTGGATACACGCCCGGAACGGAAGCCCAGTCCAAAGATCAACGATGCCATCTTCACTCAGATGACTTTCGCCTCAGCCCCTGACCCGAGCCTTTACCTGCTCGAACCACTGACGCGCGCCATTTACCGCTTCAATCCGAGGTCCGATTCGTTGGAATTGCGCGGCCAGTTCCGGGCGAGCATGGAACAGAACAACACTCTATTCAACGGTCCGGCAACTGCCATGACCATCAGTCCAAATCGTTATGCCTTCTTCAGTGTCGGCAACCAGGTATATTTTGCCACTGACGTGCCCTGAGAGCAGCGCTGGGGGGACTCATCTTTTTGATAAATCCAATCATAAAAACAGGGCCGTCCGAGAACAAGGACGGCCCTGTTGAGATTATTGAATTTACCTATCTTTATTGCTTTTCATACACCGCGCCATCCGCCGCAGGCGGGTGGACCCCTCCGACGACGCCCGCCAGCACAATGATGGTGACGACATAGGGAGCCATCTGCAGGAATTCAGAAGGGACAGGGGTATTCAAAATTTGCATCTTGACCTGCAACGAGTCAGCAAAACCAAAAATCAAGGAAGAACCCAGCGCTCCAATTGGATTCCAGTTGCCAAAAATCATGGCAGCCAGGCCGATAAAGCCTTTCCCGGCGGTCATCAATTTTTCAAAGCGTCCAACTGTACCAATGGTGAAATAAGCCCCGCCAACTCCAGCCATCAAACCGCCCAGGATAACGTTTACATACCGCGTCATGAAAACGTTGATGCCCAGCGTATCGGCTGCCTTCGGATGTTCCCCCACCGCCCGGGTGCGCAGACCCCAGGGGGTATAAAACAGAAGCACAAAAGTGATTGCCACCAGGAGCAACATGAGATAAACAATGATATTGTTTTCAAAAATGACTGGTCCCAGGATCGGAATTTTGACCAGAAGAGGGATCGGGATATTAGGGAAAACACCGGAGTTATTAAGCGTCTCAATATTAGCCTGCATGTACCGTTTGGAGATGAAACTGGTTATGCCGGTCCCGATGATATTGACAGCCGTGCCGCTGATAATCTGGTCAACCTTGAACTTGATGCACAGGACCGCGTGCAGGGCCGCCACCAACATACCGGACAGGATCCCAGCCAGCAGGCCTACGTAAAGGTTGTGCGTGATCGTCGCCACCATGACGGAGAACATGGCCGAAACCAGCATGGTCCCCTCAATCCCAATATTGATTACGGCGGCGCGTTCGCTCACTACCCCGCACAAAGCTGCCATGGCGATGGGTGTGGCCCTGACCAGGGAAGTGTTCAGCATCCCTACCAGATCCATGGATTGCCCCCTGGCTGCCCAGATCATGAAAGCGCCCACAAAACACAACGCCACCACCCCGACTATAAGACCGTTCGATCGAATACCACGCGCCAGCTGCCAGGCGCCCACAAAGATTGCCAAAAGGGCCAGCACGTAGATGGAGGCTTGCGCCGGCAGGTTCAAAT
The DNA here is from genome assembly GCA_963725805.1 of uncultured Chloroflexia bacterium. Taxonomy (GTDB): domain Bacteria; phylum Chloroflexota; class Anaerolineae; order Anaerolineales; family Villigracilaceae; genus UBA877. The sequence goes on from CAVSAF010000019.1 coordinate 76,349, forward strand.
TCGGGATGGGGATGACATTCGGATCTTCCGTGGGCGTAAGGTTGAAGGTTGTGCGCAATCCAGGTTCCAAATTGCGACCAAACAGGAGCAGGATGGCCAGACCGGTGATGATCAGCAGAATGCCCATTACCAGGCGGCCGCGCAATTGGGGTTTCTTATCTTTCATATTGGTCAGGTTGGTTGTCATGCAGACCTCAGGATTTCGACATTAATTTCATGGTAGAAGCCTCGAAAGTTATTTCCCCCAGCCGCGCGTCAGCACTGTTGTTTCCACCTGGATGGCACGGATGCGGTAGATCCAGCGGATGACCACCGGCGCGGCTACAAACACGATCACCAATCCTTGGATAATGGATATGATCTCGATCGGCACACCCGCCATCGATTGCATGTTGGTGGCTCCACTGCGCAGCGTGCCCCACAGAAGGGCTGACAGCACCACTCCCAGGGGATGGCTCTTCCCCAGCAGGGCAATTGCGATCGAATCAAAGCCATATCCGGCCGAGAAGCCCTGTCCCACCCAGTGATCGATGCCCAGAACCTGCGTCGCCCCAGCCAGGCCAGCCAGTGCACCGCTGAACGTCATGGCGATCACGAAATTCTTGACGATGTTCATGCCGGCATAGCGGGCCCCATCCGGGTTTGCTCCAACCGAGCGGATTTCCATACCAATGGTGGTTTTAAATAATATCCACCACACCAGAACCGCCACAGCCAGGGCCAGGAAAAAGCCCCAATTAAATCGCAGTGGATCGGGGAAGAAGCGCGGCAGCATGGCGGAATTTTCAATAACAGGGGTCAGGGGCCGGTAACCGGTCGCTTTCATCGGGCCATTCAACAGCCAGTCGCTCAAGCGATATGAGACATAGTTCATCATGATGGTGATGACCACCTCGTGAGCACCGGTGAGCCCTTTAAGGAGTCCCGGCACCGCTCCCCAAAGAGCTCCCCCGGCAGCACCGGCCAATATTGCCAGCGGTAAATGAATATACCAGGGCAGCCCATGAATACTGTAGCCGACGAAGGCGGAACATAATGCCCCTATGCCAAACTGTCCTTCCGCCCCAATATTGAAGAGACCGCATTTAAAGCCTACCGCCACCGCCAGGCCGGCCAGGATGTAAGGAGTGACGGTAGCCAGGCTTTCGGTGAATGGGTAGATCGCTTGCAGGAGAGCCTTGCTGTCACCAGAGGCAAAATAAGTCTGGAAACCACGGAAGATTTCAGGCAGACTTCCCAGGGATCCGTAGAAGAGCGCTCCGTACGCAGTGGCGATGGCGTTCCAGGTGGCTGCAAGCGCTGCCCCCGGTGCACGAAAGAAATTCTGGTAGGCTGCGGTGACGCCTTTATTGGATAACGCGATCACAATGGCGCCAATGATGAAACCGGTCAATATTGCCAGGGCCGGTATTAAGAATGTCTGCAGGAGTCTGGAACCTTGTCCGCGCTTTCCGGCAGAATTGGGAGCTTTTTTTTGATTGGCTGTCTCTATTTGATTGGTCTGATTCGCCTTGGCGTTCAAGCTAAAGTCCTCCTAAAATACCCGCTCTACTTCGGCTTCGCCAATGGTGGCTGGGGCCAACTCGAGGGCTTCAGATGGTTTCACTCCCGCCATCAGCAGGCCCAGGTAGGCTTTGTTGACCTTTGCGGCGGGCACAATGTCCACGATCTGGCCCTTGTACATCACGGCGATACGGTCAGACAGGGCGATGATCTCATCAAGTTCGGGCGAGACCAGCAGTACCGCAGTGCCTTCATCCCGCTTTTCGATGATGCGGCTGTGGATATATTCGATCGAGCCAACATCCAGGCCGCGTGTTGGTTGGGAAGCGATCAGCAGCTTGATCGGCCGTGAGAACTCTCGCGCCACGATCACCTTCTGCTGGTTGCCACCCGATAATGCGGATACCGGTACAAACACATTTGGAGTGCGCACGTCAAACTGTTTCACCAATTTTTCAGCATTTTCGATGATCACATTTTGCTGTAATTGAATCCCTTTTGCAAAAGGAGGCTGGTAATATGTGCACAGGACCATGTTATCGTGGACGGGAAAAGTGAGGATCAAGCCATGCTTCTGTCTGTCCTCGGGAATATGCGCCACGCCTCTTTCCAAAACATTGCGTGGAGAAGAATGGCGGACTGGTTTGCCCACGACGCTGATTTCACCGCTGACCACCGGTGCCAGACCGGTCAATGCATACACCAGCTCGGTCTGGCCGTTGCCCTGCACGCCTGCAATTCCCAGAACTTCACCCGCATGCACATCAAAGGAGGCACCATTGACCGTCAGGTTCTTGCGTTCGTCCTGAACCTGCAGATCTTTCACGCTCAAAATCACTTCCTTCGGGGTGGCGGGTTTCTTCTGGACCACCAGGTTGACCTCGCGTCCCACCATCATCGCAGCCAGTTTCTCCTGGGATGCGTCTTTTACACTTACCCCGCCGACCACCCGCCCGCTGCGCAGGACGATGATTTCATCCGCGATCGCCAGGACTTCCTTGAGCTTGTGCGTAATGAAAATGATGGATTTTCCATCCGCAATCAAGGAGCGTAATACTTTAAAGAGACCTTCCACTTCCTGGGGTGTCAAAACCGCCGTAGGTTCATCTAAAATAAGAATATCCGCGTGCCGGTATAAGACCTTGATAATTTCTACTCGCTGTTGGGTACCGACGGGCATGTCCCCAATTTTTTCGTTCGGATCTACCTCAAGATTATATTGCCCGGAGATTTCCCGGATACGCTTTGCCACCACGGCCTTGTCCAGGAAGATTCCATTCCGGACTGGCTCGACGCCCAGCATCACATTTTCTGTTGCGGTCATCACCGGGATGAGCATGAAATGCTGGTGGACCATGCCGATCCCCCGGGCAATGGCGTCGCTGGGCCCGTTGATTGTAACTTCCTCTCCATTGATGAATATTTGCCCTTTATCCGGTTTGTACAGCCCGTAGAGAATATTCATCAGGGTGGTCTTGCCGGCGCCGTTTTCGCCCAGCAGGGCCAGGATTTTCCCCTTTTCTAATGACAGATCAATGGCATCGTTTGCCAGAACACCCGGAAATGATTTCGAGATCCCACGCAATTCCAGTACCGGTGGCATGAAATTCTCTCCTGCACAAGATTTTGAAACTGATATGCAAAAAGGGCCGGGGAAATACCCCGGCCCTTGCATACTCTTGATCTTATTTTATTCCCAGAACGCCGTTGACGGTTACAGTGCCGCTGATGATATCAGCCTTCAATTGGGTTATTCCATCCTTCAAGGCCTGCGGTACCTGGCTGTCAAAATTGTGGAAGGGGGCCAGATCCACACCGCCATCCTTGAGGGTATAGGTGACGGTCCCGCCGGTGAACTTGCCATCTACAACGTCCTTGATGGTCTTGAGAACGGCCACATCGATTTTCTTCTGGACGCTGCTCAGCTCGACGTCGGCGTAATCAGGATTTGCAACAAACCAGTCGGTGTCCACGCCGATGATCAGGCACTTGCCGCTGGTCTTGCAGTAGGCCGCCGAGCCCAGGCCAACCGGGCCGGCCACCGGCATGACGATGTCGGCGCCTTCCTGGACCAGGGAGGTGGCGAAGGACTTGCCATCATCTTGGGAAGTGAAGTTGCCGGTGAACAAGCCTTTCTGTGCGACTTCATCCCAACCCAGCGCCTCAACCTTGGTATTATTCTTCTGGTTGTAATACAGGACGCCCGCCTGGAAGCCCTTCATGAAGATGGTCACGGTCGGGATCTGGATGCCGCCGAAGGAACCAACCTTGCCGGTCTTGGTCATGCCAGCAGCCAGGTAACCCGCCAGCATCCCAGCCTCATCGGTCTGGAAGGCCAGTCCGCGCACATTGGTCAGATCCGTGGAGGAGCCGCAGTCCTTGCCTTCGACCGCGCCGGGGTAGCAATCCGGGTAGGTGTAATCGACAATGGCGAACTTCACGTTCGGGTTCAGCTTGGCAGCCGCGGCGGTATCGACGCCCAACAGGAAACCGACCGTGATGATCAGATCTTGATGCTCGGTCAGCATCTGGTTGAGGTTCTTGACATAGTCGGACTGTTGGGTGGATTCCAGGTACTTGCCGTCCACGCCCAGTTGGGACATTGCATCCTGAACGCCTTTCCAGCCCAGGGCATTGAAGGATTTGTCATCAATGCCGCCCATATCGGTTATTTCACCGACTTTGATCTTGGGGGCTGCAGCGGGGGCTTGGGTCGCCGGTGCGGCGGTGGTTGCGGCCGGGCCGCAGGCAGATAGCAGCATTGCAATCGCGGCTACAATGGTGAAAATAACACTGATTTTCTTCATATTCATTCTTCTCCTTGTTTTTTTTATTTCAAGTTTGGATAAGCAGATGTAGTCAAACAAACGGATACTTCCTACAGGTTTCACCTCCTTTTATTGAGTTGAAGATTACCACGCATAATTTTCTGTCTTAGTATACAAGGATTTGACCATTAAGACAATATGAAGTATGACACATGACATTCATTCCAGCTGTCAGGGGTTCGTTATGGTTACCCCAGTCTGCGTCTCTCCGGAAAGCAGAGCCTGGTTCAACCCGTTCATGTACAACTTGACATTGTCAGGAACGGATGAGACCAGGTCATGGTATGACGACAGGCCGACCTGCCCTTCATAATTACCGCTCGGAAAACTTGATGTACCGGCTTGAGCGTCCCTGGCTGTTTTAATTAGCTCTGCCACGCTTGGGGCAATTAGTTTAAGAACACTCATATACAAGTGAGGCGCCGCCACCGGAAAAGCATAGTATTGGTCGGTATCTGCACCGATTGCATAGGCGCCGCGCGTCACTGCCGCCACAATGGCATTGTTTCCGGTTGCGCCACCGGCGCCGAAGATGATGTCAGCTCCTGCGTCGATCAATGAGTTGGCCTTGGCCGCGCCCCATTCCGGATCGTCAAAAGTTTTATCCAGGCCAACCTCATTATGATAAATGACCGTGGCCTTGACCGGGGGACTGATAACGGCTGCACCGGCTAGAAAACCCTGGCCATATTTTTGCATGGACGGCAATACGTCGCTGGCACACACTGCGCCGATTTGACCAGTTTTTGACATCAAACCCGCCAGCGCACCCGCCAGGTAACCAATCTGATCCTCGGCAAAAATAAGCCCGGTCAAATTGGAGCTGTAATCCTGGTTTGCAGATTGATCCTGGTCCAGACCAATAAAAAATGAGTCCGGGTAAGCTTTGGCCGCCGCACGCGTGGCCTCACTCATTGCACTCTCAACGGTCACGATTACATCATAGCCAGCCAGCGCAAAAACACGGATATTTTCTTCGTAATCCCTGGCATCAACCGTTTCAATGGAGGCGACCCAGGTGGCTGTTCCACTGTTCTTGGCCTGCTGGATGCCCTCCCAGGCAGCCTGGTTGTAGGCGCGATCATCTAGCCGTCCAACCTCCGTCACCAGGCCGACACAAAATACATCCGGCTGCTTGCAATCCAATAGCTTGGGTATGCAACCCATTGCCAGCAGCATAACCATTGCCAGGAGAATTGCGATAGGGCATGATCTTTTCATCGGAATGCACTTTCCGGCTGATGCGGCCACAACCAAAAAACGTTCCTGTTCACCGTCATACCGTTTTGGCTTCACCTCGCCGGACACCCCACATCAGCACCAGGGCAATGACCATGAAGATGGGGGCAACCACCATGATGTTATTGTAATTATTGCCAGTCAATTGGACGATCCAGCCGTTGATATTCGGGCCGGCGATTGCCGCCAGGGTTGAGAACAGGTAGTAAAGACCAGTATACGTCCCGATGCGGGCATCTTCAACCATGTCAACCACCATGGGCAGCGAGTTGATATTGATCAGCGACCAGGCGATGCCGGCTGCCATCAGGAACAGGCTGATGACCTGTACCGATCCCAGGAGAGGCAGGCGGATCAGCTGAATGGTAAGAACGCTGGCTGGCTGGAAAAATATGGCTGCGATCAGGGCACCCAGCAGGACGATGCCAGTGATTATGGTGCGGCGGCGGCCCATTCTCGAGCCGATGAAACCGGCTACCAGTGCAAACAGCACAAAGAACAGGGACAAATGCCCCAGCAGGCGGGCTCCGTCAGATGCATCCATCCCCAGACGGTTGATGGCATACAACGTAAAAAAGGCTTCAATGGCATTGTAGCCGACAAACCAGGCAAAGATGGCCAGGAACAGTCGCAGGGCGCTCTTGTCGTGGGCTTGAATGGGCTCTCTTGCCATGTAGTATGCATAGAAAATAATGCACCAGATGAGCAGCAATACGACGCCCACTCCCACATAAGCGGGAATCCCGATCTCGGACCCGATCGTGCGCGCCGCCGGGACAAAAATGGTCAGTAAAGCGCCGGCTGCCACGGCAATCAAAAAACTCACCAGCAGGGTCATCACGTGTTGGCCCAGGAATTCAAAGAAACCTGCCACGCTGTTGACCGGAACGTCGGTGGCTGTCTCGAATTCCCTGGGTTCTTTAATAAAGATGAGAACCAACAGGGCGGCCAGAATGACCAGGCCGGAACCCAACCAGAATGGAAATGCCGGGCTCATTTTATACAAGGCAGACCCACCCAGGAATGAAATAATGGAACCGACACCACCCATGAAGTTGATGATGCCGTTCGCCTGTGAGCGCTTGTTGGATGGGGTTATATCCGGCATGAGCGCCACCACCGGAGTGCGCCAGAGCGCCATGCTCAGGATGAGGGTGCTGGTACAGGCCACGAACAACGGCAGGACTGCCGCCAGCGGGATCAGCCCGAAGGCCAGGGCTCCAATCGGTGCGCCTACCAGGATGAATGGCAGCCTCCGCCCGATCTTGGTGCGCAGGCGGTCAGACCAGACTCCCACTGGCGGTTGGATGAATAATGCCGCGATATTATCCAAAGTCATGAAAAATCCGATAAAAGCTGGTTCAAGGTTGAATTTCTGGGCCAGAAAAACAGGAACAAATGCATTATATACACCCCAAATGACGCTCACCCCAAAAAAGCCGAATCCGAGCAAAAAGATCTTTCCGTAATTAAACTTCATCCGTATTCTCCTCTTTGATGATCTTTTGCAGTATTTTTCGGTCTGCTTCGTCCAGATCCGCTTTTTCCAGCAAATCCGGGCGTTGCTTGAACGTCCGCCGCAGGGATTGTTCGCGCCGCCAGCGCGCGATCCTGGCATGGTTGCCGGAAATCAGGATGTCAGGGACCCCCCAGCCGCGGAATTCTGGCGGGCGGGTATAGTGCGGGTACTCGAGCAATCCCGATGCGTGGGAATCGTCAAAAGGGCCATCCGGATCACCCAGCACACCAGGCAGCAGGCGGGAAAGTGCGTCAACGAGGATCAGCGCCGGGAGCTCGCCCCCTGTCAGCACATAATCACCGATCGATATCTGGTCGGTTGCTAGGTGCTCACGGATGCGTTCGTCCACGCCCTCGTAACGGCCGCAGATCAAGGCTAAACGCGGGTGTTGGACCAATTCCATTGCCACGAGCTGGTTGAAAACGCGTCCCTGGGGGGTCAGCAAAATGACCGGGCAGCCGCCCTCTTTTTGAGCGGCGAAGCTGCCGAGCACGCTTTCGACAGCCGCAAATACCGGTTCCACTTTCATGACCATTCCACCACCCCCTCCGTATGGTTCGTCGTCAGTCACATGGTGCCTGTCCGTGGCCCAATCGCGGATATTATGGACACGTACATCTATCAACCCGCGTTGGCGGGCGCGTTGAAGAATGCTGCTTTCAAGGTAAGGGGGAAAAACTTCCGGCAGGAGCGTGAAGATATCGAACTCCATGCGCTCATTCTAGCCGCAAGCGGGTTGTCTGACAAGAGGGTTTGCGGGGATTGACGCCCATTTGCATCAGATGGTAAGATGATTACATGTACCTGCGAGGTTCGAAATGGAATATGCGTCAACGGCGACCGAGAATCAACTGGTTCTTGGTCGTCTTCTTGGTTATTCTGATTGCAATTGTCGCTTATGTTGACCGGTTCGTCCTGACAAACGTGCAAACACCGTTCTTGCCAACGCCCACCGTCACACGTGACCCCGAGTCTTTTGTCACCGAGGCGGAAGGGTTATTTGCAGAAGGAAAACTGCTCCCGGCTATCGATACGTATATGGAGGCCATCCGCATCAAACCGAATGACCCGACAATCTATATCGCTTTGGCACGCGTCCAGATTTTTGCCGGAAAGTACGATGACGCACTGGTCAATGCTGGAAATTCCCTGCTGCTCAACCCCAACAGTTCGATGGCACTGGCTGTTCGAGGTTGGGCGCTGACCCAGAAGGAAGATTACACTGCGGCAGATGACTCGCTAAAGAATGCCCTGCAATTGGATCCCAACAACGGCCTGGCGCATGCTTACGATGCCTTTTTATACGGAAAACTGGCAGAGAACAATGTCGGAGCCTATGTGAACCCCATCCAAACAGCCATTGACGAATCCAGGGCAGCCACCACGTTGGCGCCTGACAGCCTGGAGGCGCACTGGGCGCGCGCCTATATTTATCAACTCACCGACAACCGCGAGCAGGCCGTTCAGGAATACCTGGCCGCCATCAACATCAACAAGAATATCTCTGAAATTCATTTGCAGCTCGGGGTAACCTATAAGGCTCTGGAAGTGATTGACCAGGCCATCCAACAATATACACTTGCCAATACTCTCAATCCGTCTGATTACCGGCCCGAGCTCTACAGTTCACGCGCCCTGGCTTCCATTGGTCAGTATGTCCAGGCCGAACAGTATGCCAGTGCGGCTGTTCAGGATGCGCCGACCGATCCTTACCTGTACGGCAACTGGGGCTATATGCTCTATAAAAACAACGACTGGCCCTCTGCCATTGAACAGCTCTCATTGACCATCGATGGCGGAAAAACGGCCGATGGACAAGCCATCCAACCATTGACCCCGACCAACAATGATACCTGGGTCGCTTTATACTATTACACCTACGCTCTCGTACTGGCCCAGAGTGACCGTTGCAGCGAAGCCCTGCCTCTGACACAAACCATCCTGGATGCTTTCCGGACAAATGAATATGCCGTTTACAACGCCAAATATGCCCAGGATTTTTGTGCGAAAACCATTGGCACAGTGACTCCACAGGCCTCATCGACTCCTGGGTTGACCCCAACTCCATGAAAGTGAAACGTCGCCGGACGTTGTTCTATCAACGCCGGACATCCAATCTGTACCGCCTGTTCATCCTGGTGATCCTCATCCTCGCCGGAGTCTGGTTCATTACACGGCTGGGTACAGGTAGTCTCCGCAATCCTTTGGAACCCACCCTCACCTCAACCCGGACGATTAATTCGTTGGTTCTGGAAGGAGAAACCCAGTTTAACGCCGGCGCCTTGAACCAGGCTATTGCTGCTTACCAGCAGGCTGCAGCCCAGGAAAGTACTGGCGATCCACAGGTCTGGACTGAATTGGCTCGCATCCAGGCTTACTCTTCCCGCCTGCTTTCCAATGATGCCGACCGCCTGACACGGCTGACAGAGGCACTGCAATCAGCCGACCAGGCTGTTGCCATTGCCCCGGATGACAGCGACGCCTACGCCATTCGCTCCTTCGTGCTCGACTGGAATGCCGACCCTGCCCTGGATCCATTGCGCACCGGCGATAAAAAAGCCGCCGATTTCATTTTCGAGGCCGCGCAAGTCGCTGTGCATGCATTAAGCCTGAACAGCGAGAATCCCCTGGCAATGGCCTATTACGCTGAAATCCTGGTGGATCAACTGAAGTGGGACCAGGCTTCACTCTATATCAAGCCGGCGCTGGAGCTTGGCCCGCAGGTGATGGATGTACATCGAGTATATGGTTATTATCTTGAGTCCACCCAAAACTATCGCCAGGCAATAGAAGAATACCAGAAGGCGCTTGAGATCAACCCAAACCTTACATTCCTTTACATTACCGTCGGCCATAACTACCGCACGCTGGCTTTTCTAAGCACCATACCGGCCCAACAGAATGACCTCTACAACAGCGCCCGGGCAAGTTATGCCAAGGCCATTACCATCAACGACCAACTCAATATCAGTGACCCTTCACCTTACCTGGCCATTGCGAAGACATACGCCCAGCAAGGTCAGTTCTTCGCAGCAGCTCTCAATGCCCAAAAAGCGATCGAATTGGATCCGTCCAACGCCGACCTATATGGTCAACTCGGTAATATCTACAAAAGAGGACGCAATTTTGAGACATCCATTATCGCCTTGAGATGCGCCGTGGAAGGTTGTGATGCAGCTGCATCTTGTCAGGCCGTCCTGGCTGGAAGTGATTGCGTTGGCGCGGTGGTAAAACCTCTGCAGCTTAACCCCAACAGCGCGACGTATTACCTGGATCTCGGCTCCGTTCTATCCGCCTTCGCCCCAACCAAGCCGGAATACTGCCCGGAAGTGGTCAGGCTGTTAACCCAGATTAAGGTCGCATATCCCGACAATACCATCCTTACCCGCAATGCTGATGTGGGCCTGGCTATCTGTTCTGAAGTCACCTCAGGCCAGGCACAGACACCTGTCATCACACCGGGCGTCACCGCAAATCCCATCCCGGTTACCCCGCAGCCATCCGCGCCGGTAGATTATGTGGTGGTTCTGGCACGGATCAATGTGCGTGCGCTGCCATCTGGTGACGCCGCCTTGGTCCGCTATGCGGTGAAGGGGGAAGTGCTGCATGTCGTTAACATTGCGAACGGCTGGGCGCAGTTATCGGATGGTACCTATGTTCTGGCAGAGTTACATCAGCCTGCTACCAGCGAACGCCACGGTTTCACCAACTCCCGTCTCAACCTCCACGCCGGTTCATACGCCAACGCCATGAGACCATGGAAAAAAGCCCGGTATGCAGCGCTAAGCTAATATCAGAATTTCATTAATCCTCTTTTTTTCCCCTTGACTTTCGTCCAGAAGGCATGTATCATATTATTAGCACTCTATGCATGAGAGTGCTAAAATACTGCAATATATATCAATTCTGGAGGTAAAATATGGCACTTAATCTTAAACCCCTCGGCAGCCGTGTGGTGATCGATCCCATCGAGCAAGAGGACATCACTGCGGGAGGCATCGTGCTCCCCGAAACGGCCAAAGAGAAACCCCAACAGGGCAACATCCTGGCAGTGGGACCTGGCGATCGTGACGAAAGCGGAAAGCGCATCGCCATGGATGTAGCCGTCGGCGACAAAGTCTTGTACGCCAAGTATTCCGGCACAGAAATCAAAGTGGATGGCAAGAAACTGCTCATCCTGCGCGAGAGTGATATCCTCGCAATCGTTAAGAAATAATAAAATTGGAGGAATGAATTATGGCTGCAAAACAACTTGTCTTTTCCGAAGACGCCCGTCGGCGGCTTCAGCAAGGTATTGATGTGGTTGCCAATGCTGTTGGCACCACGCTTGGTCCCAAGGGCCGCAACGTGGCCATCGACCGGAAGTTCGGCTCACCCACCATCACCCATGACGGTGTGACGGTCGCCAAGGAAATCGAACTGGAAGATCCCTTTGCGAACATGGGCGCGCAGCTTCTTAAGGAAGCCGCCACCAAAACCAATGATATCGCCGGGGATGGCACCACCACATCCACCGTTCTGGCACACGCCATTGTGACCGAAGGCCTGAAGAACCTGGCCGCGGGCGCCAACCCGATGCGCCTGAAACTCGGCATCAGCCGGGGCGTGGAGACGGTAGTCGCCGCCTTGCGGAAAATGTCCCAGAAGATCGACACAAAAGATGAAATCGCCTCGGTTGCCACCAACTCTGCTGCTGATCCTGAAATCGGCAGACTGATTGCAGACGTGATGGACAAGGTCGGCAAAGACGGCGTTATTACCGTGGAAGAGTCCAAGTCCATGCAATTCGAGACCGAATACGTGGAAGGCATGCAGTTTGACCGTGGTTATATCTCGGCTTACTTCATAACCGATTCGGAACACATGGAAGCGGTAATCCCCGAACCGTACATTCTTATTTATGACAAGAAGATTTCAGCTGCCCAGGATATCGTCCCGGTGCTCGAAAAACTCGTTCAGATCGGCAAGCGCGACCTGGTCATCATCGCCGAGGATATCGACGGCGAGGCCCTGGCTACTCTCGTTCTGAACAAACTGCGCGGCATGTTGAACGTCTTGGCTGTCAAAGCCCCTGGCTTTGGCGACCGCCGTAAGGCCATGATGCAGGATATCGCCACCCTCACCGGTGGTCAGCTTATCTCCGAAGAGACCGGCCGCAAGCTCGAAACCACCACCCTGCAGGACCTCGGCAAGGCTGAGAAAGTCGTCGCCGACAAGGACAACACCACCATCGTTGGTGGCAAGGGTGAAGCCGCCCAGATCAAGGGCCGCATCGAGCAGATCCGTGTAGAGATTGACAAGAGCACCAGCGACTACGACAAGGAAAAACTGCAGGAGCGTCTGGCCAAGCTCTCCGGCGGCGTTGCCATCATTCGTGTTGGTGCAGCCACCGAGACCGAGCTCAAAGAGAAGAAGCACCGCGTCGAAGACGCACTTTCCGCCACACGTGCCGCCATTGAAGAAGGCATCGTCCCCGGTGGCGAGATCGTCTTCATCAATGCCGTGGCTGCTCTTGATAAGGTCAAAATGGATGGCGAAGATGAAACCATCGGCATCGCCATTGTACGCAAGGCTCTCGAAGCCCCCATTCGCAGACTGGCAGAAAATGCCGGCCAGGACGGTGCGGTCATTATTGAGAACGTCCGTCGACTTGCCAAGGAACAGTCCAATAAGCACCTCGGCTACAACGTTATCACCGAAGAATACGGTGATATGCTCAAGGCCGGCGTGATTGACCCGCTCAAGGTCGTACGTGGCGCCCTCGAAAATGCCGCCTCCATCGCCGCCATGATCCTGACCACTGAATGTCTGGTCACCGACGTGCCCGAAAAGGAAAAACCCGGCCCCGCCATGCCTCCCGGCGGTGGAATGGATTACTAAACCCCATCAGTTCCCCTCAGGGGCATGGCGATACACCATTTCATGGTGCAAGCCGTGCCCCTGTTTTTATTAATTGGTATAATCCTGACCAATGACCAGCTTCAAACGATCGGGCAGTTTCGCTTTATTATCCCTGTGCCTCACGCTCACTCTCACCGCCTGCGGGGTCCCGGCCGGGCTGAATCTGGCACCTCCCACCATTACTCTTACTCCCACGGTGTCCCCAACGCCAACGATCACCCCGGTGCCGCTGGCAATTTCCGTCAACGGGGAAGGCATTACCATGTCCGAATTCGAGGCTGAACTGGCGCGCTACCAGAAGGCTCAAACCGCTTTGGGCATTACCGTCAGCCTGGAGGCGGCCTCGAAGGCTGTCAGTGATGAATTTATTGATACTCTTCTCTTGGAACAGGGTGCCTCTGCCAACGGTTATCATGTCGACGATGCTGTGGTACAGGGTCGCATCGATAGTCTGGCTGCCCAGGTCGGGGGTCTTGACGCTCTGACAGCCTGGCAAGTGGCCCACGGATATACTGGGGAAACATTCCGTACCGATTTGCGCCGGCAGATGGCCGCTGCACACATGCGTGACCAGATTGCCGCTTCTGTCCCTGCCACCGCCGACCAGGTTCACGTCAGGCAAATTTTGCTCTACGATGCAGAAGCAGCCGCGAAAGCACTGGGTGAACTGAAGGCTGGTTGGGATTTCAACGACCTGGCCAGCCAGTATAACCCGGTCACAAAGGGTGAGTTGGGCTGGTTCCCTCGAGGCTATCTGTCCGACCCGCTCGTCGAGACAGCCGCTTTCGCTCTCCAGCCTGGCCAATACAGCGACGTTATCCAGGCTCAGGCTGGATATGAAATCCTTTATTTGGTGGAGCGTGACCCGGCCCATCCACTCTCCCCAGATGCCTTGCTGACCCTCCAGGAACGTGCCGTACAGGACTGGCTGTCGCAGCGCCGAAATGAAAGCCGCATACTTTTTGCGCCGTGAGATTTCCCGGATGCCATAAAAAAATGCGGCCGCGCGGCCGCATTTTTTATTCGACAAGCCTTCAGAGTTCACACTTCCATTACCCAGTGGGCATATTTGGGATTTTTTCCGTGCAATATTTCATCATAAATCCTGCGCAGAGCCTCGCCCACCGGTCCCATAACGCCCTTGCCAACCGGACGATGGTCCACTTTCGTCACCACGGTAATCTGGGCTGCCGTGCCTGTCAGGAAAAATTCGTCACAGATGTAAATTTCCGACCGGTCGATGGATCGCTCCACCACGGAAATGCCCAATTCATTTTTTGCCAATTCCATCACGGACCGGCGGGTAATTCCTTCCAGGATGTTATCCGTCACCGGTGGGGTGATCAGCACACCATCCCGTAGCATAAAGATGTTCATGGCGCTGCCCTCGGTCAGATGTCCATCGACGGTCAAAACGAGCCCTTCGTCGAAACCCGCCCGGGCCGCATCTGTCTTGATCAGGGCCGAACTGGCGTAAGCGCCGCTGATCTTGCCGCGCGCCGGGATGGTGTTGTCATCAATGCGCCGCCAGGAGGAGATGGTCACATGCGCAGCCGTATCATTTTTTACATATTGCTCGAAGGGCATGGCAAAAATGGTCAACTCATCTTTAAGGTTGTGCAGGCGGACACCGACCACTTCATCCGCTTTGTAGGCCAGCGGGCGGATGTATATGTTCTGCTGGTATGCATCCTGGCGGAGCAGTTCCATTGTCAGCTCGGTCAGGCTCTCCGGGGTATGATCAAATTCCATGCACATCATCCGGCATGAATTCAGAAAACGCCGGTAATGGTCCAACGGGCGAAATACAAAGAGTTTTTTCTTTTCATCATTCCAATACCCGCGCATTCCCCCAAAAACCGCCGTACCATAATTGAGTGCGTGTGTTGCCACTCCGATCTTTGCCTCTGAGTAGGGAACGATCTTACCCTTAAAGTATGCAAGCCTTGGCAATTCCACGGACGTACCTCCAAAATGAGAAATATGGAACCTCTACACGGCAACGGCATTATACCGCAGCGCCCTGACCCCCTTTTCACAAAGGTTGTTTTGCCGGAAAACCAGGCTTGCGCGGGTACTGGGGAGGCGTCGCCGCAACCTTGTCCACCACCACCAGGAAACGTTCTTCTGCCACTCCCGGCAGTGCCACCGGGAACAGGCTTCGCATCCTTCCGCCGAGCAGTCTGAACGCCTTTTCAGCATTGTGCACTTCGACTGGTCCGCTGTGGCCTTTCTGGGCCAGCATCCTTCCGCCGACTTGCACAAGCGGCAGGAGGTATTCTGCCAGGACGGGTAGTTTTGCCACGGCACGTGCCACTGCCCAGTCATATGACTCGCGCTGCACGGGGTTCTGTCCCACTTCCTCGGCACGGGCGGTTACCACCTCAACGGCCTCCAATTTCAGGATTTCAGCCGCGTGGCGGCAGAAGTTGGCCTTCTTGCCGACTGACTCCACCAGGGTCAATTCCATGGATGGATAAAGGATCTTAAGGGGGATGCCCGGAAAACCCGCACCGGTGCCCACATCGATCAGTCGTCTGGGCGGGTTCTCCTTCCAGGCCAGGACGCATGAAAAAGAATCCAGAAAGTGCTTGGTGCGGATCCCGGCAGAATCCCGGATTGCCGTCAGGTTGAATTTCTCATTCCATGCCAGCAATTCCTTCTCAAACGTTATGAGAGCCACCACCTGCCTTCCAGTCAGGTGGACGCCAAAGAGCTGCTGCGCGGCGTGGACGAGTTTTTCCATATTTCAGGATTATAACATCCGGCTTGATATCTTAAAAATAAGAACCGGGCGCAGACTTCATTGCTGCGCCCGGTTCTTTTCATTCAGGCCGGGATTTATTTCGCCCGGTTGGCTTTCCTGGACTTGCTGCGCCTGGCCAGGGCAACGATGCCCCAGGCGATCAGCCCAAGCGGAACAAAGATAACGATCAGGATCGGCAGGACGAGCAGCGCGAAGTAGATCACAAAGTTCACAAACCCTTGCAGGAATTTGACCAGCGCCTGGACGGCATCCCGCGCCACTCCTTGAGGTTTCCAACCACCAATTTCAATCGGCTGGATGGTTTTTTCAGCGATCAGGGTCACATTGATGGCCGATGTTGAAGTGGTTTCTTCAATGTACTTCATCTGGCCCTGGATCTGCTCGATCTGCCCGCGGATGTTGACGATCTGGTTGTAGACATTCAGGACATCCTGGGTTTTGGTGGTGCTGTCGTTACCGGGGTTGTTTTTCGCCTCGTCCATGATCGCCTGGAGATCCTGCTCTGCTTTCTGCAGGTTGGTTAATTGGCTCTTCAGGTCGACGTACTGGGAGGTCACATCCTGGCCGGAACGGTTTTCATTCCGCACTTCCACCACGTCAGTTTTAATCTGGCTGAGGGCATTATCCAGTTTCGTTGCAGGAACGCGGATGGAAATGCTCCCCTGCGGAGCCGCCACACCGCTCGGGGTATTGACCTGGGACATATTCATCGAGATAAGGTACCCGCCCAGGTCTTTGGCCATCTGGTTGATCGCATCCATCTTCTTCTGTGGGTCGGCCACCACGATGGTCATATCCACGGTCATGCTGATCAGCCGGTCCTGGGCTGCCGTGCTGGAAGCGCTGCCTTTGGCAACATTGGAGCTGTCCAATGCCGGCCGCGCACCTGTCCCGCTTTGTTCATTTGTCACCCCACCAGCAAAGGACGGAGCTGGCGCTGCTGGCGCTTGGGTAGCGGCGGCATACTTTGGTGTGGCGGATCTCGTCGCACAGGCAGCCAGCACCAAGGTCAGGGCAATAAAAATGAAAATGATTCTTTTCTTCATGGCTTCTTCTCCTTGAACAGAGCCGAATGGATTGCTATGCTTCCTAGACGCTCTGCAGCCGGAATTGGTTCCTCCCGGTTTTGAAACCTACCACGAAAACCTGGTTCCCCTTGTATCGCCTTACCAGCCTCCGGCTAGTCGCTCGGCATGCCGCGGCGGGAGACCGGCATCCAGGATACGCTTCTGAACGGTTGGGATGTCATATTTCACCCGGCGCGGCTCCCAGATATTAATCTCGGGATGGAATATGGCATAGGCCGCCCGCGGATCCCGGTCGCGCGGCTGGCCAACAGAACCGGGGTTCAGGATGCCGCGTTTCTTTTAACTCATACTTCTCGGCCGGTTCAGGCACCTGGATCGACATTTCATCCTTTTCAGAGTTGTACTGGAAAACCACCTGGAAGTGTGAATGCCCCACAAGGCACCAGGGTGTTTCGAAGAAATCCAGGTTGATACGCGCCACCAGTGTATTCATGATGTATTCCCAGATCGGGTCACGCGGGCTGCCGTGCACCAGCGTTTCATTCCCGCATACCTTCGGCTTTTGCAAAAGCGTGCGCAGAAATTCCCTGCTGGCATTCGTCAACCTTTCCCGCTGCCAGAGCAGTGCCTTTTTGGCGTCAAGGTTGAATACTTCCAACGGCATGTTACCGATGGCAGCGTAATCGTGATTACCCATCATGCAGGTCAATTCTGGCAGGGCCTGGATACGCTCAATACACTCGTTGGGATCCGGGCCGTAACCGGCGATGTCACCCAGGCACCAAACCTCGTCCACTTTTCCGGCATCTGCCAGTACGGCCTCCAGCGCAATGATGTTGGCATGCACATCGGAAATTACCAGCACTTTTGTCATTTGGTCTCCAGGAGCATCGCCACACGGGCAATGACGGTCTCTGCCACTTCTTCCTTGGTCATCAGCGGCAGGGGTTGTTTCTCTGTATCTGAAAACAATAATGTGACACGGTTGGTATCCACGCCAAAGCCGGAATCCGGGGCAGATATATCGTTGGCAACGATCATATCCAGTTTCTTGGACTTTAATTTGGCCTCGGCATTCCTCAGCAAATCGCGGCTTTCAGCCGCGAACCCGATGACCACGCGCGGCCTTTGAGCCCCCAGGCCTGACACCGCCGCAAGGACATCCGGTGCGATATCCAACTCAACCTGCGGAATCCCATCCCATTTTTTTAGCTTGTTTTCAGCAACCTGCTTGGGGCGGAAATCAGACACTGCCGCGGCCATGATAAGAGCATCTGCCCCGCTGGATTCAGTCAGGACGGCCTCCAGCATCTCTTCCACGGTAGTAACAGGGATAAGGCGTGCTCCCACAGGGGGGGTTAGAGCCGTCGGTGCACTCACCAGGGTGACCGTCCCGCCGGCATCCAGGGCGGCCTGCGCCAGGGCATAGCCCTGTTTGCCGGAGGATTTGTTCGTCAACACCCGCACCGGGTCAAGCGGCTCCTGCGTCCCACCCGCTGAGACGACGATCCTCCTCCCGGCCAATTTGCCATCCCGGCCCAATACCAGGCGGAGGTGACCCAGCAGTTCGGCGGGTTCCACCAGGCGGCCCTTGCCCTCCAGCCCGGAAGCCATGCGCCCTTCATCCGGCCCGGCAAAATAAACACCACGCTCCGATAGAATGCGGATATTGTCCTGCGTGGCAGGGTGGGTGTAGATGCCCACATCCATGGCCGGGGCCGCCAGCACCGGGCAGCGGGCAGCCAGGGCAGTGATGGTTAGCAGGTTATCAGCTATGCCGTGGGCTAATTTTCCAAGTGTGTTGGCAGTGCATGGGGCAATGACCAGCAGGTCAGCGCTTTGACCGAGCCCCACATGCAGGACATGCGCCTGGCCTCCCCATAGATCGGCATCGGTGAAAGCCTTGCGGCCGGTCACGGATTGGAACGTCAGCGGGGTGATGAATTTCTCCGCTGCGGGGGTCAGGATCACATCCACCTGGGCCCCGGCCTGGGTCAATTTCGAAGCCAATTCAACCGCCTTGTAGGCCGCGATGGAACCGGTGATCCCAAGCAGGATGTGTTTATTGGCGAAGATGGTCATACGGGCTGATTATAATGCCAACCTCCGTACTCAGGATAAACGCCGGGAAGCCAGGGTGAACAGCCTCGTCTCCGCGAGGGGTGATCCCAGCGGCTGCGCTTCCAGCACCATGATCCGGCTGTTGGAGAAGTAATCAAAACTAAAATGGGTGGGGTCACCCGCCTTTTTTCCGGGGATTGGCATCAGCCGGGCGGTCAGGGGTTTATCCAAACGCAGCGCCAGGGCAGACAGATCAAGCAGCAGCGCAGCCATCTGGTCTGCGGTCGTATCACCCGGCAGGGGGACCGTATCCAGCCCGGTACCGCACACGGCGGAATAAAGCAGCAAATCCTTGACAGTCAATGTCCCTTCAGCAGCCCGTCGGGCCAGGACCGCATCCTCCAGGACGGGCAGGAACAACCCGTTGAATCCGGCTCGAGGGAAGCGGGCGCGCTCAACGATTTCCGTCAGGATTGCCGCAGCCGCCAGCGAACCGTGCAGGCCGGCGCGTGGCACACCCATTCGTTCCATCGCCGCGCCGAGGGATACGGCTTCAGATGGGAAGGGGGCCAGGGAAAAATCGATCCCGCCAAACGCAATCGAAAAACGGCGGCCAAGATCAAGCCCCACCTGTGCAAGGGAACTGGCACGCCTTTCGATTTCGTAAGTAAGCGCCTTTTGGCCATCGCTGACTGTCCGGGCATCGCTAAAAGCCTTCACAGCCAGGTCAGCCGCTTCCGTTGCGATGGAAAATGCCGGCTCGTCCTGGTTATGGTAGGCAGCCGGGAAGAACGGCGAGCCCGGCCTGACGTTTGCCAGCGCAGCGAAACGCAGGTTGGCGAACCCGTCCGGGGTGATCGGGCCGCAGCGCGTGATGACTTCTGCGCAGGCCTGCACAGCCGGAATGGATATGCCGAACCTGGCGTCTGCCATGATGCCCGAGAAGAAGATGTTCTGGGCAGCGGCGATGGCCTCGGGGATGACTGCATAACTATCCGGGACCTCCGGTTGGGCCGGACCAAGTGCAGCATAAGCGATCCCGGCAGATTGAATTGCGGTCGACAGCTGTTCAGCCAGCCTGGGTGTTTCGTCGATTTTATCTGCTCCGAGGATTTGCACGAACGGTACTGTTGCCAGCCGGGTACTCTGGACCTCAAAACCGGAGGCCTCATAGGCAGGTTTCGCTTCAGCCAGGAATTTTCCAGCCTGCTCGAGTTTCGACTCATCGATTGGCCAGCCAGGATCGCAAAAATATGTAATGGAACGGATTTTCATAGGTCCTTTATCCTGTAACCACACTAATCAGTCCTATGAATATGCCCTGAAAACAGGTTTTCCTAAGAGGGCCTGGCAAAGCTGCTCTCGCCGCCGTCCTCGGCGGCGAGGACGCCGCTTGGAGCGGGGTTTTGTCTGGGATTTTAAGAGCCATTGGTGACAAAAACCTGCAAAGATTTATGCCAGGCGCAGGAAAGTTGCCTGGCCGGAGTTTCCGCTGTCATCCGTCCAGCTTGTGTTCAGATTGTTACCGTCCAGGGATACGGTCACATTGGTAATACAGTTCGCGTTGGGGATGCAGTATGTCCAGGTCAGCACGCCGTTCGACCAACTCGTTGCAGTCAGCTCATTCCCGTCTCTGGCCGGATTAATGACGGATTGAACCGCAAATCCACCTTCCTGGGTCACAATGGTGGTGATGGTGCCCATGGTACTCGTGTCAATCCAACGACCAGCCATGCCTGGCACAACTGAAGGCTGCAAGGTCGGTGAAGGCTGAATGACCGGAACAGGGGAGGCTTTCGACGTTGGAAGGATTGACCCACCCGAACAGGCGGTCACAGCCAAGGCCATTACGGCTCCAATAAAGACGAACCAGGACTTATGTGGAGTGGTCATATGATCATCTCTTTCACTCGCCCAACCTGGCCATCCAACAAGCGGACCTTAATGCCATGCGGATGCGCAGGCGATTTGGTCAGGATGTCTTTGACCACGCCTTCGGTCAACTTTCCGGTAGGTTGGTCTTGCTTCAGGACAACCCGGACCCGCAAACCGGGCCTGAGCTGGGCACGCGTGGGGACAGGCATGATTCGCACCGCCAAAGCATTATTGATCCAGCAGACCTTCGGCAAACTTCAAGAATGCCTGTACATCCTCAAAATTGCTGACCAATCCAACCGAGGCACGCACCGCGCCGGAGGATTTGCCATCGATGCACAGGCGGAAATCATCCAGGCTCAAGCGCTGGTCGTGGCCGGGACTCGTGAAGCAGGCAGCCAGCTCCATCCTGGAAAGGCCCAGGGCGATCTCGCCCGCCCCGGGGTTGCAGAAGCAGCCTGTCCGCAGGGAGATATTGGATTGGTTGGCCTTTGCCTCGATGAAACGATGGTCGATCGGCTCCCCGTCCTTGTTAAAGAAGTTGGCCGTGACTGCCCCACCGCGCTTGATTGTGTCCAGCGGCCCGTAGATCCGCACCAGCGGCACCCCGCTGGTGTGCTTCATCACCGACAGGTTATCCAGAAGCCAGCCGGTGAGCGAGCGCACCCTCTCCTGGATGGTCTCATAGCCAATGGATTGGATATGCTTCAACCCGATCTCCACTGCCGGGATGTTGAGGTAATCCAGGGTGCCATCCTCGAAGGCCGCTGGAGCCTCGGCCAGGTAATATTTATCGCCCTGCACCGAAGCCACGGTGATCGTTCCTCCGGCAAACCAGGGGCGGCGCAGCCTCTTCAAGGTCTCGCCTCGGGCCAGCAGGGCCCCAACGCCGGTTGGATAGCCAAAGATCTTATAGAACGACAGGCTGACGAAATCCGGCTTGTACCTGGAAAGATCCAATTGGCTGGTGGGCGCAAAGGCGGCCGCATCCAACAGCACATCCCAGCCTTTGGCGTGGGCTTGCTCGATCCACTCCAGCGGATGTTTAACGGAAGAGAAATTGGATTGGGCAGGATAGGCGAAAAGGTTGTTTCCTGCATCCGCCGGATTTCCCCTGCCCGAGGCAGGTCCCAGGTCCAGGGAAGCCTCCAGAAATTCCGTATCCACGCGCATATCCGGCAGCGCCACCGGGATGTAAGTCACCTCGGCACCCTTGGCATGGGCAAATTCACGGATTCCATTGACCGAGTTGTGGTTATCAAAGGTCAGCAGGTAGTGGGAACCCGGTCCGAAGGGGTAGGATTCTCCCACCAGCTTGAGCGCGCCGCTGGCATTCATGCTGAAGATCACGGTGTACTCGGCCGGATCCGCCTTGAAGAACTGCAGGATGGTCTGGCGGGTGCTTTCGATCAGGCGCGTGGCGGCCTGTGAAGTCGGGTTGGAGGAATGCGGGTTGCCAAAAATATTTTCGTCCAGGAGCTTCTGGTGAGCCAGCAGCTGTTTCCCGGCATACAACCCACCGCCGGTGTAATCCAGGTAGATCTGGCCAAGCCGGTTAAGCCGGGAATATTCCCGCTCACGCAGCTCATCGATGTCGTGGGTTTTGTCATAGGCAGGGTATTTCTGAACAAACTCGGCATAACCTGGCATGTAGACTCCTTACTATCAATAATTTGACGTTATCCTTGCGAAGGTTCCGTTTCTGGCAAAATATGGCAGGACGGTGATTTTCTTAACTATGCATCCTCCGGTATGGCAGAACCTTCGCACCTGTACCTGCGGCGTCAGTGGCGCAGGCAAGGGTGAGTAACCCGACCGGTCAATAGGGCGGCCAGAAAATCCTCTCTCCGGAATAGCCACGTTTCTCAACCGTATAGATCTGTGCACTCGAAGCCTCACGGCAGCCGGGCTCGTCCTTGATTGTGACAGACAGGGTACCTGTGTTTTCGGCAAACGGCGGCGCCACACTGACCGGCAGGTAAACCCGCTGCCCGCCCTGGCAAACCCAGGCGGTGATCAGGTAGCCGTGGTAATCGTACTCCGCCATCCCGATCGCTTTCCAGGAGACCGTCACGGCATCTCCGCTGCGGTGGGCAGATGGGCTGGGCGGCTTATACCAGTAGGATATTGGCAGCGTAGGATAGGTGACCGGGACGGCATCCAGGCTGCCTGGAGTGAAACGCGCCTGCGCAACTGCTATCCAGCAGGGATCCCAGCCGTTCAGCTCCTGCACCACCAGCCAGCCTCCATCCGGGCTTCGGCCGGCCACCTCCATCCAGGCTCCGGCGGGCAGGCTGGTCTTGTAAAGGAAGAACGTTCCCGGGCCGTACAGGCAGTCAGTATACTGAGGGATCTGCACCACCGGCAGTCCAGGGGAGCCGGCCGGAGGCGTGCCGATCGTAGGGGCGACTCTTGTGGTCGTTCCTTCTGTGGCCGCCTCCCCGGCTTCAAATCCGGGCCAGGGGATTTCGCGATAAGGTGTATAACCGTGTTTTTCTACCGCATACAGGCGCGCATTCGAGGGCACATCGCAGCCCGGTTCGTCGGTCACCTGGAGCGACATCTCGGGCATGGTATTGTTCTGGTTGAAGGAGGTCCACAGGCTGGTCGGGACGAAAACCTGTTTGCCACCCTGGCACACCCAGGCCTCAATCAGGTAGCCGCGTTCATCGTCCTCGGTCATGTAAACCGGCTGCCAGGAGACGGTCACCACGTTGCCGCTGCGGACGGCTCTCACCACCGTGGGCGGCTGATAGAGGCTTGAATAGGAGTAGACCACCGACACGATCGGCACATCCCGGAGGCTGCCGTTATCGAACCTGACCTTGTCGGTCTGGATCCAGCAGGCCTTCCAAAGGGGGTCATCCAGCGATTTGATGACCAGCCAAGTGCCGTCCGGGTTGCGCCCAATCACCCGCATCCAGTTCATGGCAAACAATCCATAATACAACAGGTAAGCGGTGCCTGGACCAATCATGCACTGCGAATCAGCCAGGATGGTGACATGTAGAGGCTCGACAGTGGGGGTGAGGCTGGGCAGCGGCAGGTTGACAGGCGGCAGGGAGGCCGCCGGGCTGGGGGTTTCCGTTGAGATTGGAGTGAGAGTAGGTGTGGCAGCAGGCAGCGGTGTGTCTGTGACTGGCACTTCCGCCGGCTGCGAGCTTGCGGGGGTCACTGCCTGGGTTGGCATGACCGTCTGGACGAGGGGGGTGGATCCGGCCGTTGTCCCCACCGGCAGGCAGGCTGCTCCGACAAAAAGGAGCAGGCAAACCATGCTAAAACCTCTAAAATACTTTGCTCGGTTGGGTTGTTTATGCATCGCCCAATTGTAGCACTGCTTTCAGGATTGCCCAATTGTTCACCCTTGCGAAGGTTCTGCCGTACCCGGATCTGCCTTTTGAATGGAAAACCTGTTTCCACTTGCTGTCTGCCAAACATACAACCTTCGCAAGGGTGGCTGGCCTTTCTGACCGCTGCTTGCCTGCCCCTGCAACCTGTGGTATCATGCCGATAATTAAATAGCCCTGATCGGCACTCTTATCCAGAGAGGTGGAGGGACCGGCCCTGTGAAACCTCGACAACCACCGCGACAGCGGATGGTGCCAATTCCGACAGAAAAAACTGGAAGATGAGAGGGCAGCCGTGCACCTTGTGCAATTGCCCTTTCGCCAGAAAGGGCATTCTCTTTTTTAGAAAGGGCAACCATGACAACCACTTTCATGTCTTCTCCAAAACTGCTGTTCACCTCGGAGTCAGTCACCGAGGGCCATCCTGACAAGCTGTGCGACCAGGTCGCCGATGCCGTCCTGGATGCCTGCTTCGAGCAGGACCCAATGAGCCGGGTGGCCTGCGAAGTGGCCACCAAGACCGGCTTCGTGATGATCCTGGGCGAGATCACCACCCAGGCGTTTGTCAACTTCGATGAGCTCGTGCGCAGGGTGGTCACCGAGATCGGCTACGACCGGGCCAAAAAAGGTTTCGACGGGCATACCTGCGGCGTGCTTTCAGCCATCTCCAGCCAGAGCCCGGATATTGACCTGGGCGTCAGCAAATCCTTCGAGGCCAAGGGCGGCGACCAGGATGAGATCGACCTGATCGGCGCCGGCGACCAGGGCATGATGTTCGGCTTTGCCTGCACCGAGACCGCCCAGCTGATGCCGATGCCGATCTACCTGGCGCACAAGCTGACCCGCAGGCTGGCCGAGGTGCGCAGATCCGGCGAACTGCCCTGGCTGTACCCGGATGGCAAGAGCCAGGTCACGGTGGAGTATGCCTTTGGAAAGCCCAAGCGCATCGATACCGTCCTGGTCTCGGCGCAGCATAACCCCAAGGTCTCGCATGCGGATATCGAGGAAGGCCTTATGGAACACGTCATCATGCCGACCCTGCCGGAAGAGATGCTCGATAAAAACCTGAAGGTCTACGTCAACCCGACCGGGCGCTTCGTCATCGGCGGCCCGATGGGCGACTCCGGTGTGACCGGTCGCAAGATCATTGCCGATACCTACGGCGGCATGGGCCGGCACGGCGGCGGGTCCTTCTCCGGCAAGGACCCCACCAAGGTGGACCGCTCGGCGGCTTACGCGGCCCGCTGGGCCGCCAAGAACGTGGTCGCGGCCGGCCTGGCCGAGCGCTGCGAGATCCAGGTGGCCTACGCCATCGGCGTGGCGCACCCGCTCTCGGTCAACATCGAAACCTTCGGGACCGGGAAGATCGCCGACGAGCAGATCGGCCAGCTCGTGCTCGAGCACTTCGATCTGCGACCAGGCGCGATCATCCGCGACCTGGACCTGCGCCGTCCGATCTACCGCAAGACGGCCGCCTACGGTCATTTCGGGCGGGACGATGTCCAGTTCCCGTGGGAGAACACGGATAAGGCCGAGGCGCTGCGCAAGGCAGCCGGGCTTTAAGACCCTCACCACAAGGACACGAATTAGTAGGGGCGGACCTTGCCTGTACCACGCCTGCACCACGGAGTGGCGAAGTGGCATGTCCGCCCTTTTTATGTGTCCGTCCCTTTTTGTGTATCCGCCCCACGCCCCCAATGTCATTGCGAGGCGGCGCTCTTCCGCCGAAGCAATCCCCGTGTTATCGAGGAGATTGCTTCGCCTGCACTTGCAGCAGGTGCAAGCGTCGCCAAAGTACGGCTCCTCGCAATGACATTTTAATTTTCACCTGCCGACAAAGGGCAAATTAACCGCCCACCCATTGGCAATCACCCTCAGAGACGGCTGCAGGGTATGCCCCTGGCCATCCAGGAGGGTGAACGGGATGGTCAGCACCTGCACGGTTGTGATCGCAGGGCCGACCTGCGCCTGGAAGCTGAGCACGACGGGAGGGGACAGCCCGACCGCACCGCTCCAGGTGATCGTCTGGCCTGCCACAAGGGGTGTGCCGCTGGAGGCGGTCAGCCCGCCGGCATAGACAAGCCCATCCGGCAGCACGG
Organism: uncultured Chloroflexia bacterium; assembly: GCA_963725805.1. Lineage (GTDB taxonomy): Bacteria > Chloroflexota > Anaerolineae > Anaerolineales > Villigracilaceae > UBA877. The sequence goes on from CAVSAF010000019.1 coordinate 102,516, forward strand.
AAGAAAGGCTGACATTTCCCAGTGGACCGAACAGGGCGGAGAGGTTCACCGTGCATGTAAAGATCTCCCCGGCCGCAGGCACGAGGGAACTGCTTGAGATGTTCGCCTGCAGTTTGCCCTGCAGGATCGTGCCGCTGCGTTGATAGCTTCCCCGCCCTGTGCCCCAATAGACGATGGCATTGGCTGTGCCGGGCAGATCATAGGCCACGACGCCGGAACTGGCAGTGTTGACCACCACCTCCAGGTCGGGGTCGCCATCCAGGTTCGCCAGGGTGGGCGCAGGCAGGGCACCGTTCCAGGTGGGGCTGCCAAAGGCCGGCGGCAGGTCGACGGACTGCAGCAGGTTTCCCAGGTAATCCAGGATATACAACTTGCCGGTTTTCCCACTGCCTTTTTGCGTCCAGGAGGTGAAGAGCACCTCGGCATGCCCATCCGCGTCGAGATCGGCCACGGCCGGCTCGGAGGCAAAGCTGAAGCTGCCGTCGCTGGGGTGATAGACGGAAAAAGGCCAGCTGCCATGTTCGCTCTTGTCGAGCCAGAAGGCATGCAGCCGGCCATCGTAGGAGGCAAAGAGCATCTCCAAACGCCCATCCCTGTCCAGGTCGGCCACAGCCGGATTGGCCTCGGCAGTCTCGATGACGTTGTAATCTTCACTGATAGGCGCGCCGGTATCCACGGGAACGGTTTGCCAGTCAAAGCCGCCGGTATTGAAGCGGCTGCGGTCGGCATTGAAGATGTACACCCCGGTGTAGCGGCTGGGCGGGTAACCGGCGTAACAGTCATACACGTTGCCGGTGACGACCACTTCCATCACCCCATCGCCGTTGACATCGACGATATCGGCGGGACCATCGGCAAAATTGGTGCGGTAGCTCTCGGGGCGCAGGCCGTTGCACTCGCCCCAACCGCGCAGCTCGGTGGCCAGGCTCTCCCAGATGCCCACCTGGCCCCAATTCTTAACCCCATACATGGCATTTGCGGGGATGGGGCTGCCATCCGGGTGGTAGGCATTGATGTAGTGCACGTCCGAAGGGACGACGATCTCTCTGGTGCCGTCACCGTCCAGGTCGCCGGCGGCGGCATTGGCGTTGTACACGCCCCAGGCGTAGCCGAGGGTGCTGTTCAACTGCGGCCAGCCGGGACGCAGGGAACCGTCGGGTTCGTAGACCCAGGTATTGACCGCGCTGCCAACCGCTGCCGTGACGATGATCTCCAGGCGGCCGTCCCCATCCAGGTCTGAGACCAGCAAGCCGCGCAGCTCGCTGGTGGTGGGCTGCTGCGGCCAGCCAGGCTTGAAATATCCCTGGCTATTATAGACCGAGACCCAGCCGCCGCCATGCGCCGTGACGATCTCCGGGCTGCCATCCCCATCCACATCCGCCAGCACGATGCCGGGCCAGGTGCGGCCCACGCTGCCGGCCCCGGGGGAGCTGCGGTCGTACCCCGAGGCGACCCGCCATTCGAGCGCGCCGCTGTTCCCATCCAGGGTGACGATGGAATAGGCCGAGGCGATCACTTCGGGTTGTCCATCCGCATCGATATCCCCGACGGCCGGGGAGGAGTACCAGCCGGTCTCGCACCAGGAGCTGTAACAACCGCCAAGACTCCACTTGAGCACGGGCGCCTGGACGGATGGAGCGGCATGGGCGGGAACGGACGGCTGCCCCCCGATGGATGCCAACACAAGGAACAATAAGAGTCAGGATCGAGCGGACAGGTTTCATGAGGGTCTCCGGATGAATTGTAACCGGGGAATTCGAGTTTGATAGTCGGAGAGTCTGATAGTCCATTAGTCAGATAATCGAGTAGTTGAGTTGTTGAGCAGGCTGATAGTAAGATAGAAGATAATGGGCGATGGACCACAATGTATTCGTTCCGCGGAACGAAGGAGGAACGAATATTTTTGCCCCCATATGCGGGAGGCCTGGGTCATTTCCCCAAATAAAGGATATATATGGCGGATAAAGAGGGCATTCGTTTTGGAGAAACGAATAAGGGGGAATAGAGAGGAGAGAACAGAGAGAAGAGAGCAGGGAGCAGAGAGTAGTCCTCGGCAGCAGGCGAGGGAGGGCAGGGGGCCAGGCATGCTACAAACATAGAACTAATTTTCTAATTTGTCAAGGGTTTTGGGGAGAAAAGAGAGCAGAGAGTAGTGAGCAGGGCACCCGAACCCCCACGACGCGGGGGCAGGCGAACCGGGTGCCCTGCAAAGATCGCAGGACAGGCAGGCAGGTTGGCGAGACAGGTCGTCCGTAGTCAAATCGTCAATCGTCTGCGGTCCATGGTCCGCGCCGCGCGATCGCCAAGCATCCTTTAGGACACTGGAACGCTTGACGCGTTATATGTAATCATATATACTATGTTTACATGAATAGCTAATATAGCGTGATATTCAAGCGATTCCACATCCGAGAGGTTCAGAAATGGCCAAAGACAAATCATCCAAATCCCCCGCCAAACCCCGGGCGGTCAGCGTTTACCTGTCAAACAAGGATCGCGACTCCATCGAGGAGATCGCCCGCAAGAACAACATCAACCGGCACATGCTGCTGTCGTATGCGGTGCGCTACTTCCTGGCAAGCTACCGCCTGGGTCATATCACGCTCGACCCCACCATCGAGGCCGGCAGAGTGGTGCTGAATGTGAACCAGGACCTGCTGGGCAGGGAGGCGTAGCCACGCGGGCCGCCGGGGTGTCCCGGGGAAAAGGATTTACCAGGGCGGGCAGGAAGGGAGCCGTGGTCAATCATCGCCAGCTATGCCAGGAAGGCTTCAAAATTCTCCTGGCTGACCGTCTCCAGGCTGGAGTCCGGATAGGCACGGGTAAACTCTTCACGCGTCACCCGCCGCATGCCTTTGCCTCCCCATTTGAACTCATAGCCATGCAGCTTCCCGCCATGCTCTTCAATCTTTTTTCCTTTGTGAACCACCTGCCCGCGCTTTCTGTGATGCCCTCATAGTGGATTAATACGTCAGGATCTTCAAGCATATCTGTTCCTTCTGGTTCTCTTGGGACCATTGGTCCTTTTAAGCTTCGCGTTCATTCGCGTTACTTCGCGGTTAATCTTTGCCTCCCGCCTCCCGCCTCTGCCCCCGATCCGGCCTTTGGGAAAAAAGGGGGGAGCGTGTCACGTGCTGCCGTGCCACGTGTTCCTGTGCCGGTCTTTCCCCCCTGTTTTCCCTCCCTGATCCCTGGTTACTGATCCCTGATCCCTGATTCTCAATCTAAAATCAACGATCTTTTCCCCGGTTGTTTCGAATTGTTTCCGATTGTTTTGCCTTAAAACCCTCCAAACAACCCCCTTTTTTGCCCGTTTCTTGGAGGATCTATTCCGGCCCGAACAGACCCTAAGAGACTGTTTAAAAACTGATTCTTTACCACAGATAAACGCAGATGAAATAAGTCTCTTGTGGATAAACCAACTCCAAAGGCTTTTTTTATCAGCATAAATCCTTTTTATCCACGTTCATCCGTGGTGAATTTTGACTTATTAAACAGTCTCTTAGGGTCGCCCAACAACTGCACAAAAACCCTAAACTACCTCAAAACCTGCAATTAATCGCTTTCTCCCCTCTCCAAATTTGTACTTTAATTTGGAGAGGGGCCGGGGGCCTGCACCCAGCCATGGGCGTAAGGCGTTGTTCCTCGTTGTTTCGAGACACCGATCGCGCCCAAGTTAAAAATCAGGGGAATAATCGCCACCAGACTCCGAAGTCTCCTGACTTCGAGGGCTCCTACGTCAGGATATGCCGGATTCTGGTTCGGCAAACATCCGGATGGGTATATAATCGGATTGGAGATGAACATGGAGAAAAAACAGGTGCGCGCATTCCGCCAGCGCTGGCGCGCGGTGCAGGAGATCCAACAAAAAGAAGCCTCCGGAACAACCCTGGAATTGCGCTGGCGACAGTTGAATGCTGCTTATGGGCTGGGAAAGGGTATGCAATTACCTGCCAGGCATTCCGATGAAATGTGTGTGTACCAGAGATGGGCAAAACTCAAAGAGCAATTCGCAGAAGCGTTGGAAATGCCTGAACTATTGGAGGATCTGTCCGCCCGTTTGGGATAGATTCAGTGGGTGATTGTGGACTCTTTCTTTTTTGAGACTGATGACTAAGTACCTCACGCTCACCCTTGCCATCCTGATCTTCCTGGCAGCGCTGAGCGTCTTCGCATGGGCCACCGATGCGCCGGCCTACCTGGGGCACGCGGCCGCCACCTGCAACAACTGCCACGTCATGGATTCCCAGTACGAGAATTGGTACCACGCCGCCCATGAGAATGTCGCCATTTGCGCCGACTGCCACCTGCCCCACCAGAACATCCTCAGCTACTACCTCTACAAAGGCTACTCCGGGATGAAGGACGTCTTCTCCTTCACCTTCAAGATCTACCCACCTGCCATCCGCGCCACCCACCAGACCGATTCGATCGTCCAGGCCAACTGCATCCGCTGTCACAATGACACCGTCGAGAGCATCCTGGCGGGTCCGCAGGCCTTCGACCGTTATTGCTGGAGCTGCCACCGTTCGGCTGCGCACGGCCAGCGCGGCGCTTCGCTCCAACCCTTCCAAGATACGGAGGTGTATCGAAAATGAGACTATGGGATTTGAAAAGACACGCCGTCCCGATCATCCTGGCCGCCATCATCCTGGTCCTGGCCATCGTCCTGGCGGGCGTGCTGATCTATCTGAAGAACCAGCCGCCCCGGCAGCGCACCTTCCAGCCGGTCACGACCGTCAAGCCGCTCGAGCCGGATTCGTCCATCTGGGGTCTGAACTATCCCAATGAATACTCCAGCCTGCTCCTGACCGCCGATAACAAGACCCCCACCACCTACGGCGGCTCGGCCAAACAATCCTACCTGGCCCTGGACCCGCGCCTGGTGATCCTTTTCTCCGGCTATTCCTTCAGCCAGGACTACAACCAGCCGCGCGGCCACCAGAATACCCTGGTGGATATCCTGGCCACCAAGCGCGTCACCGCCACCACGCACGCCACCTGTTATTCGTGCAAATCTTCCGACAACCCGGGCCTGTGGTCCAAATTGGGCATGGAAGCCTACGACGCCCAGATGTTCAAGGACATGACCCCCAAGATCACCAATCCGATCGGCTGCGCCAACTGCCATGAAGCCGGGACCATGCGCCTGGTCATCACCAACCCGGCCGTGGAAACAGCCCTCAAGGCCCAGGGGATTGACTGGAAATCCTATACCCGCCAGCAGATGCGCTCGCTGGTGTGCGCCAACTGCCATGTGACCTATTACTTTGCCGGCGATAAAAAGCTGCTGACCATCCCCTGGACGAACGGCATGCGCGTGGAAGATATCATCAAGGATGAGGATAACGTCAAATTTGCCGATTGGACCTATCCCGGCACCGGTACGCCCATCATGAAGGCCCGCCACCCGGATTACGAGCTGTTCACAGCCGACAGCACGCATTTCAAGGCGGGCGTCGCCTGCGCGGACTGCCACATGCCCTATGTTCGTGACGGCGCCATGAAATATTCCAGCCACGACATCATGAGCCCGTTGCTGGATCCCCAGCGTTCCTGCGGACAGTGTCATACCGATGTGAATGTCGTCCTGGCGCGCGTCAGCGTGATCCAGGATACGGTGCACGCCGCCAAGCTCAGCACCGAGGATGCCCTGATCGACGCCATCACCGCCCTGCAGGCTGCCGCCGCCAAGCCGGGCGTGGACGCCTCCTTGCTCGAGCAGGCCCGCACGCTGCACCGCCATGCCCAGTACATGTGGGATTTCATCTCCTCGGCCAACAGCATGGGCTTCCACAACCCGGACGAGTTCCTGCGCATCCTGCAAAATGCCACCGACCTGGCCCGCCAGGCCCAGATGAAAGCCGCCCAGGCTGCCAATGACCCGGCGTTGTTGAAGACCGGCATTTACGACGCCATGAACCCCAAGCCCACCCCGGCACCGTAGAAGATTCACCACAAAGGTCACACCCCTGAAAGAACACAGGGCAGGCGGGACACAAAGGATGAAAAAAAGGGCGACCCCACGGTCGCCCTTTCTTTGTGTCCGCCCGTTGGACCAGGCCGGCATTTACGATGCCATGAACCCCGTAGGGGCGGACCTATGTGTCCGCCCTTCCTGTGTGCCCGCCCGTTGGACCGGGCCGGCATTTACGATGCCATAAACCCGTAGGGGCGGACCTATGTGTCCGCCCGTTGAGTCGTGCCCTTTTATGTTTTACGGCGAATATTATTGATTGAGCACCGCTGCCAGTGGAGCGGGCGCCTGAATCGGTACGAGATTTCCTCCCGCCCGGGCCTTCTCCACGTCACGCGCCCACAGGTACAGGCAGGTATGGTAGGCAGTGGAGGTGTAAGAGGTAAACACCGTGGCCACCATGATGAAGAGGCCGGCGATGAGCACCCCCAACCCGATCCCCGAGATCAGGCCGAAGTTCGAGCTGTTCGTGACCGTGATGATGCCAAACCCGGCGCCGAATCCCAGGCCGATGCCCAGCAGCCCGAGCAGGAAACCGATCAACCCGTTGACTGCCTTCACGCCGACCGTGCTGATGCCCACCAGCAGCAGGTTGTCCTTGATGATGCCGCCAGCGCGCTTGAGGGCCTCTTTCAGGTTGGTGTCTTCGATGACCATCGCCGGCAGGATCAGGAAGGCCGCCTCGGTCCAGACCGTGCTGATCAAGCCGGAGAGCAGGTTGCGCCCGACATTCTGGCCTTTCCCGCGGACAGCACCCTTGAGCAGGTTCACCCCCGTTGAAACGGCTGCCAGGCTGAGGATGTGCAGCCATTCGCGCCGCACGATGGCCCAGGCCTTGGACATCACTCCATCACCTTCCGCCAGGTAGCCGTAGACCAGGTAGATGGTCATGGCGGAAAAGATGTACCCGACCGAGTATTCGATGAAAATCATCAGCGCACCCAGCACGAACAGGATCACCTGCCCGACCAGGCTGTTACTGCCTCCGGTCAGGGCGCCTGCCCCGATCATCAGCGGGATGAAAATGACCGAGACGATCAGCCCGGCCAGGAGGGCCATGAAGGAGGGTTTGATCAAATCCCTGTCCTTGAGTGCCATCTGCCAGGCTTCCTTTAGGAATGACCAGCCGCGCGCGAAAGATTGCATATTTTTCCTCCTTTACTCTTGGCTCTGCTCTTCGGGAGGAATGAGATTCTCCAGCAAAATGATGAGGGCCGGAAGATTATTAACTTTGTGCATATGCGACTTTCGCATCTCTTTCAACGCTTGCACGAATACGGTGATGCAGGAATTTTGGCGTAACAAGGTCCACTTGATGACCGCCGAGCAATCCTGATAATTCATCTTGAATATCAACCAGGGCAAATCCGGGCGTATGTCCCAGTTCAAACTCAACAAGTACATCAATATCACTATCCGGGCGGAAATCTTCGCGCAAAACTGAACCAAAAAAAGCCAATTTTTTGATATGGTACTTCTTGCAAAATTCGATCAGCTCTTTGCGCGGCACCTTGATCTTCAATCCAGCCATGTTGCTACTCCTTGCTCATGCTATATTATTATAGCAGTCTTGGCCGGAATCCCCACTACTTTTTATACGCCACCACCACTCCATCCCGCACCGGCACCAGGGTGACGATCCAATCCGGGCTTTGGGTGAGCATCTCGGTCAGCTTGCGGATGTTGGTGGTCGCCGGAGTCTTGTCCCTGGGATCAAAAACACGTCCGGACCAGAGCATGTTATCCACGATCAGCACACCGCCCGGGCGCAGCTTCTCAAAAATAACCGGAAGGGAAGCCGCGTAGCCCTCCTTGTTGATATCATTGAAGATCAGATCGAAGGGACCGGGTGTCGCCTGCAGGGTCTGGACCGCTTCGCCGACGTGGTAATGGATCATGCCGTTGTAACCCAGCACGGCCAGGTGCTGGCGGGCCTGCTGCGACAGTCTTTCGTCCCAGACCACGTGGTAGACCTCTCCGCCGCCGTTCTCGGCCACGGCTTTTGCAAACCAGGCGGTCGAGTACCCATAACCCGAGCCCAGTTCGAAGATGCGTCTTGCACCGATCAAGCGCGCCATTTGATAGCATAAGAATCCGGAGGCCGGGCCGATGATGGGAAAATTGGTCTTCTGCGCGATCGCTTCCATCTGCTGCATTTCGGGCGGGCGCGGCGGCACCAAGCCATCCAGATATTTCATTAGATAATTGGGGATCAAAGGTTCGTCCATATGTCATCTCTACTTAAAGATAAGGAGCAGCCTGACATTTCAGGCTTGATTAAAAATTATTGTACGTTAATTGTCTTTATTGTGTCATCCCCCGAAAGATGGATGGCGAAGAGTAGGGACTGACGGATACCCGCGTTACCTGCCCTGGCTTAATTCCACGATCAGCGTATCCAGTGCCAGGTCAAGCGGGACCCGGCTTGTTTTTGCCCCCTCATCGATCTCCAGCAATTTATGATAGATGGACTCCAGGGTGGGCATGGAAAAGTGTCTGGCCTGGTTGCAGACCTTCTGTACGACGAATTCATGCAACCCAAGCGCTTTCTGGATCTCCGGGATCGTGGCGCGTTCATCCAGCATTTCGCGTGCCTGCAGCAGCAGGCGGAACTGGCGGATGACCATGCCCCATAATGCCATCGCCTCTTCGTCCTCCAACAAGCGGTGAAATATGGACTGGGCCTTTTTCCCTTCCTTCTGGCCGAGCGCGTCCACCAGCTCGAAGATGCTGGCCTGTGCGTTGGCAATGCTGACTTTCTCCACATCCAGCAGGCGGATGGGCCGCTCAAAATTGACGTAGGTCAGCAGCTTGGTGATCTCCTGGGCTGCAATGCGCGGCTCCTCGCCGACCATCTCAGAAAGGCGCGCGGCTGCATCCGGGTCGATCCTGCCGCCCTGCTTTTTTGCCTCGGACTCGATCCAGCGCGGCATATCCCAGCGTTTGGGCAGGTTATAGACGTGCACTCCTGCCCGTCCTCCGGCCTTGGAAACCCATTTGAGCAGCCAGTGATCCGGCTTGAGTTCGTCGCTTTCCACCAGGGCGATGATGGTGGTCGGTGGTGCATTTTCAAGCAAGGCCAGGAATCTCTTGCGGGATTCCGGCAGCTGGGAAGATGACTCAGGTTGCATATTGCCCGACTCAATTGCGTCGGATTCTTTCTTGGATCTTGCCTGGAAAGCCGAACCTGGATGGGCTATCACCGTCACCCGGCGCGGCGCCAGGAAGGGCGCGGCGTTCACTGCCGAGTTGAGTGCTTCAAAATCCAGGCTGAGGCGTCCATCGAAACGGGCAATGTTCATGCCGGCGGTGGCAGGGTCCCCCAGGCCGGCGCACAATTTTTCAACGTGGGCGGAGATGGCGAACTCGTCGTTGCCGTGCAGGAGCAGTACCAGGGGAGTCTCTGGCATCTTCAGGTCTGCGGTATTCCGGTCTTTTCCGCAATTCGCCTAGTCGCGCGTGATCACGCGGTGCAGGCTGAACTTCCCGTAGCGGAATGGGAAAATGTCCACGATGGCCAGGCCCTGCGGGTCGCCGGAGGTGGTGATGCGTTCCTGGATCAACAGGCCGAGCGGCTGGCTGATGGTCAGGCCAAGAATCACCAGGGCGATCACCAGCGGCAGTCGCCCAAATTTGTCACGACCTCTCTTTGCCCCCGCCATCCCCAGCCAGGCCAGCACTCCGGTTATGAACCCTGCAGTGACGTAATTCGTCCCGCAGTTGGGATGGACAGCCAGGTTTCGTTCGCCATTGTTCAGGCGGGAGAGCGCCTGGGCAACCGCATCGCGGACCTCCTCGGTGGGCACATCGCCCACCAGGAAGAAGCCCGCCGGGAAGGAATATCCGGCCAGGGCACGATACGGAAAACGTTGTGAGAGGATGTTCAGGGTGGCGTGTTCCAGCCCGTGGTTGCGGCGGATACTCGAAACAACTGGATTTTCAAGGATGGTCATGCTTGCCTCCAATCAGAGAGGATTATACCTGTAAAGAAGACTTCCAAAGTTTGGTAAACTTTGGAAGTCTGGGATGGACTAAGTGAGCGACTGATTCGCACCGGCAGGTACCGTTTCACGGGCGGGCGCGGTGGTCGCCTGGATGAAGCCGATATACATCAACACCACTCCAACCAGCTCGGACAGGTAGAGACCGTCCACCAGGCCCAGCTTGACGAACGAGCCCGCCATGGCCGGAGCCAGCGCGCCGATGGCGATCAGGATATTGCCGATCATGCGGTTGACCAGCACGTGCTTTCGGAGGAAGATGATCGCCGAGTAGATCGCACCACCGACCAGGGTCAGGGTGCCGTAAATGTTCAGGAGGATGGTCAGGGCAATGGTCGCTCCGCCGCGCGTCAGGATGTCTTTGTATTGGGAGGAAATCGGCAGGGCAACATGATAGGCGGACGCAGCAGACGTGATCGGAGCCGAGAGCACCAGGACGGCCGCCAGCAGTGATACCGCAGCCAGGATCCCGGTCAGGGTCCAGGCAACGCCGCGCTTGCGGATCAGCAGGTGGACGGAACCCTGTCCAAGCCAGGCTGCCGTCAACATTGCTCCGCTCAAGTACCACAGTTTGAGCACCACTCCATTGAAGGAAAAAGCCAGCAAGACTTCCGCCAGGGTGCCGATGCCAAAGAATAGCAAGCCGATGGTCCACATCAACAGATGCGGGCCGCGCCGCCTGAGGTAGCGGATGAAAACAGCCGCGGCAAAGGCAAATGTCACCAGGGTGGAAAGAAAAGGCAGGTAATGCATGGGTCCTCCAATAAGAGAATTGCCCATATTCTACCGACCTTAGATAAGAATTGGATAAAATATTCCGGGATTTTTCCAAAACAAAAGGACGGCGGCGAGGACGCCGCCAAGAGCAACTGGGATCGTTAGCCGTGCTCCAGCCGCCGTCCGCGGCGGCTGCGAACGGCGGCGAGGACGCCGCCTAAAGCCATAACCTACGCAACTTTTTCCGTGCTCCCGCCGCCGTCCCGGCGGCGGAGTTACTGAAGCCGCTCTCGGATATCATCTATTTCGATGATTGGCTGCCGGTCCTCGTCATAGAAACTCGCACTGGAATACTTATACTCAGCCCGATCCTTAACTAATTTCCATTCCTTTGCAACCGGATTTTGGTGAATATATTCTATTTTTTGAACAAGGAATCTTTCTGAGAAAATGTTCTTTGCCTGTACATCCTGCCAAATGCTGTGTTCTTCACGTTTGTCACGGCGTTGTTCATGGAAAAATGCGAGAAGTTCTTGACGATCGTCCCTACGCAACTGGCGAAGAATGGCATGGGCGGTGAAAGATGCAAAGTTCTGCAGAAGTTCGCCAATGGGCCTGCCAACCGGCTGGACAACAGCGTGAAGGTGAGAGGGCATCAATACAAAGGCGAAAAGAGACATGCGCTGCTCTTTTCGCAACCATGAAAGGGAATTTAAGGCAATTTCGGCATATAGGGTGTCGGTGAATAGTTGCTTCCAACCGCAAATGGAAGCTGTAATGAAATACAGATGATCTGGTACATGCCAGGAATCAAAGGTCATATGAAATCGGCGGCGGGGACGCCGCCTCGAGCAGGAGGAACAAGGCAGGAATCAAAGGTCATACGAAATCGGCGGCGGGGACGCCGCCTCGAGCAGGAGGAACAAGGCAGGAATCAAAGGTCATACGAAATCGGCGGCGGGGACGCCGCCTCGAGCAGGAGGAACAAGGCAGGAATCAAAGGTCATATGAAATCGGCGGCGGGGACGCCGCCTCGAGCAGGAGGAACAAGGCAGGAATCAAAGGTCATTTCAGGTCGGCGGCGGGGATGCCCCTTTGGGGTACCCTGAAAGTACACAGGGCAGGCAGGCGCCGCCTCAAGCTATAATCTAGGAGACTTTTTCAGTGCTCCAGCCGCCGTCCTCGGCGGCGCTGACTCTGGTTTGACGGCGAGGAAAGTACCCGGGGGCACGCCGCCTCGAGGGTTAGAGCAGGCTTCTCGCCGCCACCGGCGCCAAGCAGTAGTTTACTGCTCCATCAGCCGGTCCAAAAACTCACGGGCACTGAGAATGGGAATTGCTCGAAATTCCTTGAGTTCCAGCAGATGTGTATCGCCGCTGACAATATATTCAGCATGCCCGGCGATGGCGGCTTCGAGAAATTTGTCATCTTTGGGATCCGCTTCGACAAACTGGATGCGTTCCTCGGGAACAACAAATTCGGCAAACTGGTAGCTGTAGCGGATGATGCGGTCAATGGTGACCTGTTTGAGCCTGAATTTGGGACGATTGAGGACTTCGAAATATTCAACCAGAATGTCGCTGGTGACAAGGACAGTAAAAGCATCCTCGGCCCATTTGTCCAGAATCAATTCCAGCGCGCCACCCAGCGCGCTGGAAATAACTATGTTGGTATCGAGAACAACGCGCATCATTTACCATCCCGCACGGCGCGGATCTCAGCACGGATATCTGCCTGGGTGATTTTGTATTTTTTAGCGGTTGTACGGGCATCTTTGAGGGCTTCTTTGAACTCGCTTCGGGTTTTCTCTTTGTCAGGCAGGCTCACTTTAAGAAACCGTACAAAGGTAAGCACGTCCATCAAATTGGATTCCGGCAGGGTGGAAATTTCACGCATGATGGTTCGCTCTAAATTGGTCATGGGACACCTCAGTTCCAATTATACATCTGGATGCTGGTCATCATCCGGGGCCAATCTAGGCGATTTTCCTGCCCCGGGGTACTTCCGGCGGTACGGGTGTTTCCCGCTGGATGCCGAAGGCCAGTTCCAGCGCCTGCTGGACTGAACGCGCTTCCACCACCTCGATATCCCCCGGCCAGGGTTCGCCCTTGCGCAAGCGCCTGGGGACAATGGCGGTCTTGAAGCCCAGCTTGGCGGCTTCGCGCAAGCGCACCGGCATCTGTCCCGGCATGCGCAGCTCCCCGGCCAGGCCAATTTCGCCGATCATCACCGTGTCGGCCCGCACGGGCAAATCCCGCATGGAGGAGGCCACCGCCGCGGCAATCGCCAGGTCGGCGGCAGGTTCATCCACCTTCAAGCCTCCCACCACGTTGACGAAGATATCCGCCTCCGACAGGTTCAAGCGGACCCGGCGGGAAAGCACAGCCGCGATCATCAGCAGGCGGTTGTAGTCCACCCCGTTGGGCGTGCGGCGGGCGTTCCCGAACTGCGCCGGGCTGGTCAATCCCTGCACCTCCACCAGCAGCGGGCGGGTGCCTTCCATCGTCACAGCTATGGCGGAACCGGCGGCATTCACCATCCGCTCTGCCAAAAATGCCTCGGAGGGGTTGGGCACTTCCGCCAGGCCGCCCTCCAGCATCTCGAAGACGCCCACTTCCGCCGTGGCGCCAAAGCGGTTCTTGACCGAACGCAGCAGGCGATAGGCCTGGAAACGGTCGCCCTCCAGGTACAGCACCGTGTCAACAATATGCTCCAGCACGCGCGGCCCGGCAATCGTCCCCTCCTTGGTGACATGTCCGATGACAAACACCGTCTCGCCGGAAGACTTGGCCAGTTCCCGCAGCCGGGAGGCGCTCTCGCGCACCTGCGAGACCGAGCCGGCGGCCGAATCCATCTCGGGGATATAGACGGTTTGAATGGAATCGACGATCAACAGGTCCGGTTTGACGGCTGCCACATGTTCGAATATCGTGTCGAGACTGGTTTCGGTGACCAGGAACAGGCCCGCCGGGAAGGCCGCTTCGGAGGTCAGGCGCCTCGCCCGCATCTTGATCTGTCGCTCGGACTCTTCGCCCGAGACATACAGAACCCGCAGCCGGCCGGCCATCGCCAGCGCCATCTGCAGCATCAGGGTGGATTTGCCGATTCCGGGGTCGCCTCCCACCAGCACGATCGAGCCGGGGACCAGGCCGCCGCCCAGCACACGCTCAAATTCGCCGATCGGGACGGGGATGCGCTCCTCGGCCTGGCTGCTGACCTCGGTTAACTGGCGCGGGGTGGAGCGTCCGCTCAGGCCGCGTGGGGCCGACTTTGACCCTGCGCTTTCCTCGGCGACGATTTCCTCGATCATGCTGTTAAACGAACCACACTGCGGGCACTTCCCCATGAAAGCGGCGGAGACACGCCCGCATTGCTGGCAGACGTAACGGGTGTGGGTTTTGGTTTTGGACATGCGGTCTATTATAACCTTCAGGGTGTCGCCAACGTCGAGGAGCGAGTCACACCTCGGCCGGAGGGGCACTGGCAGGGTGCGTTAATTATTCTGGTTGCGGGCCAGGCAGCGCAGAGAAATAATTGTTTTTCCTGGGAGCGAAAAGGGGGAGAAAGATGGTTTTTCGACTTCTGCGCGATCGGTATTACGAAACAACGAAGATCAATTCGGCAAGAAAGGAAGCAAGAAGTTGGAAAAGACCAAGAAGAAAGATTTAACTGCAGAATTTTGGAAATTTATTGGTTTTCGTGCATCTGGTAGAGACCCTAAAGGTCTTGCAGACCTTTAGGGTCTCCATAAGAAGGAATTGTTCCTCCAGAAATGAGCTAAAAATCAGCGGTTTGTGAAGGTTTTAGGCGGAATAATGCCAATATTAATTGATCCATCTGCCAGGATTTCACAAGCCTGCCGAAGCTTCCGTTTCGATGTACAATAGAGAAAGATTATATTCGAATCTCCATGTGTGGGTGTTGGTGGATGGGGATTTGGTTATCTGCTTGTCTCATAAGGGCTGTGATCAATTTGGAGATTTTGTGTCCAGCGTAATAACCCTTGCCCAACTTGAATTGCATCTTTGGGAAGCTGCCAACATTCTGCGCGGCAGCCCGGTGGACCGCACGGACTGGAAGAGTTACATCCTGCCGCTGCTGTTTTTCAAGCGCATCTGCGATGTGTGGGACGAGGAGTATCAAGAAGCGGTAAATACCTACGGGGAAGATTTTGTCGATGAGCACCGCTTCCAGGTGCCGGAGGGTTGCCACTGGACCGTGGTGCGCGAGACGCCGGTAAATGTGGGCACGACTTTGCAGAATGCCATGCGGGGTATCGAAGCCTCCAATCAGAAACACCTTTACGGCGTGTTCGGCGATGCCCAATGGACTAATAAGGATCGCCTGCCGGATGCCCTGCTCAAAGACCTGATCGAGCATTTCTCGGCGTTAAAACTGGGCAACCAGCAGGTTGCAAGTGATATTGTGGGGGATGCTTACGAATTCCTGATCAAGAAATTCGCGGATGCCACCAACAAGAAAGCCGGAGAGTTTTATACACCGCGCAGCGTAGTGCGGCTGATGGTGGATATCCTGGATCCCAAAGAAGGCGAAACCATTTACGATCCGGCCTGCGGGACGGGGGGAATGCTGCTGGGCGCAGTGGCGCACGTACGTGACCACGGTGGTGACCCGCGCACCTTTTACGGCAAACTCTACGGGCAGGAGAAGAACCTGACCACCTCCTCGGTGGCGCGCATGAACCTGCTCCTGCATGGATTGGAAGATTTCTCCATCGAGCGCGGCGACACGCTGCGCGCCCCGGTCTTCACCGACCCCGCTGGCGGACTGGCAACGTTCGATTGCGTGATTGCCAATCCGCCCTTCTCGCTCGAGCAGTGGGGGCGCGAGATCTGGGAGAACGACCCCTGGGGACGGGCCTTCGCCGGCCTGCCGACCAACTCGAGCGGCGACTTCGCCTGGGTGCAGCACATGGTTAAATCCATGGCCGAGGGCAGCGGACGCATGGCGGTGGTCCTGCCGCAGGGAGCGCTGTTCCGCGGCGGGGTGGAAGGGCAGATCCGCAAGTATCTCCTGGAGCATGACCTGGTCGAGGTGGTTATCGGGCTGGCGCCCAATCTGTTCTACGGGACCGGGCTGGCCGCCTGTATTCTCGTCCTGCGCAAACGTAAACCACCCGAGCGAACCGGCAAGGTGTTGATCGTGGATGCTTCCAGGCAATTCCGCCAGGGTCGGGCCCAGAACTTTCTCGAACCGGAACATGCCACGGAAATCCTTGGATGGGTGCAGGTCTTTCAAGATGTGCAGGATAAGGCCCGGGTCGTAACACTGCGGGAGATCGGTGAAGAAGATTGGACACTGAATATCTCCCGCTATGTGCTGCCGCCCATTGGGGAGGATATTCCACCCTTGGATGTGGCGATTGCTGATTTCAAAGCCGCATTGGGGAAAGCGCGAGAGGCAGAAGACCGCTTGCGCGACCTCCTCCAGAAAGAGGGCTGGCTGGATGGCTGAACGTCTGACCGAGACACGCGGGGATAAATCCCCTGCTCAGTACATGGAAGCCCTTACGGGCTGGCACGCCGAGTCCATTTCAATGGACTTCCATGAATTGAGGCAGGATTTCAATCCGCCGGACCCGGTTGAACAAATCCACAGGCGTAGGGGAAACAATGACTGATCGTCTCTCCCTGCCGGAGCTCGAATCCCACCTGTGGGGCGCGGCCACCATCCTGCGTGGACTGGTGGATGCCGGTGATTACAAGCAGTTCATCTTCCCGCTGCTGTTCTACAAGCGTCTCTCGGATGTGTGGGATGAGGAATATGCTCAGGCATTGGAGGAATCAGGGGATATGCTCTATGCCGCCGGCATGGCCAACGAGCGTTTCGTCATCCCGGCCGGCGCACATTGGAAGGATGTGCGTGAGACGCCCAAGGATGTGGGCCAGGCCATCCAGAATGCACTGCGCGTCCATCGAGGCCGCCAACCCGGACCGGCTGGACGGGATTTTCGGCGACGCACCCTGGACGAACAAGGAGCGCCTGCCGGATCACACACTCAAGAACCTGCTGGAGCATTTCTCACAGCACACGCTCTCGATCGCCAACGTGCCCGAGGATGAACTCGGCAATGCCTACGAGTATCCTGATCAAGCAGTTTGCCGATGACAGCGGGCACACCGCCCAGGAGTTCTACACCAACCGCACGGTGGTGCACTTGATGGTGCAGATGCTCGATCCCCAACCGGGTGAGCGCATCTACGATCCGACCTGCGGCACGGGCGGCATGTTGATCTCGGCGCTCGACCAGGTCAAGCGCGGCGGCGGGGAGTACCGCACGCTTGAAACTGTACGGGCAGGAACGCAACCACATGACCGCCTCCATCGCCCGGATGAACCTGGCCCTGCACGGCGTGGACGATTTCGCCATTGCACGCGGGGACACGCTCGAGCGCCCGGCCTTCATTGAGAACGACCGTCTGGCCACCTTCGACGTGGTGCTGGCCAACCCGCCTTACTCCATCAAGCAGTGGGACCGGGAAGCCTGGAGCAGCGACCCGTGGGGGCGCAACTTCCTGGGCACCCCGCCGCAGGGACGCGCCGATTATGCCTTCTTTCAACACATCCTCAAGAGCCTGGATCCACAAACCGGCCGCTGCGCCATTCTTTTCCCGCATGGGGTGCTATTCCGCAAGGAAGAAGCCGAGATGCGCCGGAAGCTGGTGGAAGCTGACCTGGTGGAGTGCGTGCTGGGGCTGGGGCCCAACCTGTTCTACAACTCGCCCATGGAAGCCTGCATCGTGATCTGCCGCAACCAAAAACCGCCGGAGCGGCGCGGCAAGGTGCTGTTCATCAACGCCGTGGACGAGGTGACGCGCGAGCGTAGCATGAGTTTTCTCAAGCCAGAGCACCAAGAGCGCATCACGAACGCCTACTACACCTTTGCGGACCAAGCCAGTTTTGCCCACGTAGCCATGTTGGAAGAGATTCGTTCCAACGAGGACAATTTAAGCATTCAGTTATATGTGTTTGGCAGAGAAATACATGAGAAAAAAGGCGAGTATGCAAACGATGAATTGAAAAAGGCAATTGCGACTTGGAACGAAAGCTCTGAGAAACTTAATTATGCGTTTAATCAACTTATGGATTTTTTCAGAACTTCTTGAAATCCTTGTTATCTAATTAATGTATCTTCCTTTTCTGAAGGAGAATCATGTACAAAAAAATTCAAAAAATATATCGATCTCTTGATTGGTCTGTGGCAATAATCGCTATCCTGATAATTGTTGTCGACTATCTCCTCTTGGCCCGGACAAGAGACTATTCTTTAAAAGTCTATAACGATCCCAATGCCATGCTATTTAGTCAGACTCTATGGTTCATAATAGGCTTCATAACAATGATAGGCATATCTTTATTAGATTACCATTATTGGAGAAGAATTGCATTGATACTTGAGGGTTTGACAATAATAATCCTGATAGGTACCATAATATCTATTTCGGGAAGAACTGACAACAGCATATTGTTAACTCCCAATATCCCCCTCTTCCTGTTCGACAAAATCCCCTTATTTTATATAAACATCCGAAGTCTTGCAATTTTCTCGACAACCATATATGTTTCAACTTGGTTATATTCAAAACGCAAGGTTATACATGATATACAATACGGATTATTTCCTCTAGCCATTATTCTAGGTTATACAGGCGGGTTACTTATCCTGATACCCGACGTGACAGGTGCAGCGCTCATATTTATTACTGGTTTATTTTTGTTTTTTCTTTTGGGAGATGTAAGACATATTTTTGTTTTTATATTAACTTCACTTATTTCCGGTTGGTTTGTTGTTCGATTTTCGGCGACTGGACAAGTGAGGGTATTTGATTATTTAAGAATCATTAGAGATCCATCGAATTCTTCGTTGCAACTATATGTAAATATGATAAATTCTGGGGGATATTGGGGTAGTAACTTGCTTTTATCGCACTACTCTACGCCTGATCTTTTTACCTTTGGAACCTATGCCACAATAGTAAATCAATGTGGACTAGTTATTGGACTACTATTGATTATTCTTATAATTCTATTTGTGGTTCGAGGAAATTCCATTATGAGAAGGGCAAAAGATTTATATGGACAGTTATTAGCAGTTGGCGTCGTTTTCATGATTGGAATAAGGTATATCTTAGCTCTAGCGGTAATACTTGGATATTTGCCTGTGGCCACCATTGATTTACCATTGATCGGATTAGCGGGAACTGATCTGATTGTTATCTTTATAGGAATAGGTATTTTATTGAGTGTTTCACGTTTTTCTGGAAAAATTGGACGAGAAGAACTGGCAGACAATTTGACAAACACTTCAACCAGCAACAATGTGGCTAAACAATTTATTGAACGACTATTCCCTTAAATCATGATTTTAAAGTAAGAAGACGATAAAGGAACAATCATGCTTGAGAATTATGTTTTGCTGAGGATTATCGGC
The DNA here is from genome assembly GCA_963725805.1 of uncultured Chloroflexia bacterium. Taxonomy (GTDB): domain Bacteria; phylum Chloroflexota; class Anaerolineae; order Anaerolineales; family Villigracilaceae; genus UBA877. The sequence continues at coordinate 121,663 of CAVSAF010000019.1, forward strand.
TTATTCATAGTAATATCGTCTGTATTTTCGTTGTTCTATTTACGCAATTATTTTATGGCCCAAATGAACCCTGTCGAAAATATTCTTTTTGATAAAGGGGTGGTTATATCAAGTTACCTGCGCGGATTTTGGGGAGGATTTAGTTCTGCAGAATTAGTTAGTTTTTACAAAACAGGATCATTGGTTTGGGATTTGGAACTGTCGGATATGACTACCAATCGCAAATTGGTAGATAGATTATCGCATCGCAACCGACTCTGTTTCAAGGAAAATAGGTGCGTCTCAATAATACTTCATTTACGAAACGAGTTTGGTTTACAAAAACCATTAGAAGAAAATGATGTAATCGACCTAATCAAACTTATTGATTTTGGCTTTAGAAGGGATAAAGGTGTTTTTCAACAAACATATAATTTGAAAAACTATACCGTATTGCTGGATACAAAGTCAGTCAATTTCATACCCATAAAAATTGATGTCTCCGATCGCTTGTCTGATTTCGGTTTTAATCGACCTCTAAATTGTTTTGTCGCGACAGCCGACTTGACTGATCCTCTTGATTGTGAGAATTTAAAATCAAAAATTGAGCAAGTTGGTCATATTGATCGCTACTTGATTTTGTTTGTTCCAAAACCCATACCTGCTGGAATTGAGGATTTTATTAGGGACAAGATCGAAAAGGTTTTAGCCCGCGATGTTGTTATAGTTACTCTGGATGATCTCTACAAATTCATTGTTGCACGAGATATCAACTCGATTGTAAGAAAATTTTTTATAGCCCAAATCGATTTAACAAAAATTTCTCCTTTCACTCTTACGGGACCAACAACAGAACAGATGTTTTTTGGGCGAGAGCAAGAAATTAGACTCATACTTGAAAATATCGGTCTAAAATCGTATGCGGTTGTTGGTGGAAGGCGTATTGGAAAATCCTCAATACTCTTAAGGCTGCATAAAGTTATGCTTCCTGCAGTGGGTTTCTACTCTGCATATATTGATTTTGCGACAGTCTCAAGTTATGAAGAATTCCTGAAAAAGAAAATTCATGCGATGAATCCAACTATGCCTGTTGGATTTCCTGCGACATTTGAAGAACTTTTAAATCTAAACCGCTATTTTTCTGAACAGAGAGTTGTTCTCTTGATTGATGAGGCGGATAAAATCGTAATAAATGATAAGCAGAATAAGTGGAAGATATTTAAAACATTACGCTCCTTAGCCAATTCCGGTCTTGTTCATATCGTTTTAAGTGGAGAACAAGCATTGCGCGAAGCCATTCGGGATTCGAGTAGCCCGCTTTTTAACTTCACTGATGAAATCATACTACATCCTTTAGATCGGCAGTCTGTTGACGAACTCGTAACCAAGTCAATGAAACAACTCGAAATTACACTGGTTGAGCGAGAAAAGCTAATTGACATGATAGTTACTTTTACGTCAGGGCACCCGAACATTGTTCAAAGGCTTTGTCATAGATTAATTGAGTTTATTAATAAAAAAGGGATAAGAATAATTAATTCTGATCTCGTAAATGAAATATTAAATGATCCCACTTTCCAGCGCGATGATTTTCTAAGCACTATTTGGGAATTATCGACACCGTTAGAAAAAATACTATCGCTGTTAATGGTAGAAAATCCGACTGCAAGAACAAATCAATCCCTAAGGGATCTGGTAGAGAAGCGCGCAAAGATGATCGTGAGACCAAAAGAGATTGATAGTGCCCTCCAAAGGCTTGTTGACTTGCGTTCAATAATTAGACGGACAAAAGACGGATATGAATTTTCCGTAGAAGCCTTTCCCAAAGTTGTCGCGGGCACAATTACATTGAACGACATGTTGGCTGTTTTTGTGGATGAGTATAAACTGGAGCAAGGAAAATGACATCGGTTTTCAGAGTTGGTGGTGCTATATCATCTGAGGACTCTTTAGTTTATATCACTCGAAGTGCGGACGAAGAATTACGAGCCGCAATGGAACGAATGCAATATATTTTGATAATTGAGCCACGACAACAAGGTAAAACAAGTTTGATCAATTCAGTAATGCGATCATTCATACAGAATAATGTTTTTGCATATTTGGATATGACAACAATTGATCAATCTTCCGAAATTTCTTTTTATACTTCTTTGTTTGGAAGATTGAGTGAGCAATTAAACATTATCAATTCTGGCATGGTGACAAAAATAGACAGCGGATCATCATGGCGTGAACACCTTTTCAAAACAGCCAATTACATTACTATTAAAGAAAAGAAATTGATAATTGTTTTAGATGAAATAGGGGCTGTGCATTTTCCAAAGTCAACTGAGTTTTTCAGCATCCTTCGGGATTTATTCAACTCTCGACAGGTACAACCTGATTTAAATAATTTAACCTTCATTCTTGTTGGCGCTTTTCACCCACGTGACCTAATCGAGGACAAAAATATCTCTCCATTCAATATAGCCCAACGAATTCGCTTGCCAGATTTTAATTTTAAGCAGGTGCTTGAACTTGTAGAGAAAGGCTCCTGGCATCCAACACAATTTGAGAGCTTCGCAAAGCAGATCTACTTCTGGACAGATGGCCAACCATATTTAACACAGTATTTGTGCGGTCAAATTGGCGATAACGTTACATCAGGAGATATAGACGATCTGGTGGTTACAATGCGACGTGAAGATGAAAATCACCTTCCGCCAATATTGCATAAACTTGAAAATAACCCGGAATTGTATGATTATCTTAAGAAGAATCCTACGTAGACAATCAGTAAAATTTTTCCCCGGTGAAAATCGACTTCAAGCACAACTTGAATTGTTAGGTTTGATCAAATCTGACGAAAAAGGGAACTGCAGAATTCGCAACCGTGTATATGAATATTCCTTGAAGTCCTTTTATGGTGAGACATCAAAAATATATCAATCAAAAAGGTCGTCAATCGGTAATACAGGTAAAGCGCCTAAAAACACCTCCGGGATAATCGTATTTGTTGTTTCCATAGTGATCTCCTTGTTAGTGGGATTACTCTCAAATCTAGCCGCGACATACCTCGCACCGAATTTAGTGGGGAATCCTTGGATTGTATATGGGGGTCTGATTGGCACCTTTTTTATAGGATTATTGATTTCTATTTATCTCTATATAAAGGGAAAATAGTGAATATTTTTAAGATCATACAATATCGTTATTGATAAGATAGTTTATCCATGACATATCTCCTCACCCGCTTCGGTGACGTCATTCATCTAAGCACCTCCCGCCTTGCGGACCCGGATGCCGCAGGGATCGAGCGCTTTGTTGGATTGGAGCATATAGAGCCGGAGAACCTGCACATTCGCAGTTGGGGCAATGTTGCCGACGGAACAAGCTTCACAAGCCATTTCAAGCCCGGGCAGGTGCTCTTTGGCAAACGGCGGGCGTACCAGCGCAAGGTGGCTATGGCAGAGTTCGAGGGCGTCTGCTCCAGCGATATTTATATATTTGAAAGTAAAAACCCGGATATATTGTCGCCCGAACTACTGCCGTTCATTTGCCAATCGGAAGGCTTTTATCAATATGCTTTAAAAACTTCGGCCGGCTCGCTTTCGCCGCGCACCAACTGGTCGCACCTTGGCAACTACGAATTCCCCCTCCCGCCCCTGGACGAACAGCGCCGCATCGCTGATCTGCTCTGGGTGGCAGATGATGTGGTGACGGAATATACTAATGTACGGGTAAAAATCGAACAACTAAAAGCCATTTGGGTTCCATATCTCCTAACTGGTGGAAATAATGTTTCGGTTCTGCAGACTTCAGATGCCGGATTGCCTAAGAATTGGAAAATCGTCAAATTAGGAGAGTTATGCAATTTCACAACTGGAAAGCTTGACGCAAATTTCGCCAATGAAAACGGGAAATATCCTTTCTTTACTTGTGATCGAGAAACATTACAAATTGACAGATTTTCCTTTGATTGTGAAGCCATTCTTTTAGCAGGAAACAACGCAAGTGGCGATTTCCCAGTCAAATATTACAAAGGAAAGTTCGATGCTTATCAGCGAACATACATTATTACAGTCCAAGATATATCAAAAATAAGTTATCCGTTTTTAAAATTATCAATAGAAAATAGTTTACTCACATTGAAACGTTATTCAATTGGCTCACTAACCAAATATCTCACTCTTGGAATACTGCAAAAACTCAAAATCAATCTTCCTCCAATTTCTGAGCAAGAACAAATAATCAAAAAAACAACAGAATTAGAAACAGCCTGGGAACGAATTTATGAACATTTGGCAAATTCACAATCCTTGAAGAAATATTTGCTAGAGTCCTTCGTGGGGTGAGCCATGTTCAACGAACAGAACAGCGTCGAAAACTATATCCGGGATTTGTTGTGCGGGGCACAGCCGCCTGCCCGAGGGGGTATGGCGGAGGAAGCCGCCCCCTACATCCCGCTCGGGCGCGCCCACAAAGGCGCGGGCTGGTATTTTGTTTCGGCGCTGGCGCTGCCGCGCCGCATCAACGACGTGTTCATCGAAGCACTAGCTGCGCGAAGCGCTGATCCGCCTGAACCCCGAGATCGCCGCCCGGCCCGAACGCGCCGATGAAGTGCTCTACAAACTGCGCGCCATCGTGCTCTCGGTGCGCTCCGATGGCCTGATCCGCGCCAACGAGGAGTTCACCGCCTGGCTGCGCGGCGACCGCTCGATGCCCTTTGGCGAGAACAACGAGCACGTCACCGTCCGGCTGATCGATTTCGACGATCTCGACCGCAACCAGTACGTCGCCTCCACGCAGGTCACCTTCCGGGCCGGCAATGCCGAACGCCGCGCCGACCTGGTGCTGTACGTCAACGGCCTGCCGCTGGTGCTGGTCGAAGCCAAGACACCCGTGCGCAATTCCGATCAGTTGGTTCGACGGCGCCAAACAAATCCACGACGATTACGAGCGTTTCGTCCCTGAACTGTTCACGCTGCAATGTCTTCAACGTGGCGACCGAAGGCAAAGACCTGCGCTACGGGGCGGTCCATACGCCGCTCGACCAGTGGGGTCCCTGGCGGCCGGAAGGGACCGCTCACGGCCGGCGGGCTGGTGGATATCAGCAAGGTCGGCCCAGTCGCTGCTGCGCCCGACATGTCATCCTGGACATCCTGGCCCACTTCACCCTGTTCGCCACCGATAAGAAGAAACGCCGCCTGAAGGTCGTCTGCCGCTACCAGCAGTACGACGGCGCCAACATGATCGTCCAGCGCGTGCTGGCCGGCTATCCCACGCAAGGGCCTGATCTGGCACTTCCAGGGCTCGGGCAAGTCCCTGCTGATGGTCTTCGCCGCCCAGAAGATGCGCCTGCAAGCTGCCCTGCACAACCCGACCGTGTTGATCGTGGTGGACCGCATCGACCTGGATACCCAGATCAGCGCCACCTTCCACGCCACCGACATCCCCAACCTGGTCAAGGCCGAGAGCGCGCCAGGAACTTGAAACGCTGCTGCGCCAGGATACCCGCAAGATCATCATCACCACCATCTTCAAATTTGGCGAGGCCGGCGGCGTGCTGAATGACCGTGAGAACATCGTCGTCCTGGTGGATGAAGCCCACCGCACCCAGGAAGGCGACCTGGGGATGAAGATGCGCGCCGCGCTGCCGAACGCCTTCCTGTTCGGCCTGACCGGCACGCCCATCAACCGGCGTGACCGCAACACCTTCTACGCCTTTGGCGCCGAGGAAGACCCACGCGGCTACATGAGCCGCTACGGTTTCGAAGAATCCATCCGGGATGGCGCCACCCTGCCGCTGCACTTCGAACCGCGCCTGGTGGAACTGCACATCGACAAAGACGCCATCGACGCGGCCTATACCGAGCTGACCGGAGGCTTATCGGATCTCGACCGGGAGACACTCTCCAAAGCGGCCGCCAAGATGGCGGTGCTGGTCAAGGTCCCCGAGCGCATCGAGAAAATCTGCGCCGATATCGCCTCGCCATTTCCAGGAGAAAGTCCGCCCGAATGGCTTCAAGGCCATGCTGGTCACCTTCGACCAGGAATGCTGCCTGCTCTACAAGGCCCAGCTCGACCGCTACCTGCCGCCCGAAGCCAGCGAGATCGTCATCTCGGTCTCCGGCAAGGAGCGCGAAGACAAGCGCTACCGCCCCTACAAGCGCGACCGGGATGCCGAGGAAAAGCTGCTCGACCGCTTCCGTGACCCGAATGACCCACTGCAGATCCTGGTCGTCACCGCCAAGCTGCTGACCGGTTTCGACGCCCCCATCCTGCAGGCCATGTACCTCGACAAGCCGATGCGCGACCACACCCTGCTGCAGGCCATCACCCGCACCAACCGCACCTATGGCAGCATGAAGACCCACGGCCTGATCGTGGATTACCTGGGCATCTTCGACGATGTGGCCAAGTCACTCGAGTTCGACGAGGAAGGCTTCCGCCGGGTGGTCTCCGATATCGTCGGCCTGAAAGCCAAATTTCCCGAAGCCATGCAGAAATGCCTGGCCTACTTCCCGGGCGTGGACCACTCCATCAGCGGCTACGAGGGGCTCATCCGGCCCAGGAGTGCCTGCCCAATAACGACGTGCGGGATGCCTTTGCCGCGGATTACAGCACCTTGTCCGGCCTTTGGGAAGCCATCTCCCCGGACCCGATCCTGTCCCAGTATGAAGACGACTATCGCTGGCTCTCGCAGGTCTATGTCTCGGTCCAACCCTCCACCGGCACCGGGGCGCTGCTCTGGCATGCCCTGGGAGCCAAGACCATCGAACTGATCCACCAGAATGTCCATGTCGAGGCCGTGCGGGATGACATTGCCGAGATCGTCCTGGACGCCGATCTGCTGGATGCCGTGCTTGAAAGTGCCTGACCCGGAGCACAAGGCGAAGGAGATCGAGATCAAGGTGGTCGAACGTCTGCGCCGGCACATGGGGAATCCGCGCTACCGCAAGCTCTCCGAGCGGCTGGAAAAGCTCAAGGAACAGCACGAAGCCGGCCAGCTGCACAGCATCGCCTTCCTGAAAGCCCTGCTCGACCTGGCGAAGGACCTGGTCAACGCCGAGAAGGAAGTTCCCGCAGGCCGAAGACGAAGACCGCGGCAAAGCCGCCCTGACCGCGCTCTTTCAGGAAGTTCGCAATCCGGATACGCCCATCGTTGTTGAGCGCATCGTGGATGATATTGATGAGATCGTGCGCATGGTGCGCTTCGATGGCTGGCAGGCCACCGCGGCAGGAGAACGCGAAGTGAGAAAGGCGCTACGCCGAACACTGTTGAAGTACAAATTACACACCGATGCGGAGTTGTTCGAGAAGGCGTACGGGTATATAAAAGAGTACTACTAGACTTCTCAGCCAGACAGCCCTTCCTTTTACACCGGGAATGAGTGTACAATGCCATGCTGGCAAATTCATAAACTGGATGGCATATGTTCAAACAAACCTTGAGTGGCACCTGGCAGTTCCGTCAATCCGGGAGCAGGGAATGGCTCCCGGCCAATGTCCCGGGGGGTGTGCATACCGATCTGCTCGCCCTGGGACGCATCCCTGACCCGTTCGTCGCTGATAATGAAAAGAAAGTCCAGTGGGTGGCTGAAAGCGATTGGGAATACCGGCGCAGCTTCAGCATGGACAAAACCCTGAGCGGTGAAGAACACAAGCTCCTGGTGTGTGACGGGCTGGATACGCTGGCCGAAGTCTTCCTGAACGGCCGGCTGCTTGGCACGACTGATAATATGTTCCGCCGTTGGACCTGGGACGTGAGCAGTTTCCTGAAAGCCGGTGAAAACGAACTAAAGATCGTCTTTCGCGCCCCGGTACCCTATATCCGGGCAAAGCAGGCTGTCCTGCCCCTGGTGGGCGGAGGCGACCTCCCCGGCGGACCGCACCTGCGCAAGGCGCCCTGCCAATGGGGCTGGGACTGGGGTCCCAAGCTGCCGCCGATCGGAATTTGGAAGGATATCCGCCTGGAAGGTTACAGCCAGGCGAAACTTGAGGATGTCCACATTCGACAGACCCATGCAGACGGGCACGTCAGCCTCCGCGCGGAAGTAAAGCTGGAGCGCTGGCAGGAAGCCGATCTTCGTACCATCCTCAAAATAACCTCGCCGGGCGGTAAGGTACAGACCGAAGAAGCCATGCCAACAATGCTTGGCAATACGGTAATCAGCAATCTGCAATCTACAATCAAAAATCCGCAGCTCTGGTGGCCGAACGGCTTCGGGGCACAGCCGCTCTACCAGGTGGAGCTGACCCTGGTATCCGGGAAAACGGTCCTGGATCAGCACAGCTACCGGGTCGGTTTGCGCACGGTGGAACTGCGCCGTGAACCGGACGAGTGGGGCGAGTCCTTCACTTTCGTGGTCAACGGGGTGCCGGTCTTCGCCAAAGGGGCGGACTGGATCCCGGCCGATTCATTTCCCACCCGCATCAGCGACGCCTATATGGAACAGTTGCTGCGGGACGCCGCGGCCGCCCATATGAACATGCTGCGCGTCTGGGGCGGCGGGTTCTACGAGGAAGAACGCTTTTATGACCTGTGCGACCGCTACGGCATTCTCATCTGGCAGGATTTTGTTTTCGCCTGCGGGGTTTACCCGGAAGATGCCGCTTTCGAAGAGAATGTGCGCATCGAAGCGCTCGAGAACGTGCGCCGCCTGCGCCATCGCGCCAGCCTGGCGTTGTGGTGCGGCAACAACGAGATGGAAGAAGGCTGGGTGGATTGGATGTGGAACGCCGACGATCCGCTTATCCAGCGCCAAAAAGCCGGCTACGACCGCATGTATCACCACATCCTGCCGGACGTGGTCGCGGCCGAAGACCCCGACCGGCCTTACTGGCCCAGTTCGCCCTCCTCAGGCATCCCGTTCGCCAGCCCGAACAGCCAGTCGCGCGGCGACACGCATTATTGGGATGTCTGGCACAAGCGCCAGCCCTTCAGCGCCTACCGGGGCCAGTACCCGCGTTTCATGAGCGAGTTCGGTTTCCAGGCTCTGCCGCCCTACAAGACTGTGCAGACCTACGCCGCCCCCCAGGACCAGAATATGACCTCCTACATCATGGAACATCACCAGCGCTCCGGCTCGGGCAACGGACTGATGGTCAGCCAGATGACCGATACCTTCCGGATGCCCAGGGATTTCCAGTCGCTGGTCTACCTGAGCATGCTGCTGCAGGCCGAGGGCATCCGCTACGGGGTGGAACACTGGCGCCGGCAGCGCGACCGGGTCAGCGGCACCCTGATCTGGCAGTTGAACGATTGCTGGCCGGTGGCCTCCTGGTCGAGCATTGATTATTTTGGGCGCTGGAAGGCACTGCATTACGCCGCACGTAAATTCTATGCTCCCATCCTGCTTTCCGTGGAAGACCAGGGCGAGCACATGGGTGTGTTTGTCACCAACGACAGCCCCTCCGCCTGGACCGGCGAAGTGCGCTGGCGCCTGGAAACGCTGGCGGGGAAATCCCTCGACCAGGGGAGCGAAAATGTGTCAGCCAGCGCTTTGGCAGTGACCCCGATCTGCAGTCTGGATTTCAGCGGACGCGTCAATGATGATAATCGCCGCCAGGTTGTGTTTGTGGCTGAACTTTGGAAGGGCACGGAAGCTCCTGGCGCGCCAGGTGGCAACATTTGCCCCCATCAAGCACCTGGAACTGGTCGAACCGCAGATTGAGACAGAGGTCTCGGCCGCCGATCAACTTGTCACCATCCGGGTAAAAACGCATTCCCTGGCGCGCTTTATTGAGCTGGAACTGGAAGGAACAGATGTCGTCTTCAGCGACAACTACTTCGACCTGCCGGCCGGGCACAGCCTGACCGTAACCTGTCCTTTGCCGGAAGGCTGGAAGCCGGAGCAGGCCAGGGCGGCATTGCGGGTCCGCTCGCTGTACGACAGTTATTAAAAATCCGAATTCCAAATCCTTATATACGATAGGAGGCACCCTATGCTAGTCGGAGAACGCATGTCCAAACCGGTAATCACCATCCGGCCCGAAACAACCATGCCTGAGGCGCTCGACTTGATGCACAAGGAACACGTCCGGCGTTTGCCTGTGGTCAACCAACGCGGCGAGATGGTCGGCATCGTCAGCGAGACCAATCTGCTCAAGGCCTCGCCGTCCGAGGCCACCAGTTTGAGCATCTACGAAATAACCTACCTGCTCAGCAAGCTGACCGTTGACCGGCTCATGACCAAAAAAGTCATTACCGTTACCGAAGACACGCCTGTGGAGGAGGCCGCCCGCATCATGGCAGATAATGAGATCGGTGGCCTCCCGGTAATGCGCGGCAATGCTCTGGTGGGGATGATCACCGAGACCAACCTGTTCCACATCTTCCTGGAGCTGCTGGGCGCCCGATGCGCCGGTATCCGGGTCACGGTCAGCTTGCCGGATAAACCCGGGGAGCTGGCCAACCTGACCAAGGCCATCCACGCCATAGGCGGAAACATCATCGCCTTGGGAACCTTCCTGGGCGAAAGTCCGGCAGAAGGAACGGTCACATTTAAGGTGGAAGGCGTGAAGATGGAACCTTTGAAGGAAGCCATCCAACCGTTGGTTGCCAGGATCATCGACATCCGGACTACATTGGCGGTGTAAAAGAACAGACAATTCAAATCCGGACGTCGGGCCTGGGTTGAGGGTCTCCGCTGGACATTCAGCATCGGGACCAACGCTTACCTGGTCTGGACGTTGTGCCTGATCATTGCCATTCCACTGATTTTCTGGTAATACAGCTTTCTTGGGAAAATTTGGCTGCGCACGTACAAGCAAGAAGAGGCTGCATTAGAAACATGCAGCCTCTTCTTGATTCAACGTACGTGTTTCATACCCTGGAAAGTGCCTACCCTAATTCAAGAAGAGCTTCATCCAGCAGGGACAGGAATCCGTCTGCACTCTCTTGAAGGATGATCTTCGTGCGCGTGGCACGCGGCAGATGCTGGAGCTTCAGGTACTGCAAGGCATGTTTACGGAACAAGACCAGTCCTTTGTGCGGCCCATAAAAGGCCACATTCCGTTCCAGGTGCTGGTGAACCATCTCATGCAGCATCCCGGCAGTCACCTGCGCCCGGTCGAGGCGGGAAAAGATCCACGGGTTGCCAACCGCGGCGCGCCCGATCATGACCGCCTCGCAGCCAGTGTAACCCTTCATGCGTTCAATATCTGCTGGCAGTTTTACGTCCCCGTTGCCGATGACCGGGATCTTCACGGCGGCCTTCACTTCAGCGATGGCATCCCAGTCCGCCTGTCCGCTGTAGCCTTGTTCCTTTGTCCGCGCGTGGACAGCAATGGCTGCACCGCCGTTCTCTTCAATGATGCGGGCGATTAACCTGTAACTGCGGTCATCTTCCCAGCCCAGGCGGATCTTCCCGGTCAGCGGCACTTTCAACGCGGCACTCAGGTCGTGGAAAATGTGGGCCACCTTGAGCGGGGTGCGCATCAGCCCCACGCCGGCACCCCGGTTGGCGACAGTTTTGGCCGGACAGCCCAGGTTTATGTCAATGATGTCGGGGGCAAGCTCCTGAACCCGCAAAGCCGCTTTTAGAATCTCATCCGGATCATCCCCGTAAATCTGGAAGACCACCGGCCGTTCCGGTTCCTCGTAGGTGAAGCGCGGCAGCATATGCTCAAAAGCCCGTACAATAAATTCCGCCCGGACGAATTCGGTGTAACTCATGGCCGAGCCAAGTGCGCTGCACAACGAGCGAAACGGCCAATCCGAGAACCCGTCCATGGGAGCCAGCATGGCATCCCCGTAAACGGGCACATCGCCCACGTGGAAAGTGGGCGATGAGGCACGGGCAAGGACGGGGGGAATCGGGTGGGTTGTGGTCATGTCATTCAATGTAGTAACGACTTCAGTCGTTTCCTGGATCAGCCAGCGACTGAAGTCGCAACTACAACTTCATTCCGTTATTTCTTCAATCGCTCCGAAAACGCATGGCGAAATTTGGCCACTTTGGGAGCAATGATCGCCCGGCAGTAGCCCTGGTAAGGATTCTTTTTGAAGTACTCCTGATGGTACTCTTCGGCAATGTAAAACGTATCAAACGGCGTCACTTCGGTAACGATCGGGTCATCCCAGATCCTGGCAGCACTGATCTCCCGGATGACTTCTTCGGCCACTTTCTTCTGTTCTTCGTCGTGATAAAAGATCGCCGAACGGTATTGCTTGCCAACATCATTGCCCTGGCGGTTGAGTGTGGTCGGATCATGGATGGTGAAGAAAACGGTCAGCAGATCCTTATAAGACAATACCTGGGGGTCAAAGGTCACCTGGACCACCTCAGCGTGACCGGTTTCCCCATCACATACCAGGGCATAATTCGGGTTCTGGATATGTCCGCCCGAATAGCCGGACTCGACCGATTCCACGCCCTGCAATTCATCAAAAACGGCCTCCAGGCACCAAAAACAACCGCCGGCCAGCGTGGCTACCTGTGGCGTGCTGGCATTGGTGCTACCTTGTAATTGTGTACCCATAAAATCCTCCAAAGACAGGGCACGTCGACTTGTACCACAAAGTGGCATGCCGTGCCCCTACAGTACTGGTTCAGGCGCCTCCGGTTCCACCTCCGGGGCTTGCCGTAGAACCACTTCACCTTCCGTCACATCAACAAGAACGGTACAACCCTCGCAGAATGTCCCGGCCAACAGGGCATCCGAAAGCGGGTCCTCGACTTTTTGCTGGATGACCCGCCGCAATGGCCGGGCACCCATTTCCACGTCAAAACCGGCCTCGGCCAGAAAATCCAGGGCTTCATCGGTGGCAGTCAATTTCACTGCATGTTCGGCCAGGCGCAACGTGACCTTGTTCAGTTCCAGGGATACGATCTGGCGAATGTCCTCCTTGTTCAACGAGCGGAACACGATGACACTGTCCAGGCGATTGATGAACTCCGGGCGAAAGACCTTCTTGAGACTCTCAGTCAGTTTTTTGCGCATCTCTTCATAGGACTGGGCCTCTTCCGTTTTTTCATCACGCTTCAGCTGGAAACCGAGGCTGGTTTGTTTCTTGATCTCCTCCGCGCCAACGTTGGTGGTCATCACGATGATGGCGTTGCGGAAATCCACCGTGCGGCCCTTGGCATCGGCGAGATGACCTTCTTCCATGATCTGCAAGAGCATGTTATGCAATTCAGGATGGGCTTTTTCGACCTCGTCAAAGACCACGATGGAGTACGGGCGGCGGCGCAGGGCTTCCGTCAACTGGCCGGCGTCCTCGTAGCCGATATATCCAGGCGGGGCACCCACCAGGCGGCTGGCGGTATGGCGTTCCATGAACTCGGACATGTCGAGCTGGATGAGGGCATCTTCGCTGCCAAACATGAACTTGGCCAGCGCCTTGGTCAGCTCGGTCTTGCCGACGCCGGTCGGGCCAAGGAACATGAACGAGCCGATCGGGCGTCTCGGATCCTTGAGACCGGCGCGTGCCCGCCTGACCGCCTTGGCGATGGACTGGATGGCTTCCTTCTGGCCGATGATGACCTTCTGGAGCTCCTCTTCCATCTTGAGCAGGCGTTTCGACTCCGCCTCGGCGATCTGTGTGACCGGCACGCCGGTCCACATGCCGACCACTTCGGCTATGTCCTCCGCACCGACGACCGGGCTCTTGGCACGCTCCCAACTGGATTTCATCTGCTTCAGTTGTTCGTTCAGGTCGGCTTCCTGGGCCTCCCAGGTGAGCACATCCTCGGGCTTGCCTTCTTCCTGGGCCAGGGTCCGGTTGGAACGCACGGTCTTAAGCTGCTTGTATATCTCCTTGGCCGACACGGTCGCCCCGGATTTATACATGCGCACGCGGCTGGCAGACTCGTCAATCAGGTCGATGGCCTTGTCAGGCAGGAACCGGTCCGATACATAGCGGGCCGAGAGTTGGGCCGCGGCTTCAAGAGCCTCATCCGAGATGACCAGGTGGTGGTGCTCCTCATACATCTTGCGAATGCCCTTGAGAATATCAATCGTCTCTTCAACGGAGGGCTCATCCACAACGATCGGCTGGAAGCGGCGTTCCAGTGCGGCGTCCGATTCGATATGTTTGCGATACTCATCCAGCGTGGTTGCGCCGATGCATTGTAGTTCGCCGCGTGAAAGCGCTGGCTTGAGAATATTGGCCGCGTCCACCGCCGACCCGGCTGAGCCGGCTCCCACCAGCATGTGAAATTCATCAATGAACAGGATCGACTTGGTGGACTTGAGTTCATCAATAACACGCTTCAGGCGTTCCTCAAACTGGCCGCGGTACATCGTCCCGGCTACCAGTGAACCCACGTCCAGTTTCATGACGCGCTTGTTCAACAGCGGCGCGGGGACATCCCCATCCGTGATACGTTGGGCCAGCCCTTCGACGATGGCCGTCTTGCCGACGCCTGGTTCGCCAATCAGGGCCGGGTTGTTCTTGGTACGGCGGGCCAGGATCTGGATGACACGCTCAATCTCGGTCTGCCGGCCAATCACCGGGTCCAGCTTGCCTTCCTCGGCCAGGGTGGTCAGGTCCGTCGCCAGTTGATCCACCAACGGGGTTTTGGGTTCCTGTTTGCCGCCCGGTTTGGCCGTCTCAGGGACGGCCGAGGTACTGCTCCCGGAGCTTTCCTGCAGCACCCGGCGGGTCTGCCGGCGTACCTGGTCGGCTGTCACCCCGAGTTTTTTCAGCACTTCCATGGCAGCGCCTTCCGAACGCACCAATCCAAGCAGCAGGTGTTCGGTACCAATGTAGTGGTGGCCCATTTTTCGAGCTTCATCGATGGAGAATTCCAGAACCTGTTGCGTATCTGGGGCAAGTTCGATTTTGCTGCTTTCGTTGCGGCCCTCGCCGCTGACGCGCTGGATCATCTCGCGCACACGTTCGGTCTCCAGACCAAGCTCGCGCAGGACCTGCCCTGCCACTCCGCCATCTTCTTCCAATAAACCCAGGAGCAGATGCTCCGTACCGATGAATCCCTGGTGGGCATGCTCGGCTTCCTGGTGGGCCAGAGCGAGCACATGTCGGGCCCTCTGGGTAAAACGTTCCATACTAGCCATAGAGTTCTCCTAACGGAACAGGAGAATATCCCGTTCCGCGCATTCGGACAAGTTGTGTCTGGTTTGATTCTACCAAAAAGCGGGATGGATTTCGTATGAGAATGATTAGAGTTTGGAGGGAGTAGAGAACAGAGAACAGGCGACTAATAGATGAATGGGATCAGGAATTTGGTGCGCTGCTTGTATTCCGTCCAGGATTCGCCGAACCGTTCAGCCAGGGCTTTATCTTCGCGGCGGGCGCGGCCGGTAAAAGAGACCACTGAGAAAACCAGGAAAAGCAGCACCACCCAGGCCGGATAGACCAGTACCAGGCCTGCCATGGCGACCCACCAGCCAAAGTACATCGGGTTGCGCACAAAGGCGTATGGTCCATCCCGGATGATCTGGTGGTCATCCCGCAGCTTGACCTTCCGGCTGGTGCTGAGACCCCACATTTTACCGAGCGTGCGGCGGGCCCACAGGACAAAGACACATCCGGCCAGGAACAGGACCAACCCAACGATATCCAGGATTCTTCCTGTATGGATGGGTATTTTTATAAGCGGAATCCACAAGAAATAAAAGAGCGGCACGCATAACGCCAGCCCAAGGATCACCACGGCAATCTGGATCCAAAGGGGCCGTTTGCCGCCTTCGCGTTCGGGCAGCAGGGTCACCGCCTGGCCTTTTTTCAAAGCGACCAGGTAGTCAGCCAGGGTCAAGACGAAAGAGACATAGATCAAAACCAACAGGATGATCCCGGCAATGATCCAATCAAAGAGAGCCAACGATATTCCTCCTAGCGATTATCGCCATCCCCGCTGATCTTGCCGCGTTCCAGGCGGGAGTACAGCTTCTCAATGTTGTGCTCGGCCACCTGGTCGAGCGACAGGTCGAGCTCGGTACAGACCTGGGCCAGGTACCACAGAACGTCGCCAAGTTCACTTTTTAGATTTTCTAGTTCCGTTTCACCGATCAAGCCGGCCTTGTCGCGAAAGATCTTCTTGATCTTGCCGGCCACTTCGCCGGCTTCGTTGGTCAGCCCGAGGGTGGGATAGATGACCGGATGGCCGATGGAGGGATATTTGGCGGTCTTGCGGGATTTGGTCTGGTATTCGGTAAAATTCATTTTCATCACTCTTCCAATAAATATGCCATCACCCATTTCGTTGTCGCCACCAACGCCTCGGTATGGGTGCGCTCATAGCTGTGCGAGGCGTCCACACCAGGACCGATGAGCGCCACGGCCGCGTCTCCGCCAGCATGCCACCAGGCCTCGCCATCCGAGCCATAGTGCGGGTAGATATCCACCTTGAAGGGAATCGCAAACTTTTCGGCGAGCAGACGCAGCCTGTCCGACAGGCCGTGATGATAGGGCCCACCGCTGTCTTTGACACACAGCGAGGCATGCAACTCATCCGAGCTCTGCCCTTCGCCTACAGCGGCCATGTCCACCACCAAAAGTTCCTCCACATCCGCCGGGATGCCCGCAGCGGCGCCATGCCCGACTTCCTCGTAGTTGCTGATCAGGAAATGCGTCGGGTGGGCCGGCTTTTTCCCTGCATCGTTGAGAGCCTTAACCGCCGCCACGAGGCAGGCCACGCAGGCTTTGTCGTCCAGGTGGCGCGAACGCACAAACCCGGCACTGATCTCCACGCGTGGGTCAAAAGCCACGAAGTCACCAATGCCAATGCCCAGGTCAAGCGTCTCCTGCGCAGAAGTTGTCCGGGCATCCAGCCGGACCTCGAGAGTATCGGCAGCCCGTTTTAACTCCTCCACTTCCTTGCCGAAAACGTGACCGGAGGCCTTGGTCAGCAGGATGGAACCGCGCACCTGCCGCCCGGAGCGGGTAAAGACAGTGCAGCCTTCGCCTTCGATGGTGTTCCAGGCATACCCGCCGATCTGGGATAGTTTCAAACGTCCATTGGACTTGACCTCCTTGACCATCCCGCCCAGCGTATCCGCATGAGCAGTCAGGGCGCGCGGACCATCATCCCTCTCGCCGGTCCAGCTGGCCAGCAGCGCCCCCTTGCGCGTGCGTGCGAGCTTTAATCCTTTGAAGGGCTTGAGAGTTTCTTCAGTCAGGGCAATGGCCGGTTCAGCCATCCCGGTGGGACTGGGTGTGTTCAGGATCTTGGTCAGGAAGTCGAGCAGGAATTGGGTTTCGATTTCGGGCAGGCTGGGCATGGGTTCCTCCGTGGGAAATTATACGTTGAATCCTGCTGGAATTTAACTGAAAGTCCCCCATTTTCTTCTCGGTAGAAAATGGGGGATATGGTTGCCTCAGCCAAGCGGGATGATAAGAGAGGGCTACTCGATCGCCACGTAGATATAGAACCTCGAATTGTCCGAACCGAGCTTGAAGTCCTCGTCGTAGACTTCCATGTCGAACTTGTCGGGGTGTGGCTTCAGGCCAACCTGGGCCAGACCAGTGTTGTAGATGAACTGGTAGGTTTCGCCAAGCTTGTCCAGCTTGCCGTGATGGGTGAAGACGGCATACTTGTAAGCCGGCACCTGGCGGTAGGCCATACCCGCCGGGATGGACTGGTCATCGGCCACTTCGAAGCAGGCCACGTACTCGAAATCGCCGGGCTGTGCAGCTCCCTCGACGGTGCTGAAGCACAAGCCAAAAGCCTCTTTATCATTGATGCTCTTGATCTTGTTGGAACGTTCGTTGAAGCGTCCCCACATTTGACTGATCTCTCCATGTTCATTTTTTCCGACATAGGAAAGACCAATTGCCTTGAAGGCCGGGCGGTTGACAATTTCAGATTGCATGGGTTCTCCTTTTCGATTGGAACGCAGGCTGATTGGAATGCTGGCTTTCTCAACCGGGCATTGCAGCTCGATCACGCCAGCCTGCGAAAACGGGACCTGCATTGGGCTAATCCCGTTTTCGGTCAGGTAAAGCTCACGATACGATCCGGCCGGCTGGTAACCGCTGTTCTGCGCCCAGGCATACAACCAGGCATAGGCTTGCGGCAGGGTGGCATAATCCCCGGTGTGGATAATGCTCGCCATGGCAGGTACGGATGGCAGTTCTTGCAGGCATACGGGTGTGTCGCGCCAGTCGCCGAGGCGTTGCCCGCTGCGCAGGTCCACGCCCACCGCCAGGGTCAATTCCAGGTCGGTCTCCCGGTAAGGAAGGTCGTCGAACAAAGCGAACCAGGGTGTGACCGGTCTGAGCCTGGCTGCGTCCAGGGTTTTCTGTATCAGTGCGTGCAGGCTTTCACGCGCCGGCCAGAGCACTTCCTCGCTGGCTGCCACGACCTTTGCCACAAGAGTCGTTTGTGCCGGGACGGCTTTCACCGCGACCTCACTGTACGGTGCCTGGCCGCTCATTTCGAGCTGTCGCAGGCGTTGCTCAACCCGCAGCAGGCGGGCCTGTTCCTCTTCCACGTGAGTCGCCAGTTCCATCTGTTTCAGGCGCAGCATACCGCGCATCTCTGCGGTCGACAGGTCTTCGCGCAGCAGCTCCATCACCTGTTCAAGGGACAGTCCCAGATCTTTCAGGGCCAGGATGCGGTTGAGGCGCGGCATCTGGCTGATCTCGTAGTAGCGATAACCGCTGTAGCGGTCAACGTGGACCGGCTTGAGCAGCCCCAGGTCATCGTAATGGTGCAGCGTCTTGATGGAGACGTGTGCCAGCTTGGAGAAGTCGCCGATCTTGATCATGAGTGTCCTTTTCGGTTCTGATGGCCATCAGTGTGCATAGTATAGACCCTCCGGTACGGTGCGAGTCAAGAGGTTCTCTGGGAATTGTGTTAGAATAAATGTGCTATTAGGAAACCCTATGAAAACGATCCGCGCTTCCGAAGTTGGTACCTACCTTTTTTGTGGGCGCGCCTGGTGGTACAGTCAACACGGGGTTGAATCAACCAACCAGGCCGAACTGACCGCCGGGACGGAATTCCACCGCCAGCATGGACGGACGGTCATTGCATCCGGCCTGACGCGCCTGCTGGCAATCCTTCTGCTGCTGGTGGCGCTTGTGCTGTTGGTGACCTTTTGCACAGCCAGGTTCATATAATCAAGAAGGTCTCGATGTCTGTTTTACACAAGATTGCGTTTTACCAGAACCGACGGGATGAAGTCCCCAACCAGGAAGTTGGCGCATACACTGGCTCAAACGCGCAATGCTGCCGATATCCGCGAGATCGCCGAGAACCTGTGGAACAGGGAGCCCAATATCCAGAGTGATTGTCTCAAAGTACTCTATGAACTGGGTTACCTTGCCCCGGATTTGATTGCTGAATATGTTGAGGATTTCATCAGGCTGCTCAAACATCGCAACAACCGCATGGTCTGGGGCGGCATGATCGCCCTGTCCACCATTGCCAGCCTGCAGGCCGATGAAATCTTTCCTCACCTGGAGCTCGTCAAAAAGACAATGGAGGCCGGCTCCATCATCACCAATGATGCCGGCATCAAAACTTTGACCGCAATCGCCGCCCGGAAAGACGAATACCGTCTCCAGATCCTCCCTTACCTGCTCGAACGCCTGGCCAAATCCCGCCCGGTGGATGCGCCGCGTTATGCCGAGAATATCCTCATCGCCATAAGCACGGATGATAAAGCGGAATTCATCAATATCCTTAAAAAATGGATAACCTCGGCCAGCGGTTCGCGCCTGGCCCGGCTCAGGAAAGTGCTCAAGCAGGCTGAGGAAATATCCTGACCCAATGATCGCCTTCTATGCCGGTCTTTTCCTTTTACTTTTTGCTTTCATCCTGTTTTTCATTTCAGGAAGGCAGCGGCGCGCCTCCGGCCTGCCTGGCGGACGGGTCATCTACAGCGATACGCGCGCCTGGGACAAGGTCGAAAAACCGCTCTTTGACCAGAACCTCGGCCTGACCGGCAAGCCGGATTACCTGGTCGAAAAGAACGGCAGGATCATCCCGGTGGAGGTCAAGACCGGGCGTACGCCCGAAGCGCCGTATGATTCGCACATTTTCCAGGTGGCAGTTTACTGTCTCCTGGTCCAAAAAACCTATGGCAAGCGTCCGCCCCACGGCATCATCCATTACCCCGGCCGCGACTTCGCTGTGGATTACACTCCGGACTTGGAAAATGCACTGCTCAACTTGATCGCTGACATGCGCATTGACGGGCAGCGCGGCGAAGTCCAGCGCTCCCACGAGGATGAAAATCGCTGCCGTCATTGTGGTTTCCGCCAGGGCTGTGACCAGCGGTTGGCTTGATGTAATGGTACTGTCACTTCACATCACGGTATAATAATCCAATGCCCGACACTCCATTCATCCCTCGCCGTGTTGCCATCGCCGCCCATCCCAGAATTCCAGACGCTCAGACAGAGGCCGCTGCAATCAATGATTTCTTCCTTGAGCGCGGCCTGGAAGCCGCTCATGGGACATTGGATGACGCACCTTTAAGGAAGCGCGTTAAAGCTGGTGAGTTTGACCTGCTGGTTGCGGTCGGCGGGGATGGAACCATGCTGCGAGTCAGCCACCTGTGCGCCCCTTGCAATGTACCCATCCTGGGGATCAATATGGGGCGGCTGGGTTTCCTCATGCAGTTCGGGCGGGAGCAATGGCACTCCGCCCTGGAGCAATTGCTAAAAGGTGATTACTGGATCGAAAATCGCATGATGATCCGCGCCGAGCACACACGCTCGGGCGAATCGCTGGGGAATTGGCACGCTCTTAACGAAGCGGTGGTCACGCGGGCCTCGGTCCACCCGGTGCGACTCTCGGCAAGTGTGGACAGCATGCAACTGGCTAACTATGTGGCCGATGGCTTGATCGCTGCCACTCCCACCGGTTCCACTGCCTATGCCCTGGCGGCCGGGGGACCAATCCTTCCCCCGGAACTGCGTAATATCCTGCTGGTGCCGATTGCCCCACACCTGTCGGTGGATAGGGCAGTGGTCCTCTCGGAAGGCACCTCCGTCAGCATCACCCTGCTCGGCGGGGATGCCGTCCTGAGCGTGGACGGGCAGATCCCCGTTGGCCTGGCCGAAGGGGATGTGGTGGACGTGCGCTCCGGTGATTATGCCGCACAATTCGTGCGCTTCGGCGACCCGGGTTACTTTTATCGCAATTTGACCGCTCATATGAACCAGAATTCCTCCGTAGGTTTTTCACGTTGATCGAACCCTCCACCCCCATCTACTGCGCCAACCATCCCGGCGTGGAGACCAGCCTGCGCTGCAATAAATGCGGCAAACCCATCTGCGCCAAATGCGCCATCCGCACCCCCACCGGTTATCGCTGCAAGGAATGCGTGCGCGGCCAGCTCAAGATATTTGACACGGCCTTATGGTATGACTATCTCCTGGGAGGCCTCACCGCCGGCATCCTGGGCTTCCTTGCCAGTCTCCTGGCAAGCCTTGTCAGCCGCCTGAGCTTCATTGGCTGGATCGTGATCGTGATCGGAGCTCCCACTGCTGGAATGATCATCGCCGAAGGGGTGCGCCTGGTGACGCGCAAACACCGTTCGCGCCCCCTTTTCATCGTCATCGCCGCAGCCGTGGTCCTGGGCGCCTTGCCGGTCATTCTTATCCAGTTGTTTACTGGAAACTTCTTCAGTCTCATTTTCCAGGGTATTTATCTCTTCATTGCCACACCCGTTGTATACACCCGCCTCTCGGGCATTCAACTGAGAAGGTAGCTTGGCCCGTAGTAACGACTTCCCTGCACATTCGGCAGGAATGCGAAGTCATTACTACATTACGTTACTAAATTTGGAAGAATATGCTGACCGAACTGCACATCCAGAACTTCGCCATTATTGACCGCCTGGATCTGGACTTCGGACCGGGATTGATCATCCTGACCGGCGAAACTGGCGCGGGTAAATCCATCATTATGGATGCCGTGGACATGCTCCTCGGCGAACGCTCAGACACCACCTCGATTCGTTCTGATGCGGACCTGGCACGCGTGGAGGGGACTTTCAAACTGTCCGGTCCCGAACGCCCCCTGGCACAGGCGATCCTCAAGCGGGAGGACCTGCTGGACGATCCGAACTATGTCACCCTGACGCGCGAAATCCGCCGCGAAGGGCGCAGCGTGGCACGCCTCAATGGCCGCACTGTGGGTCTCTCCCTGCTGAAAGAACTGGGTGAGATCCTGGTGGATATCCACGGCCAGTCCGAACACCTCTCGCTGCGCAACGTGCATGCGCACCTGGGTCTGCTCGACCGTTATGCCAATGTTGAATCCGAACAGGCGGAATATCGCAAAGCCTACCAGAATCTGCTCAGCCTGCGCCGTGACCTGCACGACCTGCGCGCAGCCCAACGGGATGCCGAGCGCCGCACCGAAATGTTGACCTTCCAGGCCGAGGAGATCGAAGCTGCCAGGCTGCGCCGCGGGGAGGATGAAGAACTCAAGCAGGAACGCGACCGTCTCGCCAATGCTGAATCGCTTGCCGCTCTGGCACAGTCAGCCTTGACGGTGCTGGACGAGGGCACACCCGAATCCCCGGCCGCGACCGACCTGGTCGGGCAGGCGGTCCAGTCGCTGGCAAAACTCGCCCAGATCGACGCAGCCCAAAAGAATATGGCGGAACAATCCGTGACGATCGAAGAGACTCTGGCAGACCTGTCACACGCCCTGCGAATGTACCTGGAAGCCATCGAATACAATCCCAAGCGGTTGGAGGAAGTGGAGGAGCGCCTCGACCTGATCCACCGCCTGGAACGCAAGTACGGCGGCAGTATCGAGTCCTCCATCGCCTTCGCCACGGATGCCCGGAAACAACTCGAGTCCATCAGCACCGCTTCAACCCGCATCGCTGAACTGGAAACTGCCGAAACGGCCGCTCTGGCTGACCTCGCCGGGCAGGGGTTGTCTCTTTCGCAGAAACGCCAGGAGGCCGCCGGGAAAATGGGCAAGGCCATCGAGACCGAACTGGATGACCTGCGCATGGCTGCGGCCCGTTTTTCCGTGGATTTCCAGACCAGGCTCGACCCGGAAGGTGTGCCCCTGCCAGACGGCCGGCGCGCTGCTTTCGATGGAAATGGTCTTGACAAGGTTGAGTTCCTGGTGGAATCGAACCCGGGCGAGGGTCTCAAGCCGCTGGCGAAAATTGCCTCCGGCGGTGAAACCTCCCGCCTGATGCTGGCTCTCAAGAATGTCCTCGCCCGCGCTGACCAGATTCCCACGCTCATCTTCGATGAAATTGACCAGGGCATTGGCGGGCGCGTAGGCGGGACGGTTGGCGAAAAACTCTGGAGCCTGGGCCGCGCCCACCAGGTGATGGTCATTACACACCTGCCGCAACTGGCAGCCTTTGGTGATCAGCACTTCCAGGTACAGAAGATTGTTAAGGATAGCCGGACGATCACCCGTCTTACCGGGCTGACCGGCGAAGCGCGCAAAATCGAACTGGCTCAAATGCTTGGCGAAGTGACCGAGGCGACCATCCGTTCAGCACATGATCTGCTTCAAAGCGCCCAGACTTTCAAAAACAACCATAAATAGCTTAATATATGACATTTCGGACAGGATGTCCGCTTGCCCGGATGTTTCCCGGGATATCGGTAACCCGCAATTGCGGTTTGGGCAGGTGGGCAACCCCGTGGCCGTTCAGGAGTTGTCTTGGCGCCATATATGCCTGCAGTACTTGTGCAGGCATGACCGGATGGTGCAAGCAATCTGGAACAAATGCGGTATGATATCGTCTGATATCCAGAAGGAGAATTCAAACCATGCAGAAACTTTTCGCTGTAGTCATATTGCTGTCAGTATTATTGGCTGCCTGTGGGGCGGCCTCAACGCCCGCCCCAACCGCCACATCCGCGTCCACGTCCACCGAAATACCCACAATCACTTCAACGGCAACCCCACTGCCAACCGCTACGTCGACTACCGCGCCGACGCTGGTTTATCCGCCGGAAGGCTATGGCCCTGCCAATTTCCCTGCGGTCGTAGACCCGTTGACCGGCCTGCAAGTCACCAACCCGACTTTGCTGGACCGCCGTCCGATGCTCATCAAGGTCCAGAATCTGCCACGTAACAGCCGACCACAATGGGGACTTTCGCTGGCAGATATCGTTTTTGAATATTACACTGAGGAAGGCACCACCCGCTTTGCAGCCCTCTTTTACGGCAACGATGCCCAGATGGTTGGGCCCATTCGCTCAGGGCGCTTTATCGACGGATACATTGTGCGCGGCTACAAGGCTGTCTTTGCTTTTGGCTCCGCCTATGTGGCCGAGATGAACCGGTTCGTAAATTCAGAGTTTGCCAACCGCCTGGTGGTCGAGGGATCCAGCACGCCCCTGACACGCTACGACCCGAATGGTTTTAACTATCTGATGGTCAACACCGCCGATTTGAGCTCCTATGCCACCCAGAAAGGCATTAATGGCAGGCAGGATCTGAACGGCATGGTCTTCAACCTGGCTGCTCCCGCCGGAGGCCAGCCGGCCACCCAGGCATTTGTGCGCTATTCGGGTGCCATTTACAACCGCTGGGATTACGACCCCGCCAGCGGTACCTACCTGCGCTTCTCTGACACCGAGGATGCCAACAATGGCGTTGCGGCCGAACAGTATGCCCAATTAACCGATCGCCTGACCAATAAGCCGATCACCGCCGATAATGTGATGGTCCTGTATGTCACTCACGAACTTTACAGTGCCGGGATTTACGACATCCTGCTGAGTGGCTCAGGGTCTGCCTATGCTTTCCGGGATGGGCAGGTCTACCCGGTCACCTGGCAGCGCAGTGATACCGATGTGATCTCGCTGACCAATCCGGACGGCACACCCTTCGCCTTCAAACCCGGCAACACCTGGTTCGAGGTAATCGGGTTCTCCTCCACGGCCAAGCAAACCGATCAGAGCTGGCGCTTCACCCACCAGATGCCGTAATCAATTCTTCAAGGGCGACCGGATGGTCGCCCTTTTGACCATTACAAAGTCATATTCCATCCCAAGGAGGCGCCTGTGAAACGCATAGCGGTATTGACGGGTGGAGGTGACGCGCCTGGCCTGAACGCCGTCATCCGGGCAGCGACCAAGACTGCCATCAACGTCTATGGTTGTGAGGTCTTCGGCATCCTGGATGGGTATGATGGGTTCATTGCACCTGGTGGAGTCATACCGCTAAGCCTGGCGGAGGTACGCGGCATTCTCCCACGAGGCGGCACGATCCTGGGGACAGCCAACCGCGGCAACCCGTTTGCCCGCAAAATCATCCAGGACGGCCAGGAAGTTGTCATTGATGTATCGGACGAAGTGGTTAAAGCTATTCTGGGCATGCAATTTGACGCGGTCATCGTCATTGGCGGGGATGGCACCCTGCGCATTTCGATGGAACTGTGCGAAAAGGGTGTGCCGGTCATCGGCGTGCCCAAGACGATTGATAACGACGTCGGCGGTACGGAAATAACCTTCGGTTTTGATACCGCCCTGATGATTGCCACTGAAGCCCTTGACCGGCTGCACACCACTGCCGAAGCGCATCACCGCGTCATGGTCCTGGAGTTAATGGGTCGTGATGCCGGATTCATTGCCCTTCACTCCGGTGTCTCCGGCGGGGCAGATGTGATCCTGATCCCGGAGATACCGTTCAAATGGAATTCAATATTAAAGAAAGTTCGTGACCGCGCCGAAGCCGGCTCGAAATTCAGCCTTCTGGCGGTCTCGGAAGGCGCCAAACCGCTCGGTGGTCAGGAAGTATATGCGCGTTCCGGCGATGCCGTGTATGTGCCGCGCCTGGGAGGCATCGGGCAGGAAGTCGCCAAATATATAGAGCAGCAAGGCTTTGAAGCGCGTGTGACCGTGCTCGGTCATCTCCAGCGCGGCGGTTCTCCGACCGCCTTTGACCGCTGGTTGGCCACCCGCTACGGTGCGGCTGCCGTCCGTGCGGCTGCAAAGGGCACTTTTGGCCGCATGGTGGCCCTGCGGGACGGTAAAGTGATCGATATCCCTCTTGGCGAAGCCCTGGCCTTCCCCAAGCGCGTCGACCTGAACGGAGACGCGCTCGCCACTGCCCGCGGCATCGGGATATCCTTCGGAGACGATTAAAGCGGAAGGCCGCCTTTCGGCGGTCTTCCTGGGCGCGCTGTGGCACCTTTACGCTCTGCGATGTTACTGCAGACCGAGGAGGGATGCCACAGCGCTACGTTTCGTACTACTATCCATTGTAGGCACCACCTCCTCTTCTATAAGGATGGCGGATTGAAGGCAAGTCTGCTCATGGGGGCAAACTAGCACTGGAAATAGTATCACATGAAATTATTCCGGTGTCAATGGTGTGATTTATGCCTTCCGGGCGGCTGTTCGGCCGGATACCCTGACGGGTACATGCAAATTCCTGCCTTGGTTCCCCTGCTAATGAAGTTACCGGAAGTAAGGGTGTGCGAGCTCCGGGGTTGAGTGTGTTAGAATCCTGCACGTGAACAGGCCCTTACTGGTGCTGGCATCCAACTCCCCACGGCGGCGCGAACTGTTGAGTCTGGTCGGCTGGAGGTTCGAACTCACGACCTGCCGAGGTGGATGAGAGCCAGCGCCCCGGTGAAATGCCTGCGGCGTACGTTCTGCGCCTGGCCGAGAGCAAGGCGCGCGCCTGTGCAGGGCTGGTGCAGGCAGACCAGGTTATTCTGGCCGCTGACACCGCAGTAGTGGACGGTATAGCCCTCCTGGGCAAGCCAAGGGATCCGGCCGAGGCGATCAGGATGCTGCAGGCGTTAAGGGGGCACAGTCACCAGGTCCTGACCGGAATCGCCGTGCTGCGGCCAAGCGATGGGACTCTGGTCACCGACCTGTGTGTCACGGAAGTGCCCATGCGGGCCTATGGCGATGAGGAGATTGCTGCCTATGTCGCCAGCGGCGATGCGCTCGACAAAGCCGGGGCCTATGCCATCCAGAGCCGCAGTTTTCACCCGGTCGAATACATGGGTGGATGCTATGCCAGCGTGATGGGACTCCCTTTGTGTCACCTGACCCGCAGTCTGCTCAAACTCGGCATCGTCCCGATGACCAACATTGCGGCGGAGTGCCAATCTGCTTTAGATTATATCTGCCCCATTTCATCCGCCGTCCTGGCCGGGGAAATGGTTGGTTGATAAGGAAAGAGATTTCGAATGATATTCAAGCGAAACCAAAAGAACGCCAGACTCTGGATAGAATTGGTACTGGCATGTGTGTTCCTGGCTGCATGCACAGGCGCACCCATCACCATTTCGGGTCCAAGGCCAACGAAGACGAGTTCCCTTCCGACCGCACAGACCACCGTCATCCATACACCCGGCGCCGAGCCGGCCATGCGAGCTTACCTGGATGCGCTGCTGAAGGAAGACTATGCCAGCATGTACGCCGTGCTGGCTCAAGCCAGCCGCACAGCACTGAACCAGGATGAGTTTGCGGCGCGCTACACGAATGCCCTGAATACCATGAGTGTCAGCAAGATGGATTACAGCATCCTGTCTTCATTGACCAACCCACAAACCGCGCAGGTGGCTTTCCATTTTGTGTACCATACTGTCCTGTTTGGTGACCTGGGGCGGGATATTACCGCCAACCTGCTGCTGGAAAACAGCGATTGGAAGATCCAATGGGACGATGGCCTGATCCTGCCGGAACTGGCAGGCGGCAAGCACCTGGTAGCCTCTCACGTCCCGCCGGCGCGCGGCGATATCTACGACCGCAACGGCAATGCCATCGCCACGCAGACGGATGCGGATGCACTGGGATTGATCTCCGGAGATGTGTCAGCCGAAAATGGGGGCGCCCTTTTCAACCGGCTTTTTAATCTGACGGGTATCCGCCCAGAAACCATCCGAAACCTGTACGACTCATACCCGGCCGGCCTGTATGTGCCGGTGGGAGAGGCCAGTGCGGCGGCGGTGGACAAATCCGGGGTGACCAATTTCAGCGGTGTGTCGGTGAATCCTTATACCTCGCGATTTTACGAACCCAATGTGGCCCCGCATGCCGTTGGATACACTCTGTATATCTCTGAAGCAAACGTCACCAAATATAAGCGGCTCGGTTATAACGGCTCGGAACGGGTCGGTATCGAGGGGATCGAGAAATGGGGGGAAGCATATCTGCACGGCCGGGACGCTGCCACTTTGTCGGTTGACGGTGAATCCAGCAATTTGCTCGCCCAAGTGGCTGCGCAACCAGCTGATTCGATCACCCTGACGATTGACAAGGACCTGCAGCAGCAGGCGCAGAATGCCATGGACGGCCTGCCTGGGGCGATTGTCGTAATGGAGGTAAATACCGGGAAGGTGCTGGCAATGGTCTCCTCGCCAGGCTACGATCCGAACCTGTACGATACGAATAACTTCAACATGCAGTGGAGTCTCGATAACATGTTGAATGATCCTGCCCAGCCGACCTTCAACCGCGCCACGCAGGGTCAATATCCACTGGGTTCAGTGTTCAAGATTGTCACCATGGCAGCGGCACTGGAGAGCGGTGTGTTCACACCCGCCAGCACATTAGATTGCACCTATGACTTCACCGAAGTTCCGGGCGTCACGTTGCATGACTGGACCTGGCAGCACTGCCAGGATGAAAAAGCCGCCAACGGCACGGATACCTGCAATGGCATTAATAGCCAGCCCAGCGGCACCCTGACCCTGCCGCAGGGCCTGATGCGTTCGTGCGACCCCTGGTTCTACCACATCGGCTATACCCTGTTTACCCAGGATGACGGAAAGTATAAGAACGACATATCGAATATGGCCAGGGCTTTTGGCCTGGGCAAGGCCACCGGGATAGAACAGGTTGCCGAAGCTGAAGGCACCATCCCGGATCCCACCGACGGGCTGGATGCAACCAGCATTGCCATCGGCCAGGGGAAGGTGACGGTGACGCCGCTTCAGGTGGCGTCATTCATTTCTGCGGTTGCCAACGGCGGCACACTGTATCGCCCGCAGCTCGTGCAGCAGATCCAACCGGTCAGCGGGGATCCGATCAATGTCTTCCGCCCGCAGGCCAATGGCACACTGCCGGTCAAACCGGAAGATTTGAAGGTCATCCAGGATGCCATGCGCGAAGTGGCCAGAAACAGCCGGGGAACGGCTTACTATACACTGGGAAATTTCAGCATCCCGACAGCCGCCAAGACGGGAACCGCGGAGAGCGGGGCAGTCGAACCGCATGCCTGGTTTGCCGGGTATAGCCAGTTCGCCAGCCCTGACAAGCCGGATATTGCCGTAGCGGTACTGGTCGACAACCAGGGTGAAGGCGCCACCTGGGCAGCCCCGGTCTTCCGGCGAGTGATGGAAATCTATTTCTTCGGTCACCCGCAGACGATCTACCCGTGGGAGTCTGGATTCGGTGTGGTCAACCCTGATTATGGTATCCCGGTGACACCCACCCCGGAACCTTAAAGTATCCTGACAGCGATGACGATGGAACAAACTCCCGGCCTGATCATCCGCTCCCAATCGGGGTTTTTCACCGTGCAAACGCAGGACGGCAATCTGACCTGTCACCTGCGTGGGCGGCTCAAGCAAGGGAAACACGTGGGCGATATCGCCGCCGTGGGGGACCGGGTTCTGGTAACCCGCCAGTCAGAGGGCGTGGGGAGCATTGAGTCGATCGAACCGCGTTCGCATTCCCTGGTGCGGCTGGACCCGCGACCCCAGGGCGTGTACCAGCAGGTCATCCTGGCGAATCCTGACCAGGCGGTTTTCGTCTTTGCCTGCGCCCATCCCACTCCGCACCTGCGGATGCTGGACCGTTACCTGGTGATTGCTGGACGTCAAAACCTGCCGGCGATCATCGTTGCCAACAAGATCGACCTGGTGGGAAGTGAACAGGCCGGGGGGATGTTTGGCTTCTACCCCTCGATTGGTTATCCGGTTTTCTACACCTGCGCCAAATCCGGCCAGGGTGTGGATGAATTGCGCGAGCAGTTGGTAGGTAAGATTACTGCACTGGCCGGACCGAGCGGGGTGGGAAAGTCCAGCTTGTTGAACGCCATCCAGCCCGGGTTGGGGTTGGCAGTACGTGAGATCAGCACGGCCTTCCGGAAGGGACGCCATACCACCTCGGTACGCCAATTGTTCCCCCTGGAAGGCGGCGGCTATGTAGCCGATACGCCCGGCATGCGCTCCCTGGCTTTATGGGACACCGAACCGGAGGAACTGGATGGCTATTTCCCCGAACTGGCTCCATTGGTGGCACAATGCCAGTTCAGCAACTGCAGCCACAAGACGGAACCGGGCTGTGCAGTGCGGGCAGCCGTGGAAGCTGGCCGCGTGCGACCTGAACGGTATGATTCCTATTTGCGCCTGAGAGCCGGAGAAGAGTGAGAAGGAATGACCGATAACTGGAACCTTCTCGGACATGAATGGGCGGTGCAGATGCTCAAACAGCACCTCATCCATGATTCCCTCCGGCATGCCTATCTTTTCTGTGGGCCGCCCGGCCTGGGTCGGCGTACCCTGGCGCTGCGCCTGTCCCAGGCCTTGAACTGCCCTGAGCCAGTCGCACCGGGCGAACCCTGCGGCATATGCAGGACCTGCAAGCAAATTGATCGGATGCAGTATACCGACCTGGCCGTCATCCAGGCTGAAAAAGAAGGCGGCATTCTAAAGGTGGAACAGATCCGTTCCATACGACAGAGTCTGGTGCTCAAGCCTTACCAGGGGAAATACCGCGTGGCACTCTTCCTGCGTTTCCAGGAAGCCAACGCCAACGCAGCCAACGCCCTGCTGAAGACGCTGGAGGAAGCCCCGGCGCATGTCATCCTGATCCTGACGGCGGATACACCCGAGCAGCTCCTGCCGACGATCGTCTCACGCTGCGAGGTACTGCGCCTGCGCCCGCTGCCGGTCGCTTTGGTGGAGACATTCTTGCGGGAGAGCGGCGCCGACGAAATAACCGCCCATCTACTTGCACACGTTTCCGGCGGACGCCCGGGTTATGCCCTGCGCCTGATGCAGGATAAGGAAAAGTTGAAGTTTCGTTCCCAACGGTTGGAAGATTTGCAGAGTTTGCTCAAATCGACAAGACGCGGGCGTTTTGCCTATGCTGAAAAATTAACCGAACGGAAGAAAAAGGATGCCGAGGCAGAAGAGCGCTTCAGGGATACCTTGCTGATCTGGCTTTCGTTCTGGCGGGATGTGATGCTGAGGGTATCCGGGATGGACGCTCCGCTCGCCAATGTGGACCGCTTGACAGAGATCGAGGCATTGGCGGGGAAGCTGTCGCTAAACGAAGCGCGCCATCTGGTCGAGTCGACGGAAGGGACGATCGATAAGCTGGAGAGCAACGTCAATGCCCGCCTGCTGGCGGAAGTCCTGTTGCTGGATTGGCCACATGAATAATTCTTCTAACCCGAAGTACACAAAGGTACTCAAAGGAAAAATACCCAAACATTCTGCAGCACCTGCAATAATGGAATTAGAAAACGGCGAAGAGATAGCCGGGATGTGGATTACGCCCGCCATCCCTGGCACCGGCTTTTACAAGCTGTTTGCCAAGAAGAAAACGGACGGCATGTACGAGTGGGCTCATTTCGTCCAACGCGAAGATGGGCGCAAGGAAAGGATTATGCGGGGAACAACAGAGAATAAAGAGCAACTGGAACAAGTTGTGGAAATCGCCAACCGCAACCTGAGAAAATTCTTCGGCCCAGACTTTGGCCTGCGTCCTGCCAATGCCGACATGTATTTGTTGGATGGGAAGAAATCGATACCTTATGTTCAATAGGCAAAGGTTTCCTATTCTTAGAACATCCGCCCCATTGGCGGCGCTCTTGTTGCTTCTCTACGCCTGCAGACCGGCAGTCATGCTCATACCAACCCCCACGCCAACAGCTTCGCCCGTGCCCACCACAACGTCAACTGCCACAGCAACAGCGACCAAAATCCCGACTTCCACGCCCACTCCCGAGCCGGCCTGGTACCAGCCGCTGGATCCTGCTTCCGGGTTGCTGAAATACGGGTACGCTGAAGTGATCAACCAGCGGGCAAAGGTCTATGCCAGTCTCCAGGATGCCGCTGGAAAAACCGGCAATTACGGCTACCTGCCAAAATTCCCCGCCTATGTGGCCTACTCCAACAGTGAGACAATCGACGGTCACATGTACTATTTTCTTCCAGTCAACTACGCATGGATGAATGGGGATGATCTGCAGCTTCTGACGCCATCCACATTCACAGGCCTGCTGCTGACCCGGGAAGTGCCTTTTCGCTTCGGCTGGGTGCTGGCGGAAACGCAGAGTGTCAACTCCGCCGGTATGCCTGCGCAGGCTTTCAACCGCTACCAGGTGGTGCATGAAGTTCCGACAAGCGTAGAAAAGCCCGGCTATATCGCCATCGGAGCGGACGAATGGCTGCCGGAAGCCTCGCTGGCGCTGGTAAGCCCGGCAGTTCCTACCGATGCGGGACAGGATACCTGCCGGTTCATTTATGCCAACCTGAACACCCAGACATTGTCAGTGTTTGATGGGTGTAAAATGGTCTTCGCCACATTGATCTCGTCTGGCAAGAATTCCTGGACGTTCGAGGGCAGCTTTGCCATTCTAAATAAAGTGGAATACAGTGCCATCACTCCGCCGGAATGGTCAACCAGCGAGTATTACATCCAGGGCGTGCCCTATTTCATGACCTATTCCGGCGATTTCGGCTTCCACGGCGCCTTCTGGCATGATAATTTTGGCACTGCGGCTTCGCACGGCTGCATCAACCTGTCCCCGGCGGATGCAAAATGGCTGTACGATTGGGCCGGAATTGGGGAGCGTGTGCTCATCAGCGCTGGAAAATGAGGCAGTCACTAGTTTACGAAGAAGGTGTCAGGACAGCAAAAAGGGGTTATACTGTGGGTGAAATCGTACCATTGGGCGGTCTAAAGAACTTTTGTTTCCTTGAGAAATACTGGATGGTACGTCCGTCGTTTTTGATGCTGGAGATCAACAATCTTCCAGGCAATCCCGACATATCCATCAAGCAGAACCTTCTGCCCGACCGGGATTTTAAAATGAAAGGAGTAACATGAAAGAACACTATTTCAAGATTATCTCGATCGTGATCATGAGCGCTTTCGTCCTTGCCGCCTGTGGATCATCAGCCAGTAATGCAACCCCCACTCCCACTCCCTTGAGCGTGGAAGCGATCTCCACGGCTGCCGTTCAGACAGCTTTTGCCCAGCTAACACTGGAAGCTCCCACGATCACACCTACGCCAGCTTTTACCAACACTCCAAATGTGACGGCAACACCAACGCAGCAAAAGCCAACTGCCACCAAACCCGCTCCGACTGCGGCAACCTGCTCCAATATGAAGTTTGTCTCCGATGTCACCATCCCGGATGGTACACAAATGCCCGTAAACCAGACATTCACAAAAACCTGGAAGGTGCAAAACTCAGGCACCTGTGCATGGACTACCAGCTACAAACTGGTCTTTTCCTTTGGAGAGGTGATGGGCGGACAGACAGTGGCGCTGGCCAGTGCGGTCCCGACAGGACAGACAGTGGATATTTCTGTCAATTTGAAAGTCCCCAACAAGACCGGCAAACTGACGGGCGTCTGGACGCTGGAAGATGACAAAGGCCAGCCTTTCGGTCCGACCCTTACCGTGGTGATCAATGTCGGAGCGGTGACTCCGGCGGCGACAGGCAGTGTCACGGTCGCACCGACCCAAACCCTTACCCCGGTTGCAACTGAAACAGTCCCTGTTCCAACAGAAACGCCGACTGAAACCACCACGACAACTCCCTGAGAGGGGCAGGGGCTAGTTGAGTTTAGGGATTAGATGAGTAAAAAAGGTTGCGGAGTTTGCAAAGCACCCGCAACCTTTTTGATTCTTGGCATGCAAAGAAATATCTATTTCAAAAAAATGATTACTGGTTGAGTTTGGCACGCCTGCGCCGGTACTGCTCGTGGATCTCGGCCACATGACCGACCTTCTCGGCGATCGCCGCATCCAACCAGTATTTGCCCTTTTGGGCAGTCCCAAGGCTGCCTGCGCCATAAGCCCCGGTGCGGGTGTCATCCTCCCAGGGTGGGTTGGCCGTGAGAGCGCCGCCATCGATCCAATCCATGTAATAGGAGGGCGTGGAGATAAAATCCAGCTCGTCCACGGCCCGCTCCAGGTGGATCAATTCCGGGCGCAGTTGCAGCATGAGCGAGGTCTCCAATTCACAGGCATGGCCCATGCCTCCCAGGGGGGACTGGCGTTTTTCATCCAATGCAGCCACACCCTGCGGACCGGATAAATAAAGGAAGGAAGTGGCACAAAAAATCCGCGGGTATTTTTCCCCGGCATACTTAACCACGTTCACCAGGAATGAGCAATTCCCGCCGTGCCCGCTCATCAGGTAGAAGCGCGTGCACCCATGCGCCACAAGCGCATCCACGACCGACAGCCAGAAATCCTCAAAGGCCCGCCCGCCGACACTGAACGTGCCGGGGAACGACCGCCGGTGCGTGCTGACCCCATACGGAAAAACCGGCAAGCACAACGCATCCCGCGGGACGGCCTGCGCAGTGCCATTTCCGATCGCTTCGATGATAAGCGAATCGGTGGATAACGGCGCATGGTACCCGTGCTGTTCAGTGTGTCCAATGGGAAGGATGACCACCTTTTCGGTATCTTGTTCAGAAAAACGAAGAACGTGGAAAGACTTCCCGGGCAAATGCAATTGCGGAATATCTTTCCCCAGGTCCATATGGGAGGGGACAAGAACGTGGACTCCCGTAAAGCCATCTTCCAGTAGATTACCGATCAGGTTACGCACCACTGCACTGAAAATTTCCACGGGGACATCCAGTCCGCTTCCGGTCCAACCGAAAGGGATGGGAGGAAGCAGCCCAATGGGTCGGGCTGGTTGAAGCAATGCAGAGATTGTCTCCTGGTCTGGCTGGCTGCCAATCGGCAGGATAAGCGGCGTCTCTCGAGGCAAGGCAGAAACTTCCGGCCAGGTCAATTCATCGAAACGGAAGAAAGTCATTCATTCCTCCACATATGAATTTATTGATATGAATAATAGTAGTCTTAGTAGGTACTGTGGATATGTGGAGAACCACAAAAAGCCCCCACATATGACCGGACGGGGTGCCCAAGACCAAGGGCTGGGAGGCCGCTCCGATAGGAAATTCCATAACCTGTGGAGAAAGTTGTGAGAAAAAACATGGCTTTCCATGATCCCTGTGGACTGGTTTTAAGCCCGGCCAGATATTGGATTTGGAATGAAATGCCAGCCAGATATGGGGGGCTAAAATCGAACAATTGAGCGACTTCTCCACAATCCGCGCGGTTTATCCACAGTTTTTGGGCAGTTATCCACAGTTTGGCAACACAGCTGGCTTGTTAGAAGCACCATATATGGTACATCACAAGACCTGGCCATCGTTCATATTTTCCAGGAGCGCTTCGACAGTATCCAGAAGATGATCCAGACCATCCAGACTCTCACCAAAGGAGACCTCATCCAGTCCCAGTGTTGCACAGGCAGATTGCCAGTGATTTTCCATCCCGGGCGGGAGGACAGCTGCGGACAGTGTCCAGGTAAGCATCAAAGGCCAGAGCATGGCCTGCGGTGTTTCGCTTTCCAGCATGGAATCGAAGGCCAGGCGATAGTATCCAAGTCTGGCGGCGGCAATGCGCCGGTTGACGGTCGGGATGGCGGCTGCCTCGATGAAAGATTTCTCCCACTCCGGCAGGAAGCCTGCCAGGGAGGTTTTATCGACCTGGTTTCTATCCAAAAGGCTTACAACCATCGCAGCGAGACCCGGCTGGCCGGCAGCCCGGGCGCGGGCAGGGAACTGGAGCAGGAAGCGCCGTTCGGCCAGCGGATCCCCGGTCAGCAGGGCGACGGCATTGGAAGCCAGGGAAATGGATTTCAGATAACCCAGTACCTGTTCCGGACCATGGATCTGGGAAGTTTGCAAGTTGCTCCAAACCTGGCGGGCATTCTCCGCCAGGTTTTGTGAACGCAATTGATGGTTGGTCGGTTCGTTGTACCTGTCCCGCACTCCCGCCTGAATGAATTCAAAGAAGTGCTGAGGGTCGTATAGAGGCAAAGGATCGTAAAGTTCCGGTCCAAGCCAGGGATGGACGCGCAGTTCTTTGGGCCGGTCGTAGAGACTGCGTGGATTGTGAAAAATATCCAGGTGGATTTCGGGGGTCAGCGGGATGATCTCACGGTGAGTTTTCAGTTCCCCTTCATGGATGAAAACGATATCGATATCAGTGGCATTTCCAAGGAACGGATTGTCGCTGCGCAGGGACCCGGTCAGGTAAGCCGCCACCAACCCGGGATCAGACAGGGTGCTCTTCAGAGCGGTTTCTTTGGCAATACGAAGAAGATGCCTGCGGGAAATAAGCATGGACGGCTCACTTATCCAAGGGAAGTTCCGCCTGGTAAGGTGACAAGTTGAGGGCCGCACGAATGCGGTTCTCGATCAGCTTGAGATGTGCGGGGACATGGACGAAATCGAGCGGGTTGGTGTCGATGGTCAACACGGGGGTCTCCTCATATGGCTTGGAAAAAAATTCTTCATAAGCCCGGTTGAGATCCTGGATGTAGCTGCGTTCCATATTGCGCTCGTAAGAGCGGTCGCGCGAGGCGATGCGTTGCATCAACACGTCGGTGTCAGCGCACAGGTAGACCAGCAGGTCGGGCATGACGATCTTCTCAGCCAACGCCTCGTGGACGCGCTTGTACATTTCCAGCTCATCACCTTTCAGGTTAATGCGGGCGAACAGGCTGTCCTTGGCAAAGGTATAGTCGGAGAACAGCGTCTTCCCGGATTCCAGGATGGTCTTGACCCCACGGCGCTGCTGGTGGTAACGGCTGAGCAGGAAGAAGATCTGGGTCTGGAAGGCATAGCGTTCACGGTCGCTGTAGAAATCCGAGAGGAACGGATTTTCCTCGAAGACTTCCAGCAGTAATTCGGAGTCAAAGGCCGGCTGGAGCAGGCGCGCCAGGGTGGTCTTGCCAACGCCGATGACACCTTCAATCGCAATGTACATGGTCTCTCCCGCAAGCGAATATGATACGCCAAGGATACCATAAAAGAGAACAGAGAGTGGAAAGAAGGGAACAGGGATCACCTGTGCCAATACACACAGGTGCAGGCAGGTAATCGGAATAATTTTACCGCTTGACGCTTGTTCCTCCAGCGCGTATAATCCCTTTCACCATCCAGGAGTAGTAAGCGGGGCGCGGCCTGATAGAGAAGGAGATGCACGGTGAAAGTCTCCACGGGACAGCGGCGCTGAAGTCGCCTGGAATACTGCTGAAGAAATCTTCGTGAAAGTAGACCAGCACGGGATCGGCCCGTTACAGCCGGAGCCGGATAATGGTCCGGATGGAGCGCACCCTTAAGGGTGAATCGAGGTGGTACCGCGGAAGAATTGTTCTTTCGTCCTCAGGATGGACGAAAGGCATTTTGTTTTAATCTGGAGAAAATATGGATATAAAAGAGATCCTCCAATCCCAGTATTTTTCCGCACTCGCCATGCTGAAACAGGCCATCATCAAGTGTCCGCCTTGGGTCTGGGATGCCCCAGAGGACGAGGATAAATTCTGGTTAAAAGCCTATCACACGCTTTATTATGCGCATAAATATTTACAGATCAATCCCAAGGATTTCGTTCCCTGGAGAAAGCATCACAAGCCACAACCGGGAAATCCGATTGCCAGGGAAGAAATTCTCGAATACCTGGCTTTCGTCGAAGGAAAGGTGACGGACCGTATCCCCCTGACCGACCTGGAAGCGGGTGCGGGCTTCCTCGGGAACCGCTTGAGCAAGATGGAATTGCAGATCATCAATATCCGCCATATCCAGGAGCACACCGGCGAGCTTTACGAAAGATTGGGCAGCCGTGAAAATATCACCCTGGATTGGGCTGAACAGAGACATCACAAGGTGAACAAATGAACAATCGATATGACCTTCCCAAAGCCTACGATTTCCGCTCCACCGAGCCGCGTATCTACGCCATGTGGGAGCAGGGCGGCTATTTCAAGCCGTCCAACGACCCAAACCGTCCGGATTTCGACCCGACCAAAAAGCCTTACGTGATCTCGATCCCTCCGCCGAATGTGACCGGCGAGCTGCACGTGGGCCATGTCTTATTCGTGGCGATGGAAGACCTGATGATCCGCTACCAGCGCATGAAGGGTGTCCCCACGCTGTGGGTACCCGGAACGGACCATGCCGGCATTGCCACCCAGCTGCAGGTGGAAAACGACCTGCTGCGTACCGAAGAGGTGACGCGTGAAGAACTGGGGCGTGAGAAATTCATCCAGCGGGTCTGGCAGTGGAAGGAGAAATACCACGGCATCATCACCAGCCAGATCCGCAAGATCGGGGCCTCCTGCGACTGGGAACGTGAACGCTTCACACTGGACGAGGGCCTGTCGAAGGCGGTGCGCGAGGCTTTTGTACGCCTGTATGAGAAGGGACTGATTTACCGCGGCCCGCGCCTGATCAACTGGTCGCCCGGCTTGAAGACGGCCGTCAGTGACCTGGAAGTGGAATATTCCGAGGAACCGGGGAAATTGTATTATTTCAAGTACATGTTGGTCCCGGAGGCCTCCGAGGTCTCCAATACTGCCTCGCTCCAGGCGGCGTCCCCGCCGCCGAGGACGGCGACGGGAGCACTTAGGGTCTCTGATGAAGAATATATCCCAGTCGCCACCACCCGCCCGGAGACCATCCTGGGTGACACGGCAGTGGCTGTCCATCCAGACGACGAACGCTACCGGAAGTTTGTCGGCAGGAAGGTGGTCGTGCCGATGCTGGGACGCACCATCCCGGTCATCGCGGATGCGTACGTAACGCGCGAGTTTGGTACCGGGGCACTCAAGATCACCCCCGGCCACGATCCGAACGACTACGAGATCGGTCAGCGGCACGGGCTGCCGGTGCTTTCGATGCTGGATCGGGAAGCGAGAGTGACCGCGATCGGCGGTCCCTACGCTGGCATGGACCGCTTTGAATGCCGGGAAAAATTATGGTCCGACATGAAGGCGGCCGGCCTGGTCATCAAGGAGCAAACCTATACCATCAACATACCACGCTCGGAGCGCGGCGGTGAGATCGTCGAGCCGATGGTCTCTGAGCAGTGGTTCGTCAAGATCAAGCCACTGGCGGAACCGGCGCTGGCCGCCGTCCGGGACGGGCGCGTCCGCATCATCCCGGAGCGCTTCGAGAGGGTCTACTACAACTGGATGGAGAACATCCAGGACTGGTGCATCTCGCGCCAGTTGTGGTGGGGGCACCGCATCCCGGTCTGGTACTGCGACGACTGCGGCAAACAAACCTGCCAGCGCGTGGATCCGACCCAATGCGCCCACTGCGGCTCCAAGAACATCCACCAGGATCCGGATGTGCTGGATACCTGGTTCTCATCGGGCCTGTGGCCGTTCTCCACGCTGGGCTGGCCGGAGGAAACACCGGATTACAAGTATTTCTACCCGACCACCATGATGGAAACCGCCTACGACATTTTGTTCTTCTGGGTGGCACGCATGATCATGGACGGGTTGGAGTTTACCGGGAAGGTGCCCTTCGAGACGGTCTACCTGCACGGCCTGGTGCGCAACGCGGACGGACAGAAGATGTCCAAGAGCAAGGGCACCGGGATCGACCCGCTGCCGGTCATGGAAGAGTTCGGCACGGACGCACTGCGCTTCACCCTTTTGGTGGGGTCCACCCCCGGCAACGATACCAACCTGAGCCTTAAGAAAGTGGAAGGCAACCGCAACTTTGCCAACAAGATCTGGAATGCGGGTAGATTTGTGATTTCGGCGATTGCTTCCCTGCCAGACGACGGACGACAGACCATTGACCGCGGTCCATCGTCCATTGTCGATGGTCAATCCTCCTGGACCCTGGCGGATTCCTGGATCTGGGCGCGGCTGCAGGCATTGGTGCGTGAAGTGGAACGGCTGTTCCAGTCCTACCAGTACGGCGAGGCCGGGAGGCAAATATACGAGTTCTTCTGGAATGATTTTGCCGATTGGTATGTGGAAGCCGCCAAGCTGCAAATGCAGAGACCAGAGAACAGAGAACAGACAGTGATCACTCTGGTACGGGTTCTGGACATGTGCCTGCGCCTGCTGCATCCCATCACGCCTTTTGTGACCGAGGAATTGTGGGGCCACCTGCGCAAGGCCGTATTGGCTTCGCCTCTGAAAGAACTCGCTGCGGACTGGCCTGAAGCACTGATCATCGCGGCCTGGCCGGAGCCGCGTCTTGAAGAAGGCTGGGAGACTGAGCGGCTGGCAGACTTTGGGCTGCTCCAGGAAATCATCCGGTCCATCCGCAATCTGCGCGCCGAAAAAAAGGTCAGCCCGGCCAAACGTCTCCCGGCAATGCTGGCCGGCGGATCGAAGACCAGGCTGCTCCAGGAGCAATCCAGCCTGATAGCCACCCTGGCAGGCCTCGATTTTTCCCGACTCTCCATTCTTGAAAAAATGGATGCAAAACCGGAGGACAGCATTGCCCTCATCGCTAGTGGAGTGGAAATCCATGTCCCCCTTTCCGGAATGGTGGACCTGGAAGCGGAACAGGTGCGCCTTCAGAAGGAATTGAACGAGACCCAGGTTCAGATCGAGCGGCTGGAGAAATTGTTGGGTTCAGACTTTGCCAATAAAGCCCCGGCGGCAGTCGTCCAGAAGGAACGCGAGCGCCTGGCAGCCTTCCGGGAAACAGCCGGGAAGTTGCAGGCGCAGTTACAGGATTAATGTGAGTAAAAAGTCTGCGGGAGGCAAAATCACCTGCAGGCTTTTTCATTTCAAAGCCAATCTGTTCGGGATTTCAAGTGATAATAGGATACAATATGTCCAAATATAGACCTATCCCTTGAACCTGGCAGTGAGAGGCAAGGATACATGAAACAAGACCGTTTTTTGTTGGGGATCCTGATCTTCATCGGTTTACTGGTGACGGCGGCGCTGGTTTTGTTTTTTGTCAGGAATGAAAAGCCGGCTTATGGACGTGAAGATATGCCTGAAGGGGTGCTTTACAACTATGCCGTGTCCTTGCAATTGCACGATTACCAACGCGCTTATGGCTACCTGGCCGATAAGGGGAACAAGCCAACTTACCAGGCTTTCCGCCAAGCATTCCTGACGAAACAATTGGACACCAGCAATACTGCGCTGCAAATCGGGAGTGTGCAGATGTTGGAGGACGGGGAAGCCTGGGTAAATGTCACCATCCAGTACCCCGGCAACGGATTTCTCAACAATGGCGGGGCCAATGCCGATAAGGGCACGCTCACAAGCCAGAACGGTGCCTGGAAAATCACATACCTTCCCTTTCCTTACTGGGGGTGGGATTGGTACCAACCGACACCTGTGCCGGTAAAACCATAGAAGACAGGAGATTCCATGCGCACTGTCAGGCGCCTGTATTTCTATGCGGTAGCCATCGTAAGCCTGGAAATTGTTATTTGGGGGATGGTCGGTCTAGCGCGTTCGTTCTTCTGCGGCCAAGGAATGGCCGCCTGTGGGGCAGCTGCCATCCTGGCCCGGGGATTGGCTTTAATCCTGGTTGGATTGCCAGTCTTCGGATTCCACTGGTGGATGGCCGAACGCTTTGCACGACGGGAGGTGGAGGAGCGGAGCTCAGGTGTGCGAGCCGCTTTCCTTTACGGCGCCCTGCTTGGAACCCTGATTCCTATTGTGCAAAGTACCCTGTCGTTATTGGACCGGCTCGCGCTTCAAGCAGTGGGACTTTCTTCGTCGCAAGTCATCCTTGGCCCAAACCAAACCTGGAGCGATAATCTGATCGCCATCGTGATCAATGCGATCGTTGCGGCTTATTTCGTAGTCGTCCTGCGGGCAGACTGGCGGGCCATTGCTTTGAAGGATGCCTTTATTGACATCCGCCGAATCTATCGGCACGTCTGGCTCATCTACAGCCTCGCCCTCGTTATTGCCTCCGTACAGCAGTTGTTGCAATTCATCCTGAATGGCTTTGCCGGCGAATTTGTATATCAATATCGCAGCAGTGGAGCGCATGGAATCGTCCTGGCATTGATCGGCGTGCCGCTGTGGTACTTTGTCTGGAAGACCTTGAAGGAGGCGTTGGTCGAGCAAGCGGAACGCGAGAGCACCCTGCGACTGGGGATCCTGTATTTTCTGTCTTTGGCAGGAGTGGTGGCGGTGCTTGCTTCCGGAGGAGTGGTCATCGATGTAATCTTTCGGGTCGTTTTGGGTGAATCGGTGACCATTTCCAATCTCATCCAAAAGGTAACCGGGCCCCTGTCCATCGGGATTCCCTTGGCGGGTGTTTGGGCGTACTATGGGGGCTGGTTGGACCGAGCCATTACCGAGTCTGCCGAGGCCCCGCGCCGGGCCGGGATGCGGCGCCTTTACTCTTACATCCTATCTGTCATCGGGTTGGGGGCCGCATTCATTGGTCTTGGAATGTTGCTTGCGTTCGTGGTGGATGCTTCGATCGGCAAAATCGTCTGGGCAAATGTGCTGCGCCCACGCCTGGCGGCTGCCCTGTCGACCCTGTTTGTAGGATTACCACTCTGGTGGCTGGCCTGGCGGCAGATGCAAAAGGGAGCGCAGGCCACTGGTGATGAAGGCGACCATGCCCGCCGTTCGATCATTCGCAAGGTGTATCTTTACCTGGCCTTATTTGTCAGTGTAGTGGGTGGAATGATTACCGCTGTCGGCGCGCTTAACCTGCTCTTGCGTTCACTTTTGGGAAACCCTTTGGAAAATCTGCTCCAACAGGTTCTTCACAATCTGGTGTATCTATTCCTATTCATTGGCCTGGGTTTATACCACGGAACCATGCTCGGCAAGGATGGCAAACTGGCTTCCAAGGCACTGGCGGAGAAACATGCGCTCTTCCCGGTGCTGATATTTGACCCGGGCGACGGGGCGGTTGGACAGGCCGTCCTGGCAGCCCTCCACAAGCAGATGCCACGCCTCCCTGCCGTCATCCAGACTGCCAGCCAGCCGGTTCCGCAGGATGCCACCCCTAAAGCTGTACTCATCCCCGGCGACCTGGCCATTGACCCGCCCGAATTACTGCGAAAATGGCTTGACCAATATTACGGCGACAAGCTGATCATCCCGCAGGCGGCAAAGGGCTGGCTTTGGGCAGGCGGGATTCGTCCGCTTCAAGTTGCGGCGAGCCAGGCGGCGCAGGCCGTCCGCCAACTGGCTGAGGGGCAGGAGGTTCGCCAACAGGCAGGAACATCTGCCTGGATGATCGTCCTGTACATCTTCGCCGGGTTGTTTGGACTGGAAGTCCTGAGCCTGCTCATCGCGCTTGGGATTTCCCG
Organism: uncultured Chloroflexia bacterium; assembly: GCA_963725805.1. Lineage (GTDB taxonomy): Bacteria > Chloroflexota > Anaerolineae > Anaerolineales > Villigracilaceae > UBA877. Next base: position 164,830 of record CAVSAF010000019.1, read on the forward strand.
GTTGGTGGGGTAATCAACCAAATCACGCTACTTTTTAATAGAAACGCCAACTGGACAAGTGTATTCCTTTCAGGTATTATTACCTGCCTGTACCCCCGCATCTATTCTTGTTAAGGGGAAATCCAGGAGATCAAGTTCCTAATATACCTTGGAGGCATTTTATTATATGGATGCGACCGAAAACCTTCTCAAAGAATTAACCGAAACCCATGGTGTGCCCGGATACGAATCTCCCATCCGGGCAGTTGTGCGTAATTATATGGGATCGTTGGGGGAGCTAACGCAGGATAAAGTTGGCAGTGTCATCTGTGAGCAGAAAGGCCAGGCGGCCGCGCCACGGGTGATGCTGGCCGGCCATATGGATGAGATCGGCTTCATGGTGAAACAAATCACCAAGGAAGGTTTCATCAAATTCATACCCCTGGGCGGATGGTTTGACCAGGTGCTGCTTGGCCAGCGGGTGCTCATCAAGACGATCAAAGGCGATGTGACCGGCGTCATTGGCGCCAAGCCGCCGCATATGCTGACTGCCGAGGAACGCCAGAAGGTCGTGGTGCGCAAGGATATGTATATTGATATCGGCGCATCCAGCGAGGTCGAGGTAAAGGAAGCCGGTGTGCAGCTGGGGGATCCGGTCATCCCGCGCGCCGATTTCCAGATCCTGGCGAACGGCAGGACCTACCTTTCAAAGGCTTTCGATGACCGGGTGGGCGTGGCGCTGATGATTTCGGCGTTGCAGGTTTTGAAAAACCGCCCGCATCCCAATGACATCTTTGCCACGGCGACGGTAATGGAGGAGGTTGGGGTACGCGGGGCGACCACCAGCGTGGAAGCTGTCCAGCCGGACGTGGCCATTGTCCTTGAATCCGACATTGCCGGGGATGTGCCTGGTATCAAACCCGAAGAATCGGCCATCAAGCTGGGGGGAGGACCCTCGCTGGTGATCTTTGACGCCCGCATGATCCCGAACCTGAAACTGCGTGACCTGGTGCTGGAATGCGGCAGGCACCTGGATATCAATATTCAATTATCCTCCCTGGAAGGCGGAGCCACAGATGGCAGCGCGATCCACCTTTTCAAGACTGGCGTCCCCACTGTGGTACTGGCTGTCCCGGCGCGCCATATTCATTCTCATAGCTCGATCATCCACCGCAAGGATTATGATGATGCGGTGAAGATACTGGTTGAACTGATAACACGGCTGGATCAGAAACAAGTGGAAGAATTAACGGCTTAGGATTATAAAAATTCTGCTCAAGGCGGCGCCTGTACCCCGAAGGGGCATCCTCGCCGCCGGGGTCCCCTACGCTTCCCCCATGGCTGGGGGCAAGCTGCTCCGGGGATGCTACGCGAACGGCGGCGATAGCACTATGAGTAGTAAAATTACTCCAGTCTTCTGGAGCAGGTTTTTGACCGGGTTAACTCTTCTTGTGGAGAATACATGACAGACCTTATTAAACAGATCACGAGTGATTTGCAGAAGAAAATCGAATCCTTCGAGCCGAAGATGAATATCGCCGATGTTGGCATGGTCCTGGAGGCGGGTGATGGGATTGCGCGTGCCACTGGCCTGGCGAACATCAAGGCGCAGGAACTGGTGCAGTTCGCCAATGGCGTCATGGGCATTGCTTTCAACCTGGAGAAGGATGCCGTTGGTATCATCATCATGGGCGATTATTCCGAAATTGCCGAAGGGATGGAAGTGCGTGCCACCGGCCGGATCGCCTCGGTCCCGGTCGGGGATGGTTTGATCGGCCGCGTGGTCAACGCCCTGGGCGAACCGGTGGATGGCAAAGGGCCGGTCAAGTTTACGGATTACCGACCGATTGAACGCATTGCGGCCGGCGTGGTCGAACGTCAGGACGTGGATACCCCGGTACAGACTGGTATTAAGGCGATTGATTCGATGATCCCCATCGGGCGCGGCCAGCGCGAGCTTATTATTGGTGACCGGCAGACTGGCAAGACAGCCATCGCCATTGATACCATCATCAACCAAAAGGGCAAAGACCTGATCTGTATCTACGTTGCCATCGGGCAGAAAAAGGCCGCGGTTGCCCGGACTGTTGGTATTCTGGAACAGCACGGTGCCATGGCACACACGATAGTTGTACTGGCGGCAGCGGACGAGTTTGCTGCGCTGCAATATATCGTTCCCTACGCAGGGTGTGCCATCGGTGAAGAATTCATGGAGAAGGGCCGGGATGCCCTGGTCATCTATGACGATCTTTCCAAGCATGCCTGGGCCTATCGCCAGGTTTCCCTGCTCCTGCGCCGCCCGCCGGGGCGTGAAGCCTATCCAGGTGATATCTTCTACCTGCATTCCCGCCTGTTGGAACGCGCCTCCCGTCTGGCAAACAAGTACGTTATTGTCAGGAATGATTTCAAAAACGATCTGGCGGTGGAAAGAGATGCCCTCGATGGCAAAGTCTTCTCAGGCCCCATGGCCAGGCATGATGCCGGGCAGGCTTGCAAGTTGCTGGAAAACTCCGAAGAGTACAAGGTGATCAAACTGGGCGGTTCGGGCGGCTCGTTGACGGCACTGCCGATCATCGAAACCCTGCTGGGTGACGTCTCGGCCTACATTCCCACCAATGTCATCTCCATCACGGATGGCCAAATCTATCTGGTTAACAACCTGTTCAACGCCGGTATCCGCCCGGCAGTAGATGTGGGGATTTCCGTTTCGCGTGTAGGCGGTGCGGCGCAGACCAAGGCAATGAAACAAGTGGCTGGTAAATTACGCATTGATATGGCCACATACCGCGAACTGGCCGCGTTTGCCCTGATGAGCTCGGACCTGGATAAATCCACGCAGGCGCAACTGACACGCGGCCAACGCATGCAGGAAATCCTGAAGCAACCGCAGTACGAGCCCATGCCGCTCGAGAACCAGGTCATGGTCATCTTCGCCGGGACGAATGGTTTCGCCGATAATGTGCCGGTGGAAGGTATGAGGAAATGGGAAACAGAGGTATTGCGTTACCTGGCCACTTCCCACCCGGAACTGGGTAAAGATATCGCCGCGAACAAAAGTATTACCGAAGAAACAGAAAAGAAATTACGCGCGGCACTGACCTCTTTCCAATCAACCTGGCAGTAATGACTATCAGACTATCAGACTCTCCGACTATTTGACCACCCTATGGCTTCAGCCCGTGAAATGCGGATGCGAATCCGCAGTGTCAAAAGTATCTCGCAGGTGACGCGTGCCCTGGAGGCCGTCAGTGCCAGCAAAGTCCGCAAGGCAGTGGCGGCAGTCACCGCGACGCGCGCCTATGCCACTAAAGCCTGGCAGGTGTTGACGCATATCGCCAATCAACCCGGACGGACAGTCCTGCACCCGCTTCTGGCCCGCAGACCTGAGATCCATAACGTTCTTGTAGTGGTTATCAGCGGCGACCGGGGCCTGGCAGGTGCGTACAATACCAATATTATCCGTTTCGTCACCCAGCGTTTTGACCATTTTCATGTTCCAGTACTCTATATAGCCGTCGGGCGCAAAGGACGCGATATGCTCTTGCGGCGCCGCAAGCAGGTCATCGCCGAGTTCGCCAATCTCCCGCCCGCGCCATCCTTCGCGGATGTATCGGCGATTGGTCGCGTGGCAGTGGATGAGTTCCTCAAAGGAGAGGTGGACGAGGTTTTCCTGGTCTATACCGACTTTATCAATATGGTCAGGCAGGAGCCGGTGATAAAAAAGTTGCTTCCGCTGGAAATTGGCGATCAAGCGGGAAGAGTGCAGGATTTTGCACACCAGCGTTTGACTGCAGCATATATTTATGAACCCGCGGAAGATGAACTTCTGGATGAGATCATCCCGCGTTTTACCGCTTTGCAGGTCTATCAGGCCATTCTGGAAAGTCTGGCATCGGAGCATGCGGCCCGTATGGTTGCAATGAGCAACGCGACTGAAAATGCCATCGAATTGGTATCCGACCTGCAACTGCAATATAACAAGGTACGCCAGCAAACAATTACAAGCGATCTCCTGGATATCGCTGGCGGAGCGGAAGCGCTGGCCAAGTCAATGGTGCAGGAATAAATTGTAGTAACGACTTCGCAGTCCTGTGGACTGTGCAGGGAAGTCGTTACTACCTCAGGTTTAAATGTGTTATTGATCTTTTGGAGGTAGTAAATGGCGAAATCAGTTGGCCGTGTAACGCAGGTGCAGGGAAGCGTGGTGGATGTGGAATTCCCCGAAGGCGATCTCCCGGATGTGTTTGAATCCCTCGAAATTCCACGCGGCAGCGGCGAACCGCTGGTGTTGGAAGTTGAAAAACATCTGGGCATAAACCGGGTGCGGTGCGTCTCGATGGACACAACCGACGGCTTGCAGCGTGGTTTACCTGCCATGGCTACCGGTTCACCCATTATGGTGCCGGTGGGACCAGCGACCTTGGGCCGGATCTTCAACGTCCTGGGTCTGCCGGTGGATCAAAAAGGGCCGGTCGCAGTCGATGAGCGCTATCCCATTCATCGCCCGGCGCCGCTTTTCTCCGAGCAATCCACCCGCACCGAGATTTTCGAAACTGGCATCAAGGTGATCGATTTGATCGCACCTTTCACAAAAGGCGGCAAGACAGGCATCTTTGGCGGAGCAGGCGTTGGCAAGACCATTGTCATCCAGGAACTCATCCGTTCCGTTGCCACGGTGCACCAGGGCAATTCGGTCTTTGCCGGGGTGGGCGAGCGCAGCCGTGAAGGCACGCAACTCTATCGTGAAATGGTTGAATCGGGTGTCATGAAGGATACCGTCATGGTCTTTGGTCAGATGAACGAGCCGCCCGGTGTGCGTCTGCGCGTTGCGCTGACGGCGCTTTCCATGGCGGAATATTTCCGCGACCAGGGCCGCGATGTTCTGCTCTTCATCGATAATATCTTCCGCTTTACCATGTCCGGATCGGAAGTGTCGGCGTTGTTGGGGCGCATGCCCTCCGCGGTGGGGTACCAGCCGACCCTGGCGACCGAGATGGGCGAATTGCAGGAACGCATTACTTCCACCCGGCATGGCTCGATCACTTCGATGCAGGCCGTCTATGTCCCGGCCGACGACTATTCAGATCCCGCTCCGGTTGCCACGTTTACGCACCTGGATGCCACCATCGCGCTGGAGCGTTCCATCGCTGAAAAGGGCATTTATCCAGCGGTCGACCCATTAGCCTCCACCAGCCGAATCCTGGACCCAAACATTGTTGGAGAAGATCACTACAACACCGCCCGCGAATGTCAGCGCATCCTTCAGCGCTACAAGGATCTGCAGGATATCATTGCCATCCTCGGCATTGACGAACTGAGCGAGGACGACAAGTTGGTTGTTTCGCGTGCCCGCAAGATAGAACGCTTCTTCTCCCAGCCTTTCTTCGTGGCGGAAGTGTTTACCGGCACCCCGGGAAGCTATGTACCTATCAAGGAAACGATACGCGGTTTCCGCGAGATCCTGGATGGAAAATGCGATGATCTGCCTGAACAGGCATTCATGATGGCTGGTACGATAGATGATGTACGTGAAAAGGCAGTCAACCTTGGAAAATAAGGATCATGTGTTCCAGTGTAGAGAATTGTTGAAATGACCATCCGCTGCGAAATCGTCTCACAAGATCGCATTGTCTTCCAGGGGGATGCAGATATGGTGCTCCTGCCCGGCACGGAAGGGGAGATGGGTATTTTGCCGCATCATGCGCCCCTCCTGACAACTCTTAAGTACGGTATTATCAGGGTGCGTTCGCAAGGACAGGAGACTGTTTTCACTGTATCCGGTGGAATTGCCGAAATCCAGCCGGACATTATCACCGTCCTGGCAGATGCGGCGGAAAACGTGGAAGAAATTGATATTCAGCGCGCCGAAGCAGCCCGCAAGCGCGCCGAGGAAAGCCTGGCAAAAGGCGTCCCAGCTGAACTCGGAGAGCTACTTGATGATGGAGGCTGCCCTGCGCAAATCCAATTTGCGATTGGATGCGGTTAGACGTTACAGGCACGGACCCGCCAAACCCTCGCGGACACCCGACGAATCGAGATGACATGGCTTCTTTTTCAAAAAACCTGGGGATAGATCTTGGTACCATCCAGACCCGGATAGCCGATTCCTCAGGCATTCTTGTGGATGAGCCGACGGTGGTGGCCATTGCCATCGAAGAGCAAAAAATGGTTGAATTCGGCAAGGCGGCGCGCGATATGTCAGGTCGCGTACAATCGGAGACCATCGAGGTGGCATACCCTCTGCATAATGGCGTGGTGGCGGATTACGAGATCACGGAAGCCTTGCTGCGCTACCTTCTCCAGCATGTCGGCGGGCCAATGCGTTTCTTCCGCCCGCGTGTGATGATCAGCGTTCCTTACGGCGTCACCAGCGTGGAATCTCGTGCTGTTCACGAGGCAGTGCTCCAGGCAGGCAGCCGGGATGCCTATCTTATCCAGCAGCCTTTGGCGGCGGCACTCGGCGTGGACCTTCCGGTCAATTCGCCTTCCGGCAACATGGTCATTTGCCTGGGCGGCGGAGTTACGCAGGCAGCCGTCATCTCGATGTACGGCATCGTCGCTGCCGAGACGATGCGCTCCGGTGGAATGTCGATGGACGAAGCCATTATCACCTACGTGCGCAAGAAATATGGGGTTATCATCGGCACGGGCACGGCGGAACAATTGAAGATACAAATCGGCGCAGCCGTTCCGCAGGATAAGGAAGAAAGTCTGGAAGTGCAGGGACAGGACCAGGTCAGCGGGCTGCCGCGTCCGGTTACCCTGACCACGGGCGAAATGGTCGAGGCGCTCCAGGATCCGCTAAAACATGTAACCGAGACCTCCCGGCGTGTCCTTGAGAAGACCCCACCTGAACTGGTCTCGGATATTATTGACCGCGGTGTGGCGTTGTGCGGCGGTGGAGCATTGTTGCGAGGGATCGACAAACTGCTGACGAAAGCCCTCGGCATCCCTGCTTATATTGTGGATAACCCGAAGACTTGTGTAGTGGAAGGGGCGGTCAAGGCGCTGGGTTTGTACACCATCCTGAAGCGCAATCTGCCGCCAG
>CAVSAF010000020.1:0-122507 GCA_963725805.1 uncultured Chloroflexia bacterium
CCGGGCCGACCAGAATATAATACCGGACAGGCGCTTTTATGGTGCCGGAGGAAATCGGCAGGGCCGGTCTTCAGGTTGGCAGGTAGGCACATCCCTGGAGCGGAGCCCGGAAGGTTCCGATCCAGTGGGGGATTTTAAAGGTTTGGAATGTCGTAAAGCGGTACTTACGCCTTTCCCTGGCCAGAAAGCTTTCCCATGCAGTCCTTACGCGCGTTGGCGGCGTAAGACGAATTTGGTTATCTCCTCGGATACTGCGGGAATAGTAGCCAGGCTGAGAACGACCAACCATTCCTGCAGGTTCATAAAATGAGTATTGAAAATCCCTTGCAGAAATGGAACAGTGCATACCAGCAGGAGCAGGAGAATGGATGACCCGACTGCATACTGCATCCACTTGTTTGAGAAGAAACCGATGCGGGCGAGAGAGGCTCTTTCTGATCGGACTGTGTAAGCACGGAACAGTTCACACAAGGATAGGGTCATGAAGGCCATCGTCTCCGCAGTACGAAGATTTTCCAGATTGACAGAATGCCAGTTAAAATTTAAGAGGAAGGTCAGGGGGTTGGCGCCCTGGGGTAAGCCGTGTCCAAGCGCATTAAGTTCCCACAATAACCCAAGGGCAAAAGCTGTCAGCACTGCACCGGTCTGGGTGATGGTTTGGATGATGATGCCCACTCGCATGGATTTGTTGATGATGGGTTCATTCTTCGGGCGCGGCGGGCGGGACATGATATCAGGATCACCTTTCTCCATTGCCATGGCAAGCGCAGGAGCTCCATCCGTGATCAAGTTCAGCCAGAGCAGTTGGATGACTGTCAGCGGAGAGGGCAGCCCGGCCAGGGTCGCCAGGAAAATGACCATGATCTCGGCCACGTTGGAAGAAAGCAGGAAAAAGACAAACTTGCGGATGTTATTGTAGATGATCCGACCCTGCTCAACTGCTGAGACGATGCTGACGTAGTTGTCATCGGTCAGCACCATGTCGGCGGTCTCCTTGGCCACATCAGTGCCGGTGATGCCCATTGCCACGCCGATATTGGCACGCTTAATGGCGGGGGCGTCGTTCACGCCGTCGCCGGTCATCGCGACCACTTCGCCATTGGCCTGCAGGGCATCGACGATGCGCAGCTTATGCTCGGGGGAGACCCGGGCGAAAACGTCCACCTGCTCGATCTCGTTTTTCAGGATGTCATCGCTCATCCGATCCAGGTCTGTGCCGGTCAGGATTTCATGGCCGGGCCGTAAAAGCCCGATTTCCTGGGCAACCGCCCGGGCGGTGTTCGGATAGTCGCCGGTGATCATGACGGTGCGAATGCCTGCCTGGGCAGCTTTCGCTATGGCAGGTTTGACTTCCTCGCGAGGCGGATCAATCATCCCGACCAGGCCGACGAAGACCAGGTCTTTTTCCAACTCCCCAACCGCAACGGACTCGGCCTTGGGAGCCTCTTTAACCACCCGGTAAGCCAGTCCAAGTACGCGCAGGGCATCCTGGGTCATGGCGTCGTTGGCATCCCGGATCCGCTGGCGTGTGGCATCGTCCATCTCACTGGTATTGTCATCCAGCGTCTGATAAAAGCAGCATAGATCTAGGATCATGTCAGGAGCACCTTTGACGGCGATCACATCCCATCCGGTCAATTTGTTATCTTTGAAAGGAGAAACATCCTTGGGATTGGGCTTCCAGATATCGTGGATGGTGACCATGCGTTTACGTTCAGAGTCAAAAGGGACTTCGTCCAGGCGCGGATAAGCAGCGTGCAAATCAGCATTGTAAGTGTTTGCCTTGGCGGCTGCGATCAGCAGCGCACCTTCCGTCGGGTCGCCGACGATCCGGTAGGATTGGTCGTCGCCTTCGATCGCCTCAAGCTGGGCGTCATTATTCAGCGCGCCCAACCAGAGAGCAGTCCCGATACCCGGATATTTGCTCCGATCGATTGTTTTGCTGCCCACCTGGAATTCACCATCCCGGGAATATCCTGAGCCGGTCACATTGACAAACTGCCCGTCCACCCAGACACGTGTGACGGTCATCTCGTTCTGGGTCAGGGTGCCGGTCTTATCCGAGCAGATGACGGTGGCTGAGCCTAGCGTCTCCACTGACGAAAGCCGGCGAATCAGGGCATGCCGGTGGATCATCTCGCGCATCCCCAGGGCCAGCGTGATGGTCACCACAGCAGGCAGACCCTCGGGCACGGCAGCAATTGCCAATCCAACGGCCAGCATGAACATATCCACAATTTGCTTTTTCGCAGCACTCAGGTAAGCCAGTAGTCCGCCGCCCGGTGCAGTCAAAATGGCCAGGTCAGTGCCGCGCCATACGGCCACGATAAAAACAAGCCCACAGATTGCCAGCGCGCCTATGCCAAGGGTTTTTCCGAGCTGGTCCAGGCGCTTTTGCAATGGGGTTTCTTCCTGGTCCACCCCCTCAAGCATCCTGGCAATCAGTCCAAGCTCCGAGCGCATGCCCGTGCCGATGACCACGCCGCGCCCGCGTCCATAGGTAACCGTTGTTCCCATGAAGGCAGTATTCTTGCGGTCACCCAACGGAATGTTTTTTTCCAATTTCATGGCAGCATTCTTCTGCGCCGCTTGAGATTCACCGGTCAATGCAGCTTCGTCGACCTGTAAATTGACCGCTTCGAGCAGGCGCATATCCGCCGGGACATGGTTGCCAGCCTCGAGAAAGATGATGTCACCTGGAACGAGGTCATGGGAAGAAACTGAAACATTATGCCCGTCTCGCAATACGCGTGCCTCGGGTGCGGCCAACTTTTTTAAGGCGGCCAGGGCTTCCTCGGCGCGTTGTTCCTGAACGATCCCCAATATGGCATTCAGAATAACGATTGCCATGATGGCGGAAGCGTCGACCCACTCACCCAGCAGGGCGGAAACGATGGAAGCTATTATGAGCAGTATTACGATGAAATTATTAAATTGCTGCCAGAGAAGTTGGGCAAATCCAGGACGCGGCGCTTCAGTAAGTTGATTGGGACCGTAGTGCGCCAACCGGTCGGCGACTTCGGCGCTGGTCAGCCCGTTTTCGCGGACTTTGAGATGTTCAAGAACTTCTTCCGGTGTAAGAGCGTGCCAGTTTTCATCTTGATGCGAGGTTGGTATTTCCTTGTTCTGAGGAACAGACTTCTGCATGAGGAATATATCTCCTGTAGATGGTTGGACTAACCTTTGTTTGAGGTTCTTAACCTTTTTCGATCTCGATGCGTGTGCCAGGCGGGATGACGGCATTCTTCGGGATTACAACGATGCCATCCTGGACGGTCCACTCAGGTGTGGTGATTTCTGAGCCGCGCGGGAACGGGCGAATGACTACATCTGCGCCAATGCGGGCGTTCTTGTCTATGATGGCGCCTTCGATATGGCAATTTGGGCCGATGCCGATTGGCGGCGAGGCGGGTTTTTCGTGGGGGTAATAATCGGCGCCCAGAAGTACGCTGTCCTTGATGACTGTTCCGGTGGCTATGACGCTGCGTACACCGATCACCGAATGGGTGATCTCGGCCTTCTGGATGCGGCAGCCTTCCGCCAGGAGCACATTTTTCAGGAGACTCTCTTCCACGGTGGAGCAGGGCAGGAGGCGGGGGTGGGTGTAAATCGGGTTTTCTGTATCGTAAAAGTTAAAGGCCGGGTTGGCAATTGTCAGGTCCAGGTTGGTTTCGTAGAAGGAGCGAATGGTTCCGATGTCGCGCCAGTAGCCGTCAAAGTCGTAGCCATATACGGAACAATTGTTGATGGCATACGGGATGATATCTCCGCCAAAATCATCAAAACCAGGGTTTCCTGTCAGTAGTTCGATCAAAGTTTCCGTCTTAAAAAGATAGATGCCCATGGAACACAGGAATGGACGCTGCACGTCGGCGCGGCTGGCGAGGTCGGACAGGGTGGCAGCCTCCTTGGGTTTTTCAACAAATCGGTTGATGCGGCCATCCTGGCCGCGTTTAAGTATACCCAGGCTGGAGGCGTCTTCACGCCTGACCGGCTGGACAGCAACGGAAATATCCGCCTCATGCTCCCAGTGGAATTCGGCCATTTTTGAGTAGTCCATGCGATATAAATGATCGCCGCCCAGGATAAGCACATATTTGGCATGGGAGGAACGCAGCTGGAATAATTGTTTACGGACGGCGTCAGCGTTTCCCTGGTACCAGTCGGTGGATTCGGGCGTTTGTTCGGCGGCCAGGATCTCGACAAAACCGGTATGGAAAGTGTCAAAGTTGTAGGTTTGGGTGATGTGACGGTGGAGCGAGTGCGAGTTGTACTGGGTCAGAATATCGATCCGGTAGATGCCGGAGTTGATGCAATTGCTGATGGGAATATCAATGAGGCGGTATTTTCCGGCAAATGGCACAGCCGGCTTCGAGCGGAGTTTATTCAATGGGTAGAGGCGTGAACCGCGTCCACCCGCAAGGATGAGGGCCAGGATATCATTCATTCCAGGCATTGGCTTACCTCCGGGAAAACGAGATGGGTGGAACAGTTTCAGTTCTATTTTATCCCATTGAATCCAGGAAAACTTGCTGGAGAAGGGTTCTTCCTGTAGAGATAAAAAAACGCGCGACCACCAGGATGGCGGTCTCGCGAACGCTGGAAAGTACCCATGCTGGGCACAAGCGCACAGGCGACCGGGAGAATTAACTCCGTGCTGACGATCAACCTGTCCCACATACGCAGGCGCTACTCCCCGACAAAGGGAATTTTATTGATATAATGCCGAAGGTGGGAATTGAACCCACAATCCCGTAAGGGAACACGAGTTTGAGTCGTGCGCGTCTGCCAGTTCCGCCACTCCGGCCAACGCCCAGATTTTACCACAACTAAAAAGGATAAGGATGAAATTAGGAATCATCGGCTTTCCCCAATCTGGCAAAACCACCATCTTTAATGCCCTGACGCGCGGGAACGCGCCGACCACTGCCTCGGCGGGAAGAATAGAAATCCACACTGCGGTGGTGGATGTCCCTGACCAGCGGGTGGACAAGCTTTCGGCCATGTTCAAGCCGAGAAAGACCATCTATGCCAAAGTAACCTACGCTGACATTGCCGGGCTGGATAGCGGCTCGGCCAAGTCCGGGTTTGCCGGCCCACTGTTGAACCAGTTGGCCCAGATGGAAGGCTTGATCCATGTTGTGCGTTGTTTTGAGGATGACAATGTGCCAATGCCTTCCGGCAGCGTGGACCCGTCCCGTGACATCGCCTCCATGAACGGCGAACTTCTGCTCAACGACCTGATCGCTGTCGAGCGCAAGCTGGAACGGTTGGTCGAAGAACGTAAAAAAGGTGGCACGGACAAGGTGCTGAATGAGCGTCAAACAGCCCTGTTCACCCGCCTGCACGAAATTCTATCCACGGAAAAACCTCTGCGCGGGGTGGAGATTTCCCCCGAGGAGGAAAAATTCCTGTCCGGGTTTGGGTTGTTAACCCGCAAACCCATGCTGGTATTGTTGAACCTGGGGGAGGGACAGAAAACTCCTGAGGTCAGGGCAGACACACCAGTGATTGCCTTGCAGGGCAAACTGGAGATGGAAATGGCTCAACTCCCGCCCGAAGACGCAGCCATGTTCATGTCCGAATTTGGCATCACCGAATTGAGCCTCAACCGCATGATCAGCGTTTCGTACGACCTGCTTGACCAGCAATCCTTTTTCACCGTGGGCGAAGACGAGGTGCGTGCCTGGACAACCCGCCGGCATGCCACGGCTGTGGAAGCGGCGGCCGAAGTCCACACGGACCTGGCGCACGGTTTCGTACGGGCAGAAGTGGTGGCGTATGAGGATTTGATCGAGCTGGGCGGGATGACCGAAGCCAAATCCAAAGGGAAACTAAGACTGGAAGGAAAAGAGTATATCGTCAAAGACGGCGATATCGTTCATATCCGTTCAAGCCTGTAATACCATCAGGCGAAGTAATCCATAAAGGCGTAAACGAGACATCATCCGTTTACGCCTTTCTTATTTGATATGTAGGATTTTATAACTTGCTCTACGCTTCGTACTCTCCGGATTCCTCTTCCACCGCTGAAACCGGCTCCTCCTCCGGCTTGCGATCCAGCATCTGCATGGACTGGACCACCACCTTGGTGAAGTATTTGGTCGCGCCGCTTTTATCATCGTATTTATCGGTATGCAAACGGCCATCAAGATAAATCAGGCTGCCTTTATGCAGAAACTGGTGGCAGATCTCAGCCATTCGCCCCCAGGCCTCGATGTTGAACCATTCAGTCGACTCCTTGGCTTCGCCTTCGGCGGATTTCCAACGATTGCTGACCGCCAAGCTGAATTGGACCAGTTGTTTCCCTGTGGGCGTAAAACGGCTTTCGGGATCCTTGCCGAGCCGGCCGATCAATTGGACTTTATTTAAAGCTGGCATTATTTCCTCCTGTGTCTTGAAGTGCGGTGATTTGGGAATTGCCTTGTAAGGGAATCCCCACGATCCCAATTATGGGTTAATATTAGTGTAGCAAAAAAAAGAAAAAAGTCAATAGGGTTAAGCCATGAAAACAGTAACAGCTTTGAAGGAATTGCGCTCTGTCAGACTCGCATTGCCTGGACCGGTTGGGCTGGTGCCCACCATGGGTTTTCTGCACGAGGGGCACATCTCCCTGGTCCAACGGGCGCGCCGCGAATGTGTCAGCGTGGTTGCTTCCATCTTTGTCAATCCAACCCAATTTGGCCCAAGCGAAGATCTGGAAAAATATCCGCGTGACCTGCCGCGTGACCTGGGCCTGCTCGAAGCCGCAGGCACTGACCTGGTGTGGACGCCCACGCCAGAGATCATGTACCCACCGGGTTACCAGACCTGGGTGGAGGTGACAGGGCTGACGAAAGGCCTGGAAGGTGACGTTCGGCCTGGGCATTTCAGGGGTGTGACTACCATCGTCGCCAAGCTGTTCAACGCGGTCGGGCCAGACAAGGCCTATTTTGGTCAAAAAGATGCCCAACAAGCCGCGGTTGTCCGGCGCATGGCCCGGGACCTGGATTTCCCCCTTGAAATTGTGATCTGCCCAACGATGCGGGAAGCGGATGGGTTGGCGATGTCCAGCCGGAATACCTATCTCAACCCTGAGGAACGCCAGGCCGCCACCGTGCTGTACCGCTCCCTGAGCGCTGCCAGGGCCGCTTATGAGAATGGCGAACGTAAAGCCGATGCGTTGCGGCAAATCCTGCGGGAGATGATCAATGGCGAACCACTGGCACGCCTGCAATATGTCTCCTGTGCCGATTATGATACGTTGGAGGAATTGGATACAGTCAGCGACAGGACGCTGCTTTCGATGGCAGTTTATCTGGGGAAAACACGGCTGATCGATAATTTTATACTTGGATAAACAAAGCCCCGGTTCAGCAAAGCAACCGGGGCCTGACTTATCGGTAGTCGCTTACCCTCTCAGGGCAGAGAGCAGAATGGCAGGCAGATGGCGGAAACGCTGATCGAGGGTGATCCTTGCAACTCTTTTTGTAGTGATATGGGCAGTCTTGTTGGTCACAAACCAGGGCGGCTTGGGCAGGAAGGCCGGATCGCCGTGCAGCCAGGTGCGCGGGAAGGGATAGAAGGAACCGCGGATGACGGTCCGCTCGGGTTTCTCGAACAGGAAGGAATTGCCAACAAAGCCAATCCCGCTCTGGATATCAGCGGAATTGTGACCCGGAAAGGCGCCCCAGGTGGCCTGGACCAGCATGAATGCGGCCGCGCTCCAAATGTTGACCCCGATCGCACCGTAGTGTAAATCGGTCAGTGCGGTCTCGAAATCTGCTCCGAGTTGTTTAATCGTTTTCGGATGAATGAGGATGGTCGCGCCGAGTGTGCCATACAGTCTCTCATTGCAGAACTGGACTGCGTTGCGTAAAAATTCGCCGGCATCCTTGCCAGGTAAACTGGTCTGCGCAAATACCGGGCCGAACAACTCCTTCTGAAAACAAATTTCACCTTCGGCATTCGGATCCAGACCGGTAATGAACGTCCGGGGCACATCCCCGCCAAGGGTTTCGGCCTCTGGATGGGCAGCCACGGCTTCCTTCTGACGTTCGGCCGCGCCTGGATAATAGGAGGTGCGCGCTGGCTGTGCGCGCATCAGCTTCCGAATGGCGTCTAGGAATTCGTCGCGCTGCTCCCAGGTCTCCGGGAGGACCAGCACCTGCGTGGCGACACAATTGAAGCCGGAATTCTGCAATTTCATCGTGACCACGTTCTCGGCCTGGTAGCGGATGTCCGCCTTGCTCCATTTTCCCGGGACAACAATCGTTGGGGTGACGCCGCCCAACTCGCCGGTGAATGGCTTGGTGAGGAACGGCTGGTTATGTCGCTGGCGCTCCGCCCCGTCCGGGCCGCTGCCAAACAGGATGGTCTGGTAGGTACGGACGCTGCCGGTCATATGGATCTCCTCCACGCCGGGATGGTGGACCAGGTAATCGCCCACCTCGGCGCCCCCATAGGCAAAACGCAGGTAGCCGGCCTGGATGACAGGCGCAAATATATCTTCAAAGATCGGACCGAGATAATCATTGACCGGGCTCATCTTCAAAAGGACCACTTGACCCAGACCAAACAACCGGTAGAGCGTATCGCGCGGTGGGATGCCGGCAACGTTGCCGGCCCCAAGCACCAGGGTGACTTTTCCTTCTGTGCACTCCTTCTGGTAGAAAGCGGCCATTTTTTCGCCCAGGTTGGCCTGGGTGACCTCGGGTTGCATCCAGACTTCGGCAGTGACACCATTCATCAATATACTGTCCAGGAGGGTATTTGGGAACACCCGGGCTGCCACCCTGCCGTCGCGGCGGGTATAAATATCCTTCGGTTTGAGGACCCTACCCGCGGAAAGAGCACGCAGGGTATCCATATAACCATTGATTCCCACTGCCAGCGTCCAGGGCCCACCGGTCCATTCCTCACCTTCCTCCGGCGAGTCAAGCCTCATCTGTTTGCCCCGTACGGAGGCTTGCACCCATGCTTCGCTCCTGGATGCCAGCCGCTGGCGGATCTTTTCCAGCAGGGCCAGCTTTTCCGGGATTGGTAGACAGGCCCATTCATTCTTATGATCCTGCAGTACCTGTAAATATTGATTCAGTTTAAGGGTATCCACTGTCTTTCTCCTAATGCTTTTTTAAACACCAATAAATCGGTGATGTTGCTCGTTTATTGTGGGGAAAACATCCTCCCGCAGCTTCAATCGGAAGAACCGATCAATTAATTGAACCTGCGGGAGGATTTCAAAACCTGCGGGGGTTGAGTTAATAGACTTGCCAGTGCAGGACGCTCTCCAATGGTCGCTTCTCGATCGTGGGCCATTCCGCCGGCACACCGATCGGGATCAGGGCCAGCAGCCGTTTCCCTTGGGGGACGTAAAGGATGGCCTTGAACTCTTCTTCGCGCGGCAAGGCATCGCCTTCCACCCAGCATGACCCGTATCCCAGGGCAGTGCTGGCTATCAGCATGTTCTCGATGGCTGCGGAGCCGTCCTCGAGCCACCAATGCGAGTACGGATCGAGCACCACTGCAATGATCGCCCCCGCATTTCTCATCCACTTTCCAACCACGGTGAGCTTGTCCAGCATCTCTGCGTCCGTGACAACGATAAACTCCCAGGGTTGCCGGTTGCTCCCCGTGGCCGCCAGACGGCCGGCATCGACAATTTTTTCCAGGTCGGCGCGCGGGACGATATCGCCGGTGAATTTCCGGACACTTCTGCGCTTCTGGATGGCTTCCAATGCTTCCATTATTCTCTCCTATCCCATGAAGGTTATGTGGCGATCTATATCTGTTCGAACCGGTCCACCGGGATCACAAAAATGGTGGCACGTTTTTCGCCCGGGGCGGCTGGTGTGCATGTCTGGCGCAGGATCCCGATGGCGGCATCCACCTGGTCAGCTTCCAGGCCGATCAGCAGGGTGGTCATGCCGCGCCGCAGCAGGCCCCCGGTGGAAGCCACGCGCGTGACGCGGAAATCGGCGGATGTCAATCCACTGGTGACGGCATCGGCATCAGTATCATGGACTATCGCAAGGATCAATTTCATGGCTAAATCTCCTCGTAGCGTTCCACCGGCAGGGCAAAGACCTTGGCGCCTCCCACGGTAACCGGCACCGGGGTTGGAAGCGGCAGGGGAGCGCCTTCCATCGGGATGGCCATATATTCAACACGCTGGCGGCAGGATTTACGCAACGCTGTCAGTGCCTGTTCCTCAAATCCTTCCGGCAGGCCGATGAACAGGGTGGAGTTGCGCCGGCCCAGGAAGCCGCCCGTACTAGCCAGGCGAATGACCGGTACATCCAGCAAGGCCAGGGCACGCTCGGCCACATCCACGTCCTGTTCCTGGATGATGGCTGTCAGAAGATAGCGGATAGGGGGACGTTCCATCGCGCCTCCTTTCAATCGGCGGACACGACTGCTTCGGTCGGGTCCTTCAAGGTGATGGTCTGCCCATCCGGGAAGACGATCACACTCTGTTCAGCCTGGCGGGTAACCGTCAGCCCTCTATATTTTACCGTAACCGGCCAGGGAAATGGATTCTTTCCGGCCAGGGTCAGGCGCCTGGGGGATTGGACCTCAACCCCCAAGGTCTCAAGGAACAGTCCAACAGGTGCAAGACCCTGGAGTGGGTTGCGTTCCCCGATGCCTGTCCCGGTTTCACAATTGTAAGCACGGAAAAAGGCGTGTTGTTTTTTGAGATTTTGGATCACTGCGGCCATCAGCCGGGTTGTGACCTGGGCAGCTTCCTCCCGCAGACCGTAGGCCAGTAATCCCTCGCCGATGAGAGCATTCCAGGGGAGATTGACTGCCTGGCAGGCAGTATCCGTTGGCATACCTGGCTTGTTTTGCCTGCTCGCAGAGATACATGTTGGAAAGCCAAATGCCTTCCCAAAGCGATCGGCCGCGAGGAGTGTCTGGCTGATGAGCGTACGGGCACGCTGCAAATCGGGGACGTGTGCCCATAGCGGCAGGAAGAGGCTGATATCTTCGTGTGAGAAATCCATGACCTCCAGGGAAACCCGGTCGCGTTTTTCCACGCCGGATATTTCAATTTCATCCAGTCTCGTGTAAAGTTGGCGGGTGGTGGCAACTGCCAGATGCGTTCCCCACTTGAAATCCTTTCGTTCCAGGTGCTCGGATAGTGGGGCATCGCCATCCTGACCATGCAAAACAATCTCCGGGCGACGTGTGGCCTCACTCTTGAACGTGATCCTTACCAGCAGGCGCACAGGTTGCCGGAAGGATCGGCCTGGAGCAAGATTCCCCGGGCCGCTCTGGCCTCCAAGGGATTTAGCTGCCTGGCTGCGGTGGGTCGAGCGGTCGCGACAGTGATAAAGAACTGCAGAGTCATCCCAGCATTCCTCCGTCAGGCGGCTTAGCTCCCTGGATTTTGATTCCAGGCGTTGGTTTTCTTCCGATTGGCCCAGCACCCCGGCGATGTTTGCCAGGGAAAGGATTTCCCGCGCTAGCATTGCCGGGAGAGCCGGGCATTCTGCAGCAGAGATTTCAGCTCCTGCTCCGCCAGCCTGCCAGACCGTGAATGCCGGATTATCTTCAAGACCCGTCTGCAGGGGGTGATCCCATTCAGGGAAACCGTCAAGATCACGATCGTGGTCTTCGGTAAACCAGCATTGGCTGAAGGCATTCAGCCCTGATTGGGTTTCCTCCAGAAAACGCAGGTCCAGGGTACGCCGGTAAGTGCGCCAGGCCAGATCGGCAAGAAGCGGAGCGGCCAGTAATCGGCCGCGCTGACCGGCCAGGCCGGGCTTCCAATCCACTGTGCCTCCTTCAGCCTGCACGGCCAGGAAGTTGCGCACCAGACCGGCAGCCAGTTCTGGCGCGCCAGGGAGAAGACTGGCCATATAGCCAGCCTCCAATGGGGTTTGGCCGCTCCAGAGATGCGAATAATCGCTGCCATCCCCGCGCGGAGAATACCCGTGGTCTGGTTGGCGGGCGAGGACGAAGCTTGGGCAAGGGAGAAATTGACCGGGACCGAAGAACAGGCCGAAAGCAGTCTTCTGGCTGAAAGCGAAAGCAGCATCCCAGTCCGGGTCGCCGGTGTGGATTTCAATGGTCTGGGCGGCGTTGATCATTTCGATCCTGGCTTGTTCCGCCTCCCAGGGACGGGTGGCAATACGACGGGCCAATTCAAAGGATTCTGACGGGCTTGCCAGGGAAGCTTGAACCCAGGTAAGGCAGCGGGAACTTCCGGCCGGCAGTTCCAGATCAAGGGCCAGGGATGGGTATGGGCCGGGGCCGGCTTGGGGACCGCCAGTAAGAAAGACTACAGGAGCAAGGTTCGACGTGAGCCCGGCCAGAATATTGACCGATTGCATGGAGAGAGGCGCGAGGTTTTTTCCATCCAGCGGGGCTAGTTGGCCGCACATTTCCAGCAGAAGAGAGAGCTTTCCGGCCGTATTGTTGGTGATCGTGAAGCGCCCCGCGGAGCTGTGCGAATCGGGAACCCAGTAATCGGCAATTACGTCTATATTCGCGAAAGGTGAGAAATCAAACTGGAGGAAGTTGGGATAGAATCGATGCAAGCGTGGCGTCAGGAAAAAGACAGCCGGGTCGGTAACCATGTGGTTGCCCGTGGTGAAGCGCGGAAAAAGCCGCATGGCACGGGCACGCAGGCCATATGTGGTATGCAGGGCCATGGCGGGTGGGTCGCCCCCGGTTTCGAACTCCCAGATCTGGTCGTTGACGTAATCATTTGTGCACAGGCGGAAATCCGCCGCCAGGGTGAGTGCCATTGGGTCGTCGAGGCCGAGAGTCCAATCACGCATGCGTATAGTATACAGGTGTTTGGGCTGAAGGTCAAAGGTTTTTTGTGCTAGAATTCTTATCTATGAGGAATTATGACTGTACCTGAAGATCCCCGTGAAAAATTTCGACGCCTGCTGGACTCTGAAGCTGATACGCTGGGCGAACCTCCCAACGAGGAAGCAGCCACAGAAAGTTCCACGACGGTAGTTAACCCTCTCCCAACAGGGAAGAAAGCCATGCCCCTGCCGCGTCATGTGGAAGAGATAGACGTTGGCGCCACGCGTGTTACACCATCCGCATACGAAAATTCACCGGGCGGAAGGGTGCGTCAGGCAGCCTCAAGCCGGCAAGTTCCGGTTGCCCGCCGCCAGCCGTTCAACCGGTCAAAAACAGGGGGTTGTCTATTACAGGGTTTGATTATTTTTATTTTTGTGATAATCGGGCTGGGACTGATCATGGCAGCGGTCGGCATTTACGAATATTACTCCATTGCCTCAGGCTTGCCCGGCGTGAGCGATTTGCAGCAACGCGCCTCACAGTTCGAGACAACGTACATTCTCGATCGCAACGGAGATATTTTATATGAAATCCTTGACCCACAAGCCGGGCGGCGGACATATACCCCTTTGAACGAAATCTCCCCATACCTGGTAGCTGCGACCATTTCCACCGAAGACAAGGATTTCTATTCACACGGCGGGTTCGATCCGCTGGCTATTGTACGCGCCTTCTGGCAGAATTTAACCAGCGGCGAGACTGTCTCCGGCGCTTCGACCATTACCCAGCAATTGGCGCGGGCTGTGCTTTTTTCACCCGAGGAACGTGACCAGGTGACCTACTTGCGTAAAGTGCGTGAGGCCATTCTGGCGTCCGAAATTGAGCGTCGTTACAGCAAGGATGAGATCCTTGAACTCTACCTGAACGAAATTTATTATGGCAACCAGGCCTATGGAGTTGAGGCGGCCGCGGAGACGTATTTCAATAAGAGCGCCGGTCTATTGGACCTTGGTGAGGCAGCCTTCCTGGCGGGCCTGCCGCAAGCCCCCTCTGTATACGATATCTATACGGCTCGGGACATCACCCTGACGCGTTACCAGGTTGTGGTGATGGGGATGCTCTCCTTGAGCATGGAACGCCATTGCATTCACGTGAGCAACAGCACTCAGCCAGTCTGTGTGGAAGGATCTGCAGCGGCAAATGCCATACAGGAGATCCAGAATCAGACTTTTAATCCGCCAACGGTCAATATGAAATATCCGCATTGGGTCCAGTTCATCCGCGCCCAGCTTGAATCCCGTTTCGACCCGCAGACGATCTATCGCTCCGGTTTTACCGTATATACCACGCTTGATCCGGATATGCAGGATGCCGCCCAACAAGCTGTTACGGCCCAGATCAATGCGCTGGTCGATAAACATGTCACGGATGGGGCGCTGGTGGCAATCAAGCCTTCCACGGGTGAAATCCTTGCGATGGTTGGTTCTCCGGATTTTAATAATGATGCCAATGCCGGGCAGATAAACATGGCGGTCAGTCCTACACGGCAGCCGGGAAGCTCCATCAAACCCTTCACATACCTGGCGGCTTTCGAGAAAGGCTGGACTCCGGCCACCTTGATCTGGGATGTGCCTTCAGAATTTTCACCCTCCGGCCTGCCCAGCGACCCGAGCCCGAAATGGGTGCCAACCAATTTCGATCACAATTTTCACGGTCCGGTCACCGTCCGCACAGCCTTGGCGAATTCGTACAACGTCCCGGCGGTCAAGGCGCTGCAATTCGTTGGAGTGTATGGCGATAATGGCTTGGTCGCCATGGCCAGGCGCCTGGGACTTACCAGCCTGACGCGCGACGACTATGGCCTGAGCCTCACGCTGGGAGGTGGGGAAGTGAGCCTGCTGGAGATGGCCGGTGGGTATGCTGTTATTGCCAATGGCGGGGTCAAGGTTCCGCCCGTGGCGATTTTGAAGATTGTGGATTTCAAGGGAAATGTAGTCTACGAATACCAGCCTCCCGGCGGCGAACAGGTACTGCGGCCGGAGCATGCCTTCCTGATGACTTCCATCCTATCGGATAATGCCGCACGCGCCCCTACATTTGGGACTAACTCAGTCCTTAACCTGCCGTTCAAGGTGGCGGTCAAGACAGGCACATCAAACGACTCGCGCGACAACTGGACGCTTGGCTTTACTCCAGACCTGGTGGTGGGTGTATGGGTGGGCAACGCTGACTATACACCGATGGAAAATACCACCGGCGTTACCGGCGCCGGCCCCATTTGGGCGGAATTTATGACATATGCCATCAATCGTTTGACCGGTGGCAACCCAACGCCTTTTGCCGTGCCGGCCGGGATCGAGCAGCATACCATTTGCATCGTTTCCGGCACCCAGCCATCCAAGTGGTGTCCAAGTCAGCGCGAGGAGTTATTTGCCGCCAACCAGCCGCCGCTGCCTCCCGATGATGACCTGTGGAAGCAGGTCCAGTACGATACCTGGACAGGTCTGCTGGCCTCTGATGAATGTACCAGTGATTACACAGATGATCGCCTGGTAATCAACGTGACCGAACAGTTTGCGCGCAATTGGATCCTTCAAAATGAGAACGGACAACAGTGGGCGCGTGATATGGGATTTAAGAAAGTTGTCTTTATTCCTGAACGTAAGTGCAGTGCGGCTGATCCACGCCCGGATTTGAAGTTTATTGGTCTGCAGGATGGTCAAACCATCACGCAAAATTCACTGGATATCAGCATTGTGGCCAATGCCACAGCCGGGTTTAGTTCCTGGCGGCTGGATTGGAGTACGATGGCCGAGCCCGAAAACAGGAAAATTCTGGTCGGTGATATCGGTACACCCGTAGCGGTTCCGACTAAAATCTATACCTGGGACCTGAGCGGGATGCCCAGTGGTCCGATTACCCTGCGCCTGTACATGCAAGGCGATGGAGATTCTTTTGCCGACAGGAATATCAGCCTGAACCTGGTGCTGCCGACACCGTCTCCAACACCATCTTGGACCTCCACGCCGACCCCCTCCTCCACTCCTGTACCATCGTCGACGTTTACTCCCACCGAGACACCAACGCCAACCAATACTCCCACGGAATTGCCATTTCCCACAGATACACCCACCTGGACGCCGACTCCAACGGAAACTCCAACTTTGGCGAGCCCTTAAATCCGGTCAGGAAAAGCCTGACCTACCGAAAACCACCAACGAGACAAGTGGCCCACGCGCACTTGTCTCGTTGAATAAGATTACCGGCCGGCAACCAATACCGGCAATTTTTAATTTGATGGGTTATGGAGTATTAGTCGGCCAAAGGGTTTCCGTTGGGATGGGGGTGCGGGTTGGGAAGTGTGTGGATGTCGACGTGGGGGTTGGGGTCGGGGTCACGGTTGGCGTATCGGTTGGTGTATCGGTGGGCGTCCAGGTGGGCCAGCGCGTAGCTGTAGGGACAATCGGTGTATTACTTGGTATCCGGGTCGGCCATCGGGTATCTGTTGGGATTATCGTATGGGTGGGGAAGAGGGTGGATGTCATTGTGAGGGCCATGGTCGGAGATGGTGTTTCTGTGGCTATCACCGTTATGGTCGGGGTCGAAGGTTCGGTCGGGATCGTCGTGGCTGTTTTCTTCTGGGTGGCCAGCGGGGCGATTTTTTGCACTTTCGTTTCAGTGATCGTTGCCGGGATGGAAGTGGGGGTTGTCACTAAGGCCAGGATTCCTTTGGAAATGGGTGACCAGAAGAAAATGACCAGGAAGAGGACAGCCAGGATCACCAGAGAGGAAAATAACCAAACTCCGCTGCTTCGGCCCCTGCCTTGGCGGGGTTTCAGAGGTGGAGGCCCGGGAGGGAGAAAATTTCCGGCCGGAGGGATTTCCTGGCTGAGCTTTTCGTTTTCTCCCGCCTCGCCGGACTGGGGAGTAGATTCAAGGATGTCCTTCCCATCCAGGCGCTGCATCTTGACATTGGAAGCGGCCAGGGCTTGTTTAAATTCCTGCGCGGTTTGGAAGCGATCCTCGGGGCGGAGAGCCAGGGCTTTCTCGATGGCATTAGCCAGTTTTCGCGAGATCTTCGGGTTGCAGCGGCGTAGTGGCACCAACTCGACGTTGTCCATGGCACGGACCAAACCGTCTTCGGGAATAAAGCCGGTCAATGTGGCGTAGAGGGTGGCACCGAGGGAATAGATATCTGTTCTTGCGTCCGTGCCGGCCGTGCCATACTGCTCGGGTGGGGAATAGCCGGGGGTTATGGCCCGTGCCGCCGTGTTGGTTACCTGTCCGCCTTTGACCAGCTTGGCCAGCCCAAAATCCACCAGATAAATATGGCCATCTGGCGTGATACGAACGTTGCCGGGCTTTACGTCACGATGGATGACAGACGGGTTGCTTGTGTGCAGATAATGCAGGGCATCGCACATTGCGGCGCCAACCAGAATGGTATCTTCCTGAGAGATGGGGCCGCTCTTTTCCAATCGCTGGCGCAGATCTTCCCCCTTGATGAAATCCATGACCAGATATTGACCCTGACCGGCAATAACAAAGCTATCGGTAACACGTGGCAGGTTTGGATGGCGCAGATTTGCCAGAATGACTGCTTCCAGTCGAAACTGGCGGACATATTCGTCGCTGGTATAGAGGTTCTCTTTAACTGCCACCTCCACGCCCAGGTTCTCATCCACGGCCCGGTAAACTGCTCCCATGCCCCCCTGGCCAAGGATTTCGACAATCCGGTAGCGTTTATGAAGAAGAACACCAAGATCGAGAGCCGTACCCATTGGACCTGATTATATCAGAGGCGAAATTTTAGACCAACCAGCCGCCTTGTGTGCGTTTTTCTGCCAATTTCAGATGGATGAATGTCCATGGCGCCGCTCCGGCCACCCAGAAACCGATCATGGCATTATGAATAAACCCCAGGAAATAGGCCAGGATGTTCTCACCCTCCGGGAGGATGAGTTTCAGCCCGTATTGAATGACAAGAACGCCGGCTACACCCAGCAAAAAGCGCAGGACAAGTTTCCACCACGAGCCTTTGGTTTCGAACCCTCCCTGGCGGGCAATCCAGATAAGGCCGATCAACAGCCCAAACAAAGTCCCGGCGGAAGTGGCTGCACCTTGTAATGAAATGGCCTGGGTTGCGTATGCAGCCCAATCTGCTGGCGCCTGCCAGTGCGTTGCTTTTAGCCAGAAAAAAGGAATGAGAGGCAGCAGGAATGCCGCCAGCGAAAGCAGAAAAGCAGCCAGGATCTGCCAACGGTCATTGTGCTTTTTTACCCAGGCGGCAACCGGATCCCAAAAATGCAACGTCAGCCATAGAATCAGGCCACCGACCAGCCAACCAAGACCTGCATCTTGCGGAAAGTGCACGCCCAGGTAGAGACGCGAAAATCCGATCAATATGATCAGCAGGATGGCGATCAGCCAGCCCCACCACTTTCGCAAGGCTGCCGCCAGGATGCCCCATATGACCGTGGCATTTTGAGCGTGGTTCGATGGAATGCCAAAGGATGTTTCTGCAGCCAGGCCGTGTACGCTGGGACTGTACCAGTACGGGCGTGGGCCATGGAAAGCCAGTTTTAGGGCTGCATTAAAACTGGTGCTGAGTAACAGGAGCATGGCCACACGGATGCCTAAAAGACTATCCACGCACCAGTACAGGATTGGCAGCAGCAGGGTGAAAAATTCTTGCGTTCCTAAAAAGGAAAACAGTTTCATGGGAAGGGTCAGCCAGGAACCCCACCCCTGTAGAGCCACTATAAAGCGAATTCCAAAATCCAGAATATCCTTCAAAATGCCTCCTTAATGATCACTTTTTCAGGAATTGACGATTTGGCTATAACTATTGTACACTCAATATATGAACCAAAAAACTGCCCACCTGTGGGATTTCGCTTCCTCAGGATTGCTTGTTCTCATTCTGCTGATAGCCAGCCAGCGTCTGTATATCACGCATTGGGCCCCGGGTTTGGGAGTGCCAACCCTTCTTGCGATCATCGGCGTTGTTCTGGGATTGGCCTTCGGCCTGCTTAGATTCAACCCGATGATCCCCATCTGGCTTGCACCAAATTACAGCATTCCGATCATTAATTTATTAGCGGGGGTGCTTTTGGCTATTGAACTACCCTGGATGAACCGCCTGCTCGCATTTAGCCAGCGCCTGGCGTCTGCTTTCGGCCTGTTCATGAAAAACCAACCTGTGCGGGACACGATTTTGTTTGTTGTTTTTATGACGGTTTTATTCTGGGTCATAGGGTTGATGGCCGGTTATACAATGGCGCACTCTGCGAATTTCATTGGCGCCGTTGTGCCCGCCGGGGTTGTCCTTGTGATCATCCAGTTATACGATCCAGGTAATGCGAGCAATGACGGTTTTCTGGCAGCATATTTCATCTTCTCCTTGCTGTTGCTCGGGCGCCTGACGTATGTCAAGAGACGCCTTTCCTGGGAGAAACAACGCGTCTCCACATTGGCCGAATCCCGAACGGATCTTAATATCACTTTTGCAGCCGTGGCCCTTGCAACCGTCTTATTGGTCTGGCTTGCACCAACTTCGGTTAAATCATTTTCTGATATAAAAACTGCCTGGCAGAATCTTACCCGCCCGGTAAGGGACGTACAGGAGAACCTGGGCCATGCAGTTACCGGCCTTCAAGGAAGTAGCCGGGCAGTGGCTGTCCAATTCTTTGCGGATGAATTGTCCCTTGGCAACCAAGCCGCCACAGGCGAGAACGCCTATTTGCGAATTAAGACGCCCCTGGCCGGCAGTACAAGCCGTTATTACTGGCGGGTACGTTCTTATAATGCTTATGTGAACAATCAATGGTATGCAGATAATGTTTCCAGTAAGCTTTTTTCACCCGACCAGACCCTTATTTCGTTGGCGGATTCTGAAGGAGTCACGGGTAATTTTGAGTTCACTGTTTTATCGGCGAACCTGGCAACAATGGTTACACCTGCGCGTCCTGTCTGGGTCAGTTATCCGTCGAAATTGGACTTCCTTCAGGTGCCGCAAGGGAAAATGGATCCCGTCCAATTCCTTCCGAATCCTCCTCTTTTGGCTGGGAAGCAATACAGTGTGCGTGCCAATGAATACGAGCCGACCATCCTTCAGCTCCGCAGTGCCGGAAAGGACTATCCTGACTGGGTTTTGGCTCACTATATAAATTTGCCCAATAACCTCTCGCCCGAGATTGTTGCCCTGGCTAAACGGATAACTGCAAATGCCAGCACGCCTTATGACATGGCTGACGCCATCACCAACTACCTGCGCATCAACATTACTTATTCAACGACTGTCGGGAAACCCCCGGCCGGCCGGGATCCACTTGAATGGTTCCTGTTCGATTCGAAGCGCGGATTCTGTAATTACTATGCCACGGCTGAGGTCATTATGCTGCGCGCGGTGGGAATTCCAGCCAGGATGACGGTTGGGTTTGCACAGGGCGAATTTGAATCCCCGGATTATTATGTGGTTCGTCAGCGGGATTTACATGCCTGGCCGGAAGTTTATTTCCCCGGGGTTGGGTGGGTCGAATTTGAGCCGACAGCCAGCCAGGCCCGGCTTGAGCGCCCACTGGATGAAAACCCCTCAGCCAGCGCGCCGGATGAAGAAAGCCATGCAGAAATCGCCAGGCAGCACCAGATGGACCTTGAGCCCCCGGTCCCGATTGGAGGAAACAAAACCCTCTCCGTTTGGGGCAGGCTGGCGGACTTTATTATGCGCCTGGCTTTTCTCTATGGGCTCAGCGTTACCATCCTCTGGTTATATTCCCTGGGTATGTTTGACAAATTCCTCAAAACCGATCAGCAGACCTCCCGGATATTATTGCCTGTCCTTTTGAAAAATTTCATTGAGAAGCGCGGACTGAGACCCCCGGCCTGGCTGCTGCATTGGGCTTACATGGCTGAATTAAATTCCGTTGAGCGATGTTTTAAAACCGTTTACCGCAGCCTGCGCTGGTTGGGCGAGAAAGCTTACCCTGCCCAAACCCCCGCCGAGGCTGCCGATGCGCTGGCGGGACACCTTCCGGTTGTCTCGAAGGAGATCCATGCCCTGTTGGTCGAGTACCAGCGCCAATTTTACAGCCAGAAACACGGTTACCCACCTCTGGCATTTCGTTCGATGAAGGTTATCCGTCAGGAAGCCTGGCGGGTCGCAATTCTGCAGCGCTGGCTGGCATTTCGGGGTGTATTAAGGCTCAGGCCTCAATAAAATGGCATGATTTACTCTTCGATTCCCAACCTTCTTTGCAGTTTGCCCGGAAATGGATTTGACATACAAGCCTTCTGCGTCTTAGGATAAACAAATTCTGGCATAAATATATAGCCGGCCAGAGAAGCATTCCTTGGCAGAATGTACGAGCTACTCAAGGGGAAATACGAGGCGGTGGATGTTTACGATGTGACAGGAATGAAATAACCTTCTAGTATCAATTTGGGTAGATGGTCAACTCACCTGAAGATATGTAAACGAATTGAATAAATCCTTATGAGTGCAAATAAAGGA
This sequence comes from uncultured Chloroflexia bacterium, assembly GCA_963725805.1. Taxonomy (GTDB): domain Bacteria; phylum Chloroflexota; class Anaerolineae; order Anaerolineales; family Villigracilaceae; genus UBA877. The sequence goes on from CAVSAF010000020.1 coordinate 21,254, forward strand.
ATATCCTCTCATAATAATGGCCAAGTAAAAAGTTGGATGTTGTATTTTCCATCATTAATACTTTTATTGGGATTGATAACAATAATTTTAGTTATTTTGCAGCCTTTCAAGTCTCTGGGAAGTTATTTATCCATAACAGAAAAAGAATATTTTACGTTGGCAGCGGGGGTATTTATCCTGACGGGTCTATTTTTGAAGACTTCATTGGGAGTACGTATATATTCCAAACTATTAGACGCAAACCATGAACAAGCTGACAGTGTTCAAAGCCGAAAGTTTTTTCGCCTATTGAATTGGTTGATCCTCCCTATAGCGTTTTTAATGATTCTAATTATCTATTTCGATGAAAAACAAGCTGTTGCTGATTTGGATTTTGCCAGAGGGTTTAACGACACATATAGTTATGTTTTTACATCATCTTACCCTTTATCAGATATACACTTTTGGGCAGGAATGCGTTCTTTTACATTACCGCTTTTTTATAAATTAATAGGATATACCTCGTCAAATTATTTTGATCAGATTGCGATGAACCAGGTTGGCAGGGTCCAAATATTATTCTCTGAATTGTCTTGGGTGATTCTGGCTCTTTCGATCAGCCTCGCAATAAAGGATAAGTTTACGAAGGTAATCGGTTTCGCGATCATTCTATTATTGGGGGCAAGTTTGGATATTACAATTTGGGATAAATCAATGCTTTCAGAATCCATATCCACTTCGCTTCTAGTCGTTTTTCTAGCAACCATCATTATCGCGGGAATAGTATGGGACAAAAAACATTATATTCCAGTCTGGGAGCAATCTCTTTTAGTCGGTGCTATCTTAATCGTTGGAATATTGTATTCCTTTGCACGTGATCCGAATGCATATTTTGTCTTGTTTATTAGCGGTTTGATGTTATTCGGAATTATTTTTCCCCCGATACGTAAACATTCTTTATTTTGCTCCTATTTAGCAGTCATGATTGGTCTCTTAACCATTTTTTTCGTACAAAACATAAGCGTCAATGTTAGTAAGCGTTTTGAAAGTCCTCTTATTGTAAATGTAATGGAAAGGATTGTGCCGTCGCAAGAGAATTTGAATTATTTCATACAACACGGAATGCCTTTTAATGATAAGTTGGCATCGATGAGTTTAGAGGAATTTCATAGTCTAGGTTATCATGGAATTATTGAATCTCCGCCCATTGACCCTGCTATCCTGCCATTTGTTGAGTGGATCGATAAACATGGAAAGCTGGTGACACTGCAGTTTTTACTTTCCCGTCCTGTATTTTTATTTATTACTCCTTTGAAAGATTTCTGGTATATAGTAAATGGTGATTATTCTCAATATAGCTGGGCGGTCTATTCTCCAACAGCCAGACCTGCCTTATTAACCGCTTTGTTTTTCCCGCGGACAAACTGGTGGCCATATTTATCAGCGATTTTATTATTGATCAATGTAATTGCAATTTGGAAAAGTGCCAATCAAAAATCAATATGGTACCTGAGTGTGACGTTATTTCTCTCAACATATCCAATGGCTGTACTGGTTTGGCAAACCGTTCCGATTGAGCTTGGTCGCCATGCGCTTCAAATTGCCTTGCTACTCCGTTTGGTATCATGGGTTGTGATAGTATTAATCTTGGAAAAATGTATTAACTTTCTGAAGAAACATAGAGTTGCTTAATTTAATTAGCATAATATGAATCGGATTCCTTTGATTGCAGAACAGACTAAAAATACACGCTGGTTCCTGCAAGACCGCTTTGGCATGTTCATCCACTGGGGTTTGTATGCCATCCCGGCCAGAGGGGAATGGGTCCGCAGTGTCGAGCGCATCAGCAACGAAGCATATCAAGCCTACTTTGATGAATTCAATCCGGCTGATTATGATTCGAAAGCCTGGGCAAAGCTGGCCAGGCAGGCCGGGATGAAATATGCCGTGCTGACTGCCAAGCATCATGATGGTTTCTGCCTGTTCGACAGCCAGTTGACCGACTACAAATCCACCAACACTCCCTGCGGGCGGGACCTGGTGCGGGAATATGTGCAGGCTTTCCGGTCGGAAGGACTGAAGGTCGGCCTGTATTATTCCCTGCTGGATTGGCATCACCCGGATTACCCGGCCTACAGCGACCGGCATCACCCGATGCGGGACAACGAAGCATATCGAGACCGGCCGCAGGATTTTTCCAGGTATATCGAATATATGCATTGCCAGGTCAGGGAGCTGCTGACCAATTACGGTCCTATCGACATCATCTGGTTTGACTTCTCCTATGATGGGATGACCGGCGAGACTTGGAAAGCAGCCGAGCTGGTTGGGATGGCGCGCTCGCTCCAGCCAGCCATCCTGATCGATAACCGGCTGGCCGGTTCGGGCGAAATCAACCGTAATTTTGGTACTCAAAACCCGCCCGTTTATGCCGGTGATTTTGCCTGCCCGGAGCAGATCATCCCGCCCGAGGGCCTGGTGGACCATGCCGGCTGGTCCGTGCCTTGGGAAGCCTGTATCACCCTGAACAAGAACTGGGGTTACGCCGCGGCAGACCGGGATTTCAAGTCACCGCAGCAGGTGGTGCGGGCGCTGGTGGAGTGCGTCAGCAAGAATGGGAACATGCTGCTGAATGTTGGGCCCGATGCCAGGGGACTGATCCCGGCTGAATGCGTGCAGATCCTGAGCGAGGTCGGCGGATGGATGCAGAAGAACAGCCCCAGTATCTATGCTTGTGGACAGTCGGAATTTTCCAAGCCTGAATGGGGTCGCTACACTCAACGCGGCAAATGGTTGTATGCCCACATCTACGAGAGAGGCATCGGTCCCTTGGCCTTGCGGGGGCTGGCCGGCAAAATTAAAAAGGCCCGCCTTCTATCGGACGGTTCCGAGATCAAATTGAACCGCCCCTGGATGACCACAGAATATGCCAAGGATGCCTTCATTGATTTCCCCAGCTCCCGGCTGCCGGACGAATTGGACACGGTGGTGGAGTTGGAATTGCTCTGACCTAGTTAGAAAAAGTAACGAGTGGCGAAAGCGCCACTCGTTTTTTATGATCGGGAACCGCATCACGGCTGGGAGATGCCCTGTGATCCCGGATCGGATGACTTTGCCGGGACCAGCCTCCAGAAAAGCAAGCCAGCCAGGAGGGCCAGACCGGCCCCAAAGAAAAAGGGGGCCGGAGCGCCCAAGCCATGCCAGCCGAAAGCGCCTTGCCAGAGCAGGCCGGCAATGGCAGAGGCTGGGAAAGCCATCAGCCCGATGGCCGCGTTATAGAGGCCGTAGGCGGTGCCACGCCGCTCGGGGGGAACCAGGTCGGCGATGAAGGCCTTGGCCGAACCCTCCGCGGCGGCATAGTAGATGCCATAGAGGCTGTAAAACAACCAGATCTGCCAGCCTGTCTTCGAGAGGGCAAAACCAAGGTAGACCAGGCCGTAAGCGATCCAGCCAGCGATGATCAGGCGGCGGCGCCCGACCCGGTCGGAGAGCGACCCGAGCGGGCCAGCCAGCAGCGAATAGATCAGGTTGAAGGTCACCAGCATGAGCAGGATCTGGACCACATCCAGGCCGCGCTTCTGACCAAGCAGGATGATGAAGGCGTCCGAGGAATTGCCCAGGGTAAACAGGATCAGCACCAGCATGAAGAGCTTAAAGCGGCCATCCATGCCCTTCAGGCTCAATACCGGGACTTGGGATTTCTTTTGGATGCCAGTCTCCTTTGCCCAGATGGCCAGCACCACCACGGCCAACACGGCCGGGACGATGCTCGCCAGGACCAGGATCTGGAAAGTATGCCGGGTCAGGTCAGCCGCGCCGCGTTCGGTCATCCAGACGATCAGGGCAGCGATCAGCACACCCAGGAAGGCCCCGGCCGTATCGCCAGCACGGTGCAGACCGAAGGCCAGGCCGCGCTGCTTGTCATCGATGCTGTCGGCCACCAGGGCATCCCGCGGGGCAGTGCGGATGCCTTTGCCGAAACGGTCGGCCACACGCACGCCCAGCACCCAGCCCCAGGCATTGGCGATGTACAGGAAGGGCTTGGAGATGGTCGAGATGGCGTAGCCCAGTACGGTCAGCCATTTGCGCTGGCCGAGCTTGTCCGAGAGGCCGCCGGCATATATTTTCATCAGGCTGGCAGTGGTCTCGGCCAGCCCATCGATCAGGCCGATGACGGCCGTCCCGGCGTTGAGCACGTTGGCCAGGAAGAGCGGCACCAGGTTGAAGATCATCTCAGAGGAAACGTCAGTGAGGAAGGATGTGGCAGTCACCACCCATACATTGACGGGCAGGCTGCGCAGGCCGGATTTTGGTTTTTCCATGCAGATCTCCAAGACGGTGGTGTAGGGATACGGCGTTGCCGCGTCCCTAAAATATTATCATGGAAATAATCTTTCTGCCTTATTTTCCCCACCTCATCGGCATTGTGGCAATACAGTCATTCGTTCCCGGAAGTTATTTCAGTCTCGGGATCCAACGCGATACTTTTTGGCAGTATTCCACATATGCCGTTCCAAAGGTCTTGCGAAGGTGCGGCTCTTCGTAAAGCGTGACGAACAGGTGAGAGCTGACTGCCACGATGACCGGCATCCACAGGATGGAGCGGGATGGGTGCCACAAAACGTGTCCAAGCAGGAAAACCACCAGGCCCAAATAGATCGGGTTGCGGACAAAGCGGTACAGCCCGCTGACCACCAGTACTCTGGGAGGGTCAGTGGGGGAGGGCGTGCCATGGCCGCGCACGGTGAAGGCCCAGGCGCACCAGCTCATCACTGCCGCGCCGAGCGCCCATAGCGCCAGCGCCAGCCAGCGAAAGATGCCAAAGGAAAAAAGCGCCGGGTCAGTGGCCATCAGCCAGGCTGGGAATATGACCACGAGCAGGCCGGGAACGAGCAGCATGAAAAGGATGGTTTTGAGGGCGGTCATTTTGATTTTTGATTGTAGATTGTAGGTTGAAAAGATTTTATCACCAAGGGTAAAGAGAATGAGGAATTAGATAGAAAAGACTAGAGAAAAGCTGATTGATGATTTCTTCTGAAGTCTCGCCAAGTTTCATGAAGGGTAGGGAGGAAAGCCAATAGGAATTATGGGTGAAGGTAAAGGTCGGCGAATATCTGATAAAATATATAATATTTATCTATTATTTAGAGGAGCCAAATGAACGCGATCTTATTTCAATCCTGGATTTCCGCCAATCCCGCATTGGCACTGGGGGCGGTGGTACTGTTGTTCCTGCTGGCTTACCTGCTTGCCCGGCTGATCTTTGGGCGCGGGCTCACTTATGTGGCAAGCCTGACCAAGAATAAATATGACGATATCATCATCCAAAAACTGCGTCCCAAGCGCGCCTCCCTGCTGATCCCTTTCATCCTCCTTTATGTATTCGCCTACATTGACCAGGATTACCAGACGGTAGTAAAAAAGGTTGCCCTGTTCTTCATTCTCTGGCTCTCGGTATTGTCAGTAAACGGGCTGATCAATGCCATCAACCAGATCTACGAGAGCCGCCCTTCCTATTCGGGAGTCAGCATCCAGGGCTATCTCGAAATTGCCAAGATCCTGTTTATTGCGGTGGGGATAATCCTGAGCATTACCGTGATGACCAACGAATCGCCGCTGCTGCTGCTGAGTGGCCTGGGGGCGCTCACCGCGGTCCTGTTGATCGTCTTCCAGGACACGATCATGTCCCTGGTGGCCAGCGTCCAAATCTCGACCCAGAATCTTGTCAAGGAAGGCGACTGGCTGGAGGTGCCTAGCTACGATGCGGACGGGGTGGTCACCAATGTAAGCCTGTACAGCATCAAGGTGCAGAACTGGGACAAGACCATCTCAATCGTCCCCACCCGCAAGATCGTTGAAAGCGGTTACAAGAACTGGCGCGGCATGGAAGAGAGCGGCGGCCGGCGAATCATGCGCGCCATCCCGCTCGACCAGAACAGCATCAAGTTCTGCACGCCGAAGATGATCAGCCGCTATGGGAAGATCGACCTGATCAGGGCGGAAGTTGCCGAGCGGCAGAAATCGGTGACGGCCTACCAAAAGGGCAAAAGGGCCAACGATTTGCCCCTGGATGGTCCGCAAATCACCAACGTGGAAATCTTCCGCACATACGTGGAGGCGTACCTGAGGAACCATCCCAAGATACACAATGACAAGATGGATTTCGTGATCCGTGAACTGGCGCCCGGCTCGGCCGGGCTGCCGATCGAACTGTACGTTTTCACAAAGACCACCAAGTGGGATGAATACGAGTGCATCCAGGCCGAGATCGTGGACCACCTGCTGGCGGCAGCCTCATTTTTCGATTTGCGGATCTTCCAGCAGCCAACTGGTGCTGATTTTGCGAGGGGGTTGGGAATGGGAAAATAGCACAGAGCAGAGAGCGGAAAACAGACTGGAAAGCACCGTAGTGGCAGCGGGAGCTGACGAAAGGGGAATGGGGATGTCTTGGCCGGGTAGTTCAACCACGCCGTTTGAGCCAGGCGAGCAGCTTCTTCAATGGCCAGGCGTTGATCACGTCATCCTTTGTCAACCAGGCGCGCCGCGCAATTGCTACCCCGAAGAACATAACATCCAGGCCGGCCTCGGTGTGCGCATCGGTGTTGATGCTCAAGGGGATGCCCAGGTCTTTGGCACGTCGGGCGTTCACGTCGTCCAGGTCCAGGCGGGCTGGGTCGGCGTTGATCTCCAACGCCACGCCGCTTTCGACAGCCGCGGCCAGGACGGCCTCCATGTCCAGGTCCGCCCCTTCCCGATCCGGGATGATACGGCCGGTGGGGTGGCCAATGATGTCCACGTTCGGGTTGCGGATGGCGTTAAGCAGGCGTTCAGTGACCTTCTCACGTGGTTGGCGCAGGCCGGTGTGTAGGGAAGCCAGCACCAGGTCGAGGTTGGCCAGGAACTCGTCCGGGTAATCCAGCGTTCCATCGGCCTTGATCTCCACCTCGGTGGCATGCAGTATTTTGATTTTATCCCCCAATTGCTCCTGGACTTTATCAATCTCCTTCTGCTGTTCGGCATGTCGTTCCATACTTAGGCCGTTGGCCACGCCCAGGCTGACCGAATGGTCAGTGAAGGCAATGACCTTTAAGCCGCGTTTGGCAGCGAAGCGGGCCATCTCGAGCATGCTTAACTTGCCATCCGACCAATTGGAATGGACCTGCAGGTCAGCCTGGATATCGGACAGTTCGATCAACTTGGGCAATTTCCCGGCTTTGGCAGCCTGGACCTCACCGCGGTCTTCGCGCAGTTCGGGCGGGATCCAGGGCAGGCCGAGGGTGGAGTAGACCTCTGCCTCGGTGGCACAGGTGATCTCGCCTGAGCCGTCGGTGCGCAGCAGGGCGTGCTCGGAGAGCGACAGCCCTTTGGAAAGCGCCAGCTCACGCAGGCGGACGTTGTGATCCTTTGAACCGGTGGCATATTGCAGGGCAGTGCCGAAGCGTTCCGGTGGGTGAACCCAAACCTGGGCACGCACGCCGTTGCTGAATTCAATCGAGCTCTTGGTTTCGCCATGCCCGAGCACGCGCATGACACCCGGAAGTGATGTAAAGGCCTGCATGACCGGGCCAGACTCTTTTGCCGCCACCAGGATGTCCAGGTCGCCGATGGTTGGTCGCATGCGCCGCAGGGATCCGGCAGGCTCGGCCGCGCTAACGCCGGGGACTTTTTTCAGGGCAGCGATGATCTCCATGGCGAGCGGGTAGGCTTGCCCGAGCGGGAGACGGCCGGAGCGGCGCGCCAGGCTTTCAATACCAGCCAGGATCTGCGCCTCGGATTTCTCGCCCATGCCGGGCAGCCCGCGCAGTTTGCCTTCCCGGGCGGCTTTTTCCAGTTCGGGCAGGGTCGTCAGGCCGAGCTCCTTCCAGATCAAGCCAACTTTTTTTGGCCCCAGACCAGGCACCTGCAGCCAATCTGCCAGAGTGGGCGGGACTTCCTTTTTAAGTTTTTCGAGAAACTCCAGTTTACCTGTGCCTAGCAGCTCGTCGATTTTTCCGGAAATGGCCTTGCCCACCCCGGGAATTTCTTCGAGCTTGCCGGCTTTCCAGTACTCGTTAACGTCCCGGCCCAGTCCCAGCAGGTTCTCGGCAGCTTTGCGGTAGGCCAGGGTTTTATAGATGATCTCGCCCTTGATCTCGGAAAGGTCGGCGATGAGGGTAAAGATGTCAGCTAATTCCTTATTATTCAAGAAAAACCTCTTTCCCAACGGCACACCTATTTTTGAAACACCTGCCTCCGGTAAATGCAGGGATCAGCCGGATTGAGTTTTAGGTGCAGGTTTAAGGAAATACAGTTCCAGGAAATACAATATGAGCGATATTATGAAACCAGCGGCCATCCATCCGGAGAAGATGTCATTTTGGAATCCGGATGCGACAAAAAGCAGGCCTGCGATGGCTGCGACCAGGATGGCAAGGAATGCCAATGTCCCAATGATTTGAACACTCCGGACCCTGGTGCGCAGGGAGAGGATCAAGCCGGCCAGGGAAACCAGCGGCAGCAGCGAGCCGATATCGGCATGGATTGTCTCCACGATGCCGGCTTGTTTGAGCGCCTCGGTGAATTTACTCGATAAAACGCTGAACGGGGCAAGTTCAGGCGGGCCAGCCAGGTTGGCTATAATTCCCAGCTCGAATTGGACGACGAGGAGGGCCAGAATGACCATCACCAGGATGCGTGTACCATTAAAATGTTTTCTGTCCATGGTTGGAAACCTCCTTTTTTTACCATTTTACTATTGGTAATCATAATTTCCATCCACCAAAAGTATGATACCATCCGCCCTGCGTATGCAGCATCGAGACCACGTTGACCTTTTGCTTCCGGCGAACTTGCTTCCCGGCGGAACCTGGGCGGACCTGGGAGCCGGGTCCGGAGCGTTCACCCTGGCCTTGCGCGAACTGGTCGGAGCGCAGGCCGTCATCCATGCGGTCGACCGGGAGCGCGCGCGGCTGGGCGAACTGGAGCGAGCCTGGCGTTTGCGCTTTGGGGATACTACCGGCCTGCACCTGCTGCCGGCTGACTTTACCCGGCCACTGGATCTGCCTGCGCTGGATGGGGTCATCATGGCGAACTCGCTGCATTTCCACAAGGATAAGGAAAGGGTACTGCGGCATGTGGGCGAGTTGCTGAAGCCGGGGGGAGTGCTGCTGCTGGTGGAGTACAACGTGGATTCAGGCAATTTGTGGGTACCTTATCCACTGTCATTCGAGACTTACCATGCACTGGCAGTGCAGGCTGGTTTTCACGCGCCGCGCTTGCTGCGTACGCATTCGTCGAGTTTTTTGCGAGGCTTCTATTCGGCGGAGGCATTTGTGTAAGATGTACATTCACCTCACCACGCACTCGGCCTATTCCCTGCAGGAAGGTCTGGCCCTGCCGTATGAACTGGTCCAGGCGGCCACGGCCTCCGGCATGCCCGCCCTCGGCCTGACCGATCACTGCCTGCTCTCCGGGTCGGTGGAGTTCGTGAAAGCCTGTAAAGAGGCGGGTGTGCAGCCGGTGCTGGGGCTGGAAATCGATCTGGAGCCGCGTGCCGACGGCGTTGGTGCAGGCAGGCCGTATGAGCAAATTCCCGCCGGGGCGGGTCTGGCGGGAGAAGACAATATTCTGACGCTCCTGGCGATGAGCCAGGCCGGCTGGGCAAATCTGTGTCGCTTGAGCAGCGCCCTGGCATTGCGGGATGTGCCCGAGGCAGCCTGCCCGCTGGATCTGCTGGACGCATATTCCGGCGATCTGATTGCCATAAGAGGGGAGAAGGGAGAAGACGGGCAGAGGCGCTTGGGCACCCTGAAAGAAATTTTTATGGACAGGCAGTATGTGGGTTTGAATGATCCAGATTCTGCCCTGCCATCAGCCATACTGGCGCATAAACTTGGCCTGCATACGGTCGTGACCCATCCGGTCTATTACCTGGCCCCGGAACAGGCTCCCTTGCAGCGCACCCTGGCAGCCATCCGCCTGAACCAGCCGCTCGACCGGCTCTCAGCCCATGCCGCCGCCTCGCAGGGCGCATTCTTTGTGAGTCCGAGCGAGATGGAGAGGCTTTACCCGCATTTTCCGGCCGCATTGGCCGCAACCGAAGAGATCGCCGGTCGCTGCAAGGTTGACCTGCCCCTGGGTGTGGCCCACATGCCGACCGTCCCGCTCCCACCCGGGCTGACGGCCACCGAATATCTCCGCCAAAAAGCCGAAGAAGGGGCAAAACGCCTGTATGCAGGCATCTCCCCGGAAGTCCGGGAGCGCCTCGACCACGAGCTGGATGTGATCGCCGGCATGGGTTATGAACCCATCTTCCTGATCGTTGAGGAGATCCTGGACTTTGCCCGGCAGGCTGGGGTGCCTTTTTCCAGCCGCGGTTCGGCGGCCTGCTCGCTGGTGGCGCACTGCCTTGGCATCACCAGCCCGGATCCCCTGCGGCTGAACCTTTACTTTGAGCGTTTTCTTAACCCGGCCCGCACCACTCCGCCCGATATTGATACCGACCTGTCCTCCCGCCGGCGCGACGAGATCATCCAACACGTCTTCGATACGTACGGCGCGGAGCGGGCCGCCATGGTTGGAACCATTAACCGTTTCCGACCGCGCTCGGCCCTGGGGGATGTGGCCAAGGCGCACGGGCTGGCCGCGGAAAGGGTGCGCGAGATGACCAACCAGTTGCCATATGGCTTCTGGGCCCGGATGGAAGAAGCGGATCCCCACGGTACGGGGACAGGCGCAGACCAGCAACCGCCTTCCTCTTTTGCCGGGTTGCGTAATGTGCATACCTCTCCCGTCTACCAGCGCATCTTTGATGAAGCTGAAGCCCTGCTCAAGCTGCCGCGCCACCTCTCCGTTCACCCCGGGGGAGTGGTGGTGGCACCTGGCGCACTGACCGACTTGGTGCCGGTGATGCGCTCGGGCAGCAAGGGAGTCACGATCACCCAGTTTGACCTGGGTGCGGTCGAGGCATTCGGGTTGGTCAAGATCGACCTGCTGGGCATCCGCGGTCTGACCGTGCTGGGCGACGTGGCGGAGTTCATCCAGGGCAGCCGGCCCGGGGAATACGCCGGCCCGCTGGCCGTGTTGGAGTCAACCCCAGGTGAGGACCCGGCGACCTCTGATCGCGTGGAGAGCGGTGGGACGATCGGCTGCTTCCAGATCGAAAGCCCGGGGATGCGGGCCACCCTGCGGGAGATCCATGCCCGCAGCCCGGACGACATCATGGCCGCCCTGGCGCTATACCGGCCGGGTCCGCTCTCCGGGGGACTGAAGGAAGCTTTCGTGCGCAGATTTAAAGGGGAGGAACCGGTCCGGCACCTGCACCCGGCGCTGGCGCCGCTCCTGGACGAGACCTTCGGGGTAATTCTTTACCAAGAGCAGGTCTTGCGCATCGCCCACGAGCTGGCCGGGTTTAGCCTGGCCGATGCGGACCTGCTGCGGCGGGCAATGAGCCATTTTGACCCAGGCAGGCAGATGCAGTACCTTCAACAGAAGTTTGTGGCCGAGGCCCTGGCTCGCAACGCGGTTCCAACGGAAACTGGAAACCAGATCTGGGAGATGATGGCCGCCTTTGCGGGGTACGGGTTCCCCAAGGCGCACGCCGCCTCCTACGCCCAGGTATCCTGGCGCTCGGCCTGGTGCAAGACGCACTTCCCGGGGGAGTTCATGGCGGCCGTCCTGGCGAACTGGGGTGGTTATTACAGCCAGCGTGTGTACTTGATGGAAGCACGCCGGCTGGGTCTGGCCATCCGCCCGCCGCACGTAAATTTCTCTGGACGTAATTTCGTCTATGCAGGCGATGGGCTGGGGGGAAAGGCGTTGTTCATGGGTCTGGACCAGGTCAGGGACCTGACCCGGCGGACGATTGAGCGCATCCTGCACGGCCGGCCGTACCAGACGTTGGAAGATTTCCTGGAGCGCGTCGATCCACGCCAGCAGGAGGCCGCTGATTTGGTGCGGGTTGGCGCGCTGGATGGGTTTGGGACGATCCCGGAGCTCCTGCAGCGCCTCCAAGGCGCTGGCCCCCGTAAACGATCCGGGAAGCCAGGGCCGGCCGGGCAGTTGAGCCTGTTCGAGTACCCCCAGAGTGGGCACGAGTACCTTCCCGGCGGAATAAAGGAACAGGAAGGTGGGGAAGAAGACTGGACGCAGGAGCAAAAGGTGGCCGCCCAGGAGGCGTTGCTTGGTGTCAGCCTGGAAGCCCATCCGCTCGAATTGGTGGCGGAGAAGATCCGGGCTTCCGGGGCGATCACGACCATCGAGGCAGCCGGGCAAATAGGCCAGCGGGTGACGGTGGCTGGGCTGCGGCAGAGCGGGCACCGCAGCCGGACGGCCAGGGGCGAGTACATGATGTTCCTGACCCTGGAGGATCTTGCCGGGATGTTGGATGTGGTCCTTTTCCCGGATACCTACCGCAGGTCAAAAGAGGCCGTCCAAAGCTCCTCGCCGTTGCTGGTGACCGGCGTTGTGGAGATGGACGCCTCACGTGGAGAGCCTCTTCTGCGGGCGGAGAAGCTGGTAAGGGTGTAGGAAGTATAATAAAAATATGATCATCCAGGAAATCCAGTCGAAGACCATTCTCTCCGTATCCAAAGTCTACCCGTATGTCATTAACCCTTACACGGGTTGCCAGCATAACTGTTCGTATTGTTATGCTCATTTTATGAAAAGGTTCACCGGGCACAAGGAGCCCTGGGGTCAATTTGTCGATGTTAAAAGCAATGCTGTGGATCTATTAAGGCTGGAAATAGGTCGGAAAAGACCCGGGCGGGTTTGGATGAGCGGTGTATGTGATCCATACCAGCCGCTGGAGACAAAATATAAACTCACCCGTCAGTGCCTGGAAATTTTGGTGCAAAATAACTGGCCGGTTACCGTCCAGACCCGCTCTCCTTTGGTACTGCGGGATCTGGATATTCTGCAAAAGGGAATGGATTTTGAAGTTGGCTTGAGTATCACCACGGCGGAGGATGCCATCCGAAAGCTGTTTGAACCGAATGCTCCCCCCATCCAGGCCAGGGTTAAAGCGCTGGACGAAATCCACCAGGCCGGGATCAGGACTTACGCCATGATCGCACCGATCCTTCCCGGTGCGGAGGATCTCCCAGGTATCCTTGCGGGAAAAGTGGACTATGTGCTCCTGGACCGGATGAATTATCATTATGGGGATTGGGTATACCGGAAATACGGCCTGGAAGATAAAATGACCGATGCGTATTTTTCCAGGATGGAACGGACCCTTTCCGCGGCTTTTGCGCAATTGGGAATCCGTTGTTGATCAATGCAAGTCAGAACTCATATTAATAAAGGCGCTGGAGGTGCCAAGATGCAATTTACATCGGAACAACTAAAATCAATATTGAATGAACCCCGTCCGCTGGTGCTGAATAACGCTGACCTGAGCGCAGCATACCTGGTCAATGCCGACCTGTGTACAGCCAACCTGAGTAAAGCTGATCTACGCAGAGCTGACTTGACCGGGGCTGACCTGGTGGAGGCCGACCTGACCTATGCCGACCTGAGCGATTCTCAACTGCGTGGAGCGAAACTGGTCAATGCCAACCTGTACAGCGCCACGCTGGAAAACGCTGACTTGAGCAATGCTGTTCTGCGTTGGGCTCACCTGGAAAATGCCAACCTGGAGAAAGCCAACCTGGAAAATGTTGACCTGCTGGGGGTTAAATATTCCCCCTTTACAAGATGGCCGGATGGTTTTGACCCAAAGGCAGGCGGTGCAATCTTGGTCACATGAGGTTTTTTGATCAGGATGGATTAAGGATTTGTTCCTCACCTACTCTCTCCTTTCTGTTCTCGCCTCTCTTTCCTTTTGATACCTTTTGAGAGTCCCTTGACCGTTCCTGCCAGAGGCCCAAGCGTATCGTAAGGTGAAATCCCTTACGAGGAGTAATGCATGAAACGCACAACCATACTTTGGATCACGGCCTTGCTGCTGGGTTGGTGCTTTGACTTCCTTTTCTGGAAACAAATCCCGGGGCTCAATTTCGCCCTCTACGTGGTACTTTGCCTGGCGGGCGGATTCCTTGTGCTGGTTCGGAACGGCTTCAAGCCCTCCTGGAGGTCGTTGATCCTGGTGGTCCCGATCCTGTTCTTCGCCCTCGGCACCCTGCTCCGCCAGGAACAGCTCAGCATGGGCCTGTCCTTCGTTCTGTCGCTCGGGCTGATGGGTCTGCTGGCCGTCAGCTATCTGGGCGGAAGCTGGCCATGGTACCGCCTGGCGGATTACTTCGCCCGCTTCTTCCAATTGATCGGCAGCCTGTTCGCCCGTCCATTGATGTTCCTGGCGGAAAGGAAAAAACCTGCCGCCTCGCAGCCTGTCTCCGCCGGGGGGGAAGCGGTGGATGGCACGACGAAGCGTACCTGGCCCGGCTGGAAACGTTTCTGGGCCGTCTTCCGGGGGGTGTTGATCGCCCTTCCGGTTGTGGCGATTTTCGCCGCCCTGCTCTCTTCGGCTGACCTGGTCTTCGCTCAGCGCTTGCATGACTTCATCAGCTTGTTCCGCCTGGAGAAACTGCCGGAATACCTCTTCCGGGCGGTCTATATCCTGGTCGGAGCCTATGCTTTGACTGGCATATTCCTGCACGCTGCCCAGAAAAGCCAGGATGCGAGACCCGCCGGTACGGAAAAGCCGCTGGTCCCCCAATTCCTGGGCTTTACCGAGGCGGCCGTGGTGTTGGGGGCGGTGGTGCTGCTCTTTGCCATCTTCGTGGGCATCCAATTCCGCTATCTCTTCGGTGGGCAGACCAACATAAGTGTGCAGGGCTTCACTTATTCCGAATACGCCCGGAAAGGGTTCGGCGAGCTGGTTGCGGTGGCTTTCTGCAGCCTGCTGCTCTTCCTCGGCCTGAGTGCCATCGTCAAGCGCCAGGGTCCTTTGCAGCGCCGGGCGTTTACCGGGCTGGGCATCGGCATGGTGGCGCTTGTGGGCGTGATCCTGGTCTCGGCTTTCCAGCGCCTGCGGCTTTATGAGGCCGCCTATGGTTTCTCCCGCCTGCGCATGTACACGCACATCTTTATGATCTGGCTGGCCGTATTGTTGGTAGTCGTGGTGTTGCTGGAACTGCTGCGCCGGGAGGGTCTCTTCCCGCTGGCCGCCCTGCTGGCGGTCATCGGTTTTACCGTCACGCTGGTACTGGTCAATGTGGATGGGAGCATTGTCCGGCAGAACGTGCGCCGCGCCGCCGCGGGACAGGCGCTGGATGTGCCTTACCTGGCCAGTCTTTCGTCCGACTCGGTCCCTGCGCTGGCACAGGCCTTCCAGTCCTCCAGCCTGCCTGTCTCGACCCGCGAAGCCGCCGCTGCGGCCTTGGTCTGCCAGGGCTACGCCGCTCCGAAACGGCCGGAGGCAGGCTGGCGTTCATTCACATTGTCGCGTTACTGGAGCCAGGCGGCACTGAAACCGCTGCAGTCCCGGCTGGATACATTCAGACTCCAGGTCGATGCCAGGCCGGCCTCAGTCATCTCCCCCACCGGGAATAAGTTTCCTTGTTACGGCAGCATCTCTGGAGACTGATCTATATTCGAAAAAAAATAGATGCGGGCAGCGCAAAGCGTCTGCCCGCATCTTTTTGCGGACCTTTACAAGTATTTCCCTAATGATTCCCAATCGAATTGTATAAAAGGCATATCCTGATTGAGCCTCTCACCGCGGCCGATCATGTAACGTCTCGACCAGGGGTGGGCTGGAGTCTCCCCATCCGTGAACAGGATCTGGGCGAACAGGTCGATCTCACGCAGTTTCAGGAAATGCGGCAGCTCGGCCAACCAGTGCGGGTCAAGGCGGTTGTATTCCCGGTAGCCCTGAAGGAAGACCGGCATGAAGCGACCGGTAAATCCAGGCTTATCCTCTCCGCCCCAATCGGCGATGTAGAACAGGACCATGGCAATATCGTGGATGAAATGCCCGTAGACGCAATCGTCGAAGTCGAACAGGGTCAGGTTGTAGGCTTCGTCCACGAACAGGTTACCCAGGTGGGCATCCTGGTGGATCATCCCGTAGCTGTCGGCTTGGCGCGGCAGTCTGGTCAGGTGGTCCATCAGCGTCCAGTACTTTGGGAGCAGGTGGGCATACTTCTCGGGTATCCACAGGTCGGCAGACATATTGCTGGGATCGTCCCACTCCGGGCGTTTCCAGGCTGGATCGGGCAGATGGTAAGTCTTGGCCAAGGCGTGCATGCGTCCCATCAAGCGACCGTAGTTGAGGAACAGGCGTTCGTTGATTTGTTCCTTCCCGGCAATTCCACCCCTGGCTCTGGTGAAAGCGGTGCATAGGAATTGCCCGCCCCGGCCGTCATCAACCGGGTCAACCAGGTTTCCAGCCGGGGAGAACACCGCCCGTGCTACACCAGTCCCACCGTCAGCCAGGTAGTTGATCCAGTCCACCTCGCCTCGGATCAGGTCTTGTGACCGTCGCTCGCTGTGGCTGATGCGTAGGATATAGTCCCCATCTGGCCGACTGAATTCGTAGATGAAACTCTCGTATCCATCCTGCTGGCGGAGGGTATCCGGGAGGATATCGTAGCTTTTGCAGGCGGCGCGCAGGATATCTTCATTGAAAAGGGCCGCGATCTTCGGATCCATGGCATATTCTCCATCACTCTCACCGACAGGGTGAACCTGGCTTGTAATGTTCCTTTTCGGCTGCCGGTTAATTCCTTAGAGCCACTAACACGAGTGCCTGCCGTCTCGCACCGGCGTGCCACCGGTGTTCGCGGCACGAACGGTGCGGCACTGTACAGGCAAAACCCACGCTCTAGGCGGCGTCCCCGCCGCCGATGACAGCGAGGGAGCAGTATTGCCTGCACCTGCGCTGTAGGCACAGGTGTTAGGCGCCCTTATGGTTCCGCCAGCTGCTGGCGCAGGAAATCCAACATCTGCAGGGCCGTCAGGTTGCGCACCTGCATGCCGTATTCCAGGCTGTTGGGAATCGTGAAATCGGTGAAATTGGCGTACGAAACGGAACTGAGGTGTTCCGGCTCGACCATTCCATGATCCGGCAGGGGCTGGGCTGCCAGCCAGAAATTCCACAGCGGCAGTTCGTATTCCATCGCCAGGCGGGCGATGGTTGCGTTGATCGAACCGTCGCCCTCGACATCATCCGCCTTGGTGCCCAGTACCGGTACGATCCCCTGGGCGATCGTTTCCTCAATGATGATGCGCATGTTGCGTTCGAAGGAACCCGGGTTCACTTTCACGTAATAGGCTTCGTTGGTGCCGATGGCGATCAAGGCGAAACTGGGCCGGTCGAGGCGGTACTGGCAGTCCAGCAGGGACTCATTTTTCAGGCACTGCTCCCCGGTCCACAACGTGGTCAACAGGCCGGCGCTGTTCAGGCCGGCCTTGGCAGCCAGGCTGGGGCGTTTGAAGGAACCCTTGAAATAATCGATGGCCGGCTGGAGCGAGCTGTAATCCCCCAGGTTGTAATTGCCGTCGAAGCCGACCAGGAAGGCTGGCGCAGCGCTGGCGCAGTCGCCAATGCGTGAGAAGACACGCGGGTTGTTTCCCATGGCCAGCCCGCTGCGGTATATTTCCCGGGTGCGCCCGCTGATCTGCCTGGGGATGACCGGCAGTCTCTGCCAGAAATCCAGGGGCAGCGCGGTTGAGCTGGGGGTGACTTCTTGTATCTCTGGCGACATCGTCCCGGAGGGGGAAGCAGGTTGGAGTGCAGCGTAGGGGGAGCCGGTGGAAGCCCCCGACATGGCAGTATCGCTGGGGGTGGGGACTTGCGTATCCGTGCTGCGTGGGGAAGGGGTTGCAGAGACTTGGGAGGAGCTGGGGGTGGGGTTGGATGGCGGCAACCCGACACAGCCTGTCACCAATAACAATAAGAGGCAGCCCAGAAATACACCTTTCGCAAGGCTGGCCTGGTCAGGCGACGGCATTTATCCCTTGACAGCCCTGGCGATTGCCGCGATATGCTCCGGCGTGTTGCCGCAGCAGCCGCCCACCACGCGCGCCCCCAGGCGGATGTATTTCACGGCATATTCGGCCATCTGTTCCGGCGTTACATCGAACGTGGTCTCGCCATCCACCAAATGCGGCAGGCCGGCGTTCGGCTTGGCCCAGAGTGGGAAGGACGGGTCCAGCGCGGCATATTCCTGCAGGATCTTTTCCATGTTCTCCAGGGTGGTCCCGCAGTTTGCGCCGATCATCCCAGCGCCCATCTGCTTGTAATGTTTGAACATATCCCCCGGCTTGACGCCCATCATCGTACGCACGCCCCGGTCATAGCTGAAGGACACCACGATCGGCAGGTCGGTCACCGAGCGTGCCCCTTTGAAAGCGGCATCAGCTTCCTCGAACGCAAACATGGTCTCGATCACCAGCAGGTCCACGCCGCCTTCCGCCAGGGCCCGCGCCTGTTCGGCAAAGCTGGTGGTGGCTTCCTCAACTGTGAGCGGACCGTACGGCTTGATTAGCAACCCGGTCGGGCCGATCGAGCCTGCCACCAGCACACCCGCCCGCTTGGAGGCGGCCTGGCGGGCCAGCTTGGCCGCGCGAGTGTTGATCTCGGATGTCCGCTCTGCATACTTAGATTTCTTCATCATCAGGGATGACCCACCGAACGTGTCAGTCAGGATGATATCCGCGCCGGCCGTCACAAAGGCGTTCTCAAGCTCGAGCACCATTTCCGGCGCATCCAGCACCAGGTCTTCGGGTGGAATGCCCGGCTTGAGCCCCATCTTCTGCAGGCTGGCTCCGGTCGAGCCATCTGCAACCAGGATTTCACCGGATTGAAGGCGTTCCAGAAACTTGTTCATGCCAATTCTCCATGGGACGAAGTCCGTCAATTATAATGGGGAAACCCCCTGACTGGTTTAAGTCGTAACGACTTAAGTCGTTACTACGGGGGGATCCGTCAAATCCATCCAAGCCATGCTCCTCCCCTCCATCTATTACTTCATTACCTATGGTGCCCTCTCTGTCCTGTTCCCCTTCCTGGCGCTCTTTTATCAGAGCCAGGGTCTGACCGGCGGGCAGATCGGCCTGCTGGCGGCCTTTTCCCCGATCATTGCCTTTTTCGGCGCGCCTCTCTGGACCGGTGCTGCGGATACCACCCGCCGCCATAAGCTCTTCGCGCTTCTTTCCACCCTTGGTGTGGTGATTATCACTTTCATCTTCCCGGGTGTCGCCTCCTTCGGGGGCCTGATCCTGATGGTCAGCCTGTGGGCTTTTTTCTATGCCCCGACCGGTCCCCTGGTGGACAGCGCCGTGCTGGCACTGATGGGCGATCGCAAGGAACGTTTCGGGCGCATTCGACTGTGGGGCACGATTGGCTATGGAATAGTGGCACCCTTCGCGGGTAATATGATTGGTCGGCTGGGACTGAAGTGGGCCTTCTGGGGTTACGCCATCCTGATGCTGGGTGGCCTCCTGGTCATTAACCGCATCCCTTTCCGCCAGGGTCACTCGAACGGTTCCTTCCGGGGCGGGCTGCGTACCCTCTTTGCCAACCAGCCGTGGATGCTTTTCCTGGTGATGGTCTTCATCGCCGGGATCGGCATGGCGACCATCAATAACTATTTATTTGTGTACATGCAAAGCTTGGGAGCCAGCAAGACCTTGATGGGTTTTGCCCTGACCGTTTCCACCCTCTCCGAGATCCCCGCCTTGTTCTTCAGCGATCGCCTGCTGCGGCGCTTCGGAGCGCGCGGCATGCTGGTCATTGCCATGACGACCATTGGCTTGCGCCTGGTCTGTTATGCCCTGACGATGCAGCCCTGGGTCGTCCTGGTCATTCAACTCTGTCACGGCCTGACATTTGCGGTCATCTTCACCGCCGGAGTTCACTTTGCCGGCCAGATTGCCCCGCCTGGCATGCAGGCTACCACCCAGGGGATGTTTAGCGGCATGCTGATGGGTTTCGGCTCGGCTGCCGGCGGCCTTCTGGGCGGCCTCCTCCTGGACCGTTTTTCGCCGGGCGGCATGTACGCTGTCGTCGGGGCGCTGGTTCTGGGTGGCCTGGTCATCTTCCTGCTGGTCGAAAGAAAGTTGGTGATGAAACCATGATCTCCTTCAGTCCCGAACTCGTCCTGGATGCGCGTGCCGACCTGGGGGAAGGTCCGTCCTGGGAACGCCATTCCGGCTGCCTCTACTGGGTGGACATCCACGCCGGACACCTGCACATTTTCAGTCCATTGGATGGGACTGACCACAGGATCGACGTTGGCGAATACATCGGCTGCGCCGCCCCGCGCCGCTCGGCTGGGCTGGTGCTCGGCCTGCGCAGCGGGTTTGCCCTCCTGGACCTGCCTTCCGAAAAGCTGACCCGGCTGGTTAATCCTGATGAACACCTGCCCGGCAACCGCTTCAACGACGGCAAATGTGACCCGGCCGGGCGCTTCCTGGCTGGCAGCATGGATGATGCCGAGATCGAAGCCTGCGGATCGCTCTACTCCCTCGCCTCGGACGGCTCGGTAAAAACGCTTCTCACCGGGACGCGCATCTCCAACGGCCTGGCCTGGAGCCCGGATCAGCAGACCTTCTACTTCATTGACACGCCCACCCGCCTGGTCATGGCCTATGATTATGACCTCGCCACGGGCGCGATCGCCAACCCGCGCCCGGTGGTTTCCGTCCCGTCCGGGCTGGGATGGCCGGACGGCATGACCTCGGATGCCGAAGGCATGCTCTGGGTGGCCATGTGGGGCGGGGCCAAGTTGACCCGCTGGAACCCGGCCACCAGCCAACTGCTGGCGGAAATACCCTTCCCGGCCTTCAATGTCACCTCTTGCTGTTTCGGCGGCCCGGACCTGGCCGATCTATATATCACCTCGGCCCGCAAGGGTATGAATGCAGAACAACTGGCACAATATCCCCTCTCCGGCGGCCTGTTCCGTGTTCGGACGGGCATCCAGGGTATGCCGACATTTGAATTTGGCGGCTAGACAGAAAAGGCGGCCTTTAAGGGGACTTTGATCGTCACTCCCCGATCTCTAGTTGCCTGATCTCTGTTCTCTAATCTTTATCCTCTATTCTTTCTCCCGTCCCTGGTTGCCGGTTATCTTCTCTTAAGAATACGATCAGACAATCAGACTCGCGATTATCTGACTACTCTCCATCCCGTTTGTGCTAAAATAACCCTACCTTTTTTGGAGCCCCTATGCCTGACATGGTTGAAGTAGTCATTGACAGTGTGCGCGTCAGTTTGATGTCACCCCAACGAGTGGTGGTTTTGCGCCAGACGGAGGTGGAACGCTACCTGGCCATCTGGGTCGGGCCGTACGAAGCCGAATCCATTTCAGTGGCGTTGCAGGAAGTGGAAATGAGCCGCCCATTAACCCACGACCTGCTTAAAAACCTTTTCAATATCTTCAACGCCAAGGTCCTGCGCGTTGAGATAGTATCTTTGAAAGATGACATTTTCTACGGCAATATTGTCGCCGACGCAGATGGGAAGATCATCGATATTGACGCCCGTCCTTCGGACGCCATCGCCCTGGCAGTGCGAACCCACGTCCCGATGCTGGTCAGCCAGGATGTCCTGGATGCCGCCGGGATCGTTCCCGAGCGTGATCTGCAAAATGAAAACCCGGTTACGCCCGCCGAAAACGCCAAGCCTCAACCTTTACCGCCTGCGGATGGCGAAGAAGGCCTGGATGTATTCGAGGATTTCCTGAAGAAGCTCAAGGATGATCCGGGCGATGAAGAAGAGAAACCAAAATCCTGATGAATGACCTGCCCGTTCCCGAAGATCATAGTCCTGCCGACGCTGGTGCCCCAGGTAATGCTGCGCAGTCCCCGCAAGGGGAGCCCGTCGGAGGGCCGCGTCCTGCGCAGTCCCCGCAGGGGGAGCCTGTCGAGGGAACCCCGGCTCAGTCAACCTCTGTCACCCCCCACAACCGTGAAGCTGAGGAAGCCGTTGTGGGGGCTGTGCTCATTAACCCGGAAGTCTACTATGACCTGGCCCAGTTCCTCCAGGCGGAGGATTTCTACATCCACCGTCACCGCTGGATCTGGGAGGCTTTCCAACGCCTGCACGAAAAACGCATCCCGCTGGATTTTTTGACGGTCACCGATGAACTCCAAAGCGCCGGGCAGTTGACCGAAATTGGCGGCCCGGCTTACCTGACCGCATTGCTCAACCAGGTCCCGACCTCCCTGCATGCCGAAGCCTATGGACGGATGGTTGAAGCCGCCTCCATTCGCCGCCGCCTGCTGACCTCCGCCAATCAGATCGCCACCCTGGCCTACAACGAACAGGAGTCGGTCGAGAACGTCATCGAAGAGTTGGAGAAAAGCCTCTTCAATGTCAGTGAGCGCCGGCTCAAAAAGGAAGTCCTGCCGATCTCCACGGTCCTGAGCGACTACTACGACCGGATTGATGAGCTTGCCAAGCGCTCGGGTGAGATCTTCGGTGTCCCAACCGGTTTCGTGGACCTGGACCGCACCCTGACCGGTCTGCAGCCCTCCGACCTGCTGATCATCGCCGGTCGTCCCGGTCAGGGCAAGTCTGGTTTCCTGCTTACGGTGGCCAAGAACGCCGCCCTTCTGCATAAAAAACACGTCGCCATTTTCTCGCTTGAAATGTCCAACGAGCAGTTGGTCCAACGCTTATTGGCGCAGGAGACTGGCATCGACTCGCAGCGCCTGCGTAATGGCAAACTCAATGAGGACGAGTGGCCGCTCCTGACCCATGCCATTGAAGTGTTGGGCGATACGCAAATCTACCTCGATGACACGCCCTCTCTGACCCCGCTGGCCCTACGCACCAAGTGCCGCCGCCTGCATATGGAGGTCGGCATCGACCTGGTCATCCTCGATTACATACAACTGATGGGCGGCGATACGCGCAGCGAGAACCGCGTTCAGGAAGTCTCGTATATCTCGCGCAATCTGAAGGCACTGGCGCGCGAGCTCAACGTCCCGGTGCTGGCGGCCGCACAGCTCAGCCGCGCCGTCGAACAGCGTGCCGGCGGGCGCCCGATCCTCTCCGACCTGCGTGAATCGGGCTCCATTGAGCAGGACGCCGATATCGTCATGTTCATCTACCGCCCCGACCAGTACGATAAAGATTCGGATAAGCCGAATGTTGCCGAGATCATCATTGCCAAGCACCGCAACGGCCCCACCGGCAGCGTGGAATTGGTCTTCCTGAACCACCTGGCCAAGTTCGTGGATGCCGAAACACGCAAAATTGATTTGAGCCAGGCCTAGCCTCTTCACCCTGCCCCTCCACCCATGCGGTCATATGTCCCGATCCGGGAGGGGAAACGAAAAATGACAAAATTTCAGGGCTTTACTGACTCCGAAACCTTCACCCAGATCCCCGACTCGTTCTTCCGTCACCTGCTCAGCGAAATAGAAGATCAGGACGAGTTGAAAGTGACGCTGTATGCACTATGGCGGATTGGGAATATGGAAGGCCGCGTGCATTTTCTTTGGGAGCAGGATTTCAACGCTTGCGTCGCGGATCCGGGGCCGGCTCTGGAAAAAGCCGTGAAACGCGGCAGCCTGGTCGAGGCATTGCCCGCAACAAACAGCCAGGGGATCCGGAAAAAAGCCGCCGCGCTTTACTTCCTGAATTCTCCACGCGGACGGGCTGCGGCCGCAGCTTACACAAAAGGACAGTGGCAGCCGGAGGCCAGCCCATCCGCCCCTCCGCCCCCGGAGCGCCCGAACATATTCAAACTATACGAAGAAAACATCGGTCCCCTGACGCCGCTGATTGCGGATGCGTTAAAAGACTCCGAAAAGACCTACCCGCCTGAATGGGTGGCTCAGGCGCTGGAGATCGCCGTTAAGAACAACAAGCGCAACTGGAAGTACGTGGAAGCGATTTTACGCCACTGGAAGGAACAAGGTCATGCCAAAAAGCAAGATCAACGAGACGCTCAAGAAGATGGCCGCCGGTACATCGAGGGTGAGTACGCCGACTTCATTGAACACTGATACACTTGGCGACCCGGCCTGCCCTTACTGCCATGGCCTCGGCTATGTGCGCCACGACGCCGAACCCGGATCGCCCGATTTTGGAAAACTGGACATCTGCACCTGCCGTCAGGGGGCAGTCATGCGCCAGGTGCGGGACCGGCTCTTCTCGCTCAGTCACCTGGATGAGCTCAAAGGCCTGACGTTTGATTCTTTTCAACCGCGCGGCCAGATCGGCCTGGGGGAGAGGCAGGCGCGTTCGCTGGAGATAGCCTACAATACCGCCCGCCAGTACGCCGCCACCCTCAAGGGCTGGTTGTTGCTGCAAGGAGGCTACGGTTGCGGCAAGACGCACCTGGCAGCCGCCATCGCCAATTTCGCCGTTGGCATGGGGGTGCCCACGCTCTTTCTGACCGTACCCGATTTACTCGATCTGCTGCGCTTCGCCTTTGATGCCGAAGATGTCACCTTTGAGCAGCGCTTCGAGCAGATCCGCACCGCCGCGCTATTGGTGTTGGATGACTTCGGCACGCAGTCGGCCACTGCCTGGGCGCAGGAAAAACTCTTCCAAATCGTGAACTACCGCTACATTAACCACCTGCCCCTGGTGGTGACAACCAATGTCCCCCTGGACGAGATCGAGCCGCGCATCCGCTCGCGTCTTGCCGATCCGGAACTGGTCAGCAAGGTCTCCATCCTTGCCCCCGATTACCGTCACCCCATAGACGAGTTTGGTCACCACGAACTCTCCTCGCTCGACCTGCTTTCGAAATGTACTTTTGCCAGTTTCAGCCTGCGAGAGCAGGAAGGGTTGGAGGCAGACAAGCTCAAGTCGCTGGAGAAAGCCCTCAAGGTGGCCTTGGCTTTCGCCGAAAAACCGAAAGGCTGGCTGGTGCTGACCGGCTCCTATGGCTGTGGCAAGACTCATCTCGCCGCCGCCATCGCCAATGCCCGCACCGACCTGGGCGACCCGCCGTTGTTTGTCATGCTGCCTGACCTGCTCGACCACCTTAGGGCAACGTTCAGCCCCAGCAGCAACACCAGCTACGATCGCCGCTTTGATGAAATCCGCACAGCCCCATTGCTGATCCTGGATGACCTGGGTACGCAGTCCATGACCCCCTGGGCGCGCGAAAAACTCTACCAGTTGTTCAATTATCGCTACATCGCCGAGTTGCCCACCGTCATTACCAGCGCGGATACTTTGGAGGAGATGGACGCGCGCATCCGCTCCCGCATGACGGATACCCGCCTATGCACGATTTACGCCATCACGGCTCCAACCTACCACGGGGGGAAGAAAAGAACCAAAAGGTAGGCCGGTAGTTCTTCCAAGGATAAATACCCTGCAGACAAGTCTGTGACTGTCTGCAGGATATTTTTAATCTGCCGTATATGGTAAAATAAATATGATAAATAAAATCATATTTATATTCTTTAGAGATGCCCTTTGCTTTCCTCTTATATACTTTCCCTGCGTGAAGGCCTCGAAGCCGCTCTCATCATCGGCATTGTCCTGGGCGCATTGCGCCGGACCCAACGCCCCGGCCTGGCCAATGCCGTCTGGGCTGGCGCCGGCAGCGCCGCTCTTATTAGCCTTCTTACGGCCATTCTTCTCACCCGGCTTGGCCTTGAACTGAAAGACCCGGCTGAAGCCATTTTCGAAGCTGCCACCATGGTACTGGCGGCCGCCATCCTGACCTGGATGATCTTCTGGATGAGCCGGCGGGTCCGCAACCTCAAGAGCGAACTGGAATCTGGCGTTCAGCGAGCCTCCCAGACTGGGAGATGGTCCCTGTTTGGCTTGGCTTTCCTGGCAGTTCTGCGCGAGGGTGTGGAATTGGCATTGTTCCTGACTGCCGCAGCGTTTTCCTCGAGTGCAACCCAGACAATCCTTGGTACAGCGTTGGGACTGGGGACGGCGGTGTTACTGGGTTGGTCCTTATTCGCATCCACTCTCCGGTTGAACCTTCAGCGTTTTTTCCAGGTGACCGGAATCCTGCTTATCTTCTTCGCGGCCGGGTTGGTTGCCCGCAGCCTGCACGAGTTCAATCAGCTTGGCTGGGTGCCATCTGTCATCGAGCACGTTTGGAACCTCAATCCCATCCTGAACGACCAATCCACACTGGGGCAGGTGCTGGCGACTCTATTCGGCTACAACGGCAGTCCGTCGCTGACCGAGGTGCTGGCGTATGCAGCCTACTTTGGGGTTGTAGCGTTGGGGTTGATTTGGGTAGGATCAAAGCCTGCACAGATTGCTCAGAGGCAGGCTTAGACGTAAACCGCCAGGCCCTAAATGGAACCTGGCATTTGTTTAGGCAGGCAGACCCCAAGACTGCATGGGAATGTATGCAGTTTTAATTTTAGAAAAGCTTTTTGTCTTCTGCGCCCAGGTACGGACCCTGCTTGATTTCCAGTAAAACGGTATCTTCCTTGATCTGGAAACCATGCCCGCCTCCGACCATGACCACCACATCGTTTTCATACAGGTCGCGTGAGGAGACCAGGTCCTCCTGGTCATCATACACGTCGATCTGGCAGTGTCCGGAGCGGACCACCAGGACCTCGGACATGCCGATGATATGGCGTTCCAGCGGCCTGTGGATGTGCCTGGGGATGACCCCGCCCTTGGCGTAGACAATGAAGCCCACCTGCTGCCTGGCCTCGGGCGGAGTGATAAAGGTGGTATCCGTAGCCTTGTTATCGCCGCGGATCACATAACAAAGTGTTTGCCCGTTGGCAGTGATCATTTCCACATTTTTCATATTACAACCTTCCCAGGATGGCGGCCACACGCAGTCGGATCACAGTAGCCACGTACTTTTGTCCTCTTCGCAGGTATTGTACCAAATTGGCTCCGGTTTTTGACTCTCCGCTCCTCCTGGGCATGGCCTTGTAAGGCAGTTCACAAACCCTGTATTTTTTGTGCAAGGTTCGAAAGATAAAATCCACGAAATATTCACCATAGTCGCCCCGTAATGGTATTTCCTGGAGGACAGCTTTTCGCGCCGCCACAAACCCGCTGGTATAGTCAGCAAAGGTTGCATCCAGGAAGAAACGCGTAAACCAATTGAGCGAAAGGCTTAGAAACATCTGCATGGCTCCCCATTCCCCGCTGCGGTCCTCGCCGCCGCCCACCACATAGCGAGAATTGACGGCCAAATCAAAACCCTGATCGAGCATGTAAAGCATTTGAGGGATGCGTTCGGGGGGATGTGAAAAATCACAATCAAGCCAGACAATCACATCATGCCTGGCAGCCTGAATTCCCGCGGTAAGTGAGGCGGTCAAACCATGATCTTCCATGCGACGGATCACTTCAATTTGCGCGGGTGGACAAACGGTTTGGGAGGCTATCTCCCAGGTACGATCCGGAGAATCGTCGTCCACAACGATGATTTCAATATCATCAATCCCGGCTTCCCG
Organism: uncultured Chloroflexia bacterium; assembly: GCA_963725805.1. Taxonomy (GTDB): domain Bacteria; phylum Chloroflexota; class Anaerolineae; order Anaerolineales; family Villigracilaceae; genus UBA877. The sequence goes on from CAVSAF010000020.1 coordinate 48,524, forward strand.
AATCGCCTCCACCGTGCTTTGAATCAAGCTGGCAATATTCCCGGCTTCATTCAAGGTCGGCATGATTACAGAAACACTGGCAACTTTACTGCCCAAGTTATCCAAAAGGACCTATCCTCTTTTTCGCAAGAAAACCGGATGATTTGATGACCAGGCCGCAATTATAGCCGATGACACCCGGAAAAAATAACTGCTCCCGACCTCGTCACGCCGGCGGCTGCGTCTGGGCCTTTTTCTTATTCGGCAGCGGGATGATCACCAGCGAACTTGCCAGGAAACAAAGCGTGGCAAGGGCAAAAAGCAGCAGGTATCCGGACGAACTGGAACCGAGCACCCGGTTGATGGGGTCGATCAGCACCCCGCCCAGCAGGCGCGCCACACCCGAGCCAATACAGGTGGCAATGTTGGCAATGCCCAGGTAGCGGGCGGCTTCCTGGCGCGGGACGATATCCGTTGCCAGTGCCCAAGAAACCGTAATGAATGCCCCAATCCCCATGCCGACGATCGCACCGGCAATTGTGATGAGCGTTTGGCTGCGGACCAACAGGATCATGGCGGCTCCGACAAAGGAGACCAGCCCCGAGATGAGCATCACCGGCTTGCGGCCATACCTGTCTGATATCACGCCTGAGACGAGGGCCAGGAGGATAAGCGCTCCGCCCAGGATCAATTTAAGATTGCCATAGAAGGACTGGGCATTCGCCTGGGTCATTCCGATCACATCAACCAGGTAATTGATCAGGAAGGTGTTGATGGCGATGAATGAGCCCCAAAATAGGATGCGGTTGGCAAACCACCAGCCAAAAACGCGGTTCTCGCGGAAATTTACGTAGAAGGCCTGCTTGAGCGCCTCGCCGATGCTCCTGGTCGTTGCCGGGCTGACCTCAGCCTGCGGGTCGTTCTTTTCACGTGCCCAAATGGCGGTGAAGATCAGGAAGATGAAAAACACGATGGACGGCACCGCCGCAGCCAGGTAAACGCCGTTGTTGCCCCAGCGCGCAATTCCAGCGCTGAGTATTTTTCCAGCCACCAGGCCGCCGACCACGAGTGCAATGATGTCCATCACTGCTTTCAGGCTGGAAGCCTGTCCATGCTGTTCCTCTGGCACCAAGTCCGGGATAAGTGCCTGCCAGGGCCCTTGTAGAATGTTCGAGGAGAATTGGATGAGGATGACGCCCATCAACAGGATCCACAACGTCGGTGCGGCAGCCAGCAGGAACAGGGAGGCGGCAATCAGCACCGCTCCCCCGATGAGGAATGGCAGACGACGACCCAGCTTCGTCTTCGCCCGGTCGGAGAAAACACCGATAATCGGTTGGACGACCATCGCCACCAGCAGGCCGATGAATCCCAGGAAGCCGAGAGCCGTATTCGGCATATCTGGAGCCAGCTGGCGGGTCTTGAAGGTCATCAGCGGCGGATCCTGGATGTTGGATGAAAATGTCAAGGCGAAGCCCAGCAGGCTGATCACCAGCATGCGCAGGAAGGATATTTTTTTCATCGTGTCTCCTTCATGTAGTCAGGGCGGATCGATCTTATAACTTCCAGTGACTCCAGTGCCTCACCTACATTCAATTCAAACACCAATGGGCCGGTAAAGTTCGCCGCGGCCAGGCGATCAAGGAGACGACCAAGATCCAGGTCACCCTGTCCAAGGGTTTTATGATCTTCACCGTAGCCGCGCACACCCTCCAGCATCTTTTTTGAGTCGTGCAAATGGACTTCTGCCAGGCGCGGCAGGAGCTTTTCCACCACATCAAAGAAATCAAACCAGCCCGGGAATCCTGCCAGCACATGGCCGGTATCCAGGCAGACGGAGAGATCAAATTCTTCCGCCAGCTCAAGAGTCATATCCAGCGGAAATTCGATGGTTTCAATGGCCAGATTACGCGATGACAGACCCGTTTCGGCCAGGATGGATTTAATGCTCTCCCTGGCCCCATTTTGGAACTGGCGCAGGATGAGCATGCGCGCCATTTCGGAAATTTTCATGTTGTAGAATTCCGCCGCCAGTGCGCCGGTGGCATGCAGAACGCAGACTTCGGGTTCGAGCGGTTTGGTCACCTGAATGGCCTGTACGAGGGCATCCACTGAGCCTTTGCGGACGGGCGGGAGTGGGGTGGAAGGTTCCACCGACCAAAGCGGCAAATGAAGGGTATACGTCAGGCCGTCTGTTTTAAGCGCCATGAGTCTCTGGATGGCCTCCGGGTTGTAGGCATGCGGCATGAACATGCCAAGGTCTCCGCCCAGCTCAACGGGGTTGAAACCTTTGTCATACAGGCTTTTTGCCAACGCAGCATGGTCAAAGCCCATGATGCTGGCCATAACCTGTTCGGCCGGGATGCCTGACGGAACAAGGGCATCCAGTTGCATTGCCATGATACCGAATCGCATGAATTCCTCCTTTGAATTAAGGATGTAGTGATGGCATGGGAACAGGCGGGAGGACAAATTAGGCTGAAAGGGTGAGACTATCCTCGTTTTGTTCCCCGGCCATGCCAGGGTACGTTGCTGCAGCGATATCCAGAAGAGCACAAGTTGTGCGGATCATCACTTGGTGGAGTTTATTATTGGAGCAGGTCGCTCAGGTGCTTTATGCAGCATGAAACGGTACGACAGGCGCCCGATATGCAGTATGTCGCCGTGCTGCAGGCGGCGTGGAGCGGTCAGCGACTCATAGTTGACCCAGGTACCGGCAGTGGACTTTTCATCCGAAAGAATATATTCTCCGTTCTTCTCCAGGAGGCGGGCATGCAGGGGCGAAACGGATGGATCGTCCAGGATGCGTGTAACCTGCAGTGGGTCGGAACCGAAGGTTATTTCCGGTGTGTTGATCGGGATGGGCGGTGCTGTCACAGGCTGTCCGTCATCTTTCAGACGCACCAGGTAGGCATCCGCTTGTTTGGCCGGGCGTTTCCGCGGCAAACGCCCATGAGGCCTGCCCATATCAGCCACAACTGGCTGGGTAAGCGGGTCGATACGGGATGCCCGGTCCACCGGGCGCGGTCTGTGTCTCCTCCGCCCTCCGCCCAGAATTACACCCAGAACTGCCCCGGCAAAAAGGATCGCAATCAGCGCCACCCACAGGCGATTGCGCGCCAGGAAGGGTAATAGTCCAAATTTCGGCTTGATGACCGTGATGGTCACCGGCACACCCAGGCTGACTTTGCTCAATCCGAGGCTGTCCACCGCTTCCACGCTGAGCATATGCTGTCCACTGGCGGCATAGCCGGTCAAATCCCAGGTAAAGTGGTCGAACGGCTCGGAGGTATTCTCGGTCACCTTTTGGCCGTCCACCAGCAGCGTGGTGCTGACCAGCGGGCGCGTGCGCCCATCTGGGAATTCAATGATGATGTCAAGGGCCTGCTGGGTGGGAAGGAAGGCGGTTGTGTCCACCGTACGCTCATCCGGAGCGCGTCGGACAACCTGCTCCGGTGGCGACACCAGGATGGGATTGGGTGGTTGGATATTCAGTTCGAAAGGGATAGCGTCAGATGAGAGGGTCTCTCCATCCAGGTTGGCCTGCACTGCCAGGTTATGCCCACCGGAGGTGAGAATACCGGAAACGTACGTCAGGCGGTAGGTGTTCCGCAGGGGTGCCAGGTACATCTCCAGGCCGGGCAGCGGCTCCACGCCGGAAAACATTGCAACCTGCCCGCCGGTCTGGATGGCAAGATCCTTGAGTGCCGTTGCACCGGAAGTTGAAAAGAAATCCGTTGAGGCCACAATCCAAACATCCACGCGCACATGCTGGGCCGCGGCCCGCTCGGTCAGATTTTGCAGGGTCGGGAGGTCCTCCACGGGCGTAGGAGAGGTGATGAACAGAACGGCTGGTTTCATGCCGGCCTGGGGTGGCTGTTCGGAGACCGTGTCGAGGGCACGTGCCAGGGTATTCAAGCTCGGCGTGATGGACTGCGGGTCGGGCAGGTAGGCAGCCAATGCCTCCGAGAATGTCGCGGTCTTCTCAAGGTGGGTGGAAAGAGTCCCATAGGTGGGGATCAGACTCAAATCATCGCCGAGTGTATCAGGGTGATTGGCGATCCAATCCTTGATCACCTGGACGATCTTGTCGTAGCGGGTGACCGCGTTGGCATCCCGGTAAGCAAAAGCCGGTCCGGGATCGAGCGCCAGAGCAAACTCCACACCCGTCTGTACTTCCTCAAGCGTCTTGAGCGGACGCGGCTGCTTGTCCTCAAGCATGGTGATCGCGTCCGGCTTCAGGCCGGTGACCACGTTGCCGGCCGAATCAAATACATCCAGCCCGGCGGTGATGGTCGGGAAGCTGCCGGTCTGCAGGGAATACAGGCTGATTCGCGTCGAGGCCTGACTCTGGGCATGAACAGGGATCAGGCCGGTGAACAGCAGATAAATGCTGAGGAATATTGTTAGGAATTTACGCATATCGTTTGGGAGGCTGATTAAGGATATGATACACCACTCCAGAGATTCCGTGCACCTCTACACAGCCGCAAGGTCAAAGAGCCTGGCTGAACGAATTGAAAGGATCAACTTCGTCCAGTGACACAATTTTACAGCCAGGCAGGCTAACCCGCCAGTGCAGGCTGGACCAATAATGCCCTACCTGCTATTCTTCAACCTTGCGAAGGTTGGATTGTTGGCAAGATTACGATAATCATCAGGTTTTCTTCTTAAGATCAAAGTCAGGTTAATGCCAAACCTTCGCAAGGGTGAGTAGGTTCTTTGCCCGGGGCGAAAAGAAAAGCGAATATAATTAACTGCTCGAGGATTTTGCATAATGACCCTACCCAAAATCGAAGAATGGATCAAGGAAGTCGAGCAGCGGCCGGGGACGGCGCTGACCATCCTTAAACTCATCGCCGGCCGCCTGCGTGACCTGACCGACCAGAACGAGGCGCTGCTGGCGGAAAACATTTCCTTACAGGACGGCAGCCGGGTGGAGGAGTATCGCAAGCGCATCGTCCACCTGGAATACCAGCTTGACATGCTCAAGCGACGCCTGGGCCTGAACAAGGAAGAACTGGCGGCCCTGGCGGCAGAACCGGCTGCAGTCCCGCTCTCCCTGCTGGTCTACAATGCGCACGGACGCATCCTGCGGATCGAACCCATTCCGGACATGGGTGCTCCCAGGCATCTCAGCGGAGAACTATCGGCCGGGGGCGAACCGCCGCGCTTGCTGGCCCTTCCAGCCAGCGAGGAACTGCTGCTGCTGTTCAGTTCCGGGCGAGTCAGCACTTGCGCAGTGGAGGACATTCCCATCCATCCCGCCGGTGTTTGGGACCTGGAGCAGGCCGCCCTTCCGGATGAGCCGCACGCCGGGGAACGACTGGCGTGTGTCATGCCGCTTTCAGGATTGGCCCTGGCGGATTACTTCCTGCAGACCAGCCGGCGCGGCTGCATCAAAAAGACCATGACCTCCATGGCGGAAAATATCCTTGAGAACCATTACATTGGCAGGGGCGCCATCCAAAGAATGGACCAACCCCTGGACGTGACCCTGTGCCTGAAAGGGGGGCTTTTTACCCTGGTCACCCAGACGGGCCGCCTGCTCGGCCTGAACATCGACGATTTGCCATATTCCGTCGAAGAACGGATCAAGCTGGAGGCGACCGATCACGTGGTGGCCGGGTTCATCCTCCATCCGGACGATCTGCTGCTCTGCCTGACCCAGACCGGGAAAGTCATCTCCAGGAGCGCCAGTTATGTCGAACCGGTCAAATCCGCGATCTCCAGGGGACAGGCCCTGATCCCCCCGGCGCGCCTCGAGCAGGGGGTGCGCTTCATCGGGGCGGCTGCCGTTCGGGAGACGGACAGGGTGGCGGTGCTGGATGCGGACGGGACGTTGAATCTGCTTGACCAGGCTGAATTAACCGGTGCAGGCGTGATCCGGAGCAATACAGCGCTGGTGGCGTTCGGGATTGTCCCTGCCAGGGAGGGCAATGAAGCCCCCGCCGGGGACGGCGGGGAGAGCATTTCGGTATGAGCCTGAAGGTAGGTCTTGATTTCGGGACGTCCAACTCCGGGGTGGCGGTTTACGATCCCACCAAAGGAAGTGGGGCAGGTGCCCACCAGGTGAGGGTGCTGCCGCTCGACCGTCAGAACATCCTGCCTGAAGTGGTCAAGTCGGTCCTGTACATCACCCGGGATTACCAGTGTGCCATCGGGCAGGAAGCCATCCGGCAATACTACCTGCACAATGTCAACCGCCAGCGCCGCTATGTCCGAAAATGGGCCGGCGAGATCGATTTCGTTGGCGCGGAAATGCATTATGTGCGGGATGTATATGTCTACGTGGATGAGCTCAAACCGGGCCGCCTGATGCAGTACCTGAAAACGGCCCTGCGGAAAAATACCTCCGGCGGGTACGCCGGGACGCAGGTATTCGAGCGCTGGTACACGGTCGGTGAAATGCTGCAGATCTACCTGGGCCAGCTCAAGACCAAGGCTGAAGCCATCCTGGGGGAATCCATCCACGGAGTCACCCTGGGCAGGCCGGTCAAATTTGCAGATACGCCCGAGCAGGACGCCAGGGCTGAAGAGACGCTGCGCCAGGCGGCCTACGAGGCCGGTTTCAAGGAAGTGGATTTCGAGCTGGAGCCGGTGGCGGCTGCCCTGGACTATGAGCAGTCCATATCCAAAGCAGAAAATGTGGTCATTTTCGACTTTGGCGGGGGGACGCTGGATATCGCCGTGATGCGGCTGGGTGAGGGCGGAGGGCGAAGAATCTTTGCCAGCGGTGGGGTGGACATTGCCGGGAGCGATTTCGACCGGTCGATCATCCAGAAACGCATGCTGCCGCACTTCGGGCTTGGCCAGATCAGCCACCAACCCGAGATCCTGGAACTGATCCAGTCCGTACCCGATTGGATGGCGCTGCCTGAGCTGGCGACACCACAAAACCGCAATGTCCTTGAAAAAGCCATCCGGGCCGGCCTGGCACCGGTGCGGTTGAAGGCCCTGCAGGCGCTGATCTACAACGACCTGGCCTTCACGTTCTATGATCGCGTCGAAGCCGCCAAGATCGCCCTGTCGGAGCAAGGGGCCACCACCATCAGCCTGGAGAACCGCAACATCCCGCTGTGGGAGCTTTATACCCGCAGCCAGTTCGAAGCTGATATCCAGGAATTCACCGGACAGGTGGAGCGGACCCTGCTGGAGACGCTGGCTTCCTCCAATCTCGGGATGGAAGCGATTGACGCGGTGGTCAAGACGGGCGGCTCGTCGAGCATTCCGTTCTTTACCGAAATGTTGGTGCGCCTGTTCGGTAAAGAAAAAGTGAAGGCATCCAATCCCTTCAGCAGCGTGGTGGCGGGTCTGGCAATCCGGGCAGGGAGGGGGAATTAATTACTTTTCACCACGAAGAACACGAAGGTCCACGAAGGAAAGATTTGATTTATTGAGAATTTTAGTTTTTAAGGTACGGATTATTACATTGATGGGGATGATATTCGTTCCGCGGAACGAAGAAAAAACGAATGCCTCACGCCCATGTCGCCACTTCGTGGTGCAGGCTGGGGGCAAGACCCCCGATCCCTCTCCAAATTGCCTGCGCCAGTGCCGCAGGCACAGGTGAAAGGCAAAATTGGAGAGGGGAGCAAGAGCATAGTATGAATTAAAGTCACTTTTTTCGAAATTCCGGAGGAACGAACCTCTCCCCCGGCCCCTCCCCGGATGAAGAACATATCCGGAGAGGGGAGAAAGATCCGGAATGGGTGAATTGTTCCGAGGAACAAAGGAGGAACACCCAAAGGTGCCGGGTGCAGGCAATTACGTGCAGCAAGAGGGGAAGGGATGGAGGATTTTTGACGGGTATATGAGGGAGAGGATGCGCGGGTCATGGCGTGGCCTGGATGTTGGTGGTGGATGTGACTGTCACCTCGAAGGTGACAGTCACAGTTCGCGACAAAGATAAACATAGAACATTATTTCTAATTTGTCAAGGGCGGAAATGAAAAAGACTTCCGAGGTTTCGCAGACTTGGGAAGTCTCAAGGGCAGGGTTGTTAAACGAACGGGGGATTGCTTGCCATGCCACTGCGTGGTACAGGTTGTCGGGCAAAATACGCCCTCCTCGCAACAGGGGATTGCTTCGTCGCCAAAGAACGGCTCCTCGCAATGACATGTAACATGGTGATGGGCGCACCCCCTGCGGCTGGTTGGATTGCCAGGAAGGCTGGAGGTGGTTTATACTGAAGCTGGTTCACCTTTCCCATGACCCTGCATAAAAAGATTTGCCTGTTCCTTGTGCTTTTCCTAATGATGGCCTGCAACATGCCGCGGGCGGTTATTGGCCTGGCCACTCAACCCTATCCGGACAGCGCCATGATGGGGACGATGGTCGCCCAGACGTTGACGGCTTATCCATCAAATAGCCTCCTTACCATTCCCACATCCACGCCAGCCATCCTGGAGATGCCGCCCGTTGTCAGCGCCACGCCCCTGCCGGGGCGCCCGGAGTATAAACCCGGCGAACTGGTGAATTACGTGGCCCAGAGCGGGGATAGCCTTCCGGCGGTGGCGGCCCATTTCAATACGACTGTGCTCGGGATCCGGGTGGCCAACCCGCAGATCCCTGCGGATGCCACCACCCTGCAGCCTGGATTGTCGATGAAGATCCCGATCATTTATTCACCTGCCTGGGGAACCCCGACCCAGATCATGCCTGACAGCCTGTTCGTCAATGGGCCTTCCGCCAACGGATTCGATACCGGGGCATTTATTTCCAGCCAGCCGGGTTGGCTGAAAGATTTCCGCCAAACCATCAGCGATACGGACCGATCGGCGGCCGAGCTGGTCAATATCGTGGCCACCAATTTCAGCATCAGCCCGCGGGCCCTGCTGGTGCTGCTTGAATACCAGACCGGGGCGCTTTCCCAACCCGTCCCACCGGCGGGCGACTATCCGCTGGGCTATGTCGCCGATAACGCCAAGGGCCTTTACCTGCAGCTTGTCATAGCGGCAAACCGGTTGAATGACGGTTACTACGGCTGGCGGACCGGCAGCCTGACCCAGCTTGTTCATGCATATGGGACGATCGAGCGCCCGGATCCCTGGCAGACGGCCGCGACGGTGGCATTCCAGTATTATTTTTCCCTGGATTCCCAGGCTGAGTATGCGCGTGCCACCGGTCCGGATGGGCTGAGGAGCGTTTACAGCAACCTGTTTGGCGATCCATGGGCGGCGAATGTGGATCTGCCGCACATCCCGGCCAATCTACAACAGCCGGCGCTGGTCCTGCCTTTCCCGGCAGGCTATGCCTGGTCCTTCACCGGTGGACCTCATTCCGGCTGGGGGGCAGCCACCCTGCGGCCCTGGGCGGGGCTTGACTTTGCTCCGCTGGTGCCCGACTGTGCCACCTCATCTGTTCCGGCTGTGGCCATGGCAGACGGGATCGTGGCCCGTTCGGAGGCCGGCGTGGTTATGGAGGATCTGGATGGCGACGGGAATGAGCGGACTGGCTGGGATATTCTCTATCTGCATATTGCTTCAGCGGGGGAGGCCCGGCTTGGCCAGAGGTTGAAAACAGGTGATCCGCTGGGTTTCCCGTCCTGCGAGGGCGGCAATACCACCGGTACGCATGTTCACATTGCCCGCAAATACAACGGCGAATGGATACCGGTCGATGGGGCCATCGCCTTCAACCTGGAAGGCTGGACTGCCCATGCAAGTGGGACCGCCTATCAAGGCACCCTGAGGCGCGGCGACCAGACGGTGACCGCCTCCTCCTATGGGAATTCCGGCAGCCTGATCCGGGCGGGGCAGTGACCGTAAGAATTAAGTGGTATAAATAATTGCACTTCGTTGTTCAGCGGGTCGATCACATCATCCATCAGTGCTGGCGGACTAGTTAATGAAACGCTGATCCTGCTGGAAAAATGGACTGAGAGCAGAGGAAAGGCTTCTTTTCCCTGCTGGAACCGAAATCAGGAGATGTGACCATGAAGACATGCCTGCGTATTCTGTTGATATTCGTCTTCCTGCCCGCTGCTTGCACCCCAGGCAGAACCTCCCAGATCGCACCCAATCTTGTCGCTGAAAACTGGCAGGGCGTACAAATCAAACGCCTTTGCCTTGAGGTTCAACAAACCTTCCCGGAGATCAGCGAAAAGTTTTTGCTCCCAGTGGAACAGACCCTGGGACGTGTTTTTGCGCGCATGGGCATGGTTGTCGTATCCCCGACCGGTAATTGTGATGGCACATTGAAGCTCTCGTTGCAAGGTAGCGCGCTGGCGGAAGACTATATGTGCATCCTGGGGCGTGCCTGTGGGCATTGTTATACCGGGTCAAATATCCAAGGAAGCCTTACCCTGGATTTCGCAGGGAAGACCTCCTATTCCGATTCGCTCTACGGCAACCTCAATCCGCCCGGCTCCATATCGGAATGTCCCAAGACCCCAAGCGGAGCCCCGTATGACTATTCCTGGACGCGGGCGGTGTTGAGCAGCCTGGAGAGGTTGTGGGGTGCCCCGTTGTTGGAATCCGCCAGCGCGGACAAAGATCCGGAAGTTCAAAAAGCCGCCGTTGACCTGCTTAAATCACAAGGAACGAGTTCTGTCCCGGCTCTCATTTCAGCCCTCAAGTCGCATGAAACCGAGGTGCGCACGCGTGCCGCCAATGCACTTGGTTCTCTGGGACCTCAGGCTGAGGCGGCTGTCCCTGCCTTGATCGACATGGTCGGTTCGAGCGACCGTCCAACCCGCATGGCCGCGGCCGGGGCGCTGCACTCGATCACTGGCGCAGACTTCGGACAGGACCAGGCAGCCTGGAAAGCCTGGCGCACCAATCCGAACCTGGAACCCACCGCTTTCACGGCCTGGAACGAAATCCCCATCCATCCAGGGGCGCGTTCCGTGGAGGAACTGGGGAGTATGCTGCAATACAATATTGAATCTGGATGCAGCAGTGTCATCTCATTTTATCAATCCAGCATGCCGGCTGCCGGTTGGGAACTGCTGAAATCCGAAAATCACATAAACACCACCATGATCACTTACCAAAAGGGAAAATATAAGGCAGAAGTTAATATTTCAGAAACGATGGTGGCGCTGGACAAATCGACCTGTAATCTGCAGATCTTCCGGCTGAAAGCGAAATAGCCTGGCGGCATCCGCCGGATAATTTGGGGGCCAACCTTAAAATTTTCCACCAATGCATAAAACCTATTGTATTTTGCTATTTTTCGTTCTATAATAACTTTGTAAATTCAATGAACTTACAAACCAGGAGAATGTGTGCCGTGGTAGATGGCAAGGCAACCCACCAAAAAACCAAGCAGCACAATCGCGATCTTGTCCTGAAGACAATCTTCGCCAGCCAGCCCATCAGCCGGGCTGAGATCGCCCGGATGACAAAACTGACACGCGCCACGGTATCCGACATGGTGGCCACTTTTATCAGAGAAGGCCTGGTGGCAGAAGTTGGCTATGGTTCTTCCATCGGGGGGAAAAGCCCGATCTTATTGCGGCTGGTGGCGGATTCGCGCTACATGATCGGTTTGAACCTGGCACAAGACAGGTTTATCGGGTCGGTGGTCAACTTGCAGGGAGAGATCAAAGAGACCATTGAAATACCGGTCAGCGATAATGATGGTCAGCAGGCACTGCAATTCGTTTACCAGATCCTTGATACCCTGGTGATAAAGGAATGGAAACCGATCATTGGGATTGGAGTGGGGACCCCCGGGCTGGTCAACACCCGGGATGGAATCGTCGTCAATGCTGTGAATCTGGATTGGCAGAATTTGCCACTGGCGCACTTGCTGAAAGATCGTTATCACCTGCCCGTGGCAGTATTAAATGACAGCCAGGCGAATGCAATTGGCGAATTTATCTACAGCGGAAATCATGAGCTGGATGGCAACCTGGTGGTTGTAAACGTACGGCATGGCATTGGGGCCGGAATTCTGATCCATGGACGCCTGTTCCAGGGGGACGGTGGAGGCGCGGGTGAAATAGGCCACGTCACGGTGCAGGAGAATGGATTGCTGTGCCGCTGCGGCAAGCGCGGCTGCCTGGAAACCATTTCCAGTACCAAAGCCGTCGTACAGCGTGCCCAGGAATTTGCCCGGGAATACACCCATTCAAAATTGGCCCAAGATCCCTCCAAAATCACTTTTGATTCAATTGTGGCAGGGTTTGAGAAAGATGATCCCCTGGCACTGCGGGTCGTCCGGGATGCGGCGCACTACCTGGGCATCAGCCTGGCCAGCCTGGTGGGAACATTGAATATTCAGAGAATCGTCATCACCGGCGAGATGGCGCGCTTTGGGAAGACCTGGCTGAAGCTGATCGAAGAATCCATGCTTCAATCAGGCTTGACTCATATGGTGCAAGGGACTCAACTTGAGATCGGAAAGTTGGATTATCGGGGATACATCCTTGGCGCTTCGGCTTTAATGTTGATGGAAGACTATTCGCTGCTTTTTAATCAGGTCCTTGATTAGGGTATTCAAGCATGTCAGGCCGGCTGGTTTTGCTGCATCCTCAAATTCAACCCGCGCTGGAGGAGGATTTTCGTCCGGCGGTCCTGGCGAATCGAAAATTCCAGGCAGAGACAACCTCGATTGGCGTTCCTTTGGTGATTGGCCTGGAACGTTCCAATGGCGAAGTTTCGCGTTTCGAAAGCCAGGTTTTTCCTACGGGGCATCCCAAGGCAGAAGAAAACCTGGAGTATGTCGAGCGGTTGGTAAAGTTTCTTCTCTGGCAGCGGGGCGCCTTCCGTGTTTATATTGGCGGACCTCAGGAAATTGGTGAATACATCTCAAAGTGCTATGCACCGGATGGCGAGCGCAGATTTGACTACCATTTCATGGGCGGGCAAGTCTATGAGCACGCATTTCAAGTGGTGGCATGCGCGCCGGAGGAAGTACCTGTTACGAATGAGGCCGGTAAACTGCTCGGCCGCCATATGAATGGCTGCCGGATCGGGTTTGACCTGGGCGCCTCTGACCGGAAGGTGAGTGCGGTAGTGGATGGAAAGGTGGTCCACTCCGAGGAAGTGGTCTGGGAGCCGCGCAAGCACGCCGACCCGGAATATCACTACCGCGAGATCCTATCCGCCCTGAAAACGGCCGCAGCTAAAATGCCGCGCGTAGATGCAATTGGCGGGAGTTCAGCCGGGATTTATATTGATAACCGCCCAATGGTGGCATCTTTATTCAGGAGTGTGCCGAAAGAACGCATTGGCGAAGTCAGGGACCTGTTCCTGCGCATCCGAAAGGAAATGGGCGTGCCATTGGAAGTGATCAATGATGGTGACGTAACGGCGCTGGCTGGTTCAATGTCAATTGGAGAGAACGGCGTCCTGGGCATTGCCCTGGGTTCCAGTGAGGCGGCAGGATATGTGGATCAGGACGGCCGTATCACCGGCTGGTTGAATGAACTGGCTTTCGCCCCGATCAATTACAGCCCAAATGCGCCTGTGGACGAGTGGTCAGGCGACAGGGGCTGCGGATCCTCGTACTTCTCACAGCAGTGCGTATTTCGTATGGCTCCGAAAGCCGGCATAGAAATTCCGGCTGATTTGACAGATGCCGACAAGCTCAAATTTGTACAGGATAAACTGGAGGGCGGGCATGCTGGTGCCGTGAAGATCTGGCAAAGCATGGGCGTAAGCCTGGGTTATGGCCTGGCGCATTATGCGGATTTTTACGATATCAGCCATGTATTGATTTTGGGTCGCTGTACCTCCGGGCGAGGCGGGGATCTGCTGCTGGCAGGCGCGCAAGAGGTTCTAAAGACTGAATTCCCCGACCTGTTGAAAAAAATCACACTGCATCTGCCGGACGAAAAAGTGCGTCGTATCGGACAATCTGTGGCTGCGGCAAGTTTGTCCACCTTTAAATGAGGATACCCCGTGAAGCTTCATCGTGATTCTGCGGAAATATTTGTTCCTGATGCCCTGCCCCCGGACAAGGCATTGATACGCACGACACACCTGGCGGTTTCCGCTCACCAGGATGACATCGAAATCATGGCGGCCAGCCCGATCCTGGAGTGCTTTCAGCGCAGCGACCGCTGGTTCACCGGCGTGGTGGTGACGGACGGGCGGGGTTCGCCGCGCAATGGGATCTACGAGCGTTACAGCGATGAAGAGATGCGCCTGGTGCGATTCGGAGAACAACGCAAGGCAGCTGTTTTGGGAGAATATGCCGCCCTGGTCATGCTGGATTATCCCAGCAGCGAGGTCAAGGGAGGCAGTGTTGCACCGGTGGAAGATCTGGCGGCCATCCTGAAGGCGACCCACCCACAGCAGGTCCATACCCACAACCTGGCAGACAAGCATGACACCCACGTGGCGGTAGCGCTGAGGCTCATCGCGGCCATCCGCAGCCTGCCAAAGAATGAACGCCCGCAGAAGCTTTATGGTTGTGAAGTCTGGCGCGGCCTGGATTGGATGTTGGACAACGACAAGGTCGGCTTCGATCTCTCGCAGCAGGAAAACCTGCAGGCGGCTTTATTGGGTGTGTTCGATTCGCAGATCAGCGGAGGCAAGCGCTACGACCTGGCCTCCATGGCACGCCGCCGGGCGAACGCGACTTATTTTGAATCACACGGCGTGGATATAAGCACGGGTTTATCTTTTGGCATGGATATGACAGCCTTGATCCAGGAGGACGCCCCGACATCCCTGGATTTTATCCAGGAATTCATTCAACGTTTCAAGCAGGATGTGACTGATCGCTTGCAGCGGGTAAGTCAAGCAACCGGGCATGATTTTCAATTTCCATCCAGCGGAAAGGAGGCTCAAAGGAGAAGGAAGTAAATTTTCGAATCCAAGTAAACAACCATTCGATTTCTAATATTTGAGAAGGAGATGAAAAATGCGTACCAAATTGCTTGTTTTCCTGATGATCGCCGGGATCCTGTTGAGCGCCTGTGGACCCGCGGCCACCCCAACAGCGGCTCCTGCCACGGCTGCCCCGGCGACCCCCATCACGGTGGTTGAGACCGTGGTTAAAGAAGTCGTGGTCACCCCCACCCCGGGACCCAACCCTGAAGCCGTCATTGCAAACGTCGAGGCAAATGCCACGATCACTTTCTGGACCTTCTGGCTTTCGCCTACCTTTGATCAGTACATCAAGGACACCATTGCCCGCTTTAACGAGGCCTATCCCGGCGTGACAGTCAAATGGGAGGACCACCAAGCCACCTTCCAGGATGACCTGAAGGCTTCCTTTGCCGCTGGCAATGCCCCGGATGTGATCAACCTGTCCGTCAGCGAAGGCTGGGTCAGCGACTATGCCACCCAAGGCGTGCTCCTGCCGCTGGATGATGTGGTGCCGCAGAATGTCAAGGACATGTATTTCCCCGGTCTGTGGAAAGAGCAGCTGGTCAATGGCGTGAACTACCAGTTCCCGTGGTATGAAGGCATCAACGTGGACCTTGTCAACACGCAGATCTATACCGGCACTCCCAAGACGGATGCCGATGGCAAGGTGACATATTCCGGCGGAGCTGGCCTCAAGCTGGAGGATTTCCCCAAGACCCTTGACGGGATTCCCGCCCTTTGCAAGACCATCAAGGAAAAGACCGGCACCCTGTGCGACATCCGCCTGACCGTCAATGACCTGATTGCCCAGATGGTCTACGAAGGCAATGTCAAGCCCATCAGCGATGACGGCAAGTCGTTCACCTTCAACTCCGCTGATGCCGCAGCCTGGCTGCAGATGTACGTGGACATGGTCAAAGCCGGCACGGTGGACAAGACCGTGCTCGTCACCGATCAGGACCGCGTTGGCCTGGACCTGTTTACTTCCGGCAAGGCGGCTTTCTATGCCACCGGCCCGAACCTGATCCGCGACGTGCGCGCCAACAACCCCGCCCTGTATGGTTACCTGGGTGTGGTGCCTGCCCCGGTAGGTAAATCCGGCGTCATCGGAAAAGGCCTCATGGCGATCTCGATCAAGAAGGACACCAAGTTCCCGAATGCCTCCATCGCCCTGGCGCAGTTCTTCACCAACCCGAAGAGCATGCTGGAGTTCTCCAAGATCGTATCGATCTACCCATCGACTCCGGCTTCCTATGATGACCCATTCTTCTCCGCCAAGCCGGTGGCGATCGAGGACAGTGCCAAGCCCATGGCCAAGGATGCCGTCTCCAAGTATGCCGACATTGTCCCGACCATCCCGCATAAAGCGGATGTCAATGCGGTCATCCTGAAGCATATCCAGGATGCCCTTTTCAATAACGTACCCGTGCAACAGGCCTTGGACGCGGCTGTTGCCGAGGCAAATAAATTACTTCCTTAAAATAAATAATGTGGTTATTTCCCGGCCCTCTCCCATGGGAGAGGGCCGGTGGAGGCAGAGGCCCGGCCCATGATCAAGAAGTTTTCCCTGACGCCTTACCTGTTTCTAACACCCGCCCTGATCGCCATTGCCATCTTCGTGGTTTACCCGATTTTCGCGGTCGTGTACTACAGTTTTACGGATTACTCGATCGTAACCCCGCCTGTCTGGTCCGGCTTAAAGAATTACGACTGGCTGATCCATGATTCGACTTTCTGGAAAGCGTTAGGGCATTCTTTCATTTACTTGATCGTGACACCGGTCCTAATCGTCCTTTCCGCAACACTTGCCATCGTAGTCAATCGAAAATTGCCTGGCATTCAAGCTTTTCGAGCCCTGTTTTTTATCCCTGTCATCAGCGGAAGTATTGCCGTTGGCATTGCCTGGCGGCTGATGTTGGATACCAATGGAATTATTAACGCCATTCTGCTCTCCTTGCATATTTTGAAGGAACCGATTCAATGGCTGGCTATACCGGCATTTACTTTACCGATCTGCATGGCGCTGACCATCTGGTTGGGGCTTGGTTACTATATGATGATCTTTCTTGCCGGGCTGCAGAACATCCCGGAGGAGTTATACGATGCCGCGCTGATTGACGGGTGCAACGAGGTGCAGAAACACTGGTATATCAGCGTCCCCGGCCTGCGTCCGCAGATCACATTTGTCGCCGTGATCTCGAGCCTGGCTGCATTACAGGTATTCAACGAAATCTTCACCATTACCGGCGGACTCGGGGGAATATTACAAAGCGGTTATACCGTGGTATTTTACCTCTGGCAGCAGGCCTTTCGGCTGAGCCATGCTGGAAAAGCCTCTGCAATCGCGATTGTGCTACTCGTCATAACTCTGGCTTTCTCAATCTTTAATATCCGCCTGCTTGAGCGCAGTACGGAGGCAGACTAAATCATGAACAAGCAGTCCCAGAAAAGAAGTGATCATGCTGCTGCCGTACTGCGGCATTCAATAGGGAATACTCTTCTCTATTTCATCCTGTGTTGTATGGCCACTGTCACCGTTTTCCCTTTTTTGTGGGTGTTATTTACCTCTTTCAAAGGGCCTACGGATGCGATCTTTTCCGTTCCGCCACAATTGATCCCACACGCGCCGACCCTGGCAAACTATATCCGGGTGTGGAACCTCCTGCCGGTCTGGCGTTTCTTCATGAACAGCATCATAGTAACCTTGAGCGTGGTGATCCTGAATACGCTGTTTACGTCGCTCGCGGCGTATCCATTAGCCAAGATGGATTTCAAAGGACGCAACACCATCTTTTACCTGCTCCTGGTCACCTATATCATACCGCCGGCTCTAACAGCCATCCCCAGCTATATCCTGGCGGTCAGGGTATTCCACTACTACGATCACATTCAAGCGGCAATCCTGCCGTATCTTGCGACAGTATTTAGCATCTTCCTGCTCCGCCAGGCCTTCAAGGGTGTTCCCGATGAATTGATCGACGCAGGGCGCATGGATGGGGCGAACGAATTGCAGATCTGGTGGGACATCGTTATGCCGGTTGTCCGCCCTTCACTTGCCACGGTGGCCATCATCACCTTTGTCGAACAATGGAATAATTTCTTCTGGCCCTCGCTCATGCTGCCTACGATGGCAAATAAAACCCTGCAGGTTGGATTGGTGGCTTTGCAGGGCGCATTCGTAAGTGATTCGCGCGGCACTGCGGCGGGCGTGGTCATTACCGTTGTCCCGATGATCGTCTTTTTTGTCCTGCTGCAACGACAATTCATCCAGGGCCTGACGGGTGCGGTAAAGGGATGATTTCCAGGCTTGACTGAGTCTCTTAAGTGAACAACGGCGGACAAATGGGGGATGTGCCGCCGCGGGAGAAGGCGGGGGATGTACTGTATAATGGGAAATTGTTTATTTTCCCAATCCAAGGAGCACATATGACTGACCTTCATAACAAAGCATTTTCCACCCGGGCTGTGCATGCCGGCGAGAGAATACCGCCAGGCAAGCATATCCCGGTGGCCTCATCAATCGTCCCAAGCGTGGCATACATGTATGAGAGCATGGATGACCTGGATGCGGTCTTCGGCAATACGCGCCCCGGCTATGTCTATGCGCGTTACGCCAGCCCGACCGTGACGGCTTTCGAGATTGCAGTCGCCAATTTGGAAGAGGGTGAAGCCGCCCTGGCCTTCGCTTCGGGCATGGCGGCGATCCACGCCGCCCTGCTGGCCGCGGGGGTGCGCGCCGGGTCAAGCGTGGTATCGTCTTTCGACGTTTACGGCGCCACCTACAGCCTGCTGATGCGACTCTTCAGCGAACTGGGGGTAAGCACGCGCATGGTGGATATCTGCGACCTGGAGGCGGTCGAGGCTGCCTTGAAGGAATCCAAACCGGCGGCATTATTGGTGGAGACGATTTCGAATCCCCTGCTGAAGGTGGCGGATGTCCCGGCCCTGGCAGAGCTGGCCCACCGCTATGGGGCGCAGCTTCTCGTGGACAATACCTTTGCCACCCCCTACCTGTTCCTTCCCCTGGCACATGGCGCCGATTACGTCATTCACAGCGCCACCAAGTACCTGGCCGGCCACGGGGATGTGCTGGCCGGCGTGGTGGTCACCTCGGCAGCCAACCGGGTGAGGATGTTCGAGACCAACAAGCTGGTGGGCAGCAACCTTGGCCCGTTCGAGGCCTGGCTGGCGTTACGCGGTTTGAAGACCCTGCCTCTGCGTATCCGCCAACAGACCTCCAATGCCGCTCAACTGGCGGAGTGGCTCTCCAATCGCTCCGAGATCGCCTGCGTCAATTATCCCGGCCTGGAGTCACACTCACAGTTCGCACTGGCGCAACGTCTCTTCAGCAAGGGAACCGGCGGTATGTTGTCCTTTGAGATCCGCGACGCCCAGCGCGCACAGGTATTCCGCTTCATGGAAGCCCTGCAGCTGTGCCTGCCCGCGACCACTTTGGGGGATATCTACACGCTGGTGCTGCATCCGGCCACTTCCAGCCACCGCTCTCTCAGCCAGGCCGAACGGGAGCAAATTGGCATCACCGAGGGACTCGTACGCCTTTCGGCCGGGATTGAAGACCCGGCTGATCTCCAGGCGGACCTGCAACAAGCCTTGGAGAAAATGAAGGAAAAGGTAGCGAGGTAAACAGGTAAACAGGTAGACAGGTAGACAAGGATCAGGATAAAGAAGGTATGGATTTGATTGGTGAAGCTGCGGCATTATTCACGTCGGTGTGCTGGTCGTTCTCGGCCATCGGCTTTACCAAGAGCTCCCAGCAGGTGGGCTCGCAGATCACCAACCGCGTGCGGGTGCTCCTGGCCCTGCTGGCGTTGCTCCTGATCAATGCCATCCTTTACGGCCAGCCGGTCCCGCTGCACGCCGGGACTTCACGCTGGCTCTGGCTGGGCATTTCGGGCATCATCGGGCTCTCCCTGGGGGATGCCTTCCTGTTCCAGGCATACCGCGAGATCGGCCCGCGGCTCGGTCTGCTGCTGCTCAGCCTGGCGCCCATTTTTGGCGCAGGCATTGCCTGGGTCTTCTTTGGCCAGGCGCTGAGCCTGCTGCAGATCGCCGGGATCCTGGTCACGCTGGGGGGCATCTTCTGGGTGGTGCTGGTCCGCCCGGAGGAGGGAAATGAGCAGGCTCACAAGGTGACCGGCCGGGGCGTGCTTTTCGGGATCCTGGCAGCCCTCGGACAGGCGACCGGGCTGGTGCTCTCCCAACAGGGGATGACCGGGAATTTTCCCCCATTTGCAGGCACGCTCATTCGCATGATCGCGGCGGGCGCGACCCTGTGGATCCTGGCGGCCTTTCAGCGCCAGGTGGGCGTCAGCGTGGACAGCATGCGCAATCACCCGGGAGTGCTGGGTTGGGTGGCATTTGGAGCCCTGTTGGGGCCGGTGATCGGCGTCTCGTCGAGCCTGCTGGCCGTCCAGCATGCCGAGATTGGGGTGGCCAGCACGCTGATGGCCCTGCCGCCGGTCTTGATGCTGCCGATCAGTTATTTCGTCTTCAAGGAGCGCTTCGGCTGGCAAGCCATCGCCGGTACAGTGGTTGCCGTGGTTGGGGTGGCGCTGCTGTTTCTGAGCTAGAAGGGAGAGGGTTTTTCTCGCAAAGACGCAAAGGACGCAAAGTTTTTTCAGGTTTTTCCTGACGATCTTTGCGACCTTGCGTGAGACAACATTTCTTCCTCCAGCCTGGCGCGCTGCTCCGCCTGGATGAATTCTTCGGGCGTGTTGAGGTTCCAGAATGCCAGGCCGGAAGGATCGATTTCGGCGATCTCAGCGGGTAAAACGTAGCGGACCTTTACGCTGGACAGCCAGCTGATCAGTTTCCATTCGCCGGCATCCAGGGCTGAACGGATGGCCGGCAGGCAGGTTTCGCGCCGGTAGAGGGCATGCAAAGGTTCCGTCCCATGCACCCCGCGCGGGATGACGGCATCCACGTTTTCTCCAAGCAGCAGGTCACGTTCATACTCAAAAAGTGGCAGGCTGGCAAAGGGCATATCGCAGGCCACAGCCGCCATCCAGGGCGAATGTACGGCAGAGAGCGATGAATAAAGACCTCCCAGCGCGCCGCGCCCGGGGATCAGGTCGGGAAACAGCGGCAGGTCGAGGAAGGCATACTTATCGGGCTGGTTGGCAGCCACGATAATTTCATCCGCCAGCCCGGCCAGGCGCTCCAGGACGCGCTGGATCAAAGGACGCCCGAGAAAGAGTTTAAGGGCCTTGTCCTGCCCCATGCGTTCGGAGCCGCCGCCTGCCAGGATCGCCAGAGCTGCCATGACTTCCTACCTCAGGACGAGAGGCCGGAGTTTACCCACCCCAGGGCATCCGGGCGTACTCGTCAAAGGCCTGGTCGTGCATCTGCTTGAAAAGTGCGGCGTGGCGCCGTTCCCAGGAAGCCAGGATCTCCAGCACCCTCTGCACTTCGCCATCGGCCTTTTGAGCGGCTTGTTCATAGAATTCGGTGAAATCCCGCTCGATCAGGTAAGCCATCCGCAGGATTGGCAGGTCGGGCACCATGGCCTCACGGACGGTCTCATCGATGAACTCGGCGGCGGCGTGCTGCGAGAAGACCCCGGACCTGTTCAACTCCTCGCCGAAGGCCACATCTGCCGTTTTCCCGGATGCCATTGCGTTGAGCTGGGCCTGGACGAATTCGATATGCTTTTGTTCCTCGGCGGCCAGTCGCGTGAAAGCCGCCACCGCGACCGCATGGCTCAAACGCGCCGCGTTCGTCTCGAAGAAGCGCTTGCCTTCATATTCTCTTTGCAGAGCATACTCGTAAATTTTGCGAATATCCATACTTGTTCCTTCGCCTGAGCCATCCTAAAGCTTTATGGGCTTCAGACCGGTTCCACTTTGACCGCGCACACCTTGTATTCCGGGATCTTGGCGATCGGATCCAGCGCGGCAATGGTCAGTTCATTCGCGGAGGCTTCCGGAAAGTGAAAGTTCGCGTAGACCATTCCCGGTGGGACGCGCTCGGTGACCCACGCCTCGGCTTCTATGCTGCCTCGCCGGGAGCTCACCCGCAGACGGTTCCGGTTATCCAATCCCAAGCGTTCCGCGTCCTGCGGGTTTATTTCAACCAGCGCCTTGTCGTACACCGCTGCCAGACCGGCTGACCTGCGCGTCATCTGGCCACCGTGCCAGTGATACAGCACCCGGCCCGTGCTGAGCAGCATCGGGTACTGCTCATCCGGCGTCTCGGCAGGCGGGATATCCTCCAGGGGTGCAAATTTCCCCGCGCCACGCGCAAATCTATGCTTGTGCAGGATGGGTGTTCCCGGGTGCGCCTGGTCCGGGACCGGCCACTGCAAGCGTTGACCGCTCTCCAGGCGCGCATAGGTGATCCCGGCGTAGGAGGGAGCCAATGCGTTGATTTCGTTCATGATGTCGCCGGGTATTTGATAATGCCAGCCCGTATGAGTTCCCGGTGCCAGCTGTCGTTCGTCCTCTGCCAGCAAGCAGGTTGCCAGACCGGCGATGATCTGCCAGTCTGGACGCGCCTCCCCCAGCGGTTCAATGGCTTTTCGTACCAGCTGGACACGTCGTTCCGTATTGGTAAAGGTGCCTTCTTTTTCGGCGAACGAGACTCCCGGCAGAAGTACATCGGCATATTGGGAGGTTTCGGAAGGGAAGATCTCCTGGAGAACAAGAAAATCCACGCCATCCAGGCATTTGCGGATATGCCCGGTATCGGGGTCAGACATGACTGGGTCCTCGCCCAGGATGTAAAGTGCGTGGGTCTTGTTTTGAAGCACCCCCGGGATCATCTCGGTGGCCGTCATGCCGATCTTATCCGGAAGGGGCACCCCCCAGGCGGACTCGAACTTCCTGCGGCTCTCCGGATTGGTCACTGACTGGTAGGCCGGATAAACGTTCGGCAGACCGCCCATGTCGCATGCGCCCTGGACATTATTCTGACCGCGCAGAGGATTTACCCCGCCTCCGGGAATCCCCATATTCCCGAGCAGCATTTGCAGGTTGGCCAGGTTCATCACGTTGTGCACGCCAACGGTATGCTGGGTGATGCCCATCGCCCAGATAATCGCCATCGGTTTCTGCCGGGCCAGGATTTCCGCAGCGCGGTAGAGGCTTTCGACCGGCACGCCGGTAATTTCCGCCACTTTATCCGGCGAATATCGCAGGACTGTTGCTTTGAATTCTTCGAAGCCTTCCGTGCGATCGCGGATGAAGCTGTCATCCTGCCAGCCCTTTTCCAGGATGATATTCATCAACCCGTTGATCAGTGCAATGTCCGTACCGGGCTTTTGCTGGAGGTGCAGGACCGCATAATCCACCAGGTCGATCCGGCGCGGGTCGGCCACCACGATCTGGACGCCTCGTGTTCTTACCGCTCTCCTGAGCATGGTTCCAAAAACCGGGTGCTGCTCGGTGGTATTCGAGCCGATCACCAGGATGGCGCGGGCGAATTCTGCTATATCGTCCATGGAATTGGACATGGCCCCCGAGCCGAATGAAGTGGCCAGACCGGCCACGGTGCTGGAGTGGCAGAGCCGGGCGCAGTGATCGATATTGTTCGTGCCGATCACCTGGCGTGCGAATTTATTCATCAGGTAATTTTCTTCGTTGGTGCACTTGGCGGAGGTCAGGATGCTGATGGCATCCGCCCCAAAAGACCGGCGGATGGAACCCAGTTTCGCAGCGGTGAGCTTGAGCGCAACGTCCCAATCCACCTCCACCCACTCCCACGCTTCTCCCTGGCGCGATTTTGGCTTCTCATCCAGCAAATAGCGCCTGCAGGCGCGGCTTGAGCACCCGGTCCGGGTGATGAATGTAATCATATCCGTAGCGGCCTTTCACGCAGAGAGCCATGCCGTTGACCGGGGCTTCCGGGTTGGAGGAGACCCCAATTATCCTGTCATTCCTGACCAATAGATCGAACTGGCAGCCCACGCCGCAATAGGAACAGGTGGTGGTTACTTTCCGGACCTGGTGGATGCGCCCCTGACCATAATTCATCTTGTTCGAAAGAGCTCCCGTCGGGCAATAAGCGACGCATTGTCCGCAGGATTCACAGCGCGCCTCCAGCAGCGTCGTTCCAGCACCCGCTATGATCTGTTCCCCGAAGCCTCGCTCAGCCACTCCCCATACATCCCGCCCCTGGATTTCGGCGCAGGCCGATACACAGCGCCTGCACAGGATGCAGCGGTTCATGTCCACCCGGATGAATGGGTTGGGATCGCTGTCCGGGGAGACCCGGGCGCCCTTCGATCCCCAGGCGGGCACGCTGACCTGGTACTCGTAAACCAGGTCCTGCAGCTCGCACTCCCCGCTTACATCACAGGTGATGCAGTCCTGGGGATGATTTCCAAGCAGCAGCTCAAGGTTTAGCTTGCGCGCTTGAACCACCCTGGCGCTGTGGGTCTCAATCACCATACCTTCGGCAACCGCTGTCACGCAGGCAGCCGGGAGGCTGCGCTGCCCGGCGACATCGACCACGCATATCCGGCAGTTACCGGTCGGCGAAAGGTCCTTGTGGAAACACAGGGTCGGGATCTCGATATGGTTATCCCGGGCTGCCTGCAGGATGGATTGCCCCTGACGCGCCTCGACCCTTTTTCGATTGATGGTAAGAGTTACAGACATGAGCAGCCTTTCTAGCCGCGCTCGTAGGAATGGAACTCGTCTGCAAAATGGCTCAGAGCGGAATATATCGGGACGGAGGCCGACTGGCCCAGCCCACAGAAGGAGGTCATCTGGAGGTTATCTGCGAGCGCCCTCAGTTCAGCAACGTCCCCCATTCGGCCATCTCCTGCAACCATGCGCTCCAATATTTCCTGGGCACGCCAGGTGCCAACGCGGCAGGGGGTACACAGTCCACAGGATTCGACTGCGAAGAAATACATCACCTCGCTCAGCATCCTGACCGGGCTAACGGCCTGGTCGCAGATCATAAATCCTCCTGCCCCAATGGAGATACCCTTTGCGACCGAACCATAATCGATGGGCACATCCAGCAAGCTCTGATCAACGAAGGTGCCGGCTGCCCCGCCGGCCAGGGCAAAATGGAAGCGGCTCCCTTCCCGCATGCCTCCGCCAAAGTCATCAATGATCTGGCGCAGGGTCAATCCAAGCGGAGCTTCAAACAAACCTGTTTTCCTGACCTTCCCGGACAGCATATATATCTTTGTCCCGGGAGAAGGATAGGAGGAGAGAGACTTCCACCACTCCAGACCTTTATTAATAATGTGTCCCACCGCGGCAAACGATTCAAGATTGTTGACAGCCGTCGGGCAGCCTCGAAAACCATGGGTGGCTGGGAAGGGCGGTCTCAGCCTGGGTTCGCCGCGCTTCCCCTCCAGGGATTCGATCAAAGCGGTTTCCTCACCACAGATATATGCACCGGCGCCGCGATGGACATGAACATTACAGGTGAAGCCGGTACCCTGAATGTTCTTCCCCAGCCAGCCTTTTTGCCCGGCCTGGGCTAATGGCGTTTTCCAGGAGGCAGGCTTGCTGTTCATACTCACCGCGAATATAAATATAGGCTTCACTCGCCCCGCAGGCGTAGGCGCCAATTGCCATTCCTTCAAGGATTTGATGGGGATCAGCATCGATCAACGCACGATCCTTGAAAGTGAGCGGTTCCGACTCGTCCGCGTTACTGATGATGTATTTCTGGGTACCCCGGGCCTGGGAAACAAAACGCCATTTCCGACCGACAGGAAAACCGGCGCCGCCGCGCCCCTGTAACCCCGAAGCTTCGAGGATCTCCAAAATTTCCCCGGGGGTATGGGTCAGTGCCTTCCTTAATCCCTGGTATGCACCATTCTCGAGGGCTGAGTCGATGGAATTCGGATCGAGCTTGCCGGCGTTTGCCAGCATGACCCGCAGTTCTCCTTCACGAGGTTGGGAATAATCCGGGCTGCGCCCGCGCCAGCCCTGGAAAATTCTGTGGGCGCCGTCGATTTCCACCGGGCCGGCCTGCTCGTCCCCCACCAGCACGGCGGGTGTGCGGTCGCACAGACCCAAACATGAACTTCTTTCGATGCTCCAAAGTCCTCCTGACAGCTCTTCAAGGGCCTGGCTCACCCCGGCAGCATTCCTGGCCGAGCAAGCCGGGCCATCACAAACCCGGATCACATTCTTCCTCGGCAGGAGAGAGAGCATTGAATAGAACGTGGCTATTCCATAAACTCTTGTGAGGGGGCAATCCCAACAACCTGGCAATATCTGTGATCGAATCAGGGTTCAACTGTCCCTGGTGATCGAGGTCTTTAAGGATTTCCAGCACATCCTCTTGGCTGCCTCCGTGTTTAAGGACAACCTGTTCGATCACGGGTGAGATGGGCTTGTAGATGACCTTGCGATTGGTCATAAAACCTCCTCGGAGGCTGGCAGTGGTGCGCCAACGGCAGGCAGGTTGATTCTTGGCCGGTCCATGATCGGTATCCTTTCCGGATGGCAGTATATATTGAACTGGCTTCCGCGTGCATAACCGATCAGGGTGATCCCCATATGCTGCGCGAGCAGGATGGACATTGACGTTGGAGATGTGCGCGATATGACAATCGTGGCCCCGATCCTGGCAGACTTCTGGATCATTTCTGAACTGATCCGACCGGTCGTCATCAAGATCCTGCGCCCGGGGTGAAGATCATGCAGCAGGCATAAGCCGGCGATCTTGTCGAGGGTATTGTGGCGCCCAATATCTTCAGCAGATGCAGTGACTGCCACTCCATCGCTCAACACCGAGGTATGCACGCCCCCGGCCGAGCGGTAAAGCTGTTGTGATTTGAAGAGCAGCATCAGCAGTTGATTGACCTGCTCCGGAGTCATTTCTACATCCTTTGAAAAAGCCTCCAGCGATGGCAGCTGATCGATCAAGTCCACCGCAGTAATGCCGCCTGTGCAGCCCGACGTGCGCTGCCAGGTGGCTGGTTTTTCTGTGCGATGATTGATCCAGACATCAATATTATGCTCATTTTCACAGACATTTATGGAAGCGATTTCTTCTTTTTTCTGAATGACCCCCTCATTGAACAGAAAACCTGCAGCCAGTGCTTCCAGGTCGATGGGCGTGCACCGGAAGGTCAGCCATGCTTCGCCGTTGACTGTCAGCGCTACGGCGGATTCCAGGATCACTTCTGCCTCGGTCCGCCCCCAAGATCCGTTTTGGTATCGATCGATCGGAGTTGGATAAGAACCTGCCATACCTGCCTCGCTAACAATAAAAATGTTGATCGGGTTTCTCGTGGATGGCTGAAGTCGTAAGGCTGTACCAGGTAATAAGGTAGATAGGGAGCAATTATATACCATGTCCACCACAAGTACTGGAACGGCGGGCTCTCCGCAGCACAGCGCCCTGCAGGTCGGGCCCGGCGGACTGAAGTCCTGCCTCAATACATGGAAGTCGGATAAATCCGACTCTTCTTATGCCTGGAGGACTTTTTCATATGTAGAGGCCCCGTCAGGGGTTCCAAAGCGCCGGGCGTGGAATTGATCGCGAATTTTCCCGGGTTCATGCGTGCAACTAGTATAATAAACAGGTCAAGAACTGTTCTCGCAGACCTTTCCTGAAATTCCAGTGCCCAAGGTGGGCTGAAAAAATCGCCCGCAACCGGCCATAAAAATATTCTGATCATGGAGGCAAGCCATGTCATTCGAAGTCCGCCTGGATGCGCTTATTCCTCAAGAGATGGCCGAGAAAGCCGTAGCAACCGGTGTGCGCAAGGCGGCTTTGCCGATCCTGTCCATGTTTGCCCTGGCGCTGCTGGCCGGAGCCTTCATTGGTCTGGGCGCCATGTTCGCCACCACCACTGCGGCGGCGAGTTCCAGCCTGCCCTACGGCGTGGCACGCCTGCTGGTTGGAGTGACCTTCTGCCTGGGCTTGATCCTGGTGGTGGTGGCCGGGGCGGAGCTCTTCACGGGGAACAACCTGATCGTGATGGCCTGGGCCAGCCGCAAGATCAGCACCTGGGGATTGCTGCGCAACTGGCTGATCGTCTACCTGGGCAATTTCGTGGGCTCACTGGGCACAGCCGTGCTGATTTTCCTGGGCAGACAGTACACCTCCGGGGCCGGCGCGGTGGGGGAGGCCGCCCTCAAGACTGCCCTGGGCAAGGTCAACCTGGGCTTCGTGCAGGCGCTGGCGCTGGGCATCATGTGCAACGCGCTGGTCTGCCTGGCGATCTGGCTGACCTACTCCGCCCGCAGCGTGGCGGACAAGATCCTGGCGATCCTTTTCCCGATCTCGGCTTTCGTGGCGGCGGGTTTCGAGCACTCGGTGGCCAACATGTACTTTATCCCTTACGCCCTGCTGATCAAGGACTTTGACCCGGCCTTCGCCGTGGCCCACAAGATCGACCTGGCCAGCCTGACCTGGGGGGCCTTTTTCCTGAAGAACCTGCTGCCGGTCACGCTGGGCAACATCCTGGGCGGCAGCGTGCTGGTGGCGGCGATGTACTGGATCATTTATTTGCGCAAGCAGAAGGGAAAGTAAAGGACTCTTCACCGCGAAGACGCGAAGAACGCCAAGAAACGATTAATATGTATTTTAGGTTTCAAAGCCTTGCGAAGGTTTCAGAACCTTCGCAAGGCTAATCTTAATCCCGCCCAGCGGGATTTTGTTTGCCATCTTCTATAGGCTTATAATATTTATCCATGTTGAATCCCGACCGATTTTTCTCCCCCGATAAAGCCACGCGTGGCATCGCACGCGAATTGTATGAGCAGGTGGCCAGCCTGCCGATCGTTTCCCCGCATACGCATGTGGAGGCAGGCCTGTTCGCCGATCCGAAGGCCCGCTTCGGCTCGCCAGCTGACCTGTTCATCATCCCGGACCACTATATTACGCGCATGCTGTACTCACAAGGCATCCCGCTGGAGAATTTGGGAATTGCACCCCTGGATGGCGGGGAAGTGGAACGCGACCATCGCAAAATTTGGAGACTTTTTTGCGAGAACTTTCACCTGTTGCGGGGCACGCCCTCCAGCCTCTGGCTGAAGCATGAACTGGAAGAGGTTTTTGGACTGGATGACAAGCCCTCGGCCCTGAGCGCGGAGCGGCTGTATGACCAGATCAGCGCAAAATTGGCCACCCCTGAATTTGCTCCGCGCCGCCTGTACGAGCGGTTCCATATCGAGGTCCTGTGCACCACGGATGCCGCCACTGCCACGCTCGAAGCGCACCAGGCCATCCGGGACTCGGGCTGGCCGGGGCGCATCCTGCCGACCTTCCGGCCGGACGCGCTGGTCAACCTGGATACACCCAACTGGCGCAAAAATATCGAGAGACTTGATGAAGTCAGCCGGGTGGAGATTGGAAGTTATGCTGACTATATCCATGCGCTTGAGCAGCGCCGGGAATTTTTCAAGAGGATGGGAGCGGTTGCCACGGACCACGCCGCGTTGACGCCTGCCACGGGTGAGCTAAGCAACCGTGAAGCCGAGGCCATATTCCAGCACGCCCTGATGGGAAAGACCACGCCCGCCGAGGCGAGGCGCTTCACCGCTCACATGTTGATGGAAATGGCGCGCATGAGCGTTGAGGACGGCCTGGTGATGCAGCTCCACCCGGGTTCCCACCGCAATCATAATGAGCTGGTTTTCCGGCGCTTTGGACCAGACCAGGGCGGGGATATCCCCGTCCAGACTGAATACACCCGCAACCTGCTGCCCCTGCTGAACAAGTTCGGCCATGATCCCCGCCTGACCCTGATCCTTTTCACGCTGGATGAGAGTGCCTGCACCCGCGAGCTGGCCCCGCTGGCCGGGCATTATCCGGCGCTGAAGCTTGGTCCGCCCTGGTGGTTCCTTGACAGCCTGAACGGGTTGCGGCGTTACTTTGACATGGTGATGGAAACCGCCGGCCTTTATAACACCGCCGGGTTTAATGACGACACACGCGCCTTTTGCTCCATCCCCGCCCGGCAGGATGTCTGGCGGCGGGCCGGTGCGGATTGGCTGGCGGGACTGGTGGTGCGGTCGGTCGTGGACAGGCAGGAGGCACAGGAAATGATGGGCGAACTGGCGGTTGGCCTGGCGAGAAGGGCTTATCACCTCTCCTGAAGGCTGTGCACCAGCTTTGCTTTGTGGATGACTGAGCGTTTAAAATAGGCTTGTTGAGGTGAGAATTTCATGAACAGATCAACGAAAACCTTAAGCCTGGTCGAATATCCGGAACTCAGCCCGGCCCATGGGTTGTGGAGCCGCTATGATCCCGCGGCCGCACCGCTGCGGTTCCAGGCCGGGAGCATTGCGGAGGCAGAGGAGTGGCAGAAGAATGTCCGCCCGGCGCTGCGGGAGGCGCTCGGGTTCACGGACCTGGAGCCGGCAGAGCTGAACCCGATCCTGATCGAGCATGTGGAACATGAGCAGCATATCCGCGAGAAGTGGCTGCTGCAAACCTGGCAGGGTGCGCGCATGCCGGTCTACCTGCTTATTCCCCGGCAGGGCAAAGCACCCTTCCCGACTGTACTGGCTTTCGCGGGGCACGGCTACGGGGTGAAGGATATCATCGGGTTGTGGGAGAACGGTGAGGAACGCCTGGAACCGGATGGTTACCAGCAGGAATTTGGGCTGGAACTATGCCGGCACGGCTTCCTGGTGGTTGCACCGGAGATCGCCTGCTTCGGGGAACGCCAGACCGATTTCAGCTACCTGGACCAGGTGCTCGGGCAGCCGGTTCCGACCACATGTGAGCAGGCGGCCCACCTGGCCTTTCACTTGGGCGGGTCGGTGGTCGGCTTGCGGGTGCATGACGCCTTGCGGCTGGTGGATTGGCTGGAGACTCGCCCGGAGGCCGACTTATGCCGCCTGGGTGCAATGGGTATTTCCGGCGGTGGGATGCAGACGCTGTTCTCAACCTGCCTGGACGAGCGCATCCGGGCGTCTGTCATCAGCGGGTATTATTCCACCTTCCAGGACAGCATTCTTGCCATGAGCCACTGCGATTGCAACTTTGTCCCCGGGCTGTACCGCTTCGGGGAAATGTACGACCTGATCGGGCTGGTGGCTCCCCGGCCGGTGCTGGTCGAGGCCGGGACGCATGATCCGATCTTCCCGATCGCGGCGGTAAAGCGCAGCGTGGAGATCGCCCGTGAGCGGGTGTACCGCCTGTGGAAGGCGGAAGAGCGCTTCGAGACGGATATTTTCGATGGACGGCACCGCATCAGCGGGCGGCGCGCTTATGATTTTTTGAAAGAGGCGCTTGCGTAAGATGGGGTAAACATGGGCGAAGAGGCAAAAGGGGAAAACAGAAGACCTCCGAGGTCTCAAAGACCTCGGAGGTCTTGTATTATCCTGCCAGGCCAGCGGGCAGCCCATGAGGAAGACGGTTGTGCGGATGCCGGGCCCATCCCTGGACCACGAATTCTTTTATGTCAAAAACAATGACAGTCGTCAAGACCGATTAGTTCATCAACATTTTTCTGCCCTTGCAAGGAAAGCCACTGCGCATGGCGCTCTTCAATCTACAATGACACTTGCGTTCATTCGGAGGAAGCAGCGTCCCGAAGGTTGGACCGGAGAGTTCCCGGCGTTTGAAGAAAACCTTCGGGACGATTCCGTCAATGCCATTGCAAGGCGTTCTATGGCCAAGCAATCTTCTCACCCCAATGGGAGATTGCTTCGCCTGCACTTGCAGCAGGTGCAAGCGTCGGGGAAAGCACCCTCCTCGCAATGACATAGGCGATCAGGTTTGGATCGCTTGCAGGGCGCGCTGGGCAGCGGAGGCGGCATCGGGAGCAAAGAGGTCCGCGCCGATATCCCTGGCATACTGCTCTGTCACCGGTGCGCCGCCGATCATCACTTTGACCTGGTCGCGCAGCCCGGCTGCCTGCAAGGCCAGCACAATGTCCTTCATGCGCGGCATGGTGGTCGTCAGCAGGGCCGAACAGCCAACCAGATCGGGGTGCTGTTCCTGCACCGCCCGGACGTATTTTTCCGGCGAGACATCCACGCCCAGGTCGATGACTTCGAACCCTGCGCCCTCCAGCATCATCCCGACCAGGTTCTTTCCGATGTCATGCAAATCTCCCTGGACAGTGCCGATGACGGCCTTGCCGACTGCCTGGATGTTGGCGGCTGCCAGCTCGGGACGCAGGAGCGCCAGACCGCTTTTCATCGCCCGGGCGGAGATGAGCATCTCGGGGACGTAAAACTCGCCGGCCTCAAACATCCGTCCAACCTCGGTCATCGCGGCGATCAACCCTTCCGTCAGGATTTTTTCGGGGGGAATGTTTTCCGCCAGGGCGGCGCGCACCTGGTCCTGGGCCGCATTTTGATCGCCATCGATGACACTCTTGCGTAAATCTTCCAGAATACTCATGAATCTACTCCTTAATAATTTAAATAATCATCCCGGTAACCGGGTTGGTTTTGAACCAGTTCTATAAATGCCAGCATATTCTCAAGGGGCACGTCCCCTTCAACGTCATGCGCAGGAGCAAAGATATAGCCTCCGTTTGCACCCATCTTCAACAATCGTTGCGTTTCCGCCCGGACATCTTCCACCGTGCCGAAGGGCAGTGTCCGCTGTGTGGACAAGCCTCCGTGGAAGGTCAAATGCCCGCGATAGCGCTCCATCAAGCCAGCCACATCCATCACTTCGGGCTGGAAGGGATTGAAGCAATTCAGCCCGATCCCGATCAAATCATCGAAGACTTCATCCACGTCGCCGCAGGAGTGAATGAATACGTACTTGCCGGAAGCATGTACAACGGCGTACATGCGCTTGAGAACCGGGAAGATGAACTGGTGCCACAGCTTCGGCCCCATTTGCAGGCCGTGCTGCTGGCCCCAATCATCCCCGAAATAAACCGCATCGATCTCGTACTTCAGGGCTTCCTGGATCTGGTCAATATTATAATCGGCGATCGACTCCAGCAGGCTGTGGACAAAATCGGGATGATCGTAAAAGTCCATCAGCAGGTTCTGCATGCCGCGTAACGTCCAGGCGCGTTCATACAGTGAAAAGCCGATCTGGAAAACCCTGAAGCGGTCCCCGTTCCGGGCGATGCGCTCCGGGATATCTGCAAAAAATCTGCGGTCCAGCGGGTCGGGAAAAGAGTAGCCCTGCAGGGTTGGATCAGGCAGGACGCAGCCTTCGACATTGCCGATGTCTTTATCGATGCTGCGGTCCCAAACCACGCCGAACACATCCCGGACGTGGTCCTCACCCAGGTCGGTGAAAAAGCCGATGTCGCTGCCCAGCTTGAGCAGGTGATTCTGGAGGGCATTCTCCACCTCCAAAGGCTTGAAATGCTCTTCCAGTTTTGCCCGGGCTTCTTTGGTGAAACCACATGACCAGGGCACGTACGGCGGCATCTGCCCGGAAAGCACAGCGTGAATGACTTCACGTTTGTTCATGGCTTATACCAACATTTTGTACGGCGTCTGGCGGATGGTTTCAAGCATGGACCAGAAATTCTCGAGCGGGGTATCGAGCTGCAGGTTGTGCGTGGGGCCAATCAACAGTCCGCCGCCCCGCCCGATGGTCTTCAAGCGGGTGATCACTTCCGCTTTAACCTGCTCCGGTGTGCCAAAGGGCAGCGTTTGCTGGATATCCAGCGATCCCCAAAAACACAAATCCCGGCCGAATTCATTCTTTAATCTTAGGGGATCCATGGCAGCCGGCTGGATCGGGTTCAGCACGTCCAGGCCGATTTCGATCAAATCCGGGATGATCGGGTAAACCACCCCGTCGGTATGGTAGGCGATCTTGACCTGGGGGTTGATGGCACGCAGCGAGGCGATCAAATCGGCCATGCGCGGTTTGAAGTATTGGCGCCACATCCTTGGAGACATCAGCATGGCGTTCTGGCCGCCGACGTCGTCACCAAGCCAGATCATATCCACTCCCAGCCGGGCCAGGCGCTGCGTGACGACCTTGTGATAGCGATAGGGGATGTCCAGCACCCGGTTGGCTTTATCCGGGTCTGAAGCCAGGTCAACCATTAATCGCTCATAGCCGCGCAGCGCCCAGGCGGTCTCGAAAATGGTGGTTGGAGTGACGCCGACGATCCAGTACTCATCCTGGTATAGCTCCAGGACGCGCTCGGCTTCATGATACAACTCCGGGCGATGGGGATCAGGTGCATGGTACGTTTCCAGCGCCTGATCTTCAGCCAGCGGATGGCCGGCCGGCTCGGTGTACTTCCCTTTGCCATAAGGGGTTGCGTAGGCGCTGGTTTTCCACGTCACACCCCATTCATCCTGATAATCCTCCACATCCTGGTAGCCCTGCTGGTAATACCCATTCACCCAGCCTACCGAAGTCAGGAGCATATCCTCATCCAGGGCGCGCTCCAGTTCGTAGGTGTTTCCGCCCCCGTGTGGGTTGTGCAACCCCTGCCCCTTTAACTGCAGGTCGGCTTTCAGCCGGGCGGCAAACTCGGGCGTGAAACTGACCTGCATCGGGCAGCGATCGGGTTCCTCATGGTGGAGTGCGGTCAAGACACGCTTCACGATGTTTCATCAATTTTTACTCCGGCCATATTCCAGCGCGGTATCAAATGCTGCGACGATATTCTCCGGCGGAACGAAGGCCTGGATGTTGTGTATCGCCGCA
Organism: uncultured Chloroflexia bacterium; assembly: GCA_963725805.1. Lineage (GTDB taxonomy): Bacteria > Chloroflexota > Anaerolineae > Anaerolineales > Villigracilaceae > UBA877. The sequence continues at coordinate 82,813 of CAVSAF010000020.1, forward strand.
AAAACAAACCCGCCGCCCGGTGCCAGGTCATCGATGCGGCGCTTCACCTCGTCAATGACTTCCTGCGGCCGGCCGAATGGCAGCACATGCTGGGTATCCACACCGCCGCCCCAAAAAACGATATCCCGTCCGAACTCGGCCTTCAGCGCACGCGTGTCCATGCCTTTGGCCGAGACCTGGACCGGATTCAAAATATCAAACCCGATCTCGATCAAGTCAGGGATCAGGCCGCGCGTTGCCCCGCAGCTGTGGTAGAACAATTTGGCATTGGTCTTTTTCTTGATGGCTTCCACCAGGCGTTTTTGCTTGGGCTTGATCATCTTGCGATACACTGCAGGGTTGATGATCCAGCCATTTTGCCCGGCCAGGTCGTCCCAAAAGGTGAAAACCTGGATGTACGGACCCACCTGGTCAAGATAGCGGTTGCAGGATTCAATATAGATATCGGTGATGGTCTCCATCAGGCGGTCGGCAAAAGCCGGTTCGGCCAGCAGGGCCATCAGGAAGTTTTGCAGGCCCATGACCCGGGCTGGCTGTTCAAAGATGCCTCCACCGATCACCGCACTGCCCACAAGGGCATAGTCGGTGGTTTCGTACAAGGTTTTCGCCTGCAAGCCCAGCTGCCGGTTGACTTCGGCCGAATCGGGCTCGGGCCAGCGATAAGCGTCCAAGGCGGCCATTGTCGTTTCCTTGATCGGGAAGTCGACCCAGTCAAAATACAGGTCATCCTTTTTGGGCATGTGCAGCTTGGAGCCCCAGCGGTCGATGAAGGCATAATAATCACCCTCTTCGAAGATATCCACCCCGACCTTCGTGGCGGCCGGCAGTTGCACCAAGCGAAAATCAACCGCAAAACGCTGCGACAACGCCTCATCAATATAAGGAAGCTGCTGGACGTAATCCAGCATCTTAATCTCTTCCAGCGGCATGCCAAGGTGCTGTTTGAGTTCGATGTAGGCCTTCTTGACGATCGAACTGACGATCGTCGCGCCCAGATCGATTGGGACACGATCGGGCTCTTTATGATTGAGGGCTTGCATTACTCTTGTGCGGGATGTCATCTCAACCTCAACTATTCGGTTTATGTGTCTTCGTAAGACAGTCTGCAAGGAGCTAGGCGCGAGGATGATAACACTTTCGATGGGCTGAGTCCAGTAGACCGCCACCCGGTGGATATCCTTTTTTGCTTTATCAGTCGATATGGCATACAATAGGTTCGAAAAGAGGCAGAATAAAAAACTTTATCAGGAAATTATTCTGGTTCCCCTTATTGGTTCTCTTGCTGGGATGTCAACCACAAGCGCCATCAGTCATCCCTGCAATGACGAGCCCTGATTCTCATGTGACCATCCTGGGCCAACGTGAATACGTTGTCCACCAGCAATTGTCAACTCGTCAATGCTGGATCGGGCAGCCAGAGAAGCAAAATATCTGGGTGGCATTGATCCGGGATTTTCCTCCTTACCAGCAGGTAAGCTCCATGCAGGTCTCTCCCCAGAAGTATACAAAGATAGTGGATGAATTCGGCAACCCATATGCCGAATTCGATTTTTCCGGGCAGAAAGCCGGAACAACTCAAACCGTTACCATCGACTACCAGGTGACCGTCAATGAGTTGATGTATGACCTGACCGATTGCCAGGGAAGCCTGCCAAAAGAGTTCACTGCGCCTGAGCTATGGATCGAATCCCACAATCCACAAATCGTGGCTCTCTCCGAAAATTTATCCCAAGGGAAAGGTAATGTATGCCAGCAGGTGAAGGCGTTTTATAACCATGTTGGTGACACTCTCATCTATACTTTTAATGGGAGGAATTGGGGGGCGCAGGCAGCGCTGGGACCCAAAATGGGATCCGATTGTACGGAATACTCCGACCTGCTGGCGGCGTTGAGCCGGGCGCAAGACATCCCAGCGCGCTATTTCGAAGGATTGTTATACCTGGACACCAGCACCACCGGACTCGCCCAGCAGGAGCACGCCTGGGTGGATATGTACCTGCCCGGGACGGGCTGGGTGGCAGTGGATCCCACTCTTGGAAGGGTCCCTGCCAACCGGGACACCTATTTTGCGCATTACACACCAGACCATATCATCGTCACGCTGGGGACCAGCCCATCCGTATTGCGCGGCAGCAATTACTGGACGTATCTCTACTGGCCGGGGAACAGCACACAAATTAAAGTAAACGGAGAGTGGCACATAGAACCTGGCAGTGGAAAGTGACATTAATAAAAAAAGGCTGCCTCAATAGCAGCCTTTTTGGTTGACTACCCTGAAATGCCTGATTCACTCAGCTCGCTTGCGCAGATAGGTGTGCATGATGACCGAAAGCACGATGATAAAGCCGTAAATCAAATTGGTCCAGAATCCTGTCAGGCCAACCGCCACGGTGGCAGCTTGAATGGATCCGATGATGAACGCGCCGAGGAAAGTCCCTAGTATCGTACCAACGCCACCAAAGACGGACGTGCCGCCCAGGAAGACGGAAGCCAGGGTGGTCAATAAGTAGCCTCCACCCAGGGTCGGCCAGAAATAAGCCACGTAAAAACTGTACAGCAGCCCGGCAAAGGCCGATATCAGACCCATGAACATAAACACCTGGATGCGGGTTCGCCGGGTGTTGACGCCCATAAGCTCTGCGCTGTTGATATTGTCCCCAATCAGGTAGACATGCGCGCCAAAGCGATGGCGGTTCATTAACACCCAGCCGATGATCGTGATCACAATCAACCAGACCATCTGCATGGGGAAATATCCGCCGATCTTGCCGACGAACAGCGGGTAGAAGAAGGTACTTTTGATATATACCAGGGAGAAATTTCCTCCCGAGGTAAGCACCAGCACGGCACCCTGCCAGAAGAATTGTGTCCCGATGGTAACCACCAGCGAAGGAAGGCCAAACTTGACGATGATGAATCCATTGATCCAGCCGATCAACGCCCCGGTTACCAAGGCGGCGAGGATAGCCAGAAACACCTGGAGGGTATTATTGTGAATGAACCCCATCCAATTATAGGTAGCCCAGAATGACACCATGCCCATGGCCATGATCGATGGGAAGGATAGATCCATCTCCTTGGCGATGATCACAAAAGTCAATGGAATGGCCATGATGGCAAAGAAGGGGATGGTGGCAAAGAAGGCAAAGTAAATTTGTGAGGATAGGAAGGTTTTAGGAGCTGAAACGATGAAGATGATCCACAGAGTCAGAAAGACAGCCAGAATTCCAAGTTGAGCGCTGTTGTTGCGTGCAAATCGACGCAGACTGAAAGCTTCTTTATAATGCTTCTTTATCACTGGGGCGGTTTCGGCAGTTTGAGCACTCATTGCATCCATCCTTATTTATCAATTAAGGCTGCCGGTTTCTGCAACCTTGACCATCTGTTCCATCAATTCGTTCAGGCCGATGTTTTTCGGCAAGAATTCACCTGCAACCTTACCGCGGTCGATCACCACAACGCGGTCAGCGACATTGTAGACATGCAGAATGTTATGGTCAATGAAGATGGCGGATTTGCCGGCCTGCTTGATGCCATTCACAAAGCTGACCAGCTTGGCGGTTTCCTTGAGCGAAAGGCCCATGGTCGGCTCATCGAGGACCACTATTTCCGCATTGAAGAACAGCGCTCGAACAATTGCCACCCCCTGTTTTTCACCGCCGGAATATTTACCGACGCGTGAATTCGGACTGACTGCGTGGGAGGTAAAGCCCATTGATTCGCTCATCAAGCGGTTAGTCTCGTCCTTCATCTCTTGAATATTCAGGAATCCAAGCGGTCCGGTTAGTTCGCGACCCAGGAAAATGTTGCGCCAGAGGGTCTGCAATTCTGCCAATGCGCGCTCCTGGTATACCGTTTCGACGCCCAATTCCCTGGCCTTTGTTACGGTGAGATTATCCACTTTTTTTCCATTGAAATAAATTTCTCCGGAGGTGGGCTGGTGATAGCCGGTGATGATCTTGATCAACGTGGATTTTCCAGCGCCGTTGTCGCCCAGCAGGCCGACCACTTCATTCCTGCCGAGGTGAAAGTTGATATCCTCGAGGGCCTGGACTTCCCCAAAGGATTTGGAAACATGTTTAAGTTCGAGCCGATATTCTTCCATAAGACTATCTCCGGTCGGGAATAAGAAACAGGTTTAACAATGAATTATATCCAGAATGGCAATAATTGATGGCAAAAAATTGTACAACTATCCCGAAAGGCAAGGGCTAAATGGCATGGCTTTCGCCGGAAGTCACTTAGCCCTTGCGGGATTCCTTATAGTCGGTCCATCACTAGATGGATGATCAAAAGGTTGAGATATTCACCGATTACCGAATCTGCTTCGTCACCAGATCGGACAGTGCATCAATATTGTCCTTGTTGGCGAAACCAGCGCCGGTGTCGATCTGCAGCCCGGCGAACTTATAGTTCTTGGTCAGGCAGATCTGCAGGACGCCGAAGTAGCCTTGCAGCCATTGCTGCTGATCGATGACCAACTGCAGCCAGCCGGCCTTGATGGCGGTAACGGCATTACCAGACATATCAAAACCGGCAGCGAAGACCTCTCCCGGTTTCTTGCCGGCGGCTTCCAGGAAGGTCTGGACGGTGCCGGTCAGGTTGCCGTGATCGGTAACCATCAGTTTGATATCCGGATCCTTGGAGAAGATGCCCGTGAAGACCGGCACGCCAGCAGCCGCGCTTGCGTTGGTGGCGTCATCAATCTCCTGGTAGATGACTTTCAAACCGGCTTTTTCGAGGGCATCCTTGACACCCTTGGTGCGCTCGCCACGTCCAGCTTGCGCCAAAAGACCCCACAGGAAGGCCTTATCGCCAGACTTCGCACCTGACTCTTTGACGGCTTCCGTGCCCAGGGCATAGCCGGCCTGGTAGAGGATGGCGCCAACATAGCCAAAGCCTTTGGAAGCATAATTGGCCTGCGCGGTTGGCAGCTGGGTATTCATGCTGGTCACAATGATGCCCTGGCTCTCGGCCTGATCAATCAGGGGATCGAAAGCGGTATCACCTGGGTGGCCCATGATGGCAATGCCATCCGGTTTTGTGGCGACGGCTTCGGTGAATTGGCTGGTCATCTTGGCAGGATCCCAATCGGACCAGAGGTATTGCACGTCCGCACCGGTATCCTTGGCGGCCTGGAGGGCGCCATTATAAACCACGGTCTCGAAGCTGCCACCAGCCGTCCCACCAGGGAAGAAGACGATCTTGGTGCCCGAGCACCAGTTGGTGCCGGCGGCGGGGGCAGGGCCGGCTGCAGTGGCTGGCGCAGCGGTGGCGGGTTTGGCGGTTGCAGGAGCCGTGGTCGCGGGGGTGCCACAAGCTGCCAGCAGGATCGATAGTAGGGCGATCACGGAAACGATCCGTGAGACATTCTTGAACATTTAAGCCTCCTCAGATTTTCGTATTAGATGAGCGGATATTTTGAACAGATCTTGTATTCTTCATAATCCAAAGTGATGTTCCTTATGCTTCCCTCGGTCTGCCTCCTTTCTTGCTGTTATCATGTCAAGAATAGCATCCTATAATCTTACCATTAATTAAACTCAGATATTTTGTCGACGCATTGGCGCGGACAATCGGCCATGGCTTCCTTACACTGAATAATAGCAGAGGATATTCGTTTTCCAGTGGCAGTGCATGTTTTTTGCCTGTTATCGTTTCCGGGAACGATAACATTATAGCACGTCAGAATCCAAAACTCAAGATTTTTTTGTAATTTTGTTACGGATTTATCCATAATCTTGATGGATTTTATTCCTACGCCCAACAAACATAATTGCTCTTGACAGCCTCCCGGGATATAGGTATCATGCAGTCAGCTCCACTTGATATATCAACACAACCGAATACAGGATCCGGGCGCATGCCTGTCAACCCTACCCAGCATAGATCCCCACTTTATTTCTGCATCCAACAGGACATCCTGGAACAGATCCAGGCTGGAAATCTGCAACCTGGGGTACAACTGCCTTCTGAAGCCAACCTGGCCCGGCAATACCAGGTCAGCCGGATTACCGCCAAACGCGCCCTGGACGAGTTGGTCCTGCAAGGGCGCGCCTACCGTCGACAGGGCCGCGGCACGTTCGTCGCGCAGGCTCGCATCCGGGAGCTCTCCGGTTTCCGCAGCTTCAGCGATGACATCCGGGCGCGCGGCTTCAATCCCAGTTCTCAAATCCTGGACTTCAGGGAAGTTGAGCCTGAGCCTGCCATACGCGCCCGGCTGCACATTTCCGAGGGGGAACATGCCTTCCTGCTCAAGCGGCTGCGCCTGGCGGACCACGAACCGGTGGCGATTGAGGCGGCGTTCCTGCCATGCCGCCTGTTCCCCGGCCTGCTCCAGGAAGACCTGGCCAGCGGCTCACTTTACATGCTCCTGGTCGAAAAATACCACCAGGTACCCACCTGGGCGGATGCCGAGATCGAGGCGCTCCTGCCGACGATGGAGCAGGCCCGCCTGCTGGATTTGAAAGCCGGGACGCCCGTGCTGGTGGCTCACCGGGTGACCTATTCCGCGGATTACGACGCCCTCGAGAGCGTCGATTCATTCTATCGCGGCGACCGCTTCACTTTCTATACCGGACGCCAGTTCATTGGTGATGGAAGATCTCCTACCGAAAAGGAGGTGCCTATTTGAATTGATCATTCCCGCAAGCATCCAATCCATCTTTTTTCAGACAGAGGAGAATGAAAATGAGAGAAAAAACGTTATGGCTGGCCGTCAGCCTGCTGGTCATCAGCAGTATGCTGCTGGCGTCCTGCGGCGCAAAAACCACTACCAGCTCCACTAATGCATACCTGACCATCAACTACGAACAGGTCTCCACCTGGGTGCGTAACTTCAACCCCTTCTCGCCCAGCCCGCTCGGCTCGACCGCCACAGCCATCTACGAGCCGATGATGATCTACAACAAGTCCACCGGTAAATTGGTGCCCTGGCTGGCTTCGGAGTTCAGCTGGAACTCCGATAACACCCTGTTGACCTTCAAGCTTCGCCAGTCGGTCAAGTGGTCGGATGGAAAGCCCTTCACCGCCCAGGATGTGCTCTACACATTCGACCTGCTGAAGAAGAACAGCGCCTTGAGCGGGACGGCTTCCAGCATCCTGAACGATTACGTCGACAGCATAACCGCTCCGGACAATTTCACGGTGGAATTCAAATTCAATACAGTTTACACACTGGCCATATACGACCTGGCCGACCAGCTTATCATCCCGCAGCACATCTGGAAGGATGTCCAGGATCCCCTCACCTGGACCAACGACAACCCGGTCGGAACCGGCCCCTTCACACAGGTGTCCAAGTTCGACAGCCAGATCTACGTGCTGGATAAGAATCCTAATTACTGGCAATCCGGTAAACCCGCTTACCAAGGGATTCGTTATCCCGCCTTTGCCGATAACGATGCCGCCAACCTGGCCCTGGCCAACAATGAGCTGGATTGGGCTGGCAACTTTGTCCCGGATATCGAAAAGACCTATGTGGCCAAGGACCCGGCCAATTTCCACTACTATTTCGTGGGCGGAGGGGTGATCAGCCTGATCCCCAACCTGACCATCAAGCCGTTCGATAATCCGGACGTCCGCAAGGCCATCAGCATGGGCATTGACCGCAAGATGATCGTCCAGACCGCCATGTTCAACTATATCCCGGTGGCCGACGCCACCGGCCTGGGCGACACGCAAGCCGTCTGGAAGGATCCTGCTGCAGTGGCGGTCGGGACCTGGACCAATTACGATGTCGAGAAGGCCAAGGCTGCGCTCGACGCGGCGGGCCTGAAACTCGACGCCAATGGCAACCGCCTGGACCAGGATGGCAAGCCGATGAAATATGATCTGATCGTCCCCTCCGGCTGGACCGACTGGATCTCTGCCTGCCAGATCATCACCCAGAACATGAAGGACCTGGGCATCGCCATCAACCTGACCACCCCGGAAGAAAACACCTGGACGGACAGCGTGACCAAGGGTGATTTTCAGTTGGCGCTCGGCTGGGGCTCCGATGGCCCAACTCCATACAACTATTACCGCGGGCAGATGAGCAAGCTGACCTATACGAATATCGGCGAATCCGCCAGTGAGAACTGGAACCGCTATGTCAACGCGGATGCCGACAAGCTGCTGGAAAAGTTCGCCCAGACCTCTGATGCCAGTGAGCAGAAGACGATCATGAATCAGCTCGAGATGATCTTTGTAAATGAGGCGCCCGTTCTGCCGCTCTTCCCCGGACCGGACTGGTACGAGTACAACACCGCTCGTTTCACCGGATTCCCCACCAAGGACGACGCATACGCTCCCGGCGTTCCGTGGCCCTATGGCCCCTACAACACGGCTCTTATCGTCCTGACCAGCCTCAAGCCGAAATAACCAGCACTAACCATTATGTTATTGCGAGGGCCAGTGGCCCGAAGCATTCCCTCTCCGGCGAAAAGATCGCTTCCCTGGCCTGTCCATCCGGACAGGCCAGGACAGGCGGCTGGCTAAACGCCGGTCCCACTATGACACATTCACAAAGCGAACCCTCATGAGATATTTACTCAGGCAAATCGGGCTGTACCTCCTGGCAGCCTGGGCATCCCTGACCCTCAATTTCATCCTGCCGCGCATGATGCCCGGCGACCCGGTCACCGCGTTGATCGCCCGCATGCATGGCCGCCTCAAACCCAACGAGATCGAGTCCATCAGGCAAGCCTACGGGTTTACCTCCGGGTCTCTCATCGACCAGTATTTTCAGTACCTCTCCCACGCCTTGCGGGGCGATTTTGGCATCTCCATCTCTGCCTACCCGGCCAAAGTGTCCGCGATCATTACCACCGGTTTCACATGGACGATCCTGCTGGGCGCCGTGACGCTGTTGATCAGCTTTTTCCTGGGAACAGCCCTGGGCGTGATCATTGCCTGGCGGCGCAGCGGCGTACTGGATTCCACCCTGCCCGGCCTGAGTGGATTTGTCGGTTCATTTCCCTATTTCTGGCTGGCCATGGTGGCGTTGTACTTCCTGGGATTTGAACTAGGCTGGTTCCCGATGTCCCACGCCTATTCCGACTACCTTTCGCCTGGTTTCACCTGGGCGTACATCGGCAGCGTCATGAAGCATATGTTTTTGCCGGCCGGGACGATCATACTGGTCTCGGTGGGCGGCTGGATGATGGGGATGCGCAGCACCATGATCGCCGTGCTCAATGAGGATTACATTATCATGGCAGAAGCCAAAGGGCTTTCCCAACGAACGGTCATGTTCCGCTACGCCATGCGCAATGCCATCCTTCCCAACATCACCCAGTTTGGCATGTCGATCGGTTTCATCCTGGCCGGCCAGCTCCTGACGGAAATGGTCTTCTCCTACCCGGGGCTGGGTTTCTACCTGGTCCGCTCGGTCACCAACCTCGACTATCCGCTTATGCAGGCCCTGTTCTTGATGATCACTCTGGCAGTCCTGGCGGCCAATTTCCTGGTGGATATCCTGTATGTCCAGCTCGACCCGCGCGTCCGGGTAAGTTGATACCAGGAGACGATCATGAACCCTAACGCCAATGTTGTACTTGTCCAAGAGGAAAATCCACAGGCTGTCACGGATCACGGCAAACCAGTTTCCACGCAGCTGGACTTTCTGCGGCGTACGATCTCCCAGCCCAAGGCGGTCATTGGCCTGGTGATCATGGCCCTGTTTATTTTAATGGCGATCTTCGCCCCCTTGATCGCACCCTATGATCCCAGCGATTACGTCGGCCTGCCCCACCAGCCTCCTTCTGCGCAATTCTGGTTTGGTACCACCGGCCAGGGCCAGGACGTTTTCTCCCAGCTGGTCTGGGGCTCGCGCATTTCGCTGATGATCGGTTTCAGCGTCGGGGCGCTGAGCACCATCCTGGGCCTGATCATCGGATTGATCGCCGGTTACATACCGGGTGTGGTTGATGGGGTGCTCAACCTGTTCACCAACGTCTTCCTGCTCATCCCCGGCCTGCCCCTGCTGATCGCGCTGGCTTCCTTCCTACCGCAAGGCATGGTCACGGTCATGCTGGTGCTGACATTCACCGGATGGGCCTGGCCGGCACGCGTCTTTCGTTCGCAAATGCTGTGCCTGCGCGAGAAGGATTTTGTCTCGGCATCGGTGGTCAGTGGGGAGGGTGTCAACCGGATCGTTTTCTCCGAGATCCTTCCCAACATGCTCTCCCTGGTGATGTCTTCGCTCTTCGGAGCCGTGATCTACACCATCGGTGCCGATGCCGGGCTGGCTTTCCTGGGGTTCGAAAACGTCAACATCGTCTCCTGGGGCACCATGTTGTACTGGGCTTCCAACAGCTCCGCTCTCCTGCAAGAAGCCTGGTGGACCTTCCTGCCACCCGGCCTGTGCATTGCCCTGGTTTCCTTTGCCACCACCATGCTGATCTATGCCATGGACGAAGTCACCAACCCAAGACTGAGAAGTGAGAAAGAAATTACCCGTGTCCTTAGAAAATTCCATATCGGCTCAAGCCGGTCAACCCCCGTTGTCAGAGAACCTCTCACCCGATAACCCCCTGCTGGACATCCGGGACCTGCGGGTGGCTTACCTGACCACCCGCGGACCGGTCAAGGCAGTTGACGGTGTTTCGTTCGCCCTCCAGCCGGGAGAAGTCGTCGGTCTGGCTGGCGAATCGGGCAGCGGCAAATCCACCATCGCGCACGCCATCCTGCGAATCCTGCATCCCCCGGCGCTGATCACCAGCGGGAAGGTCCTTTTTGAAGGCCGGGATATCCTGGAAATGGATGACGCCGAATTGGGTCAATTCCGCTGGAGCAAAATTTCCATCGTCTTCCAGAGTGCCATGAACGCGCTGAACCCGGTCATGAAGATCCGTGACCAGCTTACCGATGTAATGCTGCAGCATGGCTTGACGAAAGACGAGGGGAACGAGCGCGCCGTGAGCCTGTTCAACCTGATCGGGATCGAGCCCCGGCGCCTGGATTCCTATCCGCACCAATTGTCCGGCGGGATGCGCCAGCGGGCCGTCATCGCCATCGCACTGGCATTGAACCCGCCCTTGCTGATCATGGACGAGCCCACCACTGCCCTGGATGTGGTGGTCCAAAAGGACATCCTTCAGCAGATTGCCTCCCTGCGGGAGAAGTTCAGGTTTTCCATCCTGTTCATCACCCATGACCTCTCCCTGCTCGTGGAGATGTCGGACAGCATTGCCATCATGTACGCCGGCGAGATCGTTGAGCGCGCCCCGGCACGGGCACTCTTTGAGGATCCGCTGCACCCCTACACGCTGGGTTTGATGAATTCCTTCCCTTCCATCAGCGGCGCCAGGCATAAACTGACCGGGATCCCCGGATCGCCGCCCGACCTGGTTGATCCACCCAGCGGCTGCCGGTTCCACCCGCGCTGCCCCAAAGTAATGTCGATCTGTTCAAAGGTCGCTCCGCTGACCAGATCCATTTCCTTCAGCCACTCGGTCGCCTGCCATTTATTCGACGGATAAAAGCCAGCATGAACCTGACAAACTCTGACACGACCCCGATCCTGGATATCCGCAAGGTGACCAAACACTTCCCGGTTGGAACCTTCAACCGCACCAGGCAGGTCCATGCTGTTGAAGATATCTCGTTTACGGTTCAGCGCGGCCAGGTGGTTGCCCTGGTGGGCGAATCGGGTAGCGGCAAGACGACCACCATCCGCTTGATCGCCCGGTTGATCCCTGTCACCGATGGAGAGATATTTTTCAAGGGCCGGGATATCCTGAAGACCGAGCCGCGCCAGGCTTCCTTGAACTACCGCCGCCAGGTGCAGTTGATCTTCCAGGATCCATTTGCCTCACTGAATGCCGTCCATACCATCGAACATCACCTGGCGCGCCCGCTGATCATTCATAAAAAAGTTTCCGGAAGGCAGGCCATCCACGACCGAGTCTGCGACTTGCTGGAAACGGTTGAACTCAAACCGGCTGCTGAAATTGCCTGCCGCTACCCGCACCAGCTCTCGGGTGGGCAGCGACAACGCGTGGCCATCGCCCGTGCCCTGGCGGTTGATCCTGAGGTGATCCTGGCAGATGAACCCATCTCCATGTTGGATGTCTCGATCCGTATGGGTGTGCTCAACCTGATTGAAAAGCTCAAGGAAGAACGCGGCATCTCTTATTTGTACATCACGCATGACCTGGCCTCGGCACGTTACATCGGCGACCAGATCATGGTCATGTATGCCGGTCATATGGTCGAAGGTGGGGAAAGCGAAGCGATCATGGGAAATGCTGCCCATCCTTATTCCCAGCTCTTGCTCTCTGCAGTTCCCGACCCGCACTCCGGGCTGCGAACCAAAAAGGAAGCGCAGGCGCGCGGGGAAGTCCCCTCGCTGATCGATCCCCCCCCCGGCTGCCCATTTGCTGCCCGCTGCGTAAAAGTGATGGATATTTGCCGACAGGTCATGCCGGAAGGGACCACCGTCGAACCCGGTCATTGGGTGCGCTGTCATTTGTTTACCCGGTAAAGTAAGTACCCCCAACTCCCCCCTGAGAATCGACAATCGATATCCTTCCCCATTTCTTTTAGTACCTATCCTAAAAATTAACCCTTTGATTTGAAATGTCATTGCGAGCGCACTTTGCGAAGCAATCCCCTCTCCAGATACGGAGATTGCTTCGTCGGGAAGAACACCCTCCTCGCAATGACATGGATAATTTTAGGATAGGTTCATAGGAAAGCTGCAAGAATTATCTGATGGAAGAACTCATTGGCTGGGATGCGGGTGCGGTTCCCGGCTTGTACCTAAGGGTGCGGCTTCCGTCACCGCCACACGTCCGTTCAACGCTTCCATGAACTTTTCGATATCTGCTGGTGCCAGGAAGACCTCGCTCTGGATTTGCTTGGAAAAGCCTTCCGGTTGAACAGCGTACAGCAGGACACCTTCCTTCGGATAGCGCTTCGGCACCAGTATGTCCCAGCGACGCGGAATACGCTCGGGAGTCTGCATGAACTCAGCCCGGCGGATCTCGTGAAAACGGAAGAACAGGCGGTAATCGACATGTCCGGGCACATAGCGTACGCCGAGGCCCTGGTCGGTGATCATGTAAGTGGTCGAAGCGCCGAATAGATAAGAGTCCTTGTAAAGCAGCATCACCCCGGCCAGGAGCAGGGCCCACTGCGGGCCGCTTAGGCCGAGGCGACCGTGGAGTAGCCAGCCCAGGAGGGCACTGGCAGCCAGGACGAGCACCAGGTTGAGGAGCTGGTATTTACGCGCCATATGGGGGCGGTCGATATAGGGATTGGAGGGACTGGAATGATACTCGCGGCGGATCTTGTTCTGCCAGGCGCGCTCCTGGCCGGCCATCATACCCAGGCCGAGCAGGACCAGCAGCATCAACACGCCGGAGGCCAGCGGAGGCCAGGTCCAGAATGCCGCCACACCCACCCAGGCATAGGGGATCTTTTTGAGGAACAGGTAGGGAACGTCAAGGATGAACTGTTCGAGCATTCTCATGGGACGGCCTGCAACTCTTCTTGATAATTATACATGTTTCCATGCAGCCTCCATGTATAATGGAGCAGGTAATACCCCAACCGACCATCCGTTCTGCCTGATCCCTGATCACCTGCTCCCTGTTCTCTTCTCTCTTCCTCTTATGCCCACCCTCACCCTGACCACAGACTTTGGTCTCAAAGACGGTTTCGTTGGCAGCATGAAAGGCGTCATCTGGAGCATTTGCCCGGCTGCGCAGATCGCCGATATCAGCCATGCCATTGCCCCGCAGAACGTGCTCGAAGGCGCCCTGGTGCTGTGGCGCGCCCAGGCTTTCTTCCCAACCGGCTCGGTTCACGTGGCGGTGGTCGATCCCGGCGTCGGCACACCGCGGCGTCCGCTGGCAGCCCGGCTGGGTGCACATTATTTTGTCGGTCCGGATAACGGCCTGTTCACACCCATGTATGAGCAGGCTGAAAAGAACGGCTGGCCGCTGGAAATTGTCCATTTGACGAACAAGCGCTATTTTCTGACTGAAGTCAGCCGCACCTTCCACGGACGCGATATCTTCGCCCCGGTGGGCGCGCACCTCGCCAACGGTGTCCCGCTGGCAGAGCTTGGCCCGAGGATATCCGATCCGATACGGCTGACCCTGCCGAAGCCCGAAAAGACCCTGACCGGTTGGCGTGCCCATGTCATGGCGGTGGATGCCTTCGGCAACCTGACCACCGACCTGCCCGCGCTCGCGCTGGCAGAGCCTGCCCGGGTCACCTTCTTGCTAAATGGATGGGAAGTGCGCGGCCTGGTGGATTCGTACGGACATAAACCACCCGGCGAGCTGGTCGCCCTGGTGGACAGCGAGAATTTTGTCGAGCTTGCCATCGTCAACGGCAGCGCGGCAGAAATGCTGGGGGCCAGGGTGGGGGATGTGGTGGAAGTCCTTGTGTAGATAGGCGGATAGTAATACGGGAATAAGGACATTCTTCATCATTTTTATAAGGCTTCTTATAGTAGAATATGAACCTTGGCCGTCTGGGCTGATTTGCCGAAAGGACCCGTATGCCTGATATTTCTCCACAACCACAACCCCTCCCTGTTGCACCTGTGCCTGCTCGAAAAGGCCCGCGCGGCGAAGTCACCATTTATGCCAACTGGTGTAAAGGCTGCCGCATCTGCGTGGAATTCTGCCCTCCCAAGGTGCTGGCCATGGATCCAGGCGAAGACCATCCACGCGTGGTACTGGCGGATAAATGCACCGCCTGTCATTTTTGTGACACCCACTGCCCTGACCTGGCAATCGTGGTGCGGAAGCTGTCGTAACGACTGTAGTAACGACTGTAGTAACGACTTCCCTGCACAGGCCGCAGGACTGCGAAGTCGTTACTACTCAGGAGAAAATTTTGACCATCAAGTTGATGCAAGGGAACGACGCCATCGGCTGGGGGGCGCTGGCCGCGGGCTGCCGCTTCTACGCCGGTTATCCGATCACGCCTTCCACCGAAGTGGCTGAGATCCTGGCGCGCGAGCTGCCCAAAGTGGGCGGAAAATTCATCCAGATGGAGGATGAAATCGCCAGCATGGCGGCCATCATCGGCGCCTCGGTGGGCGGACTGAAGTCGATGACCGCTACCAGCGGGCCGGGCTTCTCGCTGATGCAGGAAAATATCGGCTATGCGGCCATGGCGGAGATCCCCTGCGTGGTCGTGGACGTGCAGCGTCTTGGACCGTCCACTGGCCAGCCCACTGCGGCCTCCCAGGGTGATGTAATGCAGTCGCGCTGGGGCACGCATGGCGACCATCCGATCATCGTCCTATGCCCGACTTCCGTCCGCCAGGCTTTTGACCTGACAGTCAAGGCTTTTGAACTGTCCGAGAAATACCGCACGCCGGTCATCCTGCTGACAGATGAGATTGTTGGGCATATGCGTGAACCGGTCGAATTGCCGGATTTCAAGACCATCCAGCCCCCGGAATACCGCCTGACGAAGAAGGATGGAGAGTACATCCCCTACCGCAATGAACCCGGCGATGTGCCGCCGCTGGCCAATTTCGGCGTGGGCTACCGCTACCATATTACCGGTCTCTTCCACGACACGCAGGGTTTTTCCACCCAGCGCCTGGACGAGATCGACCCCTGGCTGGAACGGGTCAACACGAAACTGGAGAAACACCTGGACGATATCCTGATGCTCGAAGAAGATTATGAACCTGGCGCAAGGACGGCCATCCTGTCCTACGGCGCCTCGGCCCGGACCTGCCCGGCACGCCGTCAAGCTGGCGCGCGCCCAGGGACAGAAAGTGGACCGGTTGACCCTGCTGACCATCTGGCCTTTCCCTGAGGCACAGGTGGAGGCGCTGGGTGAACGGGTCGAGCGCATCATCGTCCCGGAAATGAATCTTGGGCAGCTGGCTTACGAAGTGGAGCGCATGGTCGGACGGAAGAAGGTCAGGCGTGTCACGCGTGCCAACGGCGAGATGGTCACACCGCAGATGATCCTGGATGCGTTGGAAGGTTGAAGCATGGACAATACAATTTTTTCGGCTCAAGGATTGGAAGTAGACGAGGGCCAGCTGCCTCCGGAGAACTGGTTCGAGCGCAGTGAAACTCTTCAGAAACTACGCAGGAACAAGAAATTCCCCACCATCTGGTGCTCAGGCTGCGGGATTGGCGTCGTCATGGGCGCGCTCATCCGGGCGATCGATCACCTGGGTCTAAAAAACGATGATGTAGCCCTGGTGGCCGGTATCGGCTGCACGGCGCGCATACCGATCTACCTGGACTTCAACACCCTGCACACCACCCACGGACGTGCCCTGGCCTTCGCCACCGGCCTGAAGATCGCCCGGCCGGATATGAAAGTCATTGCCATCATGGGCGATGGGGATGCCCTGGCCATCGGTGGGAACCACTTCATCCACGCCGCCCGGCGAAACATCGACATCACCGCCCTGATTGTCAACAACGCCATTTACGGCATGACCGGAGGCCAGTACAGCCCGACCACCCCCATCGGTGGACGCGCCACCACCGCTCCATACGGCAGCATTGAGCCGCCCATGCCGATCTGCGACCTGGCTGCTGCCGCCGGCGCGAACTACGTGGCGCGCAGCACCGTTTACCATGCCCTCGAACTGGACAAGTTCCTTTCCGAAGCCATCGCCAAGGATGGTTTCAGCGTGGTCGAAGCGGTCAGCTATTGCCACACCACTTACGGCCGCCTGAACAAGCTCGGTACGGCCGCGGATATGATGCGTGCCTTGAAAGATAACAGCCTCTCTCAGAACGCTTATGAGCGTCTCTCCCCGGAAGAACGCCTGCAAAATACAAAAATTGTGCGCGGCAACTTTGTCAACATTGAACGTCCGCAGTATACGGCGGTCTATTCCAACCTGATCACGCAGGTCCAGGGAGGATTGAAGTGAACGAAGCCATCGCACCCCGCACCGAGATCCGCCTGGCAGGTGAAGGCGGGCAGGGCATGATCCTGGCCGGGATCATTCTGGCCGAGGCGGCGGCAATCTATGACGGCAAGATGGCCGTCCAGACCCAGAGTTACGGGCCGGAAGCGCGCGGCGGAGCCAGCAAATCCGAGGTGGTGATCGCAGAAGGCGAGATCGACCATCCCGAAGTCCTGTCTGCCGACGTGGTGGTCGCACTCAGCCAGGAAGCTTTTGACAAGTATGCCACCAGTGTCAAACCGGGCGGGCTGCTGATCGTAGACGACGATAATGTGCACTCAATCCGTGTGCCCGAGGCGATCAAGATCCCGATCAGCTGGCTGGCGGAACACACAACCGGGAAAGCCATCACCGCCAATACGGTGGCACTGGGCATATTGGTCGGATTGACCGGCGTGGTCTCGCGCCAGGCCATTGAAAAGGCCGTCACGGCACGCGCACCGCGCGGCACCGAGGAGATGAACCGCAAGGCGCTGGAGGCCGGTTTTGCCGCGGCGGAGAAAGTCAAAGATAATGGAGCGGGGAAGCCATAGCAGCAGTACTAATTTACCATTAAACCTCAAATCAGGAATCGGGTAAGATATAGATTTACGAGTATGTCCATTGGTCAGTGGATCATCTGGGAAGAGTGATAGTGTTGCTTCTTCTTGGATCAGACGTTGCTCTTTTTCAAGGATCTATAAGATATGCCGGAACCAATCATCCATACGGAACATCTTTCGCGGTCCTTTGGCACAGTCAAAGCAGTGGATGATCTTACGCTGGAAGTGCCTGCAGGCATTGTCTTTGGCTTCCTGGGACCCAATGGTGCGGGGAAAACCACTACAATTCATCTTCTACTTGGCCTGATAGTCCCCACCCAGGGTCAGGCAAGTGTATTGGGCTTTGACATCCGCACGCAAGCGGGAGAAATTCGAACTCATTGCGGGGCCTTGCTCGAGTTTTCCGGACTCTACGAGCGAATGAGCGCAGAAGATAACCTGGATCTATACGGCCGCATTTACAACATGCCGGCCGACGAGCGGCAGGCGCGTATCAAGGAATTGCTTACCCACCTGGATTTGTGGGACCGCCGGAAGGATCGTGTCGGCACGTGGAGCCGGGGCATGAAGCAAAAACTGGCCGTTGCCCGTGCCCTCTTTCACCGTCCCCCATTGATTTTCATGGATGAGCCGACCGCCGGATTTGATCCGGTAGCTGCCGCCGCGCTGCGGATGGATCTGTCCAACCTGGTTAGCCATGAAGGTGTAACAGTCTTCCTCAACACGCATAATTTGACCGAGGCGGAAAAGCTCTGCGCCCAAGTGGGCGTGATCCGGCAGGGGAAGCTTCTGACGGTCGGGAACCCCGACGAACTGCGCATGCAAAAGGGCTCCCCACGGGTGGAAATCATCGGGCATGGCTTCAATGAGCAAATGTTGGCTTTGCTGCGCCAGCGTCCGGAGGTCAGCCGGGTGGAGCTGCAGAACAGCCACCTGACTCTGGAACTACACCAGGAAAGCCCAGCCGCTCCTTTGGTAAGCTTGATCGTCCAGTCCGGCGGGGAAGTGGAGGAGGTCCATAAAGGCGAGGCCAGCCTGGAAGATTTATTCCTGACTTTGATGGGAGAAGAGAAGAAATGAACGACATCTGGACCATGATCTGGAAGGAAACGAAAGATTCCATTTTTTCAGGTGGTCGGGGGGCATGGATCCGCCCGCTCATCTTTATTTTCCTCCTGGGAATGCTGACACCCTGGCAGCTTGGGCAGCGCTGGCTGGCGCTTTCATCGACCCCCATCGCAGTCCTGGTTGCATGCTACCTGCCTTTCTTTTTTATAACAAGTTATATCGGCGATGCCATTGCCGGGGAGCGTGAGCGCCACACCCTGGAGACCTTGTTGGCCAGCCGCATATCGGATCAAGCCATCCTGTGGGGAAAGGTGGTCGTAACGGTTGGCTACAACTTTGGGTTGACCATCATCGGTTTGTTGATCGGTTTTGTGGTAGCCAACCTGCCCCAAGGTCAGGGAAACTGGACTTTCTATTATCCCCTAGATATATTGGGAGAGACACTCGTCATTAAGCCTGCTTATCAGCCTGGTTGCAGCCAGTGGAGGTGCATTGATCTCCTTGCGGGCCGTAACCGTCCGCCAGGCTCAGCAGACCATGTCGGTCGGCGTTCTGGTACTGTTCATCGTCATTGTCTTTGTCCTCAAAGCTATCCCGGCCGCTGTGCTCCAGTCGTTGAATATTTCCCAATTCCTTCTGCTCCTTATAGGTGGATTTTTCGTACTGGATCTGATTTTGATTTCGATCCTGGCAGCCAACTTCCAACGCTCTCGCTTGATCTTGAGCTAGGCTTTCCGGATCCGGGGAACGGAGGCCGTAGAAATTCATATCAGCCGCCTGGCCTTCGAAACGACCGGGAAATCCATCACAGCCAATACGGTGGTGCTGGGCGTGCTGGTCGGGTCGACTGGTGAGGTCTCACGCGATGCCATCGAAAAGGTCGTATCTGCCTGAGCGCCGCGCGGCACCGAGGAAATGAATCGCAAGGCGCTGGAGGCCGGATTTGCAGTTGGCGAGAAGGTGCAGCAGGCAACGGTTGGCAAGCCTGTCCTGCGTTCTTTAGCGGCATAGCTTCTAGCAGTTGTCAATGAACGCGATTGTTTCTAATTCAGCGCACCAAATCTGCGTATACCCTCGTATATCTAATTGAGATCTTGAGTCTCCGAATGCTCTCCTGGCAGCTTGTAGCCACGGCTTCCCGCAAACAAAGGAGAAAACCATGATTAGAATCTTAAGGCTTCTGGCAATAACATTCGTCATTGCCTGTGTGATTGGCCTGATTACTGGCGGCATTGGCTGGCTCTTGCATTGGAATTCAACCACCCAATTTTCCAATGGCTTTTTTGGGGCTGGCGCCATCTTGATCGTCATCGGCATTCTGAGCGTTGTGGGTGGGTTTGGGATGCGCTCCGATTTTAAAATGCTGTACAGCCAATCCGCCGGGGACATGAACACCCTGGAACGAAGTAAACGCTGGATTGCGGATATGGCCCAGGGTTACGGCTTGTTTCTGTTTCTTCTTCTTCCTGGAATCATCCTGATCGGTGTGTCCATCCTGGTTCCGAATATCTTTTAGTTGCTAAAAGCAG
The DNA here is from genome assembly GCA_963725805.1 of uncultured Chloroflexia bacterium. Classification (GTDB taxonomy): domain Bacteria; phylum Chloroflexota; class Anaerolineae; order Anaerolineales; family Villigracilaceae; genus UBA877. The sequence goes on from CAVSAF010000020.1 coordinate 102,849, forward strand.
CCGTCGGCGATTGGCGGTTGACCGTAAGTAAGAAGAGCCGGGCATTTACTCCCGGCTCTTTGCTCATATACCGAATACCGAATAACCAATAACGATCCCCCCTACTTCTCCAGCCCATCCCCTATGCCCAGCGGCTTCCACTTGGCATCATCCTTGAGACGATGCTGGATGCCATGCCGATCATGCACCTCGTCAAAGCCTTCCGACTTGATGAACATCCGGTCGCCATCCAGCAGGGCGGTCAGGCCTTCCTGACCGGGCTCGGGACGCTTGGGACCCTTGTACTTGGCCGACATGGCCGGGGTGTAATCGGTTGGCTCCTCGTACGTGGCAATGTAGCCCTCGAAATTGCGCAGGATGATCTTGTGGTCTGACATGCTCATCACGTAATTCGGCATGACCGGGATCTTGCCGCCGCCGCCGGGGGCATCCACGATGTACTGTGGTACGGCATAGCCGGAGGTATGCCCGCGCAGTCCCTCCATGATCTCAATGCCCTTGGCCACCGGTGTGCGGAAGTGACCGGCGCCATGCACCAGGTCGCACTGGTACAGGTAGTACGGGCGTACCCGGATCTGCACCAGGTCCTGCACCAGCTGGCGCTGGATATGGACATTATCATTGACGCCCGCCAAAAGGACAGACTGGTTGCCGAGCGGGATGCCGGCCCGGGTCAGCCTGTCACAGGCTTCGGCCAGCTCTTTGGTGATCTCGTTCGAATGGTTTACATGGATATTCAACCACAGCGGGTGGAATTTCTGCAGCATATCGCACAATTCCTGGGTGACACGCATCGGCATAAAGACCGGTACGCGTGACCCGATGCGGATGATCTCGATGTGCGGGATCTCGCGCAGGCGGGTCAGGATCTCCTCCAGGATCTTCGGCGCCAGCACGAGCGGATCACCGCCCGAGAGCAGCACATCCCGCACCTGGGGGGTGCGCTTGAGGTATTCGATCTGCAGGTCGAACTCCTGGCGCGAGAATTGGGCGGAGGGATCGCCGACGATGCGGGCACGCGTGCAGTAGCGACAGTAGGAGGCACACTGGGTGGTGACGAGCATCAGCACCCGGTCGGGGTAGCGATGCACCAGGCCCGGCACGGGCGAATGCTTGTCCTCGGCGAGCGAGTCTTCCATCTCGGCCACAAAGGGAACCATTTCGCAGTCGGTCGGGATGACTTGTTTGCGGATGGGATCGTCGGGATCATCCGGATCGATCAGGGAAATAAAGTAGGGGGTTATGTCCACGCGGAACAGCCGGTCGGCGCTGAGAGCTTTGCGCTCAGACTCGTTCAGCGGGATCACCTTTTCGATTTCTTCCGCCGTGTTCAGGCGGTGGCTTAACTGCCAGCGCCAGTCGTACCACTTTTCATCGGGAATATCGGCGAAAGCGGGGGAACGTTTGGAAAGGAATGGATGTTTCATTTTTTCTCCGAAATGTAAACAGTAAGATGAAACTCGTAACGTGTTACGTGTTAACGTGTCAACGTGTCAACGCGCGGGGTGGATCGTGATCCGGTCGAAAGAAACCTGTCTGGTATTGCCTGAGAGCTTCCATGCGATTATTGTACGAGCAAACAAATGGCAGGTCAATATAAAAATTCAGAGGTAGAATGACCCAAAAATCCTTATGGAGGAAAGCATGCCCAACCGTCTGGATGAATTCCAGTCCTACCGCACCCGCATGAACGCCCGGATCGCCGAAATTGACCATCTGGGTATCAAGCGATTCTTCAACCTGGATACGATGGCCTACAAAGATGGCGCCCTCAGCGCTAGGGAGAAGGAACTGCTTGGCCTGGTGGCTTCGATGGTGCTGCGCTGCAATGATTGCATTGATTATCATATCCTGCAATGTGTGCAGGCCGGCTGGAAGGATGAAGAACTGTACGAAGCGTTCAATGTGGCCCTCGTGGTGGGCGGAAGTATCGTGGTACCGCATTTACGCCATGCGGTCGAGAGCCTGGACTTGACCCGTGCTCCAAAGGCCTGATTTTAAGCTCCATAGTTGCGCCTCTTTTGTCAGCCCTTCAGGCCGGAAGAGCACCAACCCTCCTGATGACATTGCAGGGATCGTCCCGAAGGTTTTCTGCAAACGCCGGAAACTATTCGGTCCAACCTTCGGGACGTTGCTTCTTCGGAATGAAATCAATACCGTTCCGCAGGGTTTTCGTGGTGAATCCATCCTTGCGAAGGTTCCATCTCCTGACAAAATAAAGGAAACAATACAAACTTCCGATCTGACACAATCTCTGTTATGGCCAAACCTTCGCAAGGGTGAGTAGATACAAATATTCGTGTAATTCGTCCATTCGTATCCATTCGTGTTAAAAAATGCTGTGGATGCATTACTATTAAATTTCTAAGCTCGAATGGGATGGAAAAGGGTACAATGAGAATAGATCGTTCGTCTACCATTTTTTCTGCATGAACAAGGGAAGAAGTCATGACCAAACAGGTGGCTGTTGTAACAGACAGCACTGCCAGTATCCCGGAGGAGACTGCTGGAAGAGCTGAAGATCCGTACTGTGGCATACTATATCCACCGCGGGAAGGAAGTGCTGCGGGACCTGGTTACGATTCAGCGCAAGGAATTCCTGGAGTGGCTGTCGACCGCCAATAGCCTGCCCACCACCGCCAGCCCGGGACCAGGGGATTATATCCAGGCTTACAAAGACCTGGCGGAATCGGGGGCAGAGGAGATCATCAGCATCCATATGACCTCGAAAGCCAGCGGAGCCTATCAGGCCGCCTGTGTCGCACAGTCCATGTTGAAGGAGCAGATGCCGGAATTGCGCGTTGAGGTGATTGACACGCGCAATGCGGCTCTCTGCCAGGGCTGGATGACCATCGAGGCGGCCCGGGCGGCGCTATCCGGGCTCAGGTTGGACGCGGTGGCGGCGAAAGTTAAGGCCATGATCCCGGTGACCCACCTGCTCATGACTGCCGACACACTCCGGTACCTGTACATGGGCGGGCGGATCGGCAAGGCCAGGCACCTGGTCGGCAGCCTGCTCAATATCAAGCCTTTGATCGGTGTGGAAGACGGCGTGATCGCTCCGCTCGGGGTTGCCCGCAGCCGCAACCAGGCCTACCAGTCCATGGTGGATCGGATTGAAGCAGTGGTTGGAAAATCCAAAGTAAAGATCGCCTACGTGCATGCCGGAGCGATGCAGGAAGTGGAAAAAATCAAGAACATCGTCGAAAAGCGGCTGAACGCGGTCGAGAGCTTGATCGGTGAGCTTTCACCGGCACTGGCGGTGCACACCGGTCCGGGAACGGCCGGGCTGTGCTATTTTCCGGTGGAGATTTAGCGGTATTCCCCCAAAGAATGCATGTGGCGCTCTGCGAAGAGCGCCACATTTTTTTTGACGGGATTAAGAGGCCGGAGGCAGGGGTTCGTCCGGAGGCAGAGGGGGCTGAGGGGGAATATGTGACTCAGGCGGCATGGGAGGCGGAGCAGAAGGAGGAAAATCCTGCGGAGGCTCAACATCCACATGAGGCGGCACTGGTTTCTTCCTGCGCAGAGTGAGCACAGGCACCAGTACCGCAATGGCGATGAAGATCACCCCCAGGCACAGGAAGATCGATCCGAAGCCGGGTGTAATTTCAAAGCCCCCGGTATTACTGGCACTAAACACATGGGTAAAAGTTAAAATACTGAACGGGATAAACAGGCAAAGCCCGGGTAAACCGCACAGGATGATGGCCGCGACCGTTCCAACGATCGCCCAGGTCCGGTCCTCTTTCTTTTCCTCATGCATTTCCATGGTGATTCTCCTCTCGTAGTTTTCTTTTTGTCAGTATACAATTTCTACCAATTTTATGCAAGCATTTACTGGCGCAGTTTCGCGCCCAGTTCCTGTTCCAGCCGGCGCAGGATGCGCGTCCGGATGCCGGCCACGTCCTGGTCGCTCAAGGTTTTATCTGCAGCCTGGTACGTCAGGCTGTAGGCCAGGCTCTTCCGGCCCGCACCGATTTTTTCGCCGCGGTACACATCGAACAAGCGCACCTCGCGGAGGACTTTTCCACCGGTCTGGCGGATGAGCCCGGCGACGCGTTCTGCCGGCATACTTTCGTCCACCACCAGGGCCAGGTCTTCCAGCACGGGCGGGAATTCCGGCACGGCCTCCGTCTCGTAAAGCTCCGGCATGAGGCTCAGGATGCCATCCAGGTCCAGGTCGGCCGCCAGGATCTGCCAGGCTTTGTAGGTGACCGGCCAGTCGTAGCGCTCCCGCACCTGCGGATGCAAATCCCCGAAGACCCCGACCTGCTTCCCGCCGGAGAGAATTCGGGCGCTCTTCCCAGGGTGGAAAGACGGGTGCTCCCAGGGTTCGTAGTGGACCTCGGGCAGGCGCAGCCCCTCCAGCAGGCCGGAGAGGATCCCCTTTAGATCATAGAAATCCAGCGGCGTGCTGTCGGACGGCTGCCAGGTCGGCAGTCCGCGCGGCCCAACTAGCAGGATGGACAGGCGCTGCAGTTCATCCGGGAGGTCCTGCCCTGAGCCTGTCGAAGGGTCACCGCTTTCAGAGGCCATGAAGATCGGGCCGATCTCGAACAAGGCCAGGCGCTCACGCAGGCGGGCGTTGTGTTCGGCTGCCTCCAGCAGGCTGGCCAGTACGCTGTGCCGCAGGAAGGATTTTTCATATGCCAGTGGATTGGCGATGCGCAGGTAAGGCCGGTCATCCGGCGGGGAGTCGGGCGAGAGACGGCGGTTTTCACGTTCGGGCGTCGTCCAGCGGTAGCCGACGGTCTCCTGTAAACCCTGGTTGACCAGCAGGTCACGGATGCGCTGCTCTTTGTCCAAGGCGGGATTGCCAAGCTGCGGCGGGAGTTCATCGGCGATGCGCGCCTCGGGAATGTTTTCGTACCCGTGGATACGGGCGATTTCTTCAATGATATCGGCCTTGCCGGCGATGCCTTCGCCGATATCCAGACGGTGATCCGGGGCGGTTACCAACAGGCTGTCACTACCGCTGCTTTTACAGGTAAATTCAAGCCGTTCCAGCATGGAGCGGATCTGTTCCAGCGAGAGCTCAATTCCCAGCCAACGCCGCACATCCTGGGGGGTGATTTCGACGGTCGGGGCTTTGGGTGGGAGCGGATATTCGTCCACCAGGCCGGGGCTGACCGTCCCGCCTGCCCAGGCCTGCATCAGTTCCAGGCCGCGCCGGACGCCGCGTTCGGCCATGGCCGGGTGGACGCCGCGCGAGAAGCGGTAGGAGGCTTCAGATGGCAGGTTCTGGGTCCGGGCGGTCTTGCGGATATTGATGAAGTTCCAGGCCGCGCCTTCGAGCAAAATCGCCGAGGTCTTTTGGCTGACTTCGGTCTCTGCCCCGCCCATGATACCGGCGATGCTGAGCGGACCAGCGCTGTCGCACACCAGCACGGTACTCTCATCCAGGGTACGCTCAACCCCATCCAGGGTGGTCAGCTTTTCGCCGGGCTGGGCGGTACGGGTGTTGATCTTGACTGGTTTCCCCTTGGCCCGTTCGACCAGCACATCGTAATCAAAGGCATGCAGCGGCTCGCCGATCTCAAGCATGGCATAGTTGGTGGCGTCGACAATATTGTTGATCGGCCGCATCCCGGCCAGTTTCAGGCGTAATTGCACCTTGTAAGGGCTGGGATGGATCTCAATATCGCGGATCAAGCCCAGGACAAAGCGGGGATTCAGTTCAGGGTTGGTAATTTCGATCTGCGCAAAAGACGATGGACCGGGGACCATTGACGATTGATCATTGGTTGCCGCCCATGGTCTATCGTCCATCGTCCGCAATTTTTTCCCCGTCATCGCAGCCACCTCGCGCGCCAGGCCGAGCATGCTGGCGCAGCGGGCGTAACTGGGCAGGAGTTTCACCTCCAGCACGGCGTCGCCCATGTAGTCTGCCAGGGGTGTCCCGGGCTGGGCCGTTTCGTCCAGGAGGATGATGCCTTCGTGCTCGTCCGAGATGCCCAGTTCCTTCTCGGAACAGGCCATCGAGTATGAATCCACGCCGCGGATCTTGGCGCGCTTCAGCGTCACCAGCACCTGCCCGGGTTGGTGGCCATCATAGATGCGGGCGCCTTCCTTGGCGTAGGCTACCTTCAAGGGCTTTGGCAGCGGGCCTTGCCCTTTAAACTCGAACAGGTTCGGCGCGCCGGTCAGGACCACCTGCTCCTGCTGACCGTCGAAGAGCTTGCACAACACCAGCCGGTCGGCGTTGGGATGCGGCATGACCTCGGAAATGGAGCCGACCACGATCTTCTCCCGGTCCCATTCCAGGCCGGACAGGGCGGCATCCACGCTGCCGGGCTTGGGCATCGGCAGGCCGACGATCTGGACGGCTTCCACCTCCATGCCGGCCATGGTGATGAGCCCGGCCAGCTCCGCAACCGAAATATCAATGTCGACGAAATCTTTGAGCCAGGATAGAGGAACTTTCATATGTTACTCCTAGAATTGTTCAAGGAACCTCAAATCATTCCCCCAGAAATACCGTATATCATTGATGCCGTATTTCAGCATGGCAATGCGCTGGATGCCGAAACCGAAGGCAAAACCGGTATAACGGGACGGATCGTAGCCGCCGTTCTGCAGCACGGTCGGATGCACCATGCCGCTGCCGCCGATCTCCAGCCAGCCGCCTCCGCAAACAGCGCAGCCCTTGCCGCCGCACAGGAAACATTCGATGTCGAACTCGGCGGAGGGTTCGGTGAACGGGAAAAAGGACGCCCGGAAGCGTGTGCGGGTCTTCTGGCCGAACAGGCGCCTGGCCATATCGGTCAACGTGCCTTTCAGGTCGCTGAAGGTGATCCCGGGCCCGACCGCCAGCCCTTCAAGCTGGTCAAACTGGGTCTCATGGCGGGCATCTGTCTGCTCGTAGCGGTAGCACATCCCCGGCAGGATCAGGCGAACGGGCGGCGGGTCCTTGGGGTTGCGGGCTGAATACTCGCGCATGGCGTGGATCTGCCCGGGTGAGGTGTGCGTGCGCATTACAATCGGGTTGTCGCCGCGCCCCTCGGCCTGGATGAAATAGGTGTCCTGCATATCGCGTGCCGGGTGGCCGACCGGGAAGTTGAGCAGTTGGAAGTTATATTCGTCGCTCTCCACCTCCCGCGAGCGGTAGACCTGGAAGCCCATCTCGCCGAAGACGCGGAACAGCTCGCGCTGGATCAGCGTATCCGGGTGCAGGCGTCCCAGCGGCAGGCGCCGCCCCGGCAGGGTCACATCCAGTTGCTCCTGTTCGAGCGAGCGTTTCAGCGCGGCCTGCCGCAGCTCATCCGACCGAACGGCGAAGGCCGTCTCGAGGGCCTTCTTCACCTGGTTGGCGCGCTGGCCCACGGCCGGCTTCTCTTCCTTCGAGAGCTGGCCGAACTTGCCGAAGACCTGCATCAGTCCCGAGCTGCGTCCCAGGTGCGCCACGCGCCATTCCTCCAGCGCGGCTTCATCCTTGACGGACTGTAGCGCTTCCAGCCCAGCTTTTTCCACTTTGTTCAACTCATCCAGCATGGCAACCTCCAATAAACAAAACTCCCGTCCATCCAAGGGACGGGAGGGGATTCCCGCGGTACCACCCGGTTTAGCCGCTCGCACGGCTCTCTTTGGAGAACAGAGAGGAGCTGGTCAGAGAACAGCGTACTGCTCTCCACTCTCTTCTCTCTAATCTCTTCCCTTCTAACGCTGGGTCTGCGGCTCGGGCTACTTTCCGTGCCACGTGTTCCTGTGTTCCCATGTCACGTGATACTGGAACACATGACACTGGAGCACTTGACACGGGGACACGCTTTCACCCAGGCAGCTCGGGAGGGAACTTCAGCCGGTTTCCGCCGGATGCAGGTCTCAATCTGTGCCCGCATCTCCCTGTCGGCTTCCGCTGACCTACTTTCCTCCGTCCTGGCTGTTGATTGGCTCGCCTGTTGGGATTGATTATCCGCAGAAATGACGGGCTGTCAAGGGGGGCGGAGACTGGGGAGTTGTCTGATGCCTGATCGCCAGATCTCTGGTCCCCCATTCTCTATTCTCTACTCTCTGCCTCACTCAGGTATAATTCCGCCCATGCTTTCGCCCCAGCAGATCGAATCCCGCCTTGAGCGCATCCTCTTGAAGGTGCAGAAGCCCGGCCGCTATGTCGGCGGGGAATGGAACAGCGTCCTCAAGGATTGGGAGGCCACTCCTATCAAAGTGGCTTTGGCCTTTCCTGACATCTACGACATCGGCATCTCCAACCTGGGCCTGCAGATCCTGTACGACCTGGTCAACCAGCGCCCGGATGCCCTGGCGGAACGCGCCTATGCCCCCTGGGTGGACATGGAAGAACAAATGCGTGCCAACGCCATCCCGCTCTACTCGCTGGAGACGAAGCACGCCCTGGCCGATTTTGATATCCTGGGCTTTTCCCTGCCGTACGAGACTCTCTACACCAATGTCCTGAACATGCTCGACCTGGCCGGGATACCGCTGCGGAGTTCTGATCGCACCCTGGAGCACCCGCTGGTCATCGCCGGCGGCCACGCCTGTTTCAACCCCGAGCCGATGTACCCCTTCATCGATGCCTTCGTGATCGGGGAGGGGGAGGAAGTTATCCAGGAAATAATTGATGTCGTGCAGAGAGTTAAAGGTCAAAGGTCAAAGGTCCCCGACCTTCGACTTTCGACCTTTGACCGTGACCAATTGCTGTGGGCGTTGGCTCAAATCCCCGGCGTCTACGTGCCGCGCTTTTACGATGTGACCTACCTCGACGACGGCACAATTGCAGCCATCACACCCAACATCCCGGAAGCCCCCAGGGTGGTGCTCAAGCGCATGGTGGCGAAGCCTGCCTCCGCCCACCACGCGTTTCATCGTCCCGAACATTGACGTGGTGCATAACCGTGTCTCCGTGGAAGTGATGCGCGGCTGCACGCGCGGTTGCCGCTTCTGCCAGGCCGGCATGATCACGCGCCCGCTGCGCGAAAGGAGCGTGGACGAAATTGTCCAGGCGGCGGAACAGGCCGTGGCCTCCACCGGAGCCGAGGAACTGGCGCTGCTGTCCCTGTCCTCCTCGGATTACACGGATGTGCTCGAGCTGGTCAGCCGGATCGGGGAAAAGTTCGCCGGCCGGCACCTGACCATCTCGCTGCCCTCGCTGCGCATTGATACGGTCTCGGTGGCGCTGATGGAGAAGCTCAAAGACCGGCGTTCCGGCGGGTTCACGCTCGCCCCGGAGGCTGCCACCGAGCGCATGCGGCGCATCATCAACAAGTTCATCCCGGATGAGCAGCTGCTGGAAACCGCCCGTGAGATCTATGGGCGCGGCTGGGTGAATCTCAAGCTGTATTTCATGATCGGTCACCCCAGCGAGACACTCGAAGATGTACAGGCCATCGTTGACCTGTGCAAGCGCGTCCTGGCAGAGGGGCGCAAGGCACTGGGCAACAAGGCCAAAGTCCATGCCGGGGTGAGCACCTTCATCCCCAAGCCGCATACGCCCTTTCAATGGGTTGCGTTGGATACGCAGGAGCAGATCCAGGCCAAGCTGGAGCTGCTGAAGCGGGAATTGCGCGGCCCGGCCTTCAAACTGTCCTGGACGCCGCCAGAAGATACCCTGCTGGAAGGCTGGCTCTCGCGCGGTGACCGGCGCATGTCCGAGGTGGTTTATACCGCCTGGCGGAACGGGACAAAGTTCGATGCCTGGCAGGATCAGCGCAACCTGGAGGCCTGGAGCTCGGCCTTTTCCGCCCAGAAGCTCGACCCGGCCTTTTACACCCAGCGTACGCGCCGGGCTGATGAGGTCTTCCCCTGGGAGCATATCTCGGATGCCATGCGCAAAAAATACCTGTACCAGGATTACCAGCGTTCCCTGAAGGGCGAAACGCATGTGTACTGCCGCGAGGGTTGTGATGCCTGCGGCGTCCTGCCCACTTACGTAGCGGCACGGCGTGAGTATCCGGGGATATACTGGAAATGCCCGGAAGTCAGCCAGCCGGTAAAAAAACCGCTGATGATAAAATAGGCCAGACGGATCAGTTGGGAGCGAGCATGAAAATCTTCGTGCCAGGCCGTATTTGCTTGATGGGAGAACATTCCGATTGGGCCGGGGGATACCGCCGCACCAATGCGCAGATCGAACAGGGCTATACCCTCATCTCGGGGACCGACCAGGGTATTTATGCGCAGGTTTCCGCCCATCCCACCTCCCTGGTGCTCAGCTCCACCACGCCGGACGGACAGTGCCTGGGTCCCTACGAGATTCCCATGCAACTGAAAGCCCTGCTCGAAGAAGCCCGGAGCGGCAGTTACTGGAGCTATATCGCCGGGGTGGCCTACCAGGTGTTGACCAATTATCATGTACGCGGGTTGGTGATCGATAACTACAAGACCGACCTGCCCGTCAAAAAAGGCCTTTCTTCCAGCGCAGCCATCTGCGTGCTGGCGGCACGGGCGTTTAACCGGATTTATGACCTGAAAATGACCACGCGCGGCGAGATGGAACTGGCCTACCTGGGCGAGATCACCACCCCGTCGCGCTGCGGACGCATGGACCAGGGCTGCGCCTTTGGCAACCGCCCGGTCCTGATGACCTTTGATGGCGACCGTCTGGAGACGACTGCCCTGCAGGTCAACCAGCCGATGTACTTCGTCATTGTGGATCTGCAGTCCAAAAAAGACACCATGGAAATCCTCAACCGGCTGAATCACTGCTATCCCTTCGCGGAGAACGATCTGGAACGGGGGGTGCAGGAGTTGTTCGGGCCGGTCAATAAGCGACTCGTCCACCAGGCTGTGCAGGCCCTGCGGGAGGCGGATGCCGTGCGTCTGGGTGGCTTGATGACCGAAGCGCAGGATTTGTTTGACCGGTACGCCATGCCGGCCTGTCCCGAGGAATTGACCTCCCCCGTGCTTCACCGGGTGTTGGGGTATGCGCCGCTCAAGCCGCACATCCTGGGCGGCAAGGGGGTTGGCTCGCAGGGCGACGGCTCGGCGCAGTTCATCTGCAGCTCCGAGGAAGACCAAAAAGCGGTCATCACAATTTTGCAGCGCGACCTGCACCTGCCGGCTCTCAAGATGACCATCATCCCCCAGCAAAAGATCCGCAAGGCCGTCATCCCGGCCGCCGGATTCGGGACACGTCTCTTCCCGGCCACCAAGGCTGCCAAGAAGGAATTATTCCCGATCGTCGACCGGGATGGCATCGCCAAGCCGGCCATCCTCACCGTCGTCGAGGAAGCGCTGGAAGCCGGGATCGAGGAAGTGATCATCATCGTCCAGAAAACCGACCTGGAAGAGTTTCATGCCCTGTTCAACGAACAGATCTCCATCGAGAACTACAACAAATTATCGCCTCCATTCCGGGAATATTCCCGCCGCCTGCTGGAGATCGGCCGGCACGTCACTTTCGTCATCCAGACCGCCCAGGAAGGCTTTGGTCACGCGGTCTACTGCGCCCGGGAAGCCGTGGGGGATGAACCCTTCCTGCTGATGCTGGGTGACCACATTTACAGGTCCGGCAGCGATGTGTCCTGTACCTCGCAGCTCCTGGAGGCCTACCAGCGCTATGGTCAAAACATGGTCGGGATCCGCCGGACGCCGGAGGGCCAGATCGGCAGTTTCGGCACGGTTACCGGCGTCTGGCTCGAGGATGAAAGCCTGCTCAGTGTCAGCGCGTTTGCCGAAAAACCCACGCCCGATTACGCCCGCACCAACCTGCGCGTGCCCGGTCTGCCGGAAGGGGAATATCTGACCCTCTTCGGACAGTACATCCTCAAGCCGAAGCTGTTCGATTTTCTTAAGGAACACATCGAGAATAACGTCCGCGAACAGGGCGAGTTCCAACTGACCTCCACCTTGGATCGCCTGCGCCAGGAGGAGGGCTTCCTTGGGCTGATCATCGACGGCAAATGCTTCGACATCGGCCGTCCGGATGGATACCTGGAGACGTTGCGGGCCTTTCGAAAGTAAAAAACCATGCGACTGCGGATCACCTTTTCCAAAAATGGCGCCTTGCGCTATGCCGGGCACCTGGACCTGCAAACCACCTGGGAGCGCACGGTCCGGCGCGCCGGGCTGCCGCTGGCCTACACGCACGGCTTCCATCCCGGTCCGAAGATCCAGATCGCCTCGGCGCTGCCGTTGGGTTTCATCGGGCGGGCCGAGATCGTGGATATCTGGTTGGACGACCCCATCCCCGAGGTAAATGTAGGGGCAGGGCTTGCCTGCACCAATGCCGAAGGTATTGGTGTCCCTGCCCATGTCCCCGCCCTGGACGCCTACGTGGATATCCTGCAATCCGCAGCGCCGCCGGGATTGGCGGTCCTCAGCGTGGATCCGGTGGACGAGGCGAGCCCGGCTTTGCAGACGCAGGTGGCTTCGGCGGAATATGAAGTGACCCTTCTCGAACCGGTGGATGAGGCGGAACTGGCGAAGAATTTGGCCGCGCTCCTCGCGACCGGGTCCCTGCCGCGCCAGCGCCGTGGCAAAATGTACGATTTGCGTCCCTTAATTGAAGAGCTTTCTCTCATCCCCCTTAGAGCGCCTAACACCTGTGCCTGCAGCGCAGGTGCGGGCAAAACCCCGCTCCAGGCGGCGTCCTCGCCGCCGGGCATCTTTATGCGCCTGGCGGCACGCTCCGGCGCCACCGGGCGTCCCGAGGAAGTCCTGGATGTGCTCGGGATCCCGCCTGACACGGCACGCATCCAGCGCACCCGCCTGATCCTTGCGGGTGGGGCGGGATTATCCGGGGAGGAATGACATGGGATTGATTGTTTCCGGTCTCATTGGTTATGCTGCGGCACTGCTGTTCGCTTATTTCCTGTACTGGCTGGACCGCTACGAGAAGGAACCGCTGATCCTTTTGGGCGGTGTTTTCCTGTGGGGGGCAGTGGTGGCCGCGGGCAGCGCTTTTCTCATCAATACCATTTTGGAATTGGGAATCTATGTCTTCACCGGCTCGAATATTGCCACTGACCTGGCGACCGGCTCCCTTATCGCTCCGGTCGTGGAGGAGATCCTCAAGGGGCTGGCCGTGCTGGGCATTTTCCTGGTGTTCCGCCGTGAATTCGATTCCATTCTGGACGGGATCATCTACGCCGGGGTGGCCGCCCTGGGGTTTGCCGCCACCGAGAATGTCTACTATATTTATACCTACGGATTTCAACAGTCCGGTTGGAGCGGCCTGTTCTCGATGGCCTTCATCCGGGTGATCCTGGTTGGCTGGCAGCACCCATTCTATACCGCCTTTTTTGGCATCGGCCTGGCCATGGCGCGGCTGAACCGCAGCTGGCTGGTCAGGATCATTGCCCCGCTGGTGGGACTGTCCCTGGCGATGTTCACGCACGCTTTCCACAATACCGTGGCGTCGATCCTGAGCGGTGTTGAAGGGCTGGTGGTTGGTGCCGTTTTTGATTGGACCGGCTGGCTGTTAATGTTCGTCATCATCCTGTGGGCCACCTGGCGCGAGCAGCAAAATTTGAAGAAATACCTGGCAGCCGAGGTCCAGGCCGGAACGATCAGCCCGGCCGCCTTCCGTGTGGCTTCTTCTGCCTGGCGGCAAATGTCCGCCCGTTTCGTCGCGCTGTTCACCGGTCGTTACCGCCAGACCGCCCGCTTTTTCCAGGTATGCGGCGAATACGCCAACAAGCGCCGGCAGTATGCCAACCTGGGGGATGAAGGCGGGAACCTGGCGATCATCCAGAATTTGCGTCTCGAGCTCATCCGCCTTTCGCCGTATGTTTCGTAGGGGCGGACCTGCTTGCACCACGAAGTGGCGCGTGTCTGCCCGATCCTCCCCATGTCCGCCCAATCTCCAAGGTGCGGACCTGCCTGCCCTCACAAAGTAGGGGCGGACCTGCGTGTCCGCCCGGCCCGTTTCGTCTCCGCCCAATCCTCACCACGCCCGCCCGATCTCCAAGGACCGGACCTGCCTGCCCCCACAAAGTAGGGGCGGACCTGCGTGTCCGCCCGATCCTCACCATGTCCGCCCGATCCCCACAAAATATCGTGGTAAAATCTGCTTGCCCGCCCCTGTAGCTCAGTGGACAGAGCGTTAGCCTCCGGAGCTAAAAAGGGGAGTTCGAGTCTCCCCAGGGGCACCATAGACGCCGCAGCCGCGGCGTTTTTTCTTCCTCACGCCTCATATACCATGTAATTCGAAATTCTATATTGTCTTTTTCATGGTATAATAGGGACATGATCCCAAGAGATTCCATCCTTTCAAGCATTCGAACTGCATTGGGGCGCAGCCGGGTGGTGGCTTTGGTTGGACCGCGCCAGTCTGGCAAAACCACTCTCGCTCGGCAACTCGTCTCACCAGAATCGCTCAACTATTTTGACCTGGAAGACCTGACCAGCCTGTCTCGCCTGGAAGAGCCGATGACGGCCCTGCGGGATTTGAGCGGCCTGGTGGTGATTGATGAGATCCAGCGCCGCCCCGATCTGTTCCCCATTTTGCGCGTGCTCTGTGACCGGGATCCGCTTCCGGCCCGCTTTCTCATCCTGGGCAGCGCCTCGCCAGACCTTGTGCGCGCTTCTTCCGAATCGTTGGCTGGCCGGGTGGAGACGATCGCCATCAGCGGGTTCAGCTTGGCGGAGTTGGGCGCCCAGGCCTTGGCGCAGCACTGGCTGCGCGGGGGCTTCCCCCTGTCTTTCCTGGCCGGTTCGGAGGCAGACAGCCTCGCATGGCGAAAGAATTTCATCCAGATGTTCCTGGAACGCGACCTGCCTCAGTGGGGGGTACGCGTCCCAGCTGTCACACTGCTGCGCTTCTGGACCATGCTGGCCCACTACCACGGGCAGATCTGGAATACCGCCGAGCTGGCGCGTTCACTCGGGGTGAGTGAACCGACCACCCGCCATTATTTGGATATCCTGGAAGGGGTCTTCATGGTGCGCGTACTCCAACCCTGGCATGCGAACCTCAAAAAACGCCAGGTCAAATCCCCCAAGGTGTACTTCCATGATTCCGGCCTTCTGCATTATCTACTTGGCATTCGCTCCTACCTGGAATTGCAAAACCATCCCAGGAGCGGGGCTTCTTGGGAAGGTTATGCCATTGAAGAAGTATTAAAAGCGGTGGAACCCGACGAAGCCTACTATTGGGCTACCCATAATGGCGCTGAACTGGACCTGCTGTTGCTCAAGGATGGCCTGCGCATTGGTGTCGAGTGCAAACGGGTGGACGCCCCGCGCCTGACGCCCTCCATGCGCACTGCTCTCGAAGATTTGGAGCTCGACCGGATCTTCGTGATCTACCCGGGTACGCTTTCTTACCCGATCACCGCTAAGATTGCTGCCTTGCCCATTTCAGAACTTGGAAAGCCAGCGCCTGGGAGCGTGTTTGTTACTTAATATAGGGGGCTTTATGGAGTGGGATTTTTGGAATAGTCTATTCGTCTGCTGTCTGTAAAGCTCTTCTGCCCCCAGGCTGCCTGGCTGCGGCTGCACCGCGCGGCATGCATGGCTGTACGGAGAGGCTAAAAACGCCAGGGAAAAAGCCTTTGCTTGGTCCCGGTCCACGCCGACGGAGGGGATTCGAGGCGCGCATGCATCTAAACGATGATGGGTGCCTCATCCGATCAGGAGCATTTTTGTATATAAATTCCAATAAAGCTGGTACCAGACAGGAAAACAACTCGTTCCGATGGTAAGCATCGGAACGAGATGGAATGATCATCTCCCAATTACTTCTTGAAGAGATCGGCATGGGTGCCGGTGCGCAATAAGCGCAGTTCCTCCCCCGCTATGGCATAGATCAGCACCCAATCCGGTCCGATATGGCAATCGCGCGCACCTGCATAGTTGCCGCGCAAAGGGTGATCCTTGAGCTGTTCCTGGTTCATTTCGCCGTTAGCCAAATGCTCCAAAAACTGGTGCAATTTCGCCATATCAAAGCCACGCTTCTGCAAGCGCTTGTAATCCTTCTTGAATGCCGTGGTATAGCGAAGGCTGAGCATCTATGCTTCCAATTGAGCGATCAAATCGTCCATGCTGGCAGCCGAATGCAAGCTCCGTCCGGCCAGCCCATCTTCAATGGCTTTCGCAGTCGCCTCATTGGGGATATGCACATCAAAAGGAATTCCCTTGTTTAGGCTGACCTGGGTGAAGAACAAATTCACTGCCTGGCTGGTGGTCAAACCCAGCGCTTTCAGCACAACCTCGGCGTTCTTCTTGACCTGCGGATCCAGCCGGACGGTGATCGTAGCAGACTTATTCACAAGAACCTCCTTGCTAAAAATGTACTGCAATTGTATCACATATTTGGAGCGCGGAGTACACTATTTACACGCCTGATAGCCCCAAAGCTCTTCTGCCCCCGGCTGCCTGGCCGCGGCTGCGCAGTGCGGCATGCATTGCTGTACGGAGAGGCTAAAAACGCCAGGGAAAAAGCCTTTGCTTGGTCCCGGTCCACGCCGACGGAGGGGATTCGAGTCTCCCCAGGGGCACCACAGACGCCGCAGCCGCGGCGTTTTCATTTATTCTTCCCCTTTTCGGTGTTCAGAAATGGGAAATGAAAGGGGGCGGATGCTGGGAGCAAATACTCCTCCCCCATCCATGCAATCTGGATGGGGGATCTTGTGCCCGGAGCGAAGCGTAGTGGTAGGCTGGGAGGGGGTCAAGATTCTTCCAGCGCCATATCTATCGCCCGCATTACCCCTTCGATATCCTTCATGACCTCCCCATTCCAAAAGCGGATCACGCGAAAACCTTTGGATTCCAAGAATGCGGTACGTTCTGTATCATACTCTTCCTGTTCCAGGTGCTGATCCCCATCCAGTTCAATGACGAGTTTTCTACGTGGCGCAACAAAATCCACCACATAATTGCCAATGGCATGTTGATTACGAAAATGGATATCCTTCATCCGGTGGGCACGCAATCGCGCCCACAGCCTGGCTTCTGCCTGTGTCATATTCCGGTGCAACTGTTTGGCGTGACCGAAGATCTTTGGCGTTGTGCGTTTATGCATTCGACCCCCTCCTACCTCCCCCATTTCAAAGTGCGGAAATGGGGGAGGGACAAAACTTCATGTCTTGCAACACTGGGTGTTTTCATAAGCATATTATATTCCCCTCGCCCATCCGTGCAATTCGGATGGCGACTCTCGTACACGGAGCGAAGCGGAGTGGTAGGCCGGGAGACGAATACTCCTCCCCCATCCATGTACTCTGGATGGGGGATCTTGTGCCCGGAGCGAAGCGTAGTGGTAGGCCAGGAGACGAATACTCCTCCCCCATCCATGTACTCTGGATGGGGGATCTTGTGCCCGGAGCGAAGCGTAGTGGTAGGCCGGGAGACGAATACTCCTCCCCCATCCATGTACTCTGGATGGGGGATCTTGTGCCCGGAGCGAAGCGTAGTGGTAGGCCGGGAGGGGGTCACTCCCTTGCTCCTTCTCGCGCGATCTACCAATCCTTAACGCAGGTCAAAAGGAATGATAGTCCTTTTCGTCACGGCAATTGGCATGCGAGATTATTGTCTTCAGGGGAAATTGGTTATATACTGAACTTGACCATCACGCAAAATTGCATGTCATGTAAATATTCTTATGATAGTGAAAGCTTGGTGATGAGTCAGGTTCATTTTGCCAAAGGTCTTGTAATTCGTTGTGCCATTTAGAAAAATTGGAGGTAGTTATGACTGGAACGACCTGGAAACCCTATCTACAACACGGTGAATTGGATACAAAAGAGAGAGAAGAACTGCCGGAAAGTGCTTATGCATTTCCCAAACAGCGTAAAGAACCCCTGACTGATGCTGACCATGTAAGAAATGCCATGGCTCGTTTCGATCAAGTGCAAGGGGTATCAGACAGTGACCGCGATCTGGCATTCGCAAATATCCTAAAAGCAGCCAGGCATTACGGTATTACGATCAATGAGGACAACTGGCGTCAATTAGGCAAGAAGCCCCACACAAAAAATACTGCTCATTAATCCAATGAATTGAAAATAAAAGCTCCAGGTACCTTGAACGATTAATGGCTGAAACCGCTTTGCCTCCCAAGCAGCTGAAACCAACAGCCAGGCCGGGGTGACCGGTGATGACCAACCCTCGTCCATCTTGCGCCATGCACTAAGAGCGCCTAACACCTGTGCCTGCAGCGCAGGTGCAGGCAAAACCCACGCTCTAGGCGGCGCCTGCCTGCCCTGTGTACTTTCAGGGTACCCCAAAGGGGCATCCCCGCCGCCGAGGACGGCGACGGGAGCAGTTTTGCCTGCACTGTGCCGCAGGCACACGTGTTAGCGGCTCTAAGGAGAACCATGCCCAGGTCGGTAGCGCACTCACCCAGGAATGCTCCATCCAAGGCAGCCGGCAGCCAGCACCGGGGGACCTCCGAGCGCAGCGGCGTCTCGGCTCCTGCCGGTCAGCCAGGCCCGCATAAAGCCGGCGGAAAAGAAAGCCGGGTCAGGCACATATTGTCGGTGCTCGGGCCTGGTGTGATCACCGGGGCGTCTGATGATGACCCTTCAGGCATTGGCACTTATTCTGTGGCGGGCGCACAGTTCGGATATGGGACTGTCTGGGCAAGCCTTATAACCTATCCGCTGTCGGCAGCCGTACAGGAAGTATGTGCCCGCATCGGGCTGGTGACCGGGCACGGCCTGGCCGCGATCATAAAGCACTATTTCCCCCGTTGGATGTTGTATGGGGTGGCGTTCCTGCTGGTTGCCGCCAACACCCTCAATATTGGGGCGGATATCGAAGCGATGGCCGGGTCCATCCACCTGGTCTTGCCGGTCGTGCCCACCGCGCTGGCGGCGCTGCTTGTGGTAGCGCTCACCCTCACCCTGTTGGTGTTCATGTCCTACAAGACCTATTCGAAATACCTGAAATGGGTGGCGCTTGTGCTTTTCTCATACATGCTCGTGGCGCTGCTTTCGCACGTGGATTGGGGCCTGGCGCTCAAGTCGTTGGTTGTGCCGGCATTCAAGTTGGACTCCGGCTATATCACGACCTTGGTCGCGATCCTGGGAACGACCATTTCTCCTTATATGTTCTTTTGGCAGGCCAACATGGAGGTCGAAGAAAAGATCGCCTCCGGCTCGATCACCTCGCCAGACCCGCAGATGAAGCGCCCGCGCAAGTTGTTCCTGGGCAGGCGGGCTATGAACGACATGCACATAGACACATATGTCGGCATCTTCTACTCCAACCTGATCATGTTCTTTATCATCGTATCAACCGCCGCGACCATCTACAAGGCCGGCGCAAAGGATGTCGGGCAGCTTGACCTGGCCGGCATTGCCCAGGTTCTGCGTCCCCTCGCCGGCGATGCGGCCTTCCTCCTGTTCACCCTCGGCATCGTCGGAATAGGGCTCCTGGCCATCCCGGTGCTGGCTGGGAGCGCCGCCTACGCGCTGTCAGAGGTTTTCGGGTGGGATGAGGGTCTATCCAAAAAATTCCATGCGGCCAAAGGCTTCTATATAGCGGTAATACTGGCAACCCTGGTCGGGCTGGGACTGGTGTTCGTTGGGGTTGATCCCGTGGCGGCACTGTACTACTCGGCCGTCATCAACGGGGTTGTCGCCGTACCGCTGCTGGTGATCATCTTCCTGATCGGCAACAACCAGAAGATCCTGGGCGGGCGGACCAGTGGCAGGCTTTCGAACACGCTTCTGATCATAACGGCCCTTCTCATGGGCGCGGCCGCAGCGGGCCTGTTCTTCACATAGTCGCAGAACGGCTTCCGGAAGGCCTCCC
>CAVSAF010000021.1:0-20788 GCA_963725805.1 uncultured Chloroflexia bacterium
ACGAGACTGTCGAAAAACCTGCATACAAGTGCTCAAATTATACCCAGACGCAGGATTTTGACGCTCTATTGAGTGATGATCCGGTTTTCCATCGGGAACACTGCCCGATACAGACATATACTATGCCGGGATTTCAATTGACCAGTCCATAAATGCGAATTTTGCCGATATTGTGTACCAGGGCGAATAACTTCCACTGCACATCTACCTTGACTTTCGAGCGCAGAGTGAAACGATCCAATCGTTTCTGAACACAGATATTGGCGAAGACTGGCTCAACGATGGCCAGGCGCTTGGCATAGATCTGCTTTCCTTGTGGTGTATCTATTTTGGCCTTCATTTCATCGATCAGGTTGAACTTTTGACCATCCACCCTGATCGACAAGTATCTGCGCGAGGTGTTTTTCCCGCTCAAACATCTGGACCTCAATCGGCAAGAGGCACAATCTTCCTGGCGGGCATGATAAAAATCATAAACCCGATAACGATTAATCTGTCCTCGGGCACCGCATTTCAACAGCTTGCCTTGCGGGCAGCGATAGGCTTGATCAGTCTCATCAAAGAGGAAATCAGCTTTGGTGAAAATGTCCTCTTTCCTGTTTTCTTGGTTTGTGACTCGCTGCCGGGGATGGATCCCGTCTTTGAATCTCTGCTGCCTGGCATAGCGATCGTCGCGTTTGCGAAATTGGATGTCGGGAATGTAGGCGTCCAAGCCCTCGGCCTTGCACAAGGCCAGGGTGGCGTAACTGTGATAATTACTGTCTGCGGTGAACTGTTTGCCTTCGAAATAGTTCTCATCTGCGCCGACTGCCTGCATGTTTTTCTTCGCTCCAACTATCATTGGTGCCAGGTTCTCATGATCCTGGGAACTGAAAGCCTCGGCATGCACGATGATCTGATGCTTTGCATCCACTAGCGCCTGAGCGTTATACCCCTGGATCACCCCGTGGGAACTGGGCATCTTCGCCGATTGGTTATCGGTCACATTGCTCTGGATCTCTTTGCTGCCTTTTCCGGCTTTAGGCTTTTGCTCTTGCAGAAATTCGCTCAGTCGTTCCACCTGATGCTGCAGCCGTTTCATCTGCTTCTGGTGTCTTTCAGTCTCTGGTCTTGCCAGCCCATCTTCGTGGATGTGCTCGGCGATCACCTGGTGCAGCTTGCCCTGCAGCTTATCCCGCTTCTTCTCAAGTTCCTTGAAGGTTCCACTCCATTCCTTGGAAGCATTGGAAGACAACTTCACGCCGTCCAGACTGAAATGGGTGCCTCCCAGCAGATCGAGTTCGGCGCACACCAACAGAATATTGCTGAAGATACTCTCTATCTCCTTCTGCATCGAAGAGACAAAATGGGCAATCGTGCTGTGATCCGGACGATAGCCGCAGCTGAGTGCCATGAAAAGAATGTTCTCACCGCAGGCTCGCTCGATTTGTCGTGAGCTGATCATCCCTCGGGAATAAGCGAACAGGATCACTTTGAGTAGGATCTTGGGGTTGATCGCTGTCGCACCGGTGTCGTCGTTTTGATATCGTCCCTCGAACACCGATAAATCAAGCTTGTTTTCCACCAATTCGTTGATGGTGTATTCCAGCGTCCCGGGTTCGAGCTGTTTTTCAAGCGAAATGGGCAGCATAACTAGTTGGTCATAGTCATAGGCTTTGTACCGCGGCATAGGCTCCTCGAATCTCTGTGCTTACCTGGAGTATACCGAACCTGCTCATTTTACGCGAATCGCTCAATCCTTTTTCGACAGTTTCAACGGCTTGCGTTACCTGCGTGAGAGCGGGCGTTGATTCCGCTTGGGAGAGGGAAAAACCCGAAGCGTTAAAAATGCTTGAAAATACCGCAGAATCCCCAGCGTCCAGTACACGCTGTGGTGGGCGGCGTTATAGGGATACCAAAGCCAACCTCATTTCCAAATTATCGCCTCAGCATCAAGCTGTTGCAATCATGTAGCGGAAATTACTTTTAAGATGATATCCGCCTGAGCCTGTTTTGAATGGAGCGATGGCGTTCAAGAACACCTCGCGTACCACATCCTCTCCATTGTTTTGAATTGCCCGTATAGCTGGACCAGCAGAAAGTAAACCGCGCAATGCGGTCTTCTCATCAGGATAATCCCACGGACACTCAACAGTCTTCACTTTACTAGGGGTCATGCCTGCTTTGATGGCGATGGCTTCCAGCGCTCCATCCAGTGAAAGCGCAAACGGTCCGGGGGCACCTGGCGGCGGTGGTGGCAATAATGGACCCATGGCTGCAACATAAGCGGTGGAATCATTTTCTTCCGCTTTACCAAAAACCGCAATCACCACGGTCCCATTCCGCGATACACGGACCGCTTCCCGTAGTGCATTTGCAGGATCAGCAGCGAACTGGAAAGAATTAAAGCCCGTTACTACGTCAAAAGTTCGATCCGCGTAAGGCAATTCTTCCAACTCACCTGTTCGAAAATCACCGTCTTTCACACGCTCACGTGCGATTGCCAAAAGAGACTCAGATGCGTCCAGCCCAGTAACCCGCGCTCCGCGTTTTGCCGCCATTTCACAAAACATGCCTGACCCACACCCAATATCCAAAACCGATGTGTTTGCGCCTACAGCGGTGTCTTTCAAGACCGCTTCATAGAGTGGCGCTGCTTTCCCTTCCTGAACATCAGCCCAATCTCTTGCTCGCGTTCCCCAAATCTGTCCTTGAATCTTTGCTGTTCCCATAAGTTTTCTCCTGTGAAAATTGATATTCTTGTCCGACGGCTCGATTGCTAGATAAGCCGCCCAACTCACGTATAACCGGATTGTATAACTCCTTTGTGAAAATCCTGCCTATGACCCTTTAGTCCCTCTTCCAACCGCCTCGTTCCTGCATATAATCAACTCACACGGGTGTCATCCATGAGCGAACCAGCCATCCATCTCCAGGCATTGTGCAAGACCTACCGGGTTGCGGAACGTGAATCCGGGATGGGCGCAGCGGTGCAGTCCCTGTTCCACCGCAAGATGCAGGAAGTGGTGGCAGTGGATGAGCTGACCTTCGAACTGGCTCCGGGCGAGATGGTGGGCTTCCTGGGCCCCAACGGTGCCGGAAAGACCACCACCCTGAAGATGCTCTCCGGCCTGCTGCACCCCACCGGCGGTGAAGGGAGCGTGCTCGGTTACGTCCCCTGGAAGCGTGAGCGGGCTTTCCTGCGCCAGATCACCCTGGTGATGGGGCAGCGCAACCAGCTCGTCTGGGACATCCCGGCGGCCAATTCGTTCGAGCTGAACCGGGTAATCTACCGCCTGCCGGCTACGGATTATCAACGGACGCTCAAGGAGCTGACCGAACTGCTTGAACTCGGCCCGCTGCTGAAGAAGCCGGTGCGCAACCTCTCGCTGGGGGAACGTATGAAATGCGAGATTGCCGCGGCCCTGCTGCACCGCCCACAGGTAGTCTTCCTGGACGAACCCACCATCGGCCTGGACGTGACCATGCAACGGCGCATCCGGACTTTCATCGAAGAGTACAACCGCCGCTACGGGGCCACCATCCTGCTGACCAGCCATTACATGGCGGACGTGGAAGCTCTGTGCAAGCGCGTCATCGTCATTCACCACGGCCGGCTGCTCTTCGACGGCGACCTGGTGGACCTGGTGCAGCAGTTTACCGCTCATAAGACCATCGTGGTCCAACTGGGGGACTGCCTGGCGGATCTGCACAGCTATGGGGAGGTGGTCGATTGTGAAGAGGGACGCGTCACCCTGCGGGTGCCAAAAGCCAAAACCGCCCAGGTGACCGGGCGCCTGCTGGCCGACCTGCCGGTGATCGACCTGCTGGTGGAGGATCCGCCCATCGAGGAGGTGATCGACCAGGTATTTACTCAAGATTTGGGAATAAGAGATTTAACCACAAAGGACACCAAGGAGCACGAAGGGAAATGAGTAAATCTTTACCCTTTGCGTACCGCAGGCCTTGCGTGTATAATTCTCTTTCGAGGTTCCAATGAACCTGCTGGAGGAAACCCGCAGCCTGGCGCGGCTGTACGCCCAGCAGTTCAAGACCACCTTTGCAACCATGCTGGCATACCGGGCCTCACTGTTCATCTGGATGATCAGTTCCGTGCTCGAGCCGGTCATCTACCTGGTGGTCTGGTCGACGGTGTCCAACAGCAGCGGCGGGAGCGTGGGCGGCTACACCGCCGGCGGCTTTGCCGCCTACTACATTGCCTTCATGCTGGTCAACCAGGTCACCTATACCTGGATCATGTGGGAATACGAATACCGCATCCGCCAAGGCTCGCTCTCCTTCGCCCTGCTCAAACCGGTCCACCCGATCCACTCGGACATATCCGACAACCTGTCCTCCAAGGTGATCACCCTTCCGATCCTGCTGGTGGTGGCAGTTGGCCTGACCCTGATCTTCCATCCAACCGTCACATGGACGTGGTGGGCCGTGCTGGCATTCATCCCGGCCCTGCTGCTGGCCTTCCTGCTGCGCTTCGTGCTGGAATGGACCCTGGCATTGGTGGCTTTCTGGACCACCCGGGTGAACGCCATCAACCAGGTCTACTATGTCCTGATGCTCTTCCTGGCCGGACAGATCGCCCCATTGACATTATTCCCACGTTGGATCCAGATCTTGGCGGATATCCTGCCCTTCCGCTGGATGCTGGGCTTCCCAGTGGAGCTGGTCCTGGGCCGCCTGACGCCCGTCCAGGCACTGGAAGGGCTGGGGGCACAGGCCGCCTGGGTAATCCTCAGCCTGTTGGTAATCCGCGCCGTCTGGCGGGCGGGCCTGCGGGTTTATTCGGCGGTGGGAGCATGAACACGCTGCGTCTTCTTTGGGTTTTCTTTCGGGTGAGCGTGTTGAATGAGACCGCCTACCGCGTCAACTTCTTCATCCAACTCTTCCAGTCCCTGCTCGAGCTGGGCACCGCCCTGGCCGGGTTGGCAGTCATCTTCTCCTACACCCAGGCCCTGGGCGGCTGGCGTCCGGACGAAATGCTGGCGCTGGTGGGCGTTTACTTCCTGGTAGGCGGCCTGATCAGCCTGGTGATCCAGCCCGGCATGTCAGCCCTGATCGACTCGGTCCGGGACGGGACGCTGGATTTCACCCTGACCAAGCCGGAGGATGCCCAACTGCTGGTCAGCATCCAGCGCGTGGCGATCTGGAGCCTGCTTGACCTGCTGATGGGTGCGGGTGTGCTGGTGACAGCCCTGGTCCGGCTGGGGAATGCGATTGGAATTGGCGAAGCGGCCACCTTCTTGGGAATGCTGCTGGCTGGAGGCGTAATCGTCTACAGCTTCTGGTTGATCCTGGCCAGCCTGTCGTTCTGGCTGGTGCGGGTGGAAAACCTGCTCGAGATCTTCCAAAGTGTCTACCAGGCCGGGCGCTGGCCGATCAGCCTGTACCCAAACTGGCTGCGTTTCGGCCTGACCTTCATAATCCCGGTGGCTTTTGCCACCACCATCCCGGCGGAAGCCCTGACGGGGCGGCTGGGTGCGGCGCCCCTGCTGGAAGCGCTCGGCGCAGCGATCCTGCTGTTCGTCATTGCCCGGCTAGTCTGGCGGTTGGGCCTGAGGCGTTATTCGGGCGCCTCGGCGTAATAATTCACCACGAAGAACACAAAGGAAAAACTTGCTGTTTTTCGCCCACTGGCGGCCGGGCTGAAAATTGTGGCTTGCGATTGAGGCTTGGCTCTGGCGGGCCAGCTAGCTTTGGAGCGGGTCGTACCTGGCCAGGGAGCCGGCCGGGCTCTTGCTCAAGCGGTTGATCCATAACGATAAGCCACACCAGGCAAAACCGGCCAGCATGATCAGGATCGGCCTGTCACCAATGACAGGGTTGTTGACGATGAGCAATATGAAACCAATAAACACACCACCAAAGATCAGGATGGCCGCTGGGCGCGGGAACACATGGGCACGCCAGGTCGCAATCCCATATAAGAGGCCACCGATATTCGAGCCCAGCAAACCGATCAGGAAGAAGACCAGGAAAGCTGCTCCCATCTGCCCTTCAAAGCCGCCACCCTTGGGTTGGTTGACCAGGAACTGTGTGGCCGGATTGGAGGCCAGCAGAGGTGGAATGAAAGCATAAAGCAGGCCGGTGCCAACTTCAAGGACCATCAATCCCACGTAGGAGACAATAAATCCCACCAGGCCGAGCTTGCCCGCCTTTTCAGACTGCCAGGCATACATCCCCGGCAAACCCATCAACAGGAAAATTGCCCCAACGAACGTCAGCAGGGTCGAGGGCAGGTATAGAGGGCTGAAATAGAAATCCAAGGTTTTTCCGACTACAGGTTTCAACAAATACCCCAGGGCTGATAGCAACGCACCAAAGAATAAGGCGCTACCGCTGAGGCGATATAAAGTGGTTCTTGACATAATAGCACGAGCTCCTTTCTCATATGGTGGAATTTCTCTGGTTGTCACAGTACCTGTTTCATGGTCCGTTCTCTAGTTCCAGCGAGTTAGGATGACCTCACGCTGAAATATGCGCGTGGCACTCCACAACAAGAGCACTCCGATAACGGCCAGGATTGCAGTCAAGGCCAAAGTGAATGAGACGCTGAGCACCAGCAGGCTACCGCTCAATTCGAGGCCCATCAGCAGGACGACAAATAGGAGCGAAGCGAGCTGCGAAGCAGAACGGGGGTCGTTCACCCGAGAGGAGACCATGACTGACAAGGCGATCGGGATCATCACCATTACCGGAACAGTCAGGAACACTGCGACGAGCCAGCCGGGTGTAACCACCAGTGCAAACACCGCCGGCGCGGCCAGCACGGAGATCTCAGCGATGAAAACCAGGGAGCTGAGCCAGGTGACTGCCACGGCCGGTAGCAGGGCAGCCAATGCCTTGGCAAGCAACAGTTGCCAGGTCCGCACAGGCGCGGCCAGGAGCGGTTCGAGAGTGCGGTTGTTCTTCTCCCCGACAATGCTGTACGAGGCGATGATGGCCGGGATGACCAGCGCCTGGAACAATAAGATCATGCGGAACTGCAGACCAATGAAGACCTGCTGGACCTGGAAGGCGGTTAGATTGGCCAGGCGCGGATCGGAGGCGGCTACCGGTAATCGGGCTCCTTTCAAAGGGGCAACCAGCAGCGCCCCTGCCATGATTATCAACACAAGTGGGAGGAAAGAAACACTCAGAAGGAGTACGCGCTGCGGAAGAAGTTCTTGCAGTTCTTTTTTGAGCACCAACCAAACTTTGTTCATTGCCGCACCTCATCTTTTTTGTTCACGACCAGTTCCATGTACACATCTTCAAGGGAATGGTTTATCGGCTCCACCGAGCGGATGTGCGCCCCGGCCGCCGTCAACGCTTCCACCAAAGCTGGACTTTGCTCATCAGGGTCATCCAGCTTGACCGACAGACTGCCATCATTGGCGCTGGCATCCCTGACAAAAGCCATGCCTTTCACGATTTGGACAAACGCTTCCGCCTCGCCAGCGATGCGGATTTTCACGCCCCGCCCGAATAGACCGGCGCGCAGGTGTTCGGGTGTATCGACCTGCACCAACCGGGTGCGGAACACTCCCACCAGGTCGCACAGCTCGTCAGCTTCCGCCAGATTGTGGGTGGTCAGGAAGATCGTCCGGCCTTCCGCCCTGAGGCTCTTGACGAAATTCAACACCGTTCGGGCGGCCTCCGGGTCGAGTCCCGAAGTCGGTTCATCCAGGAAGACAACCTGCGGCTCATGCAGCAGGGCACGGGCGATGGCCAGCTTCTGGCGCATGCCCTTCGAAAAGCCGGCTACCTTGTCATCCCTGCGTTCCCAAAGATCCAGCTCCCGCAGGTAGCGTTCGGTCTGGATGGACGCCTGTTTTGCATCAACGTCGTACAGACGGGCATAAAAAATCAGGTTCTGCCAGGCGCTCAGGCGGTCGTAGAGCCCAGGCGTTTCCGTCAGTATACCGATCGAACGGCGGATGGCTTCGTTATCCTGGCCAAGCTGGTTGCCAGCCACGAAAGCGGTTCCGGAGGTCGGCGCGATCAGGGCCGCCAGCATACGGACGGTGGTCGTTTTTCCGGCGCCGTTGGGGCCCAGGAAGCCGAAAACAGAGCCAGCCGGGATGGAGAGCGAAAGCTGGTCTACGGCAGTCCGGTCTCCAAAAACACGGGTGAGGGCATGGGTTTCGATTGCATCCATATTTTCCTTCCTTGTACCCGAAAGGGTACTAATTAAATCGGCAAATTAATACCTTCATCAGCATATTAATTAAATCCCCCTTAAGTACCACAGTACCACTTGGATTCATGACAGTATCCATTGCCAAAAAAAAAAGAACCACCCGAAAAGGCGGTCTTTTGAATTGGGACACGAGTGGGGCAATTCATTTATTCTTTGCCCTTATTTATTAAAGAACTCCACCAGCACCGGGGCAAGGACCTTTAAATCGACATCGTGCCGCTGACCGTCCAGCGTACGCTGCTGGGCATGCGGGATGGCCTTTGCCAGCGCTTTGGCCGTGTCGAGCATAAACGGATAACCTAGCTGGCCGTTCATGACGAGCGCAGGCACGGCGACGCTGGCCGATCAGCCTGTACCCAAACTGGCTGCGCTTCGGCTTGACCTTTATCGTCCCGGTGGCCTTGGCCACCACCATCCCGGCAGAAGCCCTGACCGGGTGGCAGGGTGCCGGCACCCTGCTGGGGGCATTCGGCGCGGCGATCCTGCTGGCGGGAGCGGCGCGCCTGGTCTGGCAGCAGGGGCAGCGCGGCTTTCACGGCTGCCAACTTCCTGATCATGCTATTATTTGAACCCGGAGGTAAGCGCTGGCGCCAAAAAAAGGTTACGCATTTCCGGAGACCGACAGTTTTGTACCATTTGTGGTAATGGTATACAATTGGTGAGAATAGAGGCAATATCAAAAGCTTTTCCAGAAGATTGTTTTGGTTGATCCTATTGATTTTCTTCTTGCTGGGGTGTCAGCCGCAGGCAGATTCATTGACCCCTGCAAGAACAACCCCTGGAACTCTTGTGACCGTCCTGGGCCAACGTGAATATTATGTGCACCAACAATTGACATTCGTTAATGAAGGACCAGGTCAACCTGAAAAACAGAATATTTGGGTGGCATTAATTCGAGACTTTTCTCCTTACCAGGAAGTCCGGTCAATGGAGGTTTCACCCGGAAATTATGCGTTAGTTACTGATGAATATGGCAACCAATATGCAGAGTTCGATTTTTCCAGGCAACCGGCAGGGACGACCAAAACGGTGAAGATCGATTATCGGGTAGCCGTCAATGAATTGTCTTATAACCTGTCTACTTGCAATGGGGAACTTCTGAATGATTTCATCCAGCCTGAGCTGAATATCGAATCCGCCAATCCCCAAATCGTTGCACTTGCAGCCGGACTTTCGAAAAATAAAGGTACCTTATGCCAGCAGGTACGAACATTTTATGATTACATCGGGGATGAGCTGGTCTACACAAACAATGGAAGGAATTGGGGGGCGCAAGCGGCTCTGGGACCCATGGGGGCTGACTGCACTGAATATACGGCTTTACTGATGGCGCTCAGCCGGGCGCGCGGCATTCCGGCGCGCTATTTTCAAGGATTGCTATATCTGGATGAGGGAACAGGCACCATCGCTAAAATTGAGCATGCATGGCCGGACATGTACATGCCCGCGGTTGGCTGGGTCGCAATGGACCCCACCCTTGGACGGTCACCGATAAACCGCGAGACTTATTTTGCCCACTATGTACCAAATCATATTATCGTCACGATGGGGACAAACCCGTCCGTGTTGCGCGGCAGTAGCTACTGGACGCATCTCTACTGGCCGGGGAACAGTACTAAGATACAGGTATCTGGAGAGTGGAAGATTGAACTCGTCAACAAAAAGGGGCAGTAGACAAAATCTCCCCTCGATGGCATGGTCTTAACCTTCATAGAACCTATCCAGGGATACCAGCATGAGAAAAGCACTTTGTGCAGTGGTGGTCGGGGCAAAGGTGTTCTCCGGCAGTGGGTGCCCAGATGAACCGGCTTCCCCTGCGCACTCCTGATGACCATCATGGATTCTTTGGGTACAAACGGGCAAAGATGGTTACGCTCGCGTGGTTAGAAAAGCGAGTTCGTTTTGCCATCTGTGTAAATCCGGTTCAGAGGCTGGATTGGTGGGGTACCACCAGAACTTGCCTCTTGACACGCAATCTTTTTCTTGCTAATATATTGTAGCTGAATGTGAACGATAACGGGAACGTTATCATAATATTAGTTGAAACTGAAAGCTCTCTTAAGTAAATTATTTTTCTCTCTTTGGAAGAACAAAGTCAGCCTTCCACCAGCTCTTTGCGTGGCTTCTTAGAGTTCTGAATTTCCACATCAGGAAAGTCGACCCTGTAAGGGTTGACTAACTAAAATACTGATATTCAGGGTTTTTAATAATCACCTCGACAGATCCAAGTAGATTTCAAACACATCTGCACAAGGAGGTTTTCCCGTGGCCGAGTCCCCAGTCGAGCGCAGCGCACTGCACATGGTCAATATCGAGAAATATTTCGGTCTCGTATGCGCGTTAAAAAAGATAAACCTGGAGGTAGGGTCGAACGAAATTGTTGGATTGATCGGTGATAACGGCGCCGGAAAGTCGACCATGGTGAAAATCCTCACCGGCGTATTTCCTCCAACCAGCGGTGAACTTTACATCGCCGGTACCAAGGTTGACCTCCGAACCTACAATGTCAAGCAGGCGCACGCACATGGCGTCGAAACCGTCTACCAGGATAAATCCCTGGGCGAAAAACAGGTACTCTGGCGAAACTTCTTCATCGGACGTGAGATTACCCTGCCGTTCGGTTTTATCAACGTTAAAAAGGAAAAAGAGATTGCAAATGAAATCATGGTTAATACCATTGGATTTCGGGGCAAGGGAATCACAGTCGATTCGAGAGTAAGCAAGCTCTCCGGCGGGGAACGGCAGGGGGTGGCGATTGGCAGAGCAATGCATTTTGAAGCCGAGCTGATCATTCTTGATGAACCAACCGTTGCCCTCTCCCTGAAAGAGGTTGCAAAGGTGCTCAACTTTGTGCATAAGATCAAGGAGGGTGGCAAGGCCTGTATCTATATCTCGCACGCCATGGCGGATGTATATGAAATCTCCGATCGCTTCGTCATTATGGATCGCGGTGAGATTGTGGCAGATATTGCCAAGAAAGATATCAGTTTGAAAGCCTTGGATGAATTCCTGCTGGAATATTCGCATGGAATGAAAGATAAGGTGGAATTATGAAACAAGGCTCATCTCTACTCAAATTCCTTGGAAAAATTGAAGGTCTCCCCGTCGCGGCGGTATTGGCGGTTTTGTATGGAGTGCTTATCTTTGCAGCTCCGAGGGTATTCACTGGATTCCGTATTTACATGTCGTTCCTGCAGACGGTACCACCCGTGCTGGTTTGCGCATTGGGCCTCACCCTGGTAGTCACTGCCGGAGAGATGGACCTGAGCTTTCCCGCAGTGGTTGCGCTTTCCGGGTTTGTATTTGCCTGGGTTTTTAAAAGCTTTCATTCGCCCTGGGCTCCATGGGCCGGCCTTGTTTTAGCTCTGGCCAGTGGCGCTTTGGTCGGGTATATCAACGGCTTGCTCGTTGCCAAGATTGGCGTGCCTTCCATCATGGCGACCCTGGCAGCACAATTTTTCTGGTACGGTGTGACAGTTCTGTTGGCGAACGGGCTTCAATTGAATATTGCGGGTGTCACGACCCACATCGTGCATACCATCTTCGTTGGGCGTATTAAAATTGGACAGGTTCCCGTACCCATGCAAGCACTCTGGGCGCTGGGATTGGCCATTTTCCTCTGGTTCATCCTGAACCGGCACAAATTTGGAGAGGAAATCACGTTCATCGGTGACAACGCGAACGTCGCGCGAGTGATGGGAATCGATGTGGTGAGGACCAAAATTAAACTTTTCACTGTAATGGGTGTAATTGCGGCCTTTGCAGGGTTATTGCTCACCCTTGAAATCAACGTTTTCTTTCCGACACAAGGAGCAGGTTTCATGCTGCCGACCATGGCGGCGGTTTTCATTGGGGGGACTTCCATCGCCGGCGGCCTGGGTTCCATTGTCGGCACTTTTTTCGGCGCTTATATCATTGGCTCGCTGGAAGCGGGTATAGTCGCGACCACTATCAGCGGCTATTGGGTACAGTTAATAGAAGGCCTTGTCATGGGGGCCTCGGTTGTGCTGAACATTATCATTGGAGAAGGGCACATCAGCACATTTTCCAATCGCATCCGCCACTGGGTCACACCTGATCGCTTGAACTCCCGGAATGAAGGGATTTGAATTTCTAGCAGGAAAGGAGGCACGCGAAGGAGAAACATATTTGCAACCAGAAAAGAATTAGGATTTGCCAACTATCCAAACCAACTCATATTAATCAAAAAAAAGGAGAAGAATAAATGAAACGCATTTTTAACCTGTTGGCCATCGTGTTAGTGGCCACTCTCGTTCTGTCAGCCTGTGGCGCGCCCGCGACACAGGCACCTGCACCTGCAACAGCTAAACCAGCCACGGCTGCCCCAGCCACAGCTGCCCCAGTCACGGCTGCCCCAGCCGCGACTGAAGGTGCGGCCCCCGCTGCTACGACCGCTGCTCCGCAACTAGTCATCTACATGCAGATGGGTGGCACACAAGGCGATAGCTCAACGCTGGCCCGCACGAATGGCGCCAGAGCTGCAGCAGCGGCCTTCAACATCAAACTGGTCGAGCAGTACTCAGGATGGGACCCCCAAAAGATGATCGATCAATTTAAAGAGGCCATGGCCGCCAAACCGGATGGCATCGAGATCATGGGACACCCGGGTGAAGACGCTTTTGCTGCGCTTGTTGACGAAGCTGAGAGCCAGGGCATCATCGTCACCAGCGGCAATAACCCGCTCCCAAATATTGCAGCAAAATATCAGACCAAGGGGTTCGGATATGCCGGCGCCAACCTGCACGATGGTGGCTTCCTGACTGGCACAGCAATGATCGCGGCTGGATTGAAATCCGGTGATGAGGCCGTCGTATACGATATCTGGCACCAAGAAGGCAGAAGCGTAAGTGCTCAGGGTATCGTGGATGCACTCGAAGCTGCCGGACTCAAAGTCGATAAGCTAGACGCTTCCGATGCAGTGGACAAGGATGCGTCGCTGGCAATCCCGATCCTGACTGCTTATATTGAAGCCCACCCCAATCTGAAAGCCATCGGCACCCAGCACGGTAACATCACCGCCGTTCTACCAAAGGTTCTCCAGGCAGCCGGCAAGAAACCCGGCGATATCAAAGTCGGCGGTATTGACCTCAGCCCCGCAACGAAAGATGGCATCACGCAGGGCTGGATCAGCGCCAGTTTTGACCAGGTGCTTTACCTGCAGGGTTTCTATCCCGTCCAGCAGATCTTCTTTACCAAGATGTACCAGATCCCTGGCCTGACCATTAACACCGGCGTAGGAACATTTACCCCGGAGAATCTCCCCTCCATCGCGCCACTCATCGATCAGGGTCTCCGCTAAGCCAATTGCATAACGACACCCCCGCCTTTTCAGGCGGGGGCTTTTTTATGGTGCGT
Source organism: uncultured Chloroflexia bacterium (assembly GCA_963725805.1). Classification (GTDB taxonomy): domain Bacteria; phylum Chloroflexota; class Anaerolineae; order Anaerolineales; family Villigracilaceae; genus UBA877. Next base: position 13,553 of record CAVSAF010000021.1, read on the forward strand.
TGAATGGCAAAAAACCATCAATATAACAAAAAGGTTTTCTAGATGTCCAGGTTCCTGACCGCCTTGGCGAGTGTCTGGATTAAGCGTCTGCGCGGGTCGACTGCGTCGCCCATTAACATGTCGAAGGTGCGGCCGGCTTCGGCGGCTGCGAGCCGGTGGATCGGTCGGCTAAGTTGGATTAAGTTGCCCGACCTGGGTCAGGTTCGGCTCGTTAAGATGACCTGGCGATCCGAGCCACAGAGTTGATGTCAGGCGGCCTCAAAGGCTTCTTTCAACCACGCAACCAATTCAGCGTCGATTTGATCCGGAGAGGTGAGGTGGACGCGATGAGTGACCATCGAATTCCATGCACCGGCTGCCTTGAAGCGGCCCGTGGTTTGCCTGTCCTTGAGCTTGATGCCGATATCCATGCGGTCCGAGGCGACCTGAACGATCGCAAATTTCCTGCCTTTGCGCAGGAGGCTGATGTAAGTATCGGTGGGATCCGCGGACACGCCCGGCCCAAATTCCCCCACTCTGGCCAGGAGGTCGTCATAAGTCGTCCGCCACTTCGCCCTGGCGCCGCTAAAAAGCCTTGTGATTTTCTCGCTTTTGCTCAGCCTGGGCTGGGTGGCATTTTTAATCGCCAGGACAATGGACATGGCATGTCCCTGGCCCAAGCCGTAATCTTCTTTCAGCCAGGCGACGATCTGCCCTGGCTTGACTCCCTCCTTCAGGAAGCCTTTCTTTTCAGCCAGAGCGATGAAATCCTGAGGCGTTTTCCCAGTCTTGGTCAGGATGGTATCATAATACGCTTTTAGTGTCATAACTCCTCTGCAATCATCGATTTATTTATATAAAGCCCTTATTGGGTAAAGAACTCCACCAGTACCGGAGCAAGCACCTTTAGATCGACATCGTGCCGTTGACCTTCCAGCGTAAGCTGCCGGGCATGCGGGATAGCTTTGGCCAGGGTTTTGACCGTATCAGGTATGAATGGGACGGTCGTGCCGTTCATGACAAGCACAGGTATGGCCAGTTTGGAGGCGCGTTCGACCGGCGGCAGGCGATCCGGGCCCATGGCTGTGGCATCGTAAGCCAGGGTGGGTGCCACGGCTTCAAGCATCGGCCACATCGGCGATTGGCGCATTCCTGCGACCTGTTCGGGGGGATTGCCAACGAACTGCATGAACAGGGCAACCGCATCGCCGCGACGATCCTCAGACAAATATTTGGCGAGCTGTATGCGATAGTCTTTCCACGCCGGGATGGCGCCATCAGCGGAGTTATAGGTCGGCTCATACATGGCCAGCTTGCTGACCTTTTTCCCGAGCCGGAGAGCTGCTTCGAGTGCCAGGCAGGCGCCCGAAGAAGTGCCAAAGACGAATGCCGACCCGCCGGCCTCATCGATCAACGCCTCGAGATCTTCCACCTCGCGTTCGAGCGCATAAGGCTGGGAGTCGCTGCTCCCGCCGCGGCCACGCCGGTCGTAAGTTGTCACCGTGAAGTTTGAAGCGAGCAGTTTGGCCAGCTCCGGCATGGGTCCGAATGACCGGTAAGTTAGTGCGCCGTCCACCAATATCAGTTCCGGCCCCTGGCCCGTCTTTTCGTAAGCAATGTCTGTGCCGTCTTTAGAAGTTACCTTGCTCATACCTTACCTCTTTTCTCAGGAGTGGTGTCGCTTTTCTACCGATAAAGATATCGAAGCGACGCCAACAGATTCATTGTTATTCCTGTCGATGATAAACGAGAGTAATAACGCCAACCGGGCCAACCGGCTGCGCCTGCACCAGTCGCAAGGCAAGTCTTTCAATCCCATCATTGAAGAGACGTTTGCCTTTCCCCAAGACGACCGGGAATACCATCAGCCGATATTCATCCACGAGGTCATTTTGCATCAACGTATGCACAAGCCGGGCGCTGCCGGCGACCAGGATATCCTCTCCCGGCGCCTGTTTCAACCTGGAAACGGCTTGGGGGATATTCTCCTTGACCAGGATCGAATTGTTCCACCCGGCGGTTTTCAAAGTCGTCGAAACAACCACCTTGGACATGCCGTTCATCTTGTCGGCAAATTCTCCTGTTCGGGACGGCCAGGCAGCGGCGAACCCTTCATATGTTTTTCGACCCAACAGAAGTGTGTCGCTCGCCAGGAGCTCATCATTCTTGAATTTATCCCCAGCAGGCCCGCGGTCGAATTGGAAGGCCCAACCGCCGCGTGCGAACTTTTCCGCTCCACCAGGATCCTCCATGACACCATCCAGTGTCAAGAACTCTGATACAACCAATCTTCTCATCGCAGGTCAATCTCCTTAATTAATATATTTATATCTTTTTTATCTCATTAATTAAATCCCCCTTAAGTAATACCTGAAATTGATGAATAAACGATTGTAAAAAAAACAGTGCGGAGCGTTATTTTGCTCCGCACCGTTTTTTGACGTCCTTCGCTATATATCCAGGTTCCTGACCGCCTTGGCATGCGTCTGGATGAAGCGCTTGCGTGGGTCGACCGCATCACCCATCAACATATCAAAGGTGCGGTCGGCTTCAGCAGCGTCGTCCACTGTCACCAGCAGCAGTGTGCGGTTAACCGGATTCATGGTGGTATCCCAGAGCTGTTGCGGATTCATTTCCCCCAGGCCCTTGTAGCGGCTCAGGCTGGCCTTGTCCTGGCTGACGCCCAGGCTCTTGAGGAGCTTGTCCTTTTCAGCATCATTATAGGCGTAATGCACCTGGTTCTTGTACGCCAGGCGATAAAGCGGCGGCTGGGCAATATAGAGATGACCTTCATCAATCAGCGTGGGCATGTAGCGGAAGAAGAAGGTCAACAGGAGCGTGCGGATATGGCTGCCATCCACGTCAGCATCCGTCATAATGATGATCCGCCCATACCGCAGGCCTTCGAGGTCGAAGTTATCACCCACGCCGGTACCAAGAGCCGAGATGAGCGCCCGGACTTCATTGTTCCCCAGGATCTTGTCCAGGCGGGCGCGCTCGGTATTCAGGATCTTGCCGCGCAGCGGCAGGATGGCCTGGAAGTGGCGGTCGCGGCCCTGCTTGGCCGAGCCGCCGGCCGAGTCGCCTTCCACGATGTAGAGTTCGGTCTTGCTCGCATCCCGTCCGGAGCAATCCGCCAACTTGCCCGGCAGGGTGAGACTCTCCAGGGCGGATTTGCGAATGACCAGCTCGCGCGCCTTCTTGGCGGCATCGCGTGCCCGCGCCGAGGTGAGACATTTGGCAATGATGGCCTTGGCAGCCTGCGGGTTCTCATCAAGAAAACTCCCGAAGGCCTCGCCCAGTACCTGCGTGACATAAGTCTGCACTTCGGGATTTATCAATTTCACTTTGGTCTGGCTCTCAAACTGCGGGTCCGGATGCTTGATGCTGACGATGGCAGTGAGACCCTCACGTGTATCATCGCCGGAGAAGTTCGGATCGCTTTCCTTCAGCAACCCGCTCTTGCGGCCATAATCATTGACGACACGTGTCAGGGCCGAGCGCATGCCGGTCAGATGCGTGCCCCCGTCCACCGTGTTGATGGTGTTGGCAAAGGAATAGACCGACTCGGTATAGGCATCGGTGTACTGCACGGCGCATTCAATGCCGATCCCTTCGATCTCCTTTTCAACGTAAACGACCGGATGCAGGATCTCGCGGTTGCGGTTCAAATAACGCACAAAGGAAGTGATCCCTCCTTCAAAGTAGAAGGTCAACTCGCGGTTGCTGCGCTCATCCAGGAAATAAATGGTGGTGCCGCGCGTGACGAAGGCCATCTCGCGAAAACGTTGGACAAGAGTATCGAAGCGGTATTCGGGCGCCTCGGTGAAGATGAGCGGGTCAAATTTGAAGGTGGTCTTGGTTCCAGTATCGCCGGGTTTTTTAAGCTTGCCGATGACCTTGACAGGCTCCTGGGGACGGCCGCGTACGTAACGCTGGAAATGGACCTGGCCGTCGCGCTTGACCTCCACCTCGCACCACTCGGAAAGCGCATTCACCGCCGAGACGCCCACCCCATGCAGTCCACCCGAGACCTTGTAACCACCGCCGCCAAATTTGCCACCAGCGTGCAGCTTGGTCATGACCACTTCCAGGGCGGATTTTTTCTCGGTCGGATGCATATCCACCGGAATGCCGCGCCCGTTGTCAATCACAGTAACGGACGAATCGGGATGGATGATGACCTCAATGCGGTCACAGACGCCGGCCAGGGCCTCGTCGATCGAGTTGTCCACCACTTCATACACAAGGTGATGCAAGGCCTTGATGTCCGTGCCACCCACGTACATTCCCGGGCGGCGCCGGACGGCTTCCAGACCCTCCAGCACCTGGATATCCTTTGCGTTATAACTTCCGTTGGTCGCCATAATATTCCTTAATTCACCTTTGCCGGCCTGGCCTGTTTCTGGAGCTGATCAAAGACCACCGCCAGCCAGGCATTGGTGTCACGATAAAATATGAAGCTGGCTGCCAGCAACGCGGTCGAGACAAAAGCGTGTCCGGCAATGCCCACCAGCATCCACCATGAATTTTCCGAAGGTGTATTCCACAAGAAGTTCATCCCCGAGTTGATCAGCAGGAATGCCAGCAGGAACAACCCGGTGTTGGGCAGGGTAAACCGTACCATGCGCAGGCTGCCCAGGATGGAACGAAAGGCACCCAGCTGCAGGGTGAAAATGCCATGCACCGAAAAAAAGACCGGCATCATCAACCATAGCAACAGAAAAGCACCAACAATTAAAACGATCTGTCCCAGAATGGGGATGAAGTAAGTGATCACGGATATCAGCAAGAGAGCCGGTAGACCAAAAACAAGCAGCACTCCCAGCCAGATGATCGAAAGGAGTGCCGTCTGTTGGATGGCTTTCCAGAGCGAGCGAGCCCCCGGTTTGACTGCCACGCCGGAGATCCAATAGTAGTATAGTGCGCCGATCACCCATCCAAAAAGGATCAGAAGCAAAAACCAACCAATGATCCCGGAAAATGAACCAGCGTCAAGGCTTATGGGCGCTCCCAGCGGGGTCTGTCCGGGCATCTCGAGACTTAACAGGCTTGTGGCCCCCACCGGGAAAGTGCGCAGGATGATAAATAGGTTAAACTGGTTCGTGAAACTTGTCCAGGCCTGCTGGATCGCGGCCAGGTTCGAAAAATTGGCAGGAAAAGCCTTTGCCATGGTTGGGAGTTGTTCAAGGAAGGGTTGTAAAAAGCTCTTCAAGCGCAGGTGCGGGCCAAACCACAGGAACAGATCGAGCAATATAGGAGGCAATATGACCATGACATGGCTGGCCACAGAATCGAAGCCGCGCATCAGGGTGCTGATCAATCCAGGGGGCGGAGGAAGTTTACCTTGCTGCAATTCCATAGGGATTGATTTTACCACACGGACGAAGTCCGCACAAATGTTCTTGATTAAAGGGCATGCTTGACCCAATATCTGGAGCCCTCGGACTCCAGTCGCAGGGATTCAGCCGAAATCTGGAGATTTCGAACTCCACCTCAAGGTTGCCAGGACGATCTGCCGTATGGCGTGGATTCCACTATGGAAGACTGGAGAAGATGTAACGCTCAACCTGCCTCACATACAACTGCAGGTTTCCAAAAAAGCGGAAACCTGCAGTTATTTCGGAGGCGGCCTCATCCCTGCGAGGGCGCCATTGAGGAGAAGAAGACTGCTTTTTAAGCCATTGCCAGTTCGACCTGCGGCAGGTGCTGCACGGCTTCCTGTATTGCTTCGGCTGGATAATCATAATCTTCCAGCTCGCCGGCCAAATATGCCTGGTAAGCCATCATATCGAAATGTCCATGGCCGGACAGGTTGAACAGGATGACGCGCTTTTCCCCTTTGGCCTTGGCGTCCAAGGCCTCGTCAATTGCCACGCGAATGGCATGGGCTGATTCAGGTGCCGGGATGATCCCTTCGGTCCTGGTAAACATCACGGCCGCTTCGAAAGTGCCCAGCTGTGGTACAGCCACCGCCTCGATGTAGCCAGCGTTGTACAATGCCGAAAGCGACGGGGCCATGCCGTGGTAGCGCAGCCCACCCGCATGGATACCGGCCGGCATGAACGTGTGACCGAGTGTGGACATTTTGACGATGGGGGCCATCCGGGCGGTATCGCCGTAGTCGAAAGTATATACGCCCTTGGTCAGCGATGGAGTGGCAGTCGGTTCAACGGCCACCAGGCGGGTTCGCTGTCCATCCTTCAAGTTCTGACGCAGGAACGGATAGGCGATCCCGGCGAAATTCGAGCCACCGCCCACGCAGCCGACGACGACATCCGGGTATTCACCGGCCAAATCCATCTGTTTGAGGGCCTCCTCGCCGATGACGGTCTGGTGCATCAGCACATGGTTCAACACCGAGCCCAGGCTGTATTTTTTGGTTCCTCCGGAAACCGCCGCGACTTCAACGGCCTCGGAGATGGCGATTCCCAGGGAACCGTTGCTCCCGGGATCTTCAGCCAGCAGGGTGCGCCCATATTCCGTGCGGTCCGACGGGCTGGCGAAGACTTGTGCACCGAAAGTCTGCATGAAGATGCGGCGGTAAGGTTTCTGGTTGTACGAAACCCTGACCATGTACACTTCCAGGTCCATGTTGAAGAAATTGCAGGCCATCGCCAGGGAAGTGCCCCACTGACCGGCACCGGTCTCGGTGGTGATGGCCTTCGTCCCGGCAGCCTTGTTATAAAAAGCCTGCGGTATGGCAGTATTCGGCTTATGGCTGCCAACCGGTGAGACGGATTCATTCTTAAAGTAAATGTGGGCTGGTGTGTCCAGCATCTTCTCCAGGCGGCGCGCCCGCACGAGCGGCGTGGGGCGATACAGCTTGTAGATCTCCCGCACCTCCTCAGGGATATCAATAAAACGGTCTGTGCTGATTTCCTGCATAATGAGTTCCATCGGGAAGAGCACGGAGAGAAAATCAGGTGTGACCGGTTCCATGGTTCTGGGGTGCAGCACCGGGGTGGGCGGCACGGGACTGTCTGCCATCACGTTGTACCAGGACTTTGGCAGGTCGGTTTCGTTCAGCATAAAACGGGTTTGGTTGGACATGCTATATCTCCTAATTCGATAAAAGAGAGTAGAGAATAGTAAAGAGAGAAAAGCAGGCTCAGGAAAGAGCTGACTTCAGGATTGCGATTTCGATCCTTCAAGGTGGATGGAAGGCGACCGGGTACATGGCACACGCTCCCATCTACGGAATGAACAACAGGGGCGAACCGTCAGGACCGGATTCGGCCAGGCGCTCAGCCAGGA
>CAVSAF010000022.1:0-106324 GCA_963725805.1 uncultured Chloroflexia bacterium
TGATGGTCGTCTTGATGAGCGTACTGTCTTTGTACAGCGGGCGACGTCGAAGTGTAGACCTGGGGCGCTACAATTAGAAGATATTTCGCCTGCCTGTTCGCCGCCGCCTGGTGGCCAGCTAATGATGAATTATGCGGCGGTGGATATGGCCACCAAGATACTGGCTCAAGGTCCAGGGCATCGTTCAACTGCCCATTGTCGTCACCATTACCTGCTTTATCCTGGAATATGCCTGGCCCGGGCGCTGGCTTCACGCGCCAGCAACCTGGCCTTGCTGTTCCTCCCAGTCATGCTGGGTGTCACTTTAATCCTGACCAGTGACCTCCACCATCAGACCTGGCGCAGCTTTTCATTGGCCAACGGAGCGCTCCTGCCCCAGTACGGCCTGGGCAGCTGGATCCTGGCGTTCTATTTTTTTGGGGTAATGGGAGCCTTAATCTGATCGTCTTCGGCTGGCTGTTCCGGCGCAGCCCGCAGCACCGCTGGCCGGTGGCCCTCATGCTGGCAGGGCAGATCGTGGGACGCAGCCTTTTCTTGTTGTTTTCTAATTCCAATCCGTCCATTTCGGTCCTGCCCCTCAACCTGATGGGGATGGCCTTTGAATTCCTGATCTATGCCATCGTCCTGTTTGGCTTCCGCATTTTCGACCCGATCCCGCTCGCCCGCCAGACCGCTATCCGGCAACTGCGTGCCGGCATGCTGGTGCTGGATCCACACGGGAGCATCGTCAGCCTGAACCCGGCTGCCGAGCGGATTCTGGGGACGACTGCCAGCCATGCCAGGGCAAGCCCATCCGGGAACTGCTGCCGGCTTACCCGCAGGCTGATTTTGCCAAAGCCGGTGGGCGGAAATCGAGCTAAGCCTCCCGGAAGCCCGACGGGACAAGGCAGGTGCTGGAGAAAAACTACGTTGTTACACCCTGGAGCTCTCCCCGCTGAAGGATTGGCGTGGGCTGGAAGTGGGCCGCCTGTTGCTGATGCACGACATGACCGCAACAAAGCGCGCCCAGGCACAGATCCTCGAGCAGCGGCACCGCGCCCTGGCGGTGCTTCACGAGCGCGAGCAGCTGGCGCGCGAACTGCATGATAACCTGGGTCAGGTGCTCGGATATGTGAGCATGCAGGCGCAAGGCATCCGCAAGCGGGCGGCGTGACGGTGACCTATCTTCCATCGATCCCCAGCTTACCCGGTTGGCTGAGGTGGCGCAGGAGGCGCACAAGGAGATCCGTGATTCGATCTTCGGCCTCAAGAGCACCCCGGCGGAGCAGTGGTCTTTCTTTGCCGTACTGCAGCAGCGCCTGTCTGAATGCCAGGAGCACTTTGGCCTCCATTCCGAATTGAAGATCCCAAAGCGAAATGCGCGCAGATATTTTCGGCCCCTAGGTTTGGCGTCCAGGTATTACGGGTCATCCAGGAAAGCCTTTCCAACGCGCCGCAAACATGGTCACGCCGGATGCGTGAAGATTTCTTTTGAGGAGAAGGATCATTTGGCCTGGATCAGCTTGGCGGATGATGGTTGTGGGTTTGACCTGGGAGGTTTGGAAAACCAGGTGGAGGGGCATTATGGGCTGGTCTTCATGCGGCAGCGCATGGCGCAGGTCGGGGGCAGGCTGGCGATCCATACCAAGCCTGGGGCGGGCACGCAGGTGATCCTGCAGGTACCCCTGTGGGAAGGGAGACGCGATGACGCGGTGAAAGGGAGAAGCGGAGATGAGAGATGAGTAATCCCATAAGACAATGGACAATCCATACTATCCGAGAAGAAGAGGCTAACTATGCTTGACAATCCCCCTGTCTCACCGCCTCCCCGTCCCCGTGTCTTATTGGCGGACGATCACCGCCTGTTGCTGGAAGGGTTGTCAAACCTGCTGGAGGCTCACCATATCCAGGTGGCCGGGATGGCGAAGGATGGATTGGAAGCCATCCATCTGGCCCGTTCGCTGCATCCCGATGTGATCCTGATGGACATCCGTATGCCGCGTTGCAGTGGATTGGAAGCCACACGGCGGATCAAGGCGGAAATGCCTAAAGTGAAGATCATCATCCTGACCACCTCGACCGAGGACCAAGACCTGTTCGAGGCGGTCAAGAGCGGCGCCTGCGGTTACCTGCTTAAGAGCATGGATGCCGATGAACTGGTTGAGGCCCTGGTACAGGCGCAGCAGGGCATACCGCCATTTTCACCCGGCCTGGCGGCAAAGCTATTGGTGGAGTTTTCCCGGATGGCAGAGGAGAGACGCGGAGGCACAGAGAAGCGGAGACATGGAGATGATGAAGAAGTGCGGCTGACCGGGCGGCAGCAACAGGTGCTGGAATTGGTGGTCCAAGGCCTGGCCTATAAAGAAGTAGGCGCCCGGCTGGGGCTGAGCCCGCGCACCATCAAGTATCACATGGCTGAGATCATGGAGCAGCTCCACCTGGCGAACCGCGCCCAGGTGCTGGCTTATGCGGGAAAGATGGGAATGAATGAGTGAATAGTGAACAGTAAACGGTGAACAGTTCACTGTTTACTGGCAAGGGCCTGTCCCGAAGGACAGTCTCTCTACACTGAGAGACTGTCCTTTTTCTGTCCCTGCGGACATTGTGAACGACCATTGTTTTTGCTATTCTCAATATGGAGTAAAAACAATGGAAAAACTGCGGCGTGTCCTATTGTATGGAAAATCGGTGATCCTCGGCACGCTCGAGGCAAGCCTGAAACGTTATTCGCAAATGGAGGTTTGCGTGCTTTCTCCGCCGTTCTCCACAGTCCAGGAACTGAAGGCGATGGCGCCCGACGTGGTCATCTTTGATACAGGTGCGTCACGCCCGGAAGCAGCCTTCACTTTGCTCGAAACCTGTCCTGGCCTGCTGTTGATCGGTGTGGATGTGGATAAGGACGAAATGCTGGTGCTTTCCAGTCACCCCGCGCAGGCGCTCTGCATTACCGATCTCGTTGAGACCATTCAACAGAAAAGTCAATTTCTGAATCAATCAAAAGGAGAACATCATGAACAAGTATAACGCTCCACATAAAAAGACCTTTATCATCCTGCTGGCTGTTCTGGTCATTATGTTTGCCGCAGGGATGATCGTCCGGACGGCGCTTGCTTCCGTCCCGGGCGGACCGCTGACTGTGGTCATCGTTGGCAGCCTGCAAGATGAGCTTGGCTGTCCCGGCGATTGGCAGCCGGACTGCGCCGCCTCTGCGCTCTACTATGACGCGGTTAACGGTGTATGGCAGGGCTCCTTTAGCAACATCCTGCCAGGGAACTATGAGTACAAGGTCGCCCTGAATAATAGCTGGGATGAGAACTACGGACAGAACGCGCAGCCGAGTGGCGCTAACATCTCCATCACCATTCCTGAGGCTGGCACTGTAAAGTTCTATTACGATGCCAGCACTCACTGGGTCACCAGTGATCGTAACCAGGTCATTGCTAGCGTCCCCGGCAGTTTCCTGACCGAACTGGGCTGCACAAGTGACTGGCAGCCCGACTGTCTGTTGAGCTGGCTGCGTAACCCTGACGGCGACCATATCTACGGCTTCACCACCGAACAGCTCCCGGCCGGCAATTACGAAGCAAAGGTCGCGCTGAATGAAAAATGGGATATCAACTACGGCGCAGGCGGCATTCAAAACGGAGCCAATATTCCGTTCACTGTCAGCAATGACTGTGAAGCCACCTCCTTCGAGTATGACTCGACCACGCATGTGCTCGATATTCAACCGGCTCCTGCCGCATCCCAGCCTTCCAGCGTGACGATCGCTGGAACGTTCCAAAGCGAACTGGGTTGCCCGGGTGACTGGCAGCCGGATTGCGTGGCTACACATCTGGTATTCGACTCTCAGGATGGCATCTGGCAGGGCACATGGACGGTTCCGGCCGGCAATTGGGAATACAAGGTTGTGCTAGATGAGTCCTTGACGGAAAATTATGGTCAGAATGCAACGTTTAATGGCACAAACATTCCATTAAACGTAAGCATGCCAGCCACGATCAAGTTCTACTACTCGCACGCGACCCACTGGGTAACCGATAACTATACCAAGCCCATCTTCACCGCTCCGGGAAGTTTCCAGTCCGAACTGGGCTGTTCCGGCGATACCCCCGACTGGGCGCCGGATTGCCTGCGTTCCTGGCTGCAAGATCCTGACGGTGATGGAAACTACAGTTTCTCCACTGCCAAACTTCCGCCTGGCAACTACGAAGTCAAAGTAGCCGTCAACGAAGACTGGAGTGAAAACTATGGAGCTGGCGGTGAGCAGAACGGTGCCAACATCTCATTCTCGGTCCCCGAGGTCTGTGCGTCGATGTCCTTCAACATGGTTGGTACGACGCATTTCCTTACCGTGCAAACAACCGATATCACCGCCCAGCCCGGCCTCTCAATCGAGGCACAGGTCAACGGTCAGAATGCAGATATCTCCCCGGGGCTCGTTGTCAAAGCCGGGTCGTCTCTTGTTTGGAAATATGAGGTGATTAACAGCGGCGCCCTCCCCTTGACCGGAATTTCAGTCACCGATGACCAGGGACTGGTAGTGACTTGCCCCAAGACATCCTTGCAAGCCGGGGAGTTCATGACCTGCACCGCATCAGCGACCACCGCACAGCCAGGGCCGCATATGCATGTGGCCACCATCTCGGGCAACCCTTCCACCGGTTCTGATATAACCGCCAGCGACCCAGCGTACTATTACGGGTCCGGCGCCTTCGTTTCGATCAAAACCATGATCAATGGATCAGAGGCCGAACCGGGTTTCTTCGCCCATGTTGGCGATCTTCTGCAATTCAGTTATGTTGTGACGGACAGCGGAGATTCAGCGCTGACGAGTATCGTTGTGACGGACAGCAAGGGTCTCACGGTCACCTGCCCAAAGACGACTCTGGATCCGTCGGAGTCGATGACCTGCACGGCAAGCGGGACCGCTCTGGCGGACTATAACACGCACACCGGCAGCGTCTCCGCAAACCCGCCGAGCGGGCCGGCAGTCACAGCCAGCGATCCCGTCACCTACTTGGGCAGTAATCCATCTCACTTCTCCATTTCAATCGAAACCCTGCTCAATGGAAACGAGGCAGATACTGCCCCGGGAATCTCAACCAAGACAGGCTCGACCCTGGCAGTCAACTATCAGGTAACCAACACCGGTATCATTGATCTGGTCAATATCGCGGTAACGGACGATCAGGGACTCACAGTCACCTGTCCATATACAACCTTGGGACCCGCTAGTGTCATGGCTTGCACAGCACAGGCGACAGCTCTCGCGGGACAAAATATCCACGTAGGCAGTGTCTCTGCGGCTCTGCTGGTGCCGAGTGCCCCGATCACAGCCAGCGACCCAGCCTATTACTATGGTCTATCGGATGTGGTTCCACCGGTGGTTGAGGTAACAGGCGTGACCGAGGGCGCGACTTACATTCTCGGCACAGGCCCAACGGCGGGATGTTCCACCACCGATGATGGGTCGGGCGTGGCAGCCGAGGCAGCCCTCAGCCTGAGCGGTGGCAATTCACTGGGGGTAGGCAGCTTCACCGCCACCTGCTCCGGTGCGGTGGATAATGCTGGCAACTCAGCTAGCCCGGTTAGTGGCCACTACAACGTTACTTTCCTGTTCACCGGCTTCTCTTCCCCAGTTGACAACCCGAACGTAATGAACATCGCCAAAGCCGGTCAGGCCATCCCGCTCAAGTGGCGTATCACCGATGCCAACGGCAACCCGATCAGCAACCTGACTAGCGTGACGGTGACAGCAACCAGCCTATCCTGCACAGCCGGGACAACCACCGACCAGATCGAAGAGTACGCCACGGGCAGATCCGACCTGCAGAACCTGGGCGACGGCTATTACCAGTGGAACTGGAAGACACCGACCAGCTATGCCAGCTCCTGCAAGACCATGAAGCTGGATCTCGGCGAGGGCCTCTTCCACACTGCTCTGTTCCAGTTCAAGAAGTAGAGGCTGAAAAGATCGACGGGGGGAAATGTGACACGGTGAAAGAGAGACACGGAGACACGGTGAGATTGTCTCCGTGTCTGCGCGTCACTGGGTTACCAGGTCGGTTCTTCATATAAACTCGTTGGCAATGAAAAACAAACCGGGCGGCAAGTCATGAGCCTGCCGCCCGATCCTGATCCCCTGTTCTCTACAACTTCGGGAACCTGCTCAGCACCACTGCCTCGGTGGGCAGCAGGCCCTTGTCGCCGAGCTTCATCACGGCGGGGGCGGGGCCGGGCTTTTCGGGGGCGCTCTGGTAGATGTAGATGTGCGTGCCTTCGAGGGCGTATTTCAGCTCCACGTAGGCCTGCCCGGTGAGCGTGCCGACCTGGTCGGCGGCGCAACTGGTGACCCAGCCGATGACCTTACCGCGCTTATCCAGCACGGGGTCGCCGTTGTGGGCCATGCGCACGCCCTTCTCGGGGAACTGGAAGCGGCAGACCACGCCCTTGCGGGTCTGCTCGCGGGCGAGGAAGGCGAGCGCGCCCGATGAACCAGGGCTTGCTGAGCTTGACGTAGCCACCAAAACCGGCTTCGGCAACGCCCAGGTCAGGTTCGCCGGCCTTGCCGGAACCCAGTCCCATCTCGTGACCGTAGAGCGGCAGGCCGGCCTCGGTGCGCAGGGAATCGCGCGCCCCCAGCCCGACCGGCTTGAGGCCGAACTTCTCCCCGGCCTTGAGCACGGCGTTCCAGAAATCGGCGGCGCGGTCCGGGTGGACGAATAACTCGAAGGCCATCTTCTCGCCGGTATAACCGGTGCGGGAGACGATCAGGTCGAAGCCGCCCACCCTGGCATCGCACAACTGCGTGCGCTGGAGGGCCTGAATACGCTTGCGGGTGTCGGCGCTGACGCCCATTTTCAGCAGAATCTCCTGGCTCTTGGGACCCTGCAGGGCAATATCGACGCGCATGTCGGGGCCGGCCTGCGGGTCGCGCAGGTTGCGGATCACGGCCTCGTACCCCAGCGTGCGCGCCCCGGGGCGGAGATTGTCGATCCTGACCCTGCCATCCCGGACGGCTTCCAGCCAGGTGCGGTCCTTGTCATCGTTGGAGGCATTCACCACCACCAGGAATTTATCGGCCGTGCGCCGGTAGACCAGCGTGTCGTCGATGACATTGGCGTCCGGGTCGAGGAAGTGCGTGTAAAGCGACTCGCCCGGCAGCAGGGCGCCGACGACGTTGCTGCAAACCGAGTCCAGGAACGAGGCGGCATCGCCGCCCTCGACCTGGTAGACGCCCATGTGGGCGACGTCAAACAGTCCGGCGGCCTGGCGGGTGGCCAGGTGCTCCTCCAGCACCGAGGTATACCAGACCGGCATTTCCCAGCCGGCGAAGGGGACCATTTTGGCACCCAGGGCCTTGTGGATCTCGTAGAGAGGCGTCCTGCGCAGAGGGGTTTCAGGCTCCTGCCATTGGAAGGCGGGCAAGGCTTTGGCACCGCCCTTGCCGGTCACCCCGATAAACCAGGGTTTCACTGCGCCGGGGGTGGGCGACTCGTGAGTGGGCCGCGCATTTGTCGCTCCTAGCGATTCCATCACGACCACCGGGCCGGGCAGCCGGGAGGGTGAATAATCCGGTTTCCCGTCCAGGTTGAACGAAACGTAGCCATCCGAGAGATCCCGCAGCCAGGTTGCCGCCAGGCTGGCCCCTTCGAGCGGGACGGAGAGGCGATAGGTTTCGGCATCCAGGCAGGTCAGCGTGCCTTTGATCTCGCCCTGGGGAGTGACCAGCCGGGTGGGTTGGGATAATCCCGGCTTGAGGGCAGACAGGTCGCTGGAAACGGCATAATCCAGGAACTGGCGCAGGCGTGTGCCGGCCAGGTCGAAGACGCCGGTGGTGGCCTGGTCATCGATGTAATAGAAATGCGGGTAGCCGTGCATGGTTGGCTCGAAATCGATCCCGGCCTCCCGGGCCAGGCTGCGCACCCGCAGGCGGGCTTCATTCAACGTGTTGAAATCCAGCCTGGCACGGCGCTGGGGCTTGCCATGGGCGGGTGGAATGCTGTGCGGAGCCGCTGCCAGCAACACGTCGGCGATGATGTCGGCCAGCTGGCGGGACTTCTCCTCGTCAAAGCCGCGCTGAGTGATCCAGGGCGTGCCAAGACGGATGCCGGAGGGATCAAGAGCGGATTTGTCCCCCGGGATGGTGTTGCGGTTGACGACGATTCCGGCCAGGTCCAGGATGCGGGCGGCCTGGTCACCGGACAAGCTGGTGCCGTCCGGGCCCTGGATGGTGCGGCAATCCAAATTGAGCATATGACAATTCGTCCCGCCAAAAGGCACACGCAGGCCACGCTCCTTGAAGCGCTCCGACATGGCCTGGGCATTCTTGATGGTCTGCTTCTGGAGTTTCTCGAACTGCCGGGTGCGGGCCAGTTTGAAGGTGAGCGCCAGCGCGGCAAAGATCTGCACGTGCGGCCCGCCCTGTTCGCCGGGGAAGACGGCCTTGTCGAGCTTTTTGGCCAGGTCCGGGTAGGTGGTCAGGATGACCGCGCCGCGCGGCCCGTCCAGGGTCTTGTGGGTGGTGGAGGTGATGACATGGGCATACCCGACCGGTGAAGGTACCACCCCGGCAGCCACCAGCCCGCCGATGTGGGAGATATCCGCCAGCAGGTAGGCACCGACGCTATCGGCAATGCGGCGGAAGGTCTTCCAGTTGGGGATCCAGGAGTAGGAGGAGTAGCCGCAGATGATCATCTTGGGCTGAGTTTCCTTGGCCAATTTCATGACGGCGTCGTAGTCGATCTGTTCGGTCTCCGGGTCGACGGCATAGTGGACGATCTTGTAGAGCTTGCCGGAGCGGTTGGCGGAGGAGCCGTGGGTGAGATGCCCGCCGTGCAGCAGGTTCATGCCCATGACGACCGAGCCGGGTTCGACCAGCGCCTGGTAGACGGCGTTGTTGGCGGGCGCGCCCGAGAGGGCCTGCACGTTGACGTAGATCTGGTCGGCGGTCACGCCGTTGGCGGCGAAGGCTTCGGCGCAGCGCCGGCGGGCCAGGGCCTCGATGGCATCGGCGTACTCGGTGCCCTTGTAGTAACGCGGGTCGGAGTTGCGACGGAAGTTGGCCAGGCGTGCCGGGTAGTCCAGGATCCCGGCCTCGCTCATCCAGCGGGTATCTTCATCCGGGTAGCCTTCGGCATAGATATTCTGAAAAGCCGAGGACATGGCCTCGCGCACGGCCAGGGGGGCCTGGCTCTCGGACGGGATCAGGATCAGCTTGCGGGCCTGGCGTTCGGATTCGATCTGGGTCAGTTCATAGACTGCGGGGTCAAGCTCGGCAAGGGAACCACGGAAAAGGTAATCAGACATGGGAGTACTCCTGTGTGAAGTGTCAAGTGTCACGTGCCACGTGTCATGGAGGACGGACGGTGGACGGAGGACGATAGATTATGGACGATGGAAAAAGAATGTTGAATTAAATTGTATTGTAGTGCTCGATGGAAAGCGGGTCAAGTGGAAAAAACGAGTAGCGGTTTGCCGGCAAGAGCGAACCGCTAGACGCGGCGGATCAAAGACCGCCTGTGGGATGGCAAGAGTTCAAACCAACCGACATGTTTCCAAGTATTACTTTCCTGCCAGAGAAAGCCCTTTGAAATCCTCCACCTGTGCGCGGATGGCGCGCTCCGTCGGCAGGCGCTCGATGGAAGAGGCCCCAAAGAAACCAACAATACCGGGCATCTTCTTAAGGGCTTTGCCAACATTGTCCGGTTCGTCGAACGGTCCGCCGTGGCAGATCACCATCAGGTCTTTGCGCACCGACCAGCCGGCCTCGGCAATCGTCATGACTTTTTCGATGGCTTCGTCAAGAGAGAAAGCCAAAGCTGCTCCAATGCTGCCAGCAGTGGTCAGGCCAACGTGACCCACCAGCAGATCAGCACCGGCCCTGGTCATGGCTTTGGCCTCGTCAGCGGTGAAGGCATAGGGAGTGGTGAACAGATCCATCTCGTGCGCCAGCCGGATCATTTCAACTTCTTTATCGTAACCCATGCCGGTGGCTTCCAAATTGAGGCGCATTTTGCCATCGAACAAGCCAACCGTCGGGAAGTTCTGCACGCCTGAAAAGCCGATCTCTTTCAACTGTTTCAGGAAGACCGGCATCAAACGGAATGGATCGGTGCCGCACACGCCCGCCTGGACAGGTGTGTCCTTCACGACGGGCAATACCTCGGCGGCCATCTCAACCACGATGCCATTGGCATCTCCATAGGGCAGCAGACCAGCCAGAGAACCGCGCCCGGCCATGCGATAACGGCCCGAGTTGTAGATGATGATGACATCCGCGCCGCCGGCCTCGGCGAACTTGGCCGAAATGCCGGTACCGGCACCACACCCGACGATCGGTCTGCCAGACTTTATCTGGGCATGCAGGCGGCTGAGGATCTCTCCACGTGGAATTGACATTTAAGGTACCTCCTATTTTTTCAACATGTCCAACAAGGTTTCAGCGGCCCTGTCGGCAAATTCGGGATCGTTGATATTGTGCTCCAGCTCGATGACCGGGATGCCCTGTTTGAGATTATTTTTGATGGCCTCAAAGCAGGCGCGATCCGCCTGCGGATCCCAGAAGGCGCCCCCGGGGCTATCCAATTGAGAGACGCCCTTGAGAGGGATCAGGACGGCAACCGGGCCGGCAGCCGCGTTGGCTGCCCGGGCGATCATAGCACCCATCCTGGCATTTTCCTCAATGTTGGTGCGCAATAAAGTGATGTTGGGATTCCACTGGTAGAGCTTGCGGGACCGGTATCTTTCGGGAACGGTGTCCATCCCCCAGAAATTCGCCATATCAACGCAGCCTGGCACCAGCACCACCGGAATGCCGGCGTGCGCGGCTGCCATGCCGCGCTCAGGCCCGGCGCTCAAAACGCCTCCGCAGACCTCGTCCGCCAGCTCAGTGGTGGTCATATCCAACAAAGCGGTGATAAATCCATCGGCGATCAGGCTTTCCATTGTTCTGCCGCCTACACCGGTGGCATGAAAGACCAGGACCTCATAACCATGTCCTTCCAGGGCAGCGCGGGCACGATCCACTGCAGCGGTTGTGTTGCCGAACATCGAGGCGGCGATGAGGGGCTTTTCTTCATTCATTTTGGGTTTTTCGATCTTTACCATACCAGCGATGGCCCCGGCCGCATTGGCGAAAATGGCACGGCTGATCCTATTTAAGCCGGCCACATCCACGATGGAAGGCATGAAGGTGATATCCCGGGTCCCAGAATAAGGGCTGACATCGCCTCCAGCCAGTGTTGAAACCATCACCTTGGGAACGCCTACCGGCAGTGACCGCATGGCCGCAGTGGTCAGAGAGGTGCCGCCACCGCCGCCCATGCCGATGATGCCATCCAATTTGCCCTGTTCATAAAGATGGCGGACGATGACGGTCAAACCGGCTGCCATGACTTGCATGGCTTTGTCTTTGTGCTCTCCTGAGGCCAGGTGGGCCAAATCCCCTCCACCCGCTTTAGCCACATCCTGACGGGTGATGTCGGGTGTGAAGGCCGGTTCCCCCATTACGCCGAAGTCAATCACTAAAGTTTCGAGGCCTTCCTTCTGGATCAGCTCTCTAAGGTAAGAAAATTCCTTCCCTTTTGTATCCAATGATCCTACAATGACAACAGTTTTTCCCATGGGCTTGCCTGCCTCTACTCAAAGATCAGTAAAAGGGCTGTGATCACCAAAAGAGCCAAAATAATATTGTCAAATACAACTTTCGAAACCCTGGTTACCAACCAGCGCCCAATCCAGACACCAAAAGGAACGATTGGGAATACCCAGGCAATCTGCCAGAGCCGGTGAAAGTCGAACATACCGGTAAAGTAGTAAAAAGGGACTTTGATCCAGTTGAGGAGGGCATAGAACAGAACACTGGTGGCAACAAACACTCTCGGAGTTACGTTCTGCAGCATGAGGTAAATACTGATGGGTGGCACGCCGCTATGTGCTATGGCGGAAGTAAAACCGGCTGTACTACCAGCCAACCAACCATGCCAGTTTTTCTCCTGGTATTTTATCGAACCGAGAATACGCTTTTCAAGCAGCTTGTAAACCACGAACAGCAGTGCGATCGTGGCCAACCCAATTTTGAGAACCTGGGTCGAGACATTGGCAATGAAATATGTACCGATCGAGACACCCAGCACTCCTCCAGGGATCAACAGCCAAACCAGCCGACCATTCCAGCGCCGCCAATGCAGAGCAATTGAAAATACATCCGCGAGCAACATGATGGGCAGCAGCAGACCCAGAACCTGGTTGACAGGCAACACCAGCGCCATCAGTGGCGTTGACAATGATCCCGCCATTCCACCCAGCCCACCTTTGGACAGGCTGATTATGAATGTCACCACACCCACCATAATCAAGAAAGCAGTCGAGTTCGTTGTCATCTGTAGAGTTGCTGCCAAGTAATCTGGTTATTTATAGATATTTAGGCCGTTCCAGAGGGGGGGTATGGACAGAACATCCCAGACCATCTTTCCTAATACTCTGGGCGCTATAACACATTCTTGCGGCTGACCTGGGCCTTTTTGGGCATGCGGGTCTCGGCCACCCCGGCACTCTTCATGGCCTTGCGGATCGTCCTGGCCGATTGGGCCACCAGCCCGGAGTAGAATTCTTCCGTCAGCAGGCCCGAGCTGTGATCCTGGATGAATCTGAGCTGTTCAGGCGTGAGGTTGGCGTTGGAAGTGGCCTGGGAACCGGGATACGGATCGCGGGGTGTCCGGTCGACGGGGGCCACAAACTCCATCGTCAGGGCATACTTGTAGCCTCCGGCATCCAGGGCCTTGATGAGCTTTGGCCAGTTATAGTCGCCCTGGCCGGCTGCCCAGCGATTGTTGTCGGCCACATGGAAGTCGACCAGCTTCCTGCCTGCCAGGGTAACAGACTTGTACAAGTCAGCTTCCTCGATGTTGATGTGGAAGGCGTCGAGGGCGATGCCGCAGTTCGGGCCAACGGCCTGCGCCAGGCACAAGGCTTGATCGGCACGGTTGATGAAATTGGTCTCAAAGCGATTTAGCGGCTCCAGGGCCAGGGTAATGCCAACTGTTTCGCTGTAGGCATAGATTTCCTTTAAACTCTCCACCGCCCAGCGCCACTCTTCTTCCGGTGACGCCATCGGGATCACCTTGCCCACCTGGGAGGGCACTATCGTAAGGATGCGGCCATCCAGCTCTTTAGCCAGAGTCAGCAGGCTCTTGATAAATTTGATGGTGGACTCGCGAACCTTCGGGTCAGCATGGATCAAGTCCCGGCCGGGGGTCATCAGGGTCGCAGCCCCCCAGCATTTGACGCCATTCTCATCCAGAAGACGGCGCACTTCCTTGGTATCGTACTGTTCGGGTTCGCCGGCAATTTCAAGACACTCGAAACCGTAATGGGCCAGCCGCCGAATGGTGGTTTCGATGGTTTCGGCGCGCATCCAGTTCATCATTCCCAGGAACATAATTTCACCTTATCCTTGTATGAGATATTGTTTATTGGTCATGCTTCGGCTCGCAAATAAGGGATCACCTGCGGTCCTTCAGGAAGGATACAGAGGCGGGCCTCGGGACCATATTTCTCCAGTAATTGCGATACGGTCTGCTCCAGATTTCGGCACGGGATGAAAAGTGCCCGTTCGATCTGCTCATCAGTCAGCCCGTCGCTGTAGACGTAAACTTCGGCCCGACGTTGTATCTGGGCCTGGATCTGCACCTGCCACTGATCCTGGGCGCAGAAGCCCGGCTGTGAGATCATGTCGATCACACCTTGCAGTGAGCCGGCTTCAGCCAACAGGGCGGCATAGCGACCGTGATCGGGCAGGCCATCCTCGCAAGCTGTGGCGATAAGAATACTGCCCCCCGGCCGAACAATCTGACTGGCAGCACTCAAACCTTTCACTGATTGGTATAAGTTCTGGTCAAGGGGATAGCCGCTGTTGGTTGTAATTACAATATCGTAAGGTTCATCGACCGGGCACATGGCGTTCTCTTTCACAAAGGCATAACCCTTCATGCAGGCAGAAAGCATGTCGCCGGCAAAAATAGCGGTTATTTCACGCCGAACGTTGAGGGCCACGTTCAGCAGGAAAGCCGGATGGGTACGCAAGGCAATTTCGCGCATTTCCTCCCAGATGGGATTTTCTTCCACGACTCCCCAGGTCGCTTTGGGGTGGGCGATCATATCAAGCCCATGATTGGTAAAAACGCTCTCAGCTCCAGCCAGTGAGGGAATGACTGCCTTGGGTCCTCCGCTGAAGCCGGCAAAGAGATGAGGTTCAATAAATCCAGTCAGGATGCGTATATCGGCTTCGAGATAGGCGCGATTGATACGCACCGGATGGCCCAAGGATGTCTCACCCAGGGAGACCAGGTTGGCTTCATCATTACAGTCATGCTGCAGGCAGCGGTAATTTTCCACGATGCGATCGCCGAGCAAGGCACGCATCTCGGCTTCGGTTTGTCTGCGATGCGTGCCCAGGCCGTTAATCAAGGTGATGTTTTCCCGGGCAACCCCAGCCGTCTCCAATTCCTCCAACAGCACGGGCAGGATGCGGTCATTGGGCGTGGCACGCGTGATGTCAGTGTGAACCACTACAACGCGGTCCCCAGGTTTGACAAGTTGCGTCAACGGGGCCGATCCGATCGGGTGGCGTAAAGCCGTCCGCAGTGCCTCGATCTCGTCGGGCAAGCCAGGCACGAAGCGCGGAGTCAATACATCCGCCGTTTCGGGCAATGTCATGTTCAGACCATGACGGCCATAAGCCAGTTTAATGTCCATTGCTTCTAAATGGGACACAAATCCGTACGCACAATCTTCGTGCAATCTGCGTCCAAGAGACTTGCATTTTGGTCGCTCATGGCGTCAATCTACGCAAGTAATCCTGCATCAGCGGCCACAATTGTTTGTACTGCTCAAAACGACCGGCATAAAGATCGTGCATGCTCTGGTCCGGCTCAAAAGTTCGATCCAGCCTGACCATGCCTTCGACACCCGCCTGCAGTGAAGGAAAAACCCCACAGCCAGTGCCGGCGATGATGGCCGCGCCCAGAATACCGGACTCGCTGACGGTCGGACGCACGAAGGGTCGACCCAGTATATCCGCCGTCATCTGCAGCCACACATCCGATTTGCTGCCGCCACCTACGGCACAATAGTCGGCAATCTCGATGCCCACCTGCGGTAATGTCTCAATGCACTCGCGCAAGTAAAACGTGATGCCTTCAATCAGTCCCTTGAGAATATCGCCGCGTGTAGTCTCAAAGCGCAGGCCGACCAGCACACCGCTGGAATTGGAGATGAAATGGGGCGGGCCGGTGGTTGACCAGTGCGGCAAGGCGAGGAGGCTGCTCGGCCCTTCGGGCATCTCAGCGATCAAGTCAGCGTAAATATCGCGACCGGATTGCTGCGCTGCGCGCCGCTCGACAGCGGCGAAGGTATCCCGGAACCATTTGACAATCGAGCCGCCCTGGTTGTAGATAAAGCTCACATTCTGGCCCGGGGCAACATGATGCTCGGTGTTCAAGCCAAGCCGCATCATCGCCGCCGGCTCGCGTCGCTGCGTGAACACCGGCACGGCGCACAAAAAAGTCCCCATACCGTATAGCGCCCGGCCCGGTTGAATCACCCCACAACCCACCGAGTTGAGGCACTGATCATGCCCACCCGCCACGATGGTAACGTTGGCTGGCAGACCCAGCTCGGTGGCCATCTGACCGGACACCTGACCAATAACAGTTCCCGCAGGAACCACGTCCGGCAGCTTGGTGCGATCCAGGCCGGTCAAATTCAACAGTTCATCCGACCAATTACACTGGTCAATATCGAACAACAAAGTACGGTTGGCGAGCGAGTAATCCACCGCCGGTTCAGCGCCAAGCATGAACGGGATGAAACTGCCCCAGAGCAAAAATTTCCACGCCTGCTCGTAAAGCTCCGGTTGATGTTGTTTGATCCACTTGAGCTTGGTCAGCCCATAATGATTGCCGAGCGTGTTGCCATTGATGCGGTAAAGCCGTTCGTCTTCGATGATGCGGCTCAAGCCCGGCAGGTATTCTTCGCCGCGCACATCAAAGTTCAGCAGGCTTGGACCGAGTATCTGCCGATCCTGTGTGACCGGGACCATGGCTTCCCCAAGCGACGAGACGGACAACGCCTGGATCGGATCGGTGGAGGCGGTGGCGGCCACGGCTCGAATGGTGCGCTTGACCTGCTCCCACACCGCGACCGAATCAAGCTGCGCCCAACCGGGTTCGGGCCTTGAAAAGTCATATTCTTCGTAGGCGGAGGCAAGAAGGCGTCCGTCTTGTGAAAAAAGCCCCGACTTGCATCCAGTTGTCCCGACATCTATGCCAAGTAGACTCATCGTTAAGTCTCCCTCAATTTTGCATCAGCTTTACTCGGATACCGGTAAGGTGCAGGTAGTCGCGCAGCAACTCCACCGTGCGATGATAGACCGCCTCCTGTGCCTTGTCCTGGCTGCCAGACTCTTTCAGCACAGCTTCATAGGGCTGGCGGATCTCGGTCCCGACGTTGATCTTGGCGATGCCGCACTTGCCCGCGCCAAGCACGTCTTCTTGTTTGACGCCGGAGCCGCCATGCAGGACCAGCGGTATGCGGGTCGCCTGCGCCAACTGGGCCAGCCGATCAAGGTTCAACCGGGCCTGTATCTTTTTCTGATCCTTGCGCCCGGCGGCGATCGCACCGTGCACGTTGCCGATGGCGACCGACAGCCAGTCGCAGCCGGTCTCTTGTACAAAGCGCCTGGCTTCTTCAACATCGGTAAACCCCTGGCCAGAGGCAAACAGTTCTTCATAAGGGGGAAGCGGGCCGGCTTCGTGGCCCAACACCGCGCCGAGCTCTGCTTCGACGGGGATGCCCTTTACATGGGCAAGTTCGACCATCGCCCGCGTAGCCTGGATGTTATCATCCAGGCTCAAGCGCGACCCATCCAGCATGACCGACTCGTAACCAAGCTCAAGCGCTTCTTTAAAGATCGGCACGTAATCCACACGCTGGCCATCTTCGTCAATGACCGGCACGTGATCCAGGTGAAGCCGGACGTATTCTGGTTGGTTCCATCGGGCAAATTCTTTTGCCACCGCAGCCGGCCCTTTGCTTTCGAACTTGATCCATTCTGGGCGGGCCGTCTCCACCAGTGCGAACGAATCCTGATCCACCACAGCCCGCACCACCGGCTCGACCATGGGCAAGTACGGGACGTTGAACGCCGGGATAACCACGCCGATCCGGCGCGCGGTGTTGATGATGTCAGCCACTCGTTTCATAGTCCTGTCTCCATATTGCCAGATCAAAGGTGGGCCGTAATGCAGCATGATCCACCCTTGCAGATAATAGGCGCGAAAGTGGTAAATCCGTCCTGGCACGCCGTTCTGGACCAGCGGCCGGTGAAAAGTGTTTCTCCAGTCCATCAGGGGCAACCAGCCCGGTTGCCCCTGAGTCAGATGTGATGCGTCAGGCCATGAGTTTCTTGAGGAACGCCAGGCCTTCGGTAGCCAGCATATCCGAACTGGGCGCAGGCGGCCGCCAGATGGCCGCTGCCCGGGCGATTTCCTTGACCGTCGTGCTGAAGGATTCCATCACCAGCGCGCCATCATAGTTGATTCTCTTCAGGGCAGCAGCAAACTCGTTCCATGGCACATGACCACTGCCGGGGATGCCCCGGTCGTTCTCGTTGGCGTGTATGTGCATCAGGTAAGGGCCGGCGAGCTCAACCGCCTTGCCGAAGTTCTTTTCCTCGATGTTCATGTGGAAGCTGTCCAACATGATCTGGATGGCCGGGCTGTCCACCAGCTTGACCAGCTCGACAGCTTGCTCGACAATGTTGATAAAGCTGGTCTCGAAACGGTTCAGCGGCTCGATGCCCAGGACCACGCCCTTGTCTTCGGCGTACCTGGCAACCACTTTCAGATTATTGGCGCAGCGTTCCAGCTCGCGCTTACGCTGTTCGTCCGAGGCTTGCCATGTCCGCCCCACGGCAGCATAGATCGGGCCGCCGATTTTCTTCCCGCCCATCTGCGCCACCGCATCAATGCAGTGCTTGAGGTAGGATACGCCGTTGCGCTGAATGGCTTCGTCCTCATGCGCCGGATCGCGGGTCGCTCCCATGATGGCGCAGACGGAACAATCCAGGCCGGTGCGCTTGTAAGCTTCGGCGGCCTTGGCGTAATCTGTATCCTGTTCGCCTTCGATCGGAATCTCGACCAGGTCAAAGCCCATCGCCTTGGCCTTGTCCAGCAGAGGCAAATCCTTGGTGGTGAAGGGCGATGTCCACAGGAAGGTGTTGATACCATACTTGATCATATATACACCCTTTTATCTGGATGATTATGGTGTGATTTGCAATTTGACCAGATTGGTCGTGCGCGTTTTGAGACTGACAATTGCCTGAGCTGCCTCCGAAAGCGGCATGGCGGCGCTGATCAATGGTTCCATGTTGACCAGCCCTTCTGCGATGGCCGCAATCGCCGTCGGCCAGACGCCGGGCGCCAGCCACGAGAAGCGAATTTCCTTGTCCATCGTGTGCGTCGAGAGCGCCGGCACATGGATCACATCGCCGGTATTGGGTAGGCCAAAGTGCACAAGGATAGCGGCATTTCCGGTGATATCAATCGCCTGCTCGAACGCTTCGTTGGAACTGGTCGGCACGATGGCGCGCTCGGCTAAGATGCCGTGCGTCACATCGGCGATAGCCTTTTTCAAATCTTTGACATAGTAGGACGATTTGGGATCAGCCGAGTTGAAGATATAGTCCGCGCCCATTTTCTTGCCTACTTCGAGGCGAAAGTCGTCTGAACCCGAACCGATGAGGGCAACCTTGCCCGCGCCGACGGCCTTGCACATCTGCACCATCATAATGCCCATGGGACCAGGCCCGAAGATCGCCACGAATTGGCCCGGCTCAATCGCCAGTTTCTTTATGCCGTAGACCGCGCAGGCGAATGGCTCGGTGAACGCGCCGGCCGCATAGCTCACGCTGTCGGGTAACTTGAACAAGCCAGTGTAGCGCGAGACGCAGTATTCGGCAAAGCCACCATTCGCCGACACACCCGGCACGTATAAATTAGCGCACATGTTCGTGTGACCGCTGGCGCAGGCATAGCAGGCATTGCAGTGCTGCACCGGGTTCACCACGACACGGTCGCCCGGCTTGAACAGGTTGGCGGCCTTGGCGACTGCGCCGACCTCGACCACTTCGCCCGTGAACTCGTGGCCGAGAACTATGGGGCCTTTGCCGGTGGCTGTGCCAACCGGGCTGTAACCATAATAGTAAGAAATGTCCGAGCCGCAGATGCCACAGTTCTTGACCTTGACCAGCACGTCAATGTCCGAAATGTGCGGAACAGGGATTTGTTCCAGTTGCATCTTTTCGGCTTCGTAAAAGACTTGGGCTTTCATCATCTCTGCCATAACAATTGTCTCCTATGGACCTGACTGTATCGGAAACCTGTCAGGTCTGCATGATTAGCTGTACTTGGCAACCAGCGTGTCCATGAACGCCTTAGCCGGAGCGGTCGCTTCCAACGCACCGGGCCAGAAGCACAGGTCCATCGGCCACCAATCATCGGTGTAGCCGGCATCGGACAGCGCCTTGACGATGGCATCAAAATTCAACACGCCCTTGCCGAACGGCGCGTGCGTGCTGGTGCTGTTATCGTGCAGCGTCTCGTCCGAGTCAATAAAGTGGACGTGGTTGATCTTGCCAGTGAGCATGTGGGCCAACTGCACCTCACCGCCGGGCAGTGTTTCCTTCTCGCCCATCTGGCGAGCGCCGACGACCGAGCACATGTGGGCATGGCAGGAATCGAACAGCACGCCAAAGTTGGGATGGTCCACGGCATAAGCCATGCGCACGATCTCGCTGGGCTTGTTGAACAAAAAGCCCGGCTCGAATTCCCACACGAACTTGACGCCGTAGTGACCGGCTACTTCTGCGGCGCGGTGGAATACTTCAGCCGTGCGCCAGAAGCAAGTCTCATAGCTCATGCCGCCCGGAATCTCGGTGGGCGGGACGATGGTGTCGGTGCGCATTTTGTTGGTGCCCAGATCAAGGCAGATTTCGGCGTGCTGCATCACCACGTCGAGATAGTCGGCGGGATTCGCCAACATCGGTGGGACCGCGCCGAAGTCGGCAGCCACTGCCGAGACAGCCAATCCATGATCGTCCAGCAATTTCTTGACGGCCAGCCGCTTCTGCCGATCCTTGGCATCCTCGAACGAAAGGTGCGGTGCGAACACGCCGAACTCGATGCCATCGAACTTGTATTCCTGGAGCCGCTCCACCACCTCGGTCAGCGCGACCGGCTTGTCGGTGTAGCCGCCCCAGATGTAGGCCCAGTTGCCTACGGAAACCTTTTTCTTATTCATTAGTGCCTCCTTCTGATTGAAAATTGTGATAATCTCCTGCAAAGGCTCAGCGCCCTTGCAGGGATTGACGGATTAGGATCTTTTAATTTGGGGAATCATCGGAACTTTGAGGTTGATGTCTGGTCCAAAGAATTTGATGATGATCAAATCCTGCGTACCGGTGTTCTCAACCCAGATCGGCGTGGTCGCCTTGGAATGCGAGACCAACAGCTCGTCGAGCGCAAAATTACCTGCTTCGATCGCGTGGCCGTCGTAAAGCCCGCGTCCGCGCCAGACCAGAATGTTATACACACCGTTATCCACGCTCTTGAACTTTTGGCCCGGCTTGACGACCAGTTTCTTGCCGCTGAAGCGTGTGGAGTTATAGTAGATCCAGTACTCTTCGCCTCCTGTCTGGTTGGCCTGGGCAATCAATTGCGGCGAGGTATGGCGGTTCTCGTAAAAGTATGGGTCGCCGCTCAGCTCCCAGTCCACCTGGTTGAGCACGGCCCGCTCGCCCAGCGCGGCGCGGTCTTCTTTGCGCACGTCCTTGAACAACAACTCTTTCGAAATGATCTTGCCCGCGACCAGCGCCTGAAGCATGGCAAAGACATCCGAATCTTCCTGGAGTTCGATGGTGACCGCGGTGCCTGGTGCGTGCAGCCCGCCAGCCGGCAGGTGGAACCCTTCACCCGGCACCAGCAAGTAGGCGCGTGAATGGCGCAGGATAAGATCACTGTTCCACTCGACGAGATACGGCAGCAGGATATCATACTGCTTTCGCTCGACGATGGTGGGATGCACGCCGAAGAACGTTTCGGGGTGTGGGCCAACATCCACATCCTCGGGAAAGTAATAGGCTTCCTCTTTCGAGTTGTGCCCAACCAGCGCCGCGTCCTTCTGGCGTTGATGGATGTGGTAGGGAATGCGGGCAGCAAAGTCATAGATCTTGGCCAGCCGACCCAAGCCTTTGTGAGTCCTGGCATACTCTTCGCCCATGATGGTGGGGCCTGCCACCTCAACGGCTTCTTTGAGCGTAATGCGCTCACCCTCGATGGCCAGATAACTCAACCCTTCATCTGGCGGGCCGACACGATTATCGGCCTTGGTCGTTGAGCCGATCCAGCGCTCTGAGATCCAGCCTCGCTCTCCGACCTCGTACTCAGCTTCTTTCAGCCCGAGGCGGCGGCCTGGCGGCAGGAAATCGCGGGCAACCCACGCCGGTTCCAACCGGAAGATGCCGTCACCCTTCGCCAATGCGTTCTCAATTATCTCTCTCATGTTATCTGCCATCCTTTACCTCCAAGTAAATTAATGGGTACCCATCAGGCTATTGAGGATAAACCAATCCAGCTCTTCATAATCGCGAGCCGCAATCAGTTCTTTCATTTTCCCCTGGTCCAGGGAGCGCACGATTTCAACCAGGCGCAGGAAGACCTGCAGGCTGTTGCGCAGGTGTTTGGTGGCGACTTCGGCAGGTTGTGTGCGAAGGGCCTTCACATCCATGCCGACCATTCCTTTTTCGTAGAAGCGGTTGCCATCCAGAACACGTACTTCGTTGAATGCCCTTCGCAAGTCCACCGAGCCAAAGGACTTGTCCTCGTCAAATTTCAATCCGTTCTGATCATTCAGGTGGACACTATACAGCTTGTCAAATGCCAGGCCGAAGGCCATCTCGTCGGAAGGATCCAGCCCGGCCAGGATCGCATGGGCCAATTCAACCAGACACCCCACACGCTGCGGGTCATCCGATTGGGAGCCGAGTGCCAGCGCATGCCCGATGGTCGGGATATAGGCCATATCCATGGGCTCATTGGGTTTGGTTTCAATGGCGATTCGCAGTTCCTTATCGTAATTCAACAGGGCATTAACTGCTTCCAGCATGTAATGGGCGGCACGTGCAGCATCCTTGGCCTCGCGCATATAGGTGCCTTCACGCGCCAACCAGAGAACCATCAGGTTGCAGCCCACTTCCCGGGCAATATCCGCAGCCTTTTTGGACCGATCGATGGCATACTGCCGCATTTTCGGATCATTGGCGGTATAGGCACCATCGATTGTCTTTGGAGATTCCCATAAGCGCGGCGCGACGAATTCTGCAACCAGTCCGTGTTCTGTCAGCTTGGCGCGGATCGCCCGCGCCTGCTGGCTGATTTCCGCGGCGGAAAATTTGTCGAGTTCGGGCACGACATCATCATCATGGAATTGCATGGCGTCATAGCCCAGTTCTTTGAGGATCGCCACTTTTTTATCAAAAAGCACGGAAGGCCGGACGGTCGGCCCAAACGGGTCGGCGCCTTCATGAATATTCCATGGCCCAAATGAGAAACGATATCCAAATTTTTCCATATTTTCTCCTAAACTGGTCATATTAGAATTGAAAGATGAAATCAATTGGTCAGATGAGGCAGTGGGCAACTCAGTCAGATCTTTAGCTTTGCACTCTCCATAAACGTTAAGGTTTCAGGAAGCGAACGCAAACCATTGGCACCGAGGCCGGTCACGCTCAGAGCGCCGACGGCGTTGGCCAGCCGCGCGGTTTGCTCCAGAGACCAGCCTTCCCATACCCCGGCAATGAAACCAGCCGCAAAGGCATCGCCTGCACCGGTGGCATCCACTGCATCCACCTGGAAGGCCGGCAGACGGATTATCTGGCCTTCACCAGATATTACCAGACAGCCATCCGCACCCATCTTAAGCCCCACTGTCCCTGGACCACGCGCAAGCAAGGCGCGTGCAACTTCTGCGGGGTCATCCAGCCCGGTCAAGGCGCGGGCTTCAAGGAGGCTGGGAACAAAATAATCGACATATGGCAGACAGGGTGCCAGGGTATCCATCCAGCGGCCGGTATCATCCCAAACAGTGTCCAGGAAGGTGATCACACCCGCACGGCGGGCATGCCGAAGTAACTCCGCCATCGGTTTGCCATCAATGCCAGGCATGACCAACGCTCCGCCAATATGCAGAATTGAACCTGCCTCCACCCTGGCGAGGTCAATGTCATCCAATGTCAATCGGGCATTTGCCCCGAGGTAGTGAATAAAGCGCCGTTCACCATCTGCTGAAACCATTACCATTGTGACCGATGTGCCCACTTCTTTATTACGGGCGATGCCATTGGTCCCGATACCGCGCCCGGTCAGGGCATTGAGAACAAAGTCCCCGAAGGAATCCGATCCAACCATTCCAATCACTTCCACTGGCAGCCCGAGCCGTGCCAGCGCAGTGGCAGTATTGCTGGCACAACCGCCGGTATGCAAGCTCATTTCGTCCACCAGGACCAGATGGCCGGGATCAGGCACGGCTCGCAAAGGTCGCCCGATGATATCGCCTACCAAAATACCTATACAAATGATGGGTTTTTTCTTAGTCATTTTTACACAGATTGGCGCTTGATGTTAATCGGCCGTTTGGACGAATAACAATCTAGGTAAATAATCAAGTGCTTATCAAAAGCTTTCCGGACTCCAGACAAGAAAGCTAACGACTCAAATCAGCCATGGCTTTATTTTCTGGTGCCAGGGCAGGATAAAGGGCACGATAACGCGGATAATAATCCTGGTAAGTTCGGGTAGCCTGTGTGGGGCTGGTGCGCCCGGTGATCTGGATGTTGGCTGCACAGGCGTCGGGGACATTCTTGAAGATACCTGCGCCAACCTCAGCCAGCAGCGCTGCGCCAAAAGCCGCCCCCTCAATGGTGTTGACCGTGACCAGCTCGACACCCAGCACATCCGCCATGATCTGCCGCCAGAGGGGACTCCTGGCACCGCCTCCGGATATGCGTACTTGATTGATCTCCCCCAACCCTGCGTTCTGGATCAGAGTGAAGCTGTCTTTAATGCCAAATGCAACCCCTTCCAGAACAGCCCGGGTGAGATGGGCCCGGGTATGGCGGAGGGTTAATCCCACCCAAGCACCACGCGCCAGAGGGTCGGGGTAGGGAGTGCGTTCTCCGCTCAGGTAGGGCAGGAAGAGCAGCCCCTCACTGCCCGCAGGGATGTCTGTTGCCTCATTCACCAGGTCGTCGAAACTCATCTGGGGAGCCAGGTTGTCGTGGTACCACTGCAGGCTGCCTGCGGCACTCAACATTACGCCCATGAAATGCCAGTGCCCCGGCAGTGCATGGCAAAAGGCATGTAATCGCCCCTCCGGTTCAATCAGGGGAGATTCGGTTGCTGCAAAAACAACCCCGGAAGTGCCCAGCGTGAGTGCGATAATCCCGGGTTGCACTGCCCCCACACCAACTGCCTGGGCAGCCTGGTCACCAGCTCCTCCAACAACAGGAGTTCCCTTCGTCAGACCGGTCTCACCGGCGGCCCATGAACTGACAACTCCGGTCACTGCGGGACCCTCAAAGGTGGGCGGCAGCCAATCCGCCGGAATTTCAAGGGCGGACAATACTTCGGGAGACCAGTTGCGAGCCTTCAAATCAAAAAGGATGGTTCCAGAGCCATCAGCCTTATCCATGGCATACTCGCCGGTCAGACGGTAACGGATGTAATCTTTGGGCAACAGGATGTGCCGCGCCTTGGCATATATTTCCGGCTCGTTCTGTTGCACCCACAGGATCTTGGGGGCAGTGAAACCCGTCAGGGCATCATTACCAGTAATCTGGATCAGGTGTTCTTTGCCCAGGCGGGCGCGCATTTCGTCGCATTGGGCTCCTGTGCGCTGGTCGTTCCACAAAATAGCCGGGCGCAACACTTCACCCTGCTCATCGAGCAAGACCAGGCCATGCATTTGACCTGTAAGACCGATGGCAGTCACAGCGGAACCCGGCACATTTGCCATCTCCAGCGCCTGACGGATGCTTTTGGCAATGCCGGTCCACCATTCGCGCGGGTCCTGTTCTGACCAGAGCGGGTGGGGCGTGGATAGAGACAAAGGCGCAGTTGCGCTGGTGATGACATCCCCTCTCTCATCGATCAGCAGCGCCTTGGCGCCGGTGGTTGAGACATCAAGACCTAGAAATAGTTGCATGGATCAAGTCCCGGGTGCAAATAATGGAGGTTTAATATGACTAGCGACA
Organism: uncultured Chloroflexia bacterium; assembly: GCA_963725805.1. GTDB lineage: Bacteria > Chloroflexota > Anaerolineae > Anaerolineales > Villigracilaceae > UBA877. Next base: position 25,355 of record CAVSAF010000022.1, read on the forward strand.
CAGGATGCTTAGCGTACGCCAAGCAACAGGTCGACGGTCAATTGGTCGAGCCGCTCGTATGAAAGGCCACGTGCTCCCAATGCTGCCCGGTCGAAGGTCCTTGCTTTAAGGGTGGCAGCTCTTTCCGGGGTGAAACCACCCAGCAGAGGCGAAACCTTCTCCCGATCAGAGTTGATCTCAGCCAGCAGGGCCTGGATTTCCTTGTCCTGTTTCCATTGACTGGCCTTCTCTTTCAGGATCAAGTATGTCCGCATACAGCCGCGGGCGAAATCTTTGACACCTTCGTAATTTTCAGTCCGGTAAGCATGTGCGTCGAAATGGCGGCTTCCCCTGTACCCGTGTTCTTCCAATAACTTGACCAGGAAGAAAGCGCTCTTCAAGTTAACCGCCCCAAAGCGGAAATCCTGATCGTAACGACCAAAAGCTTGATCGTTGAGATCAATGTGGAAAAGCTTGCCAGCATCCAGGGCCTGGGCAACTCCGTGGGTGAAATTCAAGCCAGCCATCTGCTCGTGGGCGACTTCAGGATTGACGCCAACCATCTCGGGATGAGCAAGGGTGGCAATGAAGGCCAGCATATGCCCGGTGGTGGCATTATACATATCCCCGCGCGGCTCGTTGGCCTTGGCCTCCAGGGCAAATTTCAGTTTATAGCCCTGTTGGAGGGAATATTCGCACAGGAAATTAATCGCATCACGCGTGCGTTTGATGGCAGTAACCGGATCCTTGGTTGCGTCAGATTCGGTACCTTCGCGCCCACCCCAAAAGACATAGATCCTGGCGCCCAATTCCACGCCCAAATCCATGGCATTCATGGTCTTCTGCAATGCATAAGCCCGCACACGCGGGTCATTGGATGTGAATGCCCCGTCTTTGAAGGCGGGATCAAAAAACAAGTTCGTTGTTGCCATCGGGACAACCAGGCCGGTTTCCTTGAGGGCTTTTTTGAAATCCTTTACGATACGGTCCCGTTCTGCCGGAGTGGCATCAATCGGGACAAGGTCATTATCATGGAAGTTTACGCCATATGCGCCGACTTCCGCCAGCAGATGGACGAGTTCGACCGGAGTTTTCGGATCACGCACCGGAGCCCCGAATGGGTCACGGCCAGTCGAACCAACAGTCCAAAGACCAAAGGTGAATTTATGCTCAGGCTTGGGTTGATAGAGGTCAGACATGGGAAACCCTTTCAATGTGTACAGAAATTGGTTCGAGTAGGATTTTCTTGTAGAAAAAACAGGGTAAAGTTATGGATAAGCTTTAGGTCTCGATTGTTCTTCACTTCCTGTCCGAGGCCTGCTGATGTCTCCTTCTGGCGTTGGATTCTCGTTTTGGCCGTACATGGCCCCACCAAATAAAACCAAGTGTGGACACAAGCAGAACCATGAATCCAACTTTATAAAGGATCATCAGCCAGGGTTGGAACATGCCAATTACGCCAGCAACGATTCCAACGATGAGAACCGTCTCAATTACCTTGTGTACCCGTTGTGGGATGAAATCATTGAGCACACTGGCTGACATCCTGATTAATGCGATGAATGTCAGTAAAATGGCAACAAAAATAAGAATGAATGGGATTGCTGAAAGCAATACGTTGGTCTTCCTTTGGGCAGCTGTGGTCAGGGAATTGATGACCGATGGGGCAACCAGACCGAGCAGCAGTGTCACGACAATCGCAATGAACAAACCAACGGGTATGATAAGACGACCTATTTTCACCATGTGTACTCCTAATTACCATGTTCCAAGATGTTGGGGCGAGGCAGGGTTTGCCTCGCCCCTGGGACAGATGGTCTAATACTTGATTTCAACCTGCTTTCTAAGTTCTGCCGATTTCAAGATTGCGTCACAGATGACTGCTGTTCGATAGCCATCTTCGAAAGTTGCGCCGTGGGGGCCCACTTCCTTGTTATTCACGATGCAGTCCAGCAGGTGTGTGATCTCGTGCACAAAAGTGTGCTCCCAACCGATGATGTGCCCATGCGGCCACCAGTTTGACCACCAAGGGTGATAACCCTCGGTGACCAGAACATTCGTCCAGCCGCTGGTCTCCTTGGGCTCATGGTCCCGGTAGAATATGTCGAACTCGTTCAAACGCTCCAGGTTGAAACGGACACTGGCTTTTTCGCCGTTGATCTCGAAGAAGTTATAATTCTTGCGACCCAGTGCAAAACGAGTTGACTCAAATGTGCCCAATGCTCCATTCTCAAATTCACATATGGAAACAAAGGCATCGTCCACATCCACCTTGCCCATTTTGCCAGGATTGTCAGCCAGAGGACGGTCTGTAATGAAAGTCTTTGTCATCGCAGACAAAGTCTTGATGCCGCCAACCAGGTAATGAGCCAGGTCAATGATATGAGCGCCCAGGTCACCCAAGGCACCACTGCCGGCAATGGACTTGTCCAATCGCCAGATCAAGGGGGTGTTGTAGTGCGGGAGGATCCATTCCTGCAGGTAAACTGCCCGCCAGTGATAGATTTTCCCCAAGGCACCGCTGTCGATCAGGTTACGTATCTGCCGGACGGCCGGGACAAAGCGGTAGTTGAAAGCCACCATGTTCTTGACGCCGGTCGACTTGGCGACCTCCACCATCTGCCTGGCTTCCTCGGCCGAACGGGCAATCGGTTTTTCACACAGGACGTGCTTGCCCAATTTCATGGCATAGATGGTTGGTTCCATGTGGACATTATTGGGACCGCAATTGTCAAACAGGTCAATGTCCTTTGCACAGTCATCCAACATATCCTTCCAATCATCGGGGCAGCCTACACGGAATCCATAACGTTTGACGGCTTCGGCGACAGCTTCCTTGCCCAGGCCGCAAACCACTTCCAGGCGGGGAATCGCCGGCGGAGGATACATCATATAGGGGATCTTCTTATAGGCATTGGTGTGCGCTTTGCCCATGAAAGAATAACCCAGCATACCAACCTTGATCTCGGGAATCTCACCTTTGGCCTTGGCAGCGGACATCGTGGTGAAACCAGTTTCTTCAGGCATGATATCCTCCTTTATTTCTTGGCTTCGAAAGCCGCATCGAATGCGACGGAAGAGGGGGTGAAGTCCTGATTGCGGATCATCTTCAGGGCTTCGGGAGCGCCCCACTCGCGATCCATGCCGCTGTCTTCCCACTCGATCGAGAGCGGACCCTTGTAACCCACGCGGTTCAGGGCACGCACGATCTGATCCCATTTGACATCGCCCCGGCCGGGCGAGACAAAATCCCAGCCACGGCGGTTGTCACCGAAATCCAGGTGGGAGGACAAAATGCTGTTGCGACCGTTAAGCTGCACGTGCGAGTTTTTTACGTGGACATGGACGATATTGGCAGCGAATTCATTAATGAACTCAACCGGATTGATGAACTGGTGGATGAAATGGCTCGGATCGAAATTGAAGCCGAAAGCCGGGTGATTGCCGATGGCATCCAGGGCGCGCCTGGCAGTAACCAGATCGTAGGCGATTTCAGTCGGGTGCACTTCCAAACCAAACTTGATACCATTATTGGCAAAGACATCCATGATCGGCTTCCAACGGGCAGCGAAATCTGCATAGCCTTTATTGATATCGTCCTGGTTTGTCGGCGGGAAGAAATACAGATTCTTCCAGACTGCACTGCCGGTAAAACCATTGACGATGCTCACGCCAAATTTCTTGGCAGCCAGAGCGGTGTTCTTGACTTCCTCGGCGCACCGCTGGCGGACGCCTTCGGGATCGCCATCACCCCATAAGCGCGGTGGGAGGACACGCTTGTGTCGGTCGTCAATGGGATCATCCCCCACGCACTGCCCAACCAGGTGTGTGCTGATGGCAAAGCACTTCAGGTTGTACTTGTTGAGGATATCCCAACGGCTCTTGATATAGCTGTCGCTCTCCAGGGCCTTGTCCACCTCGAAGTGGTCTCCCCAGCATGCCAGTTCCAGGCCATCGAAACCCCATTGACTGACCTTCTTGGCAAGGTCTTCCAGGGTAAGATCAGCCCACTGGCCGGTGAATAAAGTAATTGGTCGTCCCATGTTTTGCACTCCTTTCAAGAATAGAGAACCCAGAGGTTGAGAGAATGAAGGTCTTTCTTTACTTATAGTCGGGCAGCTGGATTAGCTTCCCGCCCTGCATGGCTGATTCATGCGACAGGATGCCTACTGAAGTCCAATTGGCAGATTCAAAAACATTCGGGAATGGATCGCGGTCTTCCACAACAGCTGTGACAAACTCATTCGCTAGGTGTGGATGAGAACCACCATGCCCGGAACCTTGAATGAAGGAAAGATGCCTGTTCTCGGCCATATCATAAACGCCCTTGGTGGTGAATCCACGGATCGCTTCAGGAAGCAGATGTGCGTAATCCTTGATCGGAGAATGTTTTGCCTCTTCACCGCCAAGGTGGACTATAGGCTCTTCATTCGAAATCAGTTGCCATTCGAAACTCATCTTGCTGCCATAAACATCAAAGCTCTCGATATATTGGCGGGCAACATCAAATAACGACCGGGTGACTTCAGCGGAAAGATCGGTTCCTTTCAGCTTGATATGCGCCGTCTCCACAGCGAATGGAGAACCGTATTTTGGGATGAGTTTGTCGGCGATCTTCCCGGACCCGAAGCAGGAAACATATTCCGCCATCGCACCGCCCATCGCCAGGCAGGGGCTGACCACGTGGGTGGCATAATGCATGGGTGGAAGGCCTTCCCAGTAGCCTGGCCAACCGTACATGTCCTGCTGATGGGCTGCACGCAGGAACTGGATCTTGCCCAACTTTCCGGTATCACGCAGCTCCTTGACAAACAAGTATTCGCGTGAATAAATGACAGTCTCCATCATCATGTACTTCTTGCCGGAAGCTTTTTGGGCTTCAATGATCTGCCAGCACTCGTCCACCGAAGTCGCCATGGGCACCGTGCAGGCCACATGCTTCCCGGCTTTTAGCGCGGCCACACTCATGCGGGCATGCTCGTGGATCGGAGAGTTTATATGAACCACATCTATATTTGGGTCCTGGATGAGTTTGTCAAAACTCGTGTAGCGTGTCTTGATCCCAAATGCGTCACCGATCTGGTTGAGCTTTTCTTCATTGCGCTGGCAGATTGCATACATGTTCGCATTGGGGTGGCGCTGGTAAATGGGAATGAACTCTGCACCAAATCCCAAACCTACTATCGCAATATTAAGTTTCTTATCCATATTGCCTCCGTAGATTCAAACCAAGATCAATTACTTCATTAACTCGTGCAGGAAAACGACGCCATCGGCAGCCAAGGCATCCTGCGATGAGGCCAACGGCCGCCAAATGGCGGCTGCACGCGCTATACTTTTTACCTTGCTGGTAAATGATTCAATGACCATCACGCCATCAAATTTAATGTCTTTCAAGGCCTGGGCCACTTCTTTCCAGGGGACATGCCCGGCACCCGGAGTGCCGCGATTATTCTCGTTGCTGTGGACCTGGACCAGGCGTGAACCAACCTTCCGGATGGCATCACCCATTGAATTCTCTTCAATGTTCATGTGGAAGGTATCCAGCATGATCTTGCAAGCCGGGTGATTCACCCGATCCACCAGTTCAATGGCCTGATCCGCCGTGGTAATAAAGCTGGTCTCAAAACGGTTGAGCGGTTCCAGTCCCAGGACAACGCCTTTCTTGCCGGCATATTCCGCAAGATCCTTTAATATTGCCACCAGGATCTGCATGTCATGTTCTCGTTCTTCAGCCGTTTGCTGCCAGGTGCGCCCTACTGCAGAGTAGAAAGGTCCAACAAGATTCTTTCCCCCGGTCAGTGCAAGTCCATCAATGCTGGCTTTTACATAATCAACCCCGTTCTGGCGTACTTTTGGATCGGGGTCGATCAGATCTCGGTCGGGGCCCATGGCGACGCAGCAACTGATGCTGGAGATACCCGCCTTCTGGATGATCTCAGCACATTTCTTGAAATCAAGTGTTTTGGGATCGTCGATGGGAATTTCAATGTGGTTAAAGCCCATTTTGGCTATCTTGGGCGCCAAAATTTCCAGTTCCTCCGTGGTCAGCGGAGCAGTCCAGACCCAGGTATTCACACCAAATTTCATAGAGTGCGCTCTCCTTTCCAAAAGAAAATTAGGACGGAAGGCGGTCGCCGTTCAGCCCAAAGTAGTGAATATGTTCAATTGCAATATTGAACTTCATTACATCCCCAAGCTGGTACGTGGTCATTCCCGGCACCATGCTGAGCAATGTGCGTTTGCCTGATTGAATGTGGAGGATCGTTTCGACGCCGAGCGGCTCGGTAAGGACAAGTTGACCGGTGAAATCGCCTTGCGGATCAGGCTTGACATTTTCGGGACGAATACCCACCACGAATCCCGAGGGCAACTTGGCGCTGGGAGGAACAGGTATGCGTACGTCACTATCAGAGATGGAGACGGTTCCATCCTCCTGCTGGGCATTAAATAGGTTTATGCGGGGGGTACCGACCAGTTGAGCAACAAAAGTCGAAGCTGGCCGGTCGTAGATATCCTCAGGCGTGCCTGATTGGATGATCCGCCCCTCGTTCAAAACCGCGATGCGGTCAGCCATGGTGAGTGCTTCGATCTGATCATGGGTCACGAACAACGTGGTGCTGTTTTGAGTTTTCTGCAAGTGCTGCAATTCCACACGCAGTGCTTCCCGCAACTTGGCATCCAGGTTGGAAAGCGGCTCGTCCATAAGGAAGACACGCGGCGAGCGGACAATGGCCCGCCCGATGGAAACGCGCTGCATTTCGCCGCCCGAGAGATGGGCTGTCTTGCGTTTCAAAAGGTGAGTAATCCGCAACTTCTCGGCAGCTTCTTCCACTTTTTTCCGGGTCTCTGCTTCGGATGTACGCCGCAAAGGGGAACGCAATGGAAAAGCCAGGTTGTCATAGACCGACATGGTTGGGTAGAGCGAATATTGCTGGAACACGAGGGCAACGTCGCGATCAGAGGGCGGCAGGTCATCCACCGGCTCACCATCAAAGAGGATAACGCCTGAGTCCTGGTGTTCCAAACCGGCGATTGTCCTCAAGGTGGTCGTTTTTCCCGCGCCGGTAGGGCCTAAAAGCACGAAGAATTCGCCTTCCTTGATTTCAAAGGAAATATCATCCAGTGCTGTTACGCCCGGGAAGTGTTTAGTGATATGCTGAAGTTCTACGTGACTCATTGGGTCACCTCTGGTTTGATGTTCGCTTCGGTTTTTGGATCAAAGAAGCGTACCATCTGGGGATTAATGTCAAAATGAACCAAGGTATCAATTGGATACGGGAACAAACGATCTGTGCGGATATGGATGATATCCTTCTCGTTGATGGTCAGGTGGAGAACCGCCGAGGAACCCTGCATCTCGCTGGCATATACTTTCCCGACCAATTGGCCTCGATCGTTGATCTGGGCAGCCTCAGGCCGGAAGCCGACGATAATTTCTTTCCCGTCAGCCAGCCCATTTTTCAACGCGCTTTGCCACTCCTGCGGCACAGTATATTGGTTGCCCAAGCCTGCCATTTTAACAATCCCGTCAGAGTAAGTACCGGCTATAAGGTTCATGCCCGGGCTGCCGATAAAGCGCGCCACGAAGAGATTGGCTGGGTCGTAGTAGACCTGCGCCGGGGTGCCAATTTGCTGGATCGCAGCTTCGGACATGACCACGATGCGATCACCCATCGCCATGGCTTCAACCTGGTCATGGGTGACGTAGACCGTGGTGGCATGTTGTAGAACGTGCAGGCGCTTGATCTCGGAGCGCATCGATTCGCGGAAATCGGCATCCAGTGCGCCCAGGGGCTCATCCATTAAGAAGGCTGCCGGGCGCCGTACCAGGGCGCGTGCCAGCGCCACGCGCTGCTGGTCACCGCCGCTTAATTGGCCGGGATGAGCCTTGAGCAAATGCTCGATTCGCAGCAATTTTGCAACCTCTTTGACGCGTTCTTCAACCGTCTCGCGCGATTCGCCCTGTGCCTGAAGTGGAAAAGCAATGTTCTGACGAGCCGTCAGGTGCGGGTAAAGCGCATAGAATTGAAAAACGAAGGCGATATCGCGCTCACTGGGATGCAACCAGGTTACGTTGCGCCCATTCAACCAGATCGTCCCGCCGGAGACTGTCTCCAGCCCGGAGATCATACGCAGGGTGGTGGTCTTGCCACAACCGGATGGGCCAAGCAGGACGATAAACTCTCCATCCTGGATGGTCAGGTCCAGCGGTTTTACCGCGTGGAGATCGCCAAATTTCTTTTCAACTTGCCGGAGTTCAATCGTGGACATAATCGGTTTCCATTTCCATCGATGGTTTACTTGCGGACAGCGCCGAATGTGACGCCGCGCAGCAAGTAATCCCGCAGCGCAAAGGTCACGATCGCCACGGGGATCAGAAAGCCCAGGCTTCCGGCGGCAATTGCCGACCATTCCAGTCCTCCACTTCCAAGCATGGTGGCAATGCTGGGCGGAGCCGTACGGGCTTTCTCGCTGGTGAGCATGAGTGCAAAAGCGTACTCATTCCAGGCGAAGATCAGGCAAAAGACGGTCGTCGCGGCGATACCGTTCACTGCCTGGGGCAGAACAATTCTAAAGAAAGCCTGCAGGCGGGTATAGCCATCCACCAGGGCAGCCTCTTCATACTCGATCGGGATCTCGTCAATAAACCCTTTAAGCAGCCAGACTGAAAAAGAGAGGTTAAATACGGTATAGAGAATGATCATCCCGATATGTGTGTCATTCCAATGCAACTGTTTATATAACAGGAAGAGTGGAATGGTCACCACCACCCCCGGCAGCATGCGGGTGCTGAGAATAAAGAACAACAGGTCGTCTTTGCCAGCAACTTTAAAACGGCTGAAGGCATAGGCGGCAAACAATCCCAGTATCACCGAAAGGATCGTCGATGTCCCGGCAATGATCACCGAGTTCTTCAAGCGACCTACATAATCGCTGGGTCCGTTTATTCGTTGACCAGCACTTAGGGCCAGACGCTGCCAGTAATTCAAATCACCCGGATTGGCGCGCGCGGCCGCCAGGTTGGTCGGGTTAAGTATCGAGCGATCGGTAAAAAGATAAAGGAATCCCTCCAGGGTGGGCTTGAAGACCACCTTTGGGGGTGGCGTTGTGATCGTGGCGCGGGATTTGAATGCTGTCATGACCATCACGATGACCGGGATCAACATGATGAAGGTCACGACCAGGATAATAACCACCCGGATGGATTTTCCCAATTTGGCACGCGGGTGGACTTTATCCACGCGGGTTGGTTCGATAACAGGTAATCTAGGTCCGGTTTCTTCAAATGTAGCCATGGGTTATCCCTCCCCTTTGCTTTGATTGAGGTACTTGATATACAGGTTGCTGACCGCAACAATGATGATCAGGATGATATAAGCCAATGCGCTGGCATAGCCGGTTCTAAATTGCCCCAGGAAGGCCAAGCGGTAAATATCGACAGAGATTAATTCCGTCTGGACGCCTGGTCCCCCTCCAGTCATGCCCATCACCAGGTCAAATGCTTTAAACGCCTCAATTGTGCGGAATAGAACAGCGATCAATAATAAGGGTGCAACCTGCGGCAGGGTGATGCGCCAGAATTGGAACCAAGAACTGGCCCGGTCAACTGCCGCAGCTTCATACAAATAGTCAGGGATAGCCTTTAGACCTGAAAGGACCAACAACATTACGAACGGCGCCCACATCCACACATCCACGATCACCACTGCAATAAGTGCCAGCCCAGGCGTCGGTTGACCAGCAATACGGCTGGCCAGCCAATCGGGCGATTTGGATGGGTCACTCATACCAAGCAAATAATTGAAGAAACCGAAGGTGGGGTTGTACATCAGCTTCCAGAACAAACCTACCACCACCGGTGAGATCATCATCGGAATCAGGATCAGCGTGGTCAGGACACCACTGCCCTTGAATTTTTCGCGCACCAACATGGCCAGTGCGAACCCCACCAGGGTCTGCAGGCTGACCGACATCAGGGCATAACGCCCTGTGGTGGCGAAATACTGCCATAAATTTTTATCATTCAGGATTTTACTGAAGTTCTGAAAGGCAACCCATATTGGCGCCTTGGGAACAATTGCTGAATAATTGGTGAACCCGAGATACAGGCTGTAAAACAGCGGAAAGACGTTCATCGCAATCAGGAGAGCCAGGGTCGGCCAGATGAACAAATTCATGATCGCCTGGTTGCTGAGATGGCGCTGTCGTGGTGTGTTCCCACGACTTTTTACTTGAGATATGCTTACTGTCATAATCCTGCCTCTTTCCTGGCGGGGTTTCTTGGGGAGGCGGCGGGAGCCGCCTCCCCAAGTGAATAATTAGCGAGACGTTTTACTTTAGCAGCAATGCTGATTTAGGGGCTGGGAATGACTTTATTTTCCTGCAATACAGCCGTCTGCTCCTTGGCAATGTTATCCAAGGCTTCTTTCGCCGTGCCCTGTCCACCAACTACAAAGGCGCTCAAGTAATTTTGCGCGGGTGTAAGCAACGCGGCATAGGATGGGATGTTCCAGAAGTCCATAACGAAGGTCATGGTCTCGGAGAAGGCCTTGTTGTACGGCGTTGCATTCATGAACAGGTCGGTCTTGAGCACGTTCGCATTGCAGGTGTAGCCACCCAATTTGGCCCATTCCGTCTGAATCAACTCCTGGCCAAACCACTTGATGAAGTCTAAGGAGGCTTTCTGGCGTTCCGGGCTGACAAAGGAAATGACACTCAAACCCTGGCCGCCAAGAGCAGCCCTGCGAAGTCCGGTCGGTCCTGCGGGATTGGCGAAGAACCCGGTGGTTTTCGCAAAGGGGCTGGTACCCTCATTCGCCAGTGCCGGCAGGAAGGCAAAGTAGTTCATGGTCATCGCCACCTGGCCGCCGATGAAGGCGTCATTGGTTTCTGTGTAGAAGGCGTTATTCAGGCCGGGGGCCTGGCAGCAATCATACAGGTCCTTGTAATACTGCAAAGCACTGACCATATCGGGTGAGTTGACCACACCCTCGACGGTATTGTCTGCAGCCTGCCAAGCGCCGCCCCAAGAGAACATGACGTTCTCGAAGCCCATCGTGATGGCATCATAATCCTTCTGGGTGTAAATCGCCACGCCGTTCATACTTTTATCCGGCTTGGTGAAGAATTTGGCAATGTCCATCAACTGAGCCCAGGTGGTGGGTACGGCCAGGTCATAGCCATACTTGGCTTTAAAGGCGGTCATATTGGCCGGATCTTCGAAAAGATCCTTGCGGTAGGCCCAGCCATCCGCGTCGCCTTCGGTCGGGAAAGCCCAATATTTCTTGGAACCGGCCGGATATTCGCCATAGTACTGCATGGTGGCGGGGGTGACGGACGCAGCGAGTCCAGTGGTATTGAGGAAGTCGGTTATGTCAACATAATATCCAGCGGTGGCACCCTGGCCAATCCACTGGCTGTCGCCAACGACCATGTCCCATTCAGTCCCGCCGGCAGCCATGGCAACATTAAACCGGTCTCCAAACGATCCCCAAGGTTCCTGTACGATGCTAACCTTGATGCCGGTTTCTTTTTGGTACATATCACCAATCTGCTGCAGGTAGTCGGCCGGTGACCACTGCGCCCACAGGATCTTCAGTTCTGTAACGCCTGATGCAGCGGGTGCTGCGGTGGCAGGAGCTGCGGTAGCGGGAGCGGCTGTGGCAGGAGCGGCTGTGGCAGGAGCTGCGGTAGCGGGAGCGGCGGTGGCAGGAGCCGCAGTCTTTGGTGCACCGCAGGCTGATAAAGCCACTGACAGGATCACCAATGCAAATGCTAATTTCTTTAACATGTTTGATATTCTCCTTCTTGAATTGTGAAAGGTTTTGTTATTTCTTTATATGGGTCATCTGCTAGTATATGCTTCGCGTTCACCTCCTTGTGGAAAAAATGCCATGACATTTTTGCCCTGGCTGCAACCATCCACTGTGGTGGAAAAAAAGAAGATAAGGGCTCATGCAGCCAGCGTTCCTACGATATCTGGTTGTGCCAGGATCGCCTGGTAGACCGCCGCCACGCCGCCCATCACGCAGGCATCGGAAGAATGCCGGGCCAATACCAATTGCATGGCTTCGCGGTTCCATTTCAAGGCGCGCCGCTCCACTTCTTTTATAATGACAGGCAGAAGGAACTCACCCGCCAGACTTAGGATACCACCAAACACGACCAATTCGGGATTAAGAGCATTCACCAGGGAGGCAATGCCAATCCCCAGATGACGGCCGATGATCTCCAATGCATCCCTCGTGACAGCATCGCCCGCGTGCGCCGCTGCCACAATTAATGGCATTGTCAAGGAGGCACGCCTGCCGCCGGTCATTTCAGACAGAATGCTGGCCTCACCTTGATCAATCCGTCTCCATACATGGCGAAAAAGTGCCTGCTGGCTGACCTGGGTCTCCCAACAGCCTTGATTGCCACACTTGCAGATCTCACCATCCGGATCCAATGTCATGTGCCCAAACTCTGCGCCCACACCAGTCACGCCACTGAACACACGCCCGCCATGCACAATTCCCCCGCCCAGGCCGACACCTGCGCTAATATAGAGTACTTCTTCATACCCCTGTGCTGCACCAAAATAGTGCTCGCCAAGGGCGGCAATATTGCCCTCGTTGTCCACGAACAAGGGTACTTTGAATGACTCCTGTAATATGGCGCGAACGGGTAGATCTCTCCACCCCAGGTTGGGGGCAAACAACAATGTTCCGGTAGACTGGTCGACCAGCCCAGGGATTCCGACTGTGATACCCAGGAGTGGGCCACTTGAATTGCAACCAGCCTCAATTGCCAGATTTAAAATAGCCAGCATGCGTTCGATGATTGCATGCTGGCCAAGTTCAAAGTCAAATGGTTCTTGGTGACGCCAGATAACCTTGGGCGAAAAATCCGTACAAATTACAAGAATAAAATAGGTCCCAATTTCGCAACTGACAATAAATCCCGCGGTTGGGTTTAGTTTCAGCAGTGTAGCGGGGCGCCCGGCGCTCGACGATGCGAGACCGATTTCTTGCACAAACTGGCGCTCGATCAGTTCGTTTACCAGGCTGGAAACAGTGGTCTTGTTTAAACCGGTCGTTTCTGCCAGGGCAGCACGCGAAATGGGCGCGTTTGTGCGCAGGTGATTTATGATCACCGAAAGGTTGATTTCGCGAACGAGGGCTTGATCACCGGTGCGATAATGATTGATTGTAGCCATATTTGTTTATGGAGATTATTTCGACAAAAGCAACAAATCACTGGACATAGTTGGTTGTCTCAACAAACTAATTGTACAATGAAATTTGAAAAAGTCAAGAAGAAATTTGAAAACTATAACTTTAAGCAACTTAGATGGTGACAAATTGCACAGGCTGGACTCAAATCCATGCTCTGCCTTCTTAAATTATTAGCCTACACTGATATTTATGATAATTCCCCGGTTGTCATGGGCTAGATTATTCTGTCAGAATACTTTTTCCTGTTCAGAGAAAGTTTACAAGGGTTTGTAAAAGAATTCCAGCATTCAGTCCCGCCCTTCTTTCACCCGGGAGCGGCTTTTATCGTATGCGGTCTTTCCAGGACAATTTCTACGTTGTCATGAAGACTTGTTTGGTTGGAAACGGACAGATTGATAGTGGTGATTTGTAGATTGATTGCGTTTATAGATCATAATTAGTTTGAAGCATGCACTTAAGATTGACATCCATCTTATAGGGTGGTATCGTAGAAAAAGTTTAGCATTTCTCAAAAAAGGTCTGCATCTTAAACTGCCCGATTTTGTGCCTAAAGGAAGCAGCCCTCCCCATATTCTCTTCCCCCCACGAAAGGAGACTCAACATGATCAAGATCGGCATCAACACTGATGATTGGCGGCACGCAGACAAGCCAGTTGAATACTGCTTCGCACAAATCGCCAAACTGGGCGTGGAGTATTGCGAACTGGAAGCCGTGGGCGGCACGGAGTTCTTCACCGGCCTCGGCTTTGCGCCCTTCATCCCGCTGGACAGCGACCCGCTGGAACTACGCAAGATTCTTGATAAGTACGGCTTGAAATGCTCAGAGTTTGACGTTTCCTTCCCCATCAACCGATGGGAATGCATTGACTTCATTCGCCGGGGCATCATCTTCGCCGGCTTGCTCGGTTGCCCGAGGGTGGATACCACCGACGGCCAGTCAAAACTTCCCGGCCTGTCGGATAAAGAACAACTTGACCGCATCCATTACCACCTGTCCCAGTGCGTCCCGCTGGCCGAGAATCACAAGGTGATCCTCAACGTGGAGCCGCATGGCCCATTCACCAATAACGTGGAGTCTCTGCTGGGAATCGTCGAACCGTTCCAGTCTGAGTATGTCGGGATCAATTTTGACACCGGCAACACTTTCATCGCTGGCAACGACCCGCTCACTTTCCTGAAAGGCGTGCGCAAGTACGTTAACCACCTGCATGTGAAGGACGTGAGCAAAAGCCTGGCCGATGCGGTGAGAGGCAAGGAGACCGGCATCTCGGCCTCGGTGGTGCCCGTCGGGGGAGGGGTTAATGCCCCCAACATTGCCGCCTGCGTCCAGTATCTCAAGCAGACGGACTTTGACGGTGTCCTGGAAATCGAGAGCGATGACGTGGAGAACATCCAATCCTCTGTCGATTGGCTGAGAAAACAGGTCGGATAAGGAGGCCAGGCCATGAGTGGAAAAACCATCGTCGTGCTGGCGACCCTGGATACAAAAGGGCACGAAGCACAGTATCTGCGCGAGCAGATTGAGAAGTTCGGCGATAAGGCGTTGGTGATGGATACGGGTGTGACCGGTGCCCCTGGCGCACACCCGGATATCACCCGCGAGGAAGTTGCCGAGGCGGGCGGGATGCCGCTGGCCAAGATCCTGGAAAACCCATCGCGCGATGTGGCTGCTCCCATTATGGCCGAGGGCGCGACGAAGATCGTCACCCAACTGGCGGAGGCAGGCAAGATCCACGGAATCGTGGCAATGGGCGGGACCCAGGGGACCACCCTCAGTACGCATGTCATGCGCGCTCTCCCGTACGGCTTTCCGAAAGTGATGGTATCCACCATGGCTTCCGGCAATGTGGCCCCGTGGGTGGATATTCGGGATATCACCATGATGTTCTCGGTCACTGATATCATGGGCTTGAACCCGGTGATGCGCAAAATTCTTGCGAACGCGGCCGGAGCGGTATGCGGCATGGCCGGGGTGGATGTGAAGTTGGAGCGTAAAGAGAAACCCCTGGTCGCCATCACTACCGTAGGCATCACCACCAAGGGTGCGATGAAAGCAGCCGAGGTCCTGGAGGCTGCCGGCTTTGAGACCATCATCTTCCATGCCATCGGCCCGGGCGGGCGTGCCATGGAGCAAATGATGAAAGAGGGTCTCATCAGTGCGGTGCTGGATTACTCGACCATCGAGGTATCCAATGAGATGTATCATGCCATGCTGGCAGGCGGTCCTGACCGGCTGACCACCGCCGGAAAGCTCGGCCTGCCGCAAGTGTTGTGCCCCGGAGCGATTGAAGTGCTGGTGTACGGCGAACCGGAAACCGTGCCACCGCCTTACAATACACGTACGCTCATCCGGCACAGTCCGCAGATCACCGACGTACGCCTGAACAAAGAGGAGATGATCGAGGTGGCCAAGGAAGTGGCTCGTCGCCTGCAATACACACACAGTGACGCCATCTTCCTGATCCCAACCGCCGGTTTCGACAGTTACGCCGTGAAAGGCATGGGTTTCTACGATCCACAGGCTGACACGGCTTTTGTGGATGTGCTTAAGCAGGAACTGCCGAAGAACATCCGCTTGATCGAGCGGAACACACACATCGAGGACCCGGCGTTTGCAGTCGAAGCTGCCCAGATGCTGATTAAGATGATCAGGGCGTAGATTAGGAGTTTGTTATGGCAAAACGTTACACTCGTCAACAGTTCCTGGACCGCCTTTGGGCTGAGATCAAACGCAGCAAGCCTTTGGTGATGACGGGCGCGGGCAACGGTATCGCGGCCAAGTTCATTGAGCGCGGAGGCATTGATATCCTGGGCGTGTACAATACTGGCTACTTCCGCATGCAAGGCTACGGCTCACTGGCTGGCATGTTGCCAATGGCCGACGCCAACGAGATGGTCTATCAGGTCGGCAAGCGGGAGGTTCTGCCACAGGTCAAAGAAACACCGGTCATCGCCGGATTGAATGGCGTGGATGTCCTGCGCGACATGAAATTGTTCCTGGAAGATATCAAGCACATCGGCTTTTCGGGCGTGCACAACTTCCCAACCGTGGCATGGTTTGACGGTGACTTCCGGAAAACCCTGGAAGGCACCGGGTTGGGCTACCAGCACGAGATCGACATGCTCAATTATGCCCACGAGCTGGACCTGCTCACCATTGGCTATGCTTTCAACGAGGTGGACGCCGAGCGTCTGATGCGCGATGCCGCTCCGGACATCTTCATTTATCACGCCGGCATCACGCGCGGCGGGTCAACCGGTTACAGCGCCAGCCAGGGATTGGAAGACATGGCCAAACGCAGCCAGTCCCATTATGCCATCGCGAAGAAGTTGAAACCCGATGTGATCCTGCTGGCGCACGGCGCGGCGCTGGTCAATCCAGAAGACGCGCAATACATGCTTGATCATACCGACTGTCACGGAATTCAGTTGGGGTCGAGCATCGAGCGCATGGCAGTCGAAGTTCCGCTGCAGGAGCGCACCGCCTCGTTCAAGGCCGTTCATTATCCTGAAGGCGTGAAACGCTGGTGAGTGCGAGTTTGCGGCTGGTTTTTTTTGGAAACTCGCAGAGCGTATTAAGCAACCGGTTCTTCCCTCCTTTGCTTGAAACAGCCTGCGAAGTGGTCGGGGTGGTGGACCTGCCGCCTGCAAAAAGGCAGTCCACCAATCCCTGGAGTGTGTCTGGTCTTCCCAGTTTTGTGGACCTGGCGCGCGAGCGGAAAATCCCGGTTTTCGAGCCATCCAATCCCAATTCACCCGAGTTCCTGGAAACGTTATCTTCTCTTACCCCGGATCTCTTCCTTGCCGCCGGATACATGTTCCTGCTCAAGCCAGCGTTACTATCCATACCGCACGTTCTCGCCATAAACTTTCATGCTTCGCTGCTGCCTGCCTATCGCGGCAAACATCCGGTATTCCGGGCACTTCGCAACGGAGAACATCTGACCGGCATGACCGCGCATGTGATGGACCCGCATTTCGATACCGGCGACATCCTGTACCAGGCGCGTGTGCGTACGCGCAAACGGGATACGGTGAGCACATTGTATGACCGCATCATTGAAAAGAGCCTGCCGCTGGTTCCCCGCCTGATCGCAGACATCGCGCAGGGGAGGCTGCATCGCCTGCCCCAGGCAGAGAGCGGGGCTTCCTATTTTTCCTCCACCAGTGCTGAAGACTTTCATCTCGATTGGAGTCGTTCGGCAGAGAGCCTGTTCCGCTGGATCCAGACCTCCCCGGGAGAATGCTGGCGTATGGTGGCAGGCCGGCGCGTGTATTTCATGGATGCGAAGGTCATTCATTACCCGGGCGCGACGACCCCCGGTCAGTTGATCCGGTTGGGAAGATCCACCGCCACTCTGGCGACGGGTAAGGATGCTCTGGTTGTACATTGGGTAAAGCCTGAAGGAGAGGACAAACGCCCGCTCTCGCAACTCTGCGCAGAATTAGGGCTGAAGACAGGCGATGTTTTGGGAATAAAGGAGGAAAATGCCGTTAACCTCCTTTAGTGAGTTGATGACCGATGCGCAGCGCGGGGGCTACGCAGTCGGGTACTTTGAAAGTTGGAACCTGGAATCGCTGCTGGCAGTGTGCGATGCCGCTGAAGCAACACACTCGCCGGTTCTGCTGGGATTTAGCGGCATCTATTTGACCCATCCCGCCCGGGTGGTGCATGAACCGGTCAGCCTGTATGCGGCCCTCGGCCTCGAAGCCATCCGGGGACTCTCAGTTCCAGCCTGCCTGGTATTCAATGAGTCACCAAACTTGGAAGCGGTGCTGGACGCGGTTGGACTCGGCTTTGGCCTCGTGATGTTCAGCGACGAAACACTTGACTATAACGCGCAGGTGAGACGGGTGCGACAGGTGGTCCAGTCAGCGCACGAAGTTGGAGTGGCGGTGGAGGGAGAAGCCACGCCCTTGCCCGGTGTGGGAGGCGAACTCTCAGCCCTGCCGGATGATCTGCACCTGACCGATCCTGAGCGTGCACGTGACTTCATTGAGCAGACCGGTGTGGATGCGTTTGCTGTGAACGTGGGCCAGGCACATTTGCACGGACGCAGGCAGGTGCGTCTGAATTTACCGCGCCTCACGGAACTCAAGCAGGCGGTCAAGGTTCCAATGGTTTTACACGGGGCCACTTCGGTGGATCGTCTGGATTTGAAGGAAGCCATCCGTTTGGGCGTCAGCAAAATCAACCTGGGAAGTGCACTTAAGCGCACATATTTCGATGCTCTGCGCCAGGCGGCCGCGCAGACCGGGGATGATTACAATCCCTACGACGTGATCGGCTCGGAGCTGGCAGAAGATGTCCTCACCATAGGCAGACTGGCTTTACAGAAAACCGTGGAAGATTGGATGAGACTGTTTGGAAGCGAAAGGAAGGCTTCTTGATCTACGATATTGTCATTCCAGCCCTGGGTGCAACCGGCGGCGACGTGGTGCTCGAGGAATGGCGGGTACAGCCCGGGCAGGTTATCAAATCCGGGTCGGCGTTGTTTGTGGTGACGACCGACAAAGCCACGGTGGAGGTGGAGGCGTTCCACGATGGCTATTTACGGGAAACACTGGTTACACCAGGCACGACAGTTTCCGTGCAAACGGTCGTCGGGCGGATGAGCGACACACTGGATGAACCATTAAGTGGGGGCACAGCAGGGCAGTCGGTCAGCGTGGAAGATCGGAAAGCACAAGCGGAAGAACCTCCTGGGAACCTATCCAAAATTTCTACTCCGGGCAGCGCCCTCCATGCGGCACCTCCGCAAGCCTCCGCCGTTCCCGGCGTTGGGAGCAATCCTGGGATGGATACCAAGGTCGCCCAAGGACTTCCCGGCCGCAGGCTGGCTTCTCCACTGGCGCGCCGCATGGCGAAGGAGCTTGGTCTTGACCTATCGGTTATGCAAGCCAGTGGCTCGCAGGGGCAGATCCTCAAACGCGACGTCTTGCAGGCTGCGGAGCAAACACGGGCAGCAGGCGGAGTGCGTCATGTGCCTCTCTCGCCGATGCGCCGTGCTGTTGCACAACGAACGCAAAAGAGCAACGCCGAAGTCCCCCATTTTCACGGATCGATGATCATTGATATGACGGAAGCAAAGACCATGCTCAGCCAGGTAGCCGTGCGGGCCGAAGGGAACAGATGGGCTGCACCGACCATCAATGACCTCTCCATCCGGGCAGCTGCATTGGCCTTGCGGCAGACGCCCGCCCTCAATGCCTCATTGCAGGGCGAGGAAATTCTATATTTTGACGAGATTAACATCGGTGTGGTGATCGGGCTGGCGGAGGGCCTGTTAATCCCGGTGATACGCCACGCCGACCGGTTGAACCTGTTCACACTGGCTGCCACCACACGCCAACTTCGCGCAGCCGCCGAAAATGGACAATTGTCAAGCTCGCAGCTGGGCGGGGCAACGTTCACCATATCCAACCTGGGCATGTATGGCCTGGACAGTTTCAGCGCGGTGATCAACCCGCCGGAATCCGGCATCCTGGCGCTCGGCGCGGCCAAGGAAAGACCGGCGGCATGGCAGGGAAATATTGCCTTGCGCTGGTTGATGACGGCAACGCTCGCCGTGGATCATCGCCTCGTTGACGGAGTCACGGTGGCGAAGTTCCTGGATGCATTCAAGCAGTTATTGGAAAACCCGCTCAGCCTGGCATTTGAGGCTCCACAGGAGAGTAACGCATGACAACCGGGACCAGCCTGACCTTGGAGATTGCCCGCGAGATGTACCGGCGGATGGTGCTCATTCGCCGTTTTGAGGACCATTTATACAAACTCTTCCTGCAAGGGGGTGTACCCGGCACGCTGCATCAATACCAGGGACAGGAAGCGGTGGCGGTGGGTGTGTGCATGGCACTCCGTCCCGAGGATGTCATCTTCAGCACCCACCGGCCGGTGGGGCATTTCCTGGCGCGCGGCAGCCCGGCGCGCGGTATTGCCGCGGAGATCATGGGTAAAGCCGCCGGATGCGCAGGGGGCAAGGGTGGACAGATGCATCTCACCGATATGTCCGTCGGTGCGATGCCCTCCAACGCCATTGTGGGCGCGAACATTCCCATCGCAACCGGCGCGGCGCTGGCATTTCAGCTGCGGGGAGAGCCGCGCGTTGCGGTAAGTTTCTTTGGCGACGGCGCTTCGAATACGGGCGCATTTCACGAAGGCGTCAACCTGGCCGCGGTAAAAGCGGCCCCGGTGGTATTCGTATGCGAGAACAACCAATACGGCGCCTCCACGGCAATCTCATCCATGCTGCGGGTCACCGATATTGCCGAGCGCGCTGCCGCGTATGGCATCCCGGGGTACGTTGTGGATGGGATGGATGTTCTGGCTGTCCATCAAGCCGCCTTGAAGGCAGTGGAAAGGGCACGCCAGGCCAACGGTCCGACCTTGCTGGAATGCAAGACCTACCGCTATGCCGGTCACTCACGCGGCGATCCCGGGGGATACCGCACGCACGAGGAAGTGGAACAATGGCGCGGGCGTGACCCAATCCCCAGAATGCGGGCGGTGTTGGTCAAGGAGCATGGGCTGGTTGAGAGCGAGGTGGAGGCTATCGAGAAGGCTTGCCAGTCGGAGGTGGAAGAGGCCGTCAAGTTTGCCCTCAACAGCCCTGAGCCGGCCATCGACGAGATGTACAAGCACATCTATGCGGAGGGGCGATGAGCACCCGCGAAATGACCATGGTGGAAGCCTTGCGCGATGGGCTGCGGGTGGCGATGCGCAGCGATCCAGCGGTTTTTCTTATCGGTGAGGACCTGGGCATACCTGGCGGTTTCGGCGGCGGCTTTACCGTCACACTGGGTTTAGCGGATGAATTCGGCCACGCGCGTGTGATGGACACCCCCATCTCGGAGATCGCCATCATCGGTGCAGCCGTGGGTGCGGCGCTGGTCGGGATGCGCCCGGTGGCCGAGATGCAATACGGGGATTTCGTCTTCTGCGCCATGGACCAGGTTGTCAACCAGGCTGCCAAGATGCATTATATGAGCAACGGGCAGGTTTCCGTGCCGTTGGTCCTGCGCCTGCCGGTGGGCGCCT
This sequence comes from uncultured Chloroflexia bacterium, assembly GCA_963725805.1. Classification (GTDB taxonomy): domain Bacteria; phylum Chloroflexota; class Anaerolineae; order Anaerolineales; family Villigracilaceae; genus UBA877. The sequence goes on from CAVSAF010000022.1 coordinate 46,592, forward strand.
CGGCACGCGGCGCGCAACACTCGCAGAGCACGGAAGCGTGGTTCATGCACACGCCTGGTTTGAAAGTCGTCTGCCCCTCCAGCCCGTATGACGCCAAGGGACTCCTGCTCGCCTCCATCCGTGACAATAACCCGGTCGTCTTTCTCGAGCACAAACTGCTCTATGGTGGAAAAGGGGGGCGGAAAGAATCATCTTCGGCAGCGCGTGTGGCGGCTGTACCGGAAGAGGATTATGAAATTCCACTTGGCTCGGTCTCCATCAAGCGCGCCGGGAACGACCTGACCATCCTGGCCAACATGCTCATGCTGCATAGAGCCATGGAAGCGGCGGAAGAGCTGGCGCGCCGGGGTATCCAGGCTGAAGTAATCGACATGCGCTGCCTTGTCCCGCTGGATATGCAGCCGCTCATCGCTTCCGCACAGAAGACGGGCCACGTGCTGATCGTGGAGGAAGACAACCTCAGCGGTGGTTGGGGCGCGGAAGTGGCCGCCAGGCTGTCTGAAGCCGCCTTCTTTCACCTGGATGCACCCATCATCCGGGTGGCTGCGCCAGACATGCCCACACCGACCGCGCCCGTGCTGGAGCGCGAGTATGTCCCTTCAGTGGAGCGTGTGATCGCGGCGGCCGCGCAAATGATGAAGGGATGAACTGAAAAGGGACGAAAAAAAGGGTGCGGTTGTCCTTCCGCACCCTTTTTTATTTAAACTCCTGTACCTGCATCATTTCTATGTATGCGCTTCCTTAAGTCTTCCCAACTCCTTGCGGGTGGCCACCAACATATTGGTATAGTATTTATTATACGTGCAGCAGCCGACCGGCTTTTGACGGATGAGCAGCTCCAGACAGTTATCACAACCCAGGCAGTAGTGGATCTCGGATTGGCGATCTTCGCGCAGTTTCAGCGGCAGGAGAGGATCAGCCAGTGACTGCCGGCCGAGACCGATCACGTCTACAAACCCCTTTTTTATATTTTGAGCCCCATATGCGAGCAGGGCGCTGTCTTCAGGCTTGACCGCGAAAAGTTTGCTCTTCCCTTTGCCGAACAACGAGTAGTTGGAACCGATCACGATGGTTTCCTTCCTCAGGTTTTCCCTCAACACCTTGGCAAAATACTGGTGCAAATAGGCAAAGTAGGGATGCCCCCGATCCGCCTGGGTGAGGCTGATGGTGATCGACGGGCTGCCCGCAGATTGAATGAAGTATTGTGCGCCGCGTTCTTCCAGTCCCTTGACCAGATCAACCGGTTCGCGTAGATCAATGACCGGGGTATCCGGGCCGGCTGTCCCAAACCCGCCGGGGAAACCCTCCCAAACCGAGATCTTGGAACCGATCAGGAAATCCTTATCGGGGACCGCTTTCTGGATTCGCTCATACAGATCAAAGGCAAATTGCCGGCGGTTCTCCCAGGCTCCACCATATTTCCATTTACGGTCGTTGTAGGGCCGCAGGATCTGCGAACCCAGATAACCGTGGCATAACTTCATGTCAATGCCATCCGCGCCGGCATCATGGGTGATCCTGGCCGCCAGCACGAAATCCGCCATGATCTTCTCGAACTCATCCTCCGTGAACACGTCTGCCGTGAATCCCGGCAGGGGCTTCACGGAAAGGCGCTTGGAAAATTCCGGATTGCTCAATTCACCGGAATGGGTGAGCTGGAAGATGAAGATCGTTTTTGGATTAATCTTTTTCAGCCGGCTGACGAAGTTCGTCAAGGCGGGCAGGTTCTTCGGCATGATGAAGAGTTGGTTCATGCGCGAGCGGTTCTTGTCGGTGATCGTGATCGCTTCCAGGCTGACGATCCCCGCTTCTCCCCGAAAGAGGTTCTCGTAGCGCTGGTAGGTGAGATCGGTCGGGTTCCCGTCTGCATCCGCATCCGTGCATTCCATGGCCTGGACAAAAAAGCGGTTGGCGCTCGTATGCGTTCCAACTTTAATCGGTGAAAGCAAGATTTCCTTCATAACCATGCAAACATCTCCTATACCAAAAATTCGGGTCCATCCGAAAAAAATGTATCTATGCCTGGATCATTACCCGCTCAGTAATATCGGGTGTAACAAAGACCTTGAAAAAACTCTTATCCGTCCTCAAGGCATGCAGGGCCCAGTCCAGTTCCTCCAGGGGGACTTTCATGGAGAACAACGGCCTGGGGTTGATGCGGCCATTGGCAAGAAGGGTGATGGCATCCGGCCAGTCCGCGCCCACACCCGCGCAGGAACCTGTCACCTTCTTCTCGCCCAGCACGAATTCGTACGGGCGGATCTTCATCTCATCAAATTCGCCTGCCACGCCAAAGGAAGAGAGCTTGCCGCCGCGCCGGAGCATGGCAAAGGCCTGCTCGTAGGTCTTCACGGAGCCAACCGCTTCAACGGCGTAATCCGCTCCCCGCCCATCAGTAAGTCGCATCACCTCGGCCACGGGGTCAGCCACATCATCGATATGGATCGCATAATCTGCGCCCATTTCCTTCGCAATCTGTAGACGCTTGCGGTTGTCACCGAAAATAATGACCGGTGCGCAGGCGCGCAGGACCGCCATACGGGCATGCAGTACGCCCAGCCCGCAGCCGATGACCACCACGCTGCTGCCCAGCCGGGCATCCATGGCTTTGGCGGCATGAATGACGCAGGAGACCGGTTCGATGAAAGCCCCTTCCTCGAAGCTGAGATTGTCCGGGAGTAGGTGCACATTTGCGATGGGCGCCCTGACATATTCGGCAAATGTCCCGTCGGTGTGGATGCCGAGTTGGGTGAAGCGATCGCAAAGCAGCTTCTCGCCGCGGATGCAGTAGAAGCAGGATCCGCAACTCATGTTTATGTCCGCCGTAACCCGGTCGCCTTCCTTCAAGCCGCGGTCGTTTTTTCCGATCCTGGCGATCACGCCCGAGAATTCATGACCGGGGATCATTGGCAGCTTATCGGCTGAATACCAACCGTTGTAGATGCTCCAGTCTGTTCCGCAGATCCCCGTGTACTTGATCTTTATGAGAACATCATTTTCGCCGATCTCAGGCACAGGGACTTCCTTGATCTTGATGACGCCTGGCTTTTCGAAGACTGCCGCTTTCATCATATCAGCCATGAAAACTACTCCTTTTTATCTTTATTTGGAATTCGTTATTCGTTATTCGAAATTCGTTATTCGAAGTATTTGTGGAATTCGAGATTGAATAAACCTATGGTTCTCTGCGACGAATGGGATAAATTGCACGAATTTGATGAAAGGTCTATTTATATCTTTCGTCCAGGTCAAAGGCCTTGGGTTTTGAAGCCGGCTGGAACATGAGCACCTGGCGCAGGTTTGAGACAGCCTTGTCCAGGCCTTCCTCCACCGACATATAGGAATCTTCGTGCTCAATGCTGACGATATCATCATAGCCGATCGAGCGCATCACGCTGAAAAGGTCCGCCCACACCTTGAGGTCATGCCCAAAACCGACGGTGCGGAACTGCCATGCCCGCCCATAAGTGGTGGAAAAGCTCTGCATATCTGTCACACCGTAATACGACACATAGTTGGGATCGATGGCGGCGTCTTTCGCATGGAAGTAATACAGGCAGCCTGCCTTCCCCAGGTAGCGCGCCGCCTGGGCCGGGTCAATCCCCTGCCACCACATGTGGCTGGGGTCCAGGTTTGCGCCCAGTGCGGTACAGCCGGTTTCCTGGCGCATGCGGATGGCCGTGGCCGGTGAGTGGACCGAATAACCGCCGTGCATTTCCATGGCGACCTTGACCCCCTTATCGGCGGCATATTTGCCCATATCCTTCCAAAAGGGTACCAGCTTTTTCTCCCACTGCCAGGCGACAATGGTCTGAAAATCCTCCGGGAAAGGGCTGACCGGCCAGTTTGGGTACAGGGAATTCTCACTGTCACCCGGGCAGCCTGAAAAGGTCACGATCCTTTCAACACCCAGGAGCGAGGCCAGGTCGATTGAATCCTTGATGTCTTGCGCATAGCTATCGGCCAGGTTCTTCTGCGGGTGGACGGGGTTGCCGTGGCAGCTCAGGCTGGAGATCTTCATGTCCCGGCTGAGAAACAGTTCCTGGAATTTCTCCCTGGCGGATCGGTCCTTCAGCAATCCGGCCGGGTCGCAGTGATCCTTCCCAATGAAACCACCTGAGCCAACCTCGGCATGGCTGATGCCCTTGGATTTAAAAATATCGAGAACCTCTGCAAGCGGGCGATCTTTATACAAAACGGTGAATGCAGCAAGCTTCATGGGGGATTCCTTTTATTTTTTGGTACTGTCAGGAGTAATGAGGCTCGGTGGAACGATCATTGAGTGACTGTTCGGCTTTATTTATGCGATTATTATATCTTGTTCTCCTCTGAGGCTATTATGTTATTATAGGAAACTGATCTGTCACACAGGAATTTGATTTCCCTGAGAAAAAAAGTCGATTTGTTATGAGGAAATGAAATCGTGATTTTTACCGTAACCCTTAACCCTGCCATAGATAAGATCCTTTTTCTGGACGCATTCCAAAGGTCCCGGACGAACAGGCTCAGCCAGACGCTGGAAACGATTGGCGGGAAAGGGACTCACGTGTCCATCAACCTGAGCCTCCAGGGGGTGCCAAGCACGGCGCTGGGGATCGCGCTGGGCGAAAATGGAAGAAAGATCATAAGAAAGCTGCAGGCCTGGGGGGTGGGTGTGCAATTCCTGCAGTATGACTTGCCGGGCATGGAGTCGCGTACAAATTATGAGATCGTGGAATGCTCGGGCCATACCTGCACGATGTTGACCGAAAGAGGGCCCATTCTGCCAGCGAGCATCACCGACGACCTATTAAACCAGATCCGGGGCTTGGTGAAAGCGGGGGATATGCTCGTCCTGACCGGCGACGCCAGCAACGTTGAAGATGCCGGCATCTATTCCAAGCTGACGCAGCTTGCAAAGGACCTGGGAGGCAGGGTTTTCCTGGATGCCAGCGGACATTATCTCAGGGAAGGCTTGCAATCCGGCCCATTTCTTATCAAGCCCAACCTGGAGGAATTATGTTTCATTACCGGCAGGGAACTGAAAACGGCTGGCGAAATCATGGCTGCCATGCAGGAGTTGGATGGGTTCAACATCCCCATGATCGCCATGACCTGGGGCGGGGAGGGTGCCATCGTCAAGAACGGTCAGGACTTCTACCGGGTGCACCCGATCGAAGTGAAAACAATTAATGCAGGGGGATGTGGCGACGCTTTTCTTTCAGCCATCGTGGCGGGGATTGAAAAAGGCACGGATATTGAGGAAACGCTCCATCGGGCGGCTGCGATCGCAGCCGCAGCCGCAGAGGCTGAGAATACCGTAGGGTTTGACTGGACCGTGCCGAGGCATTGAGGCAGAAGGTCTTTGTGGAAAAGATCCATGACTGAGCCCGTTCCAAGGAAGGAGATGCTCGATTGAGTGAACTACAATATTTAGAGACCCGGGAACAGATGAAGAAGATCGCCAAGGCGATGTGGGATCGGAAGCTGACGAACGCTGCCGGTGGCAATTTCGCGGTGAAAGTCGCGGAAAACCGGATCCTCATATCGCCTTCCATGATGAGCGAAAATTGCATGTGCGAATTGGATGTCGAAGAATTTCTGCTGATCGATTACGAGGGGAATATCCTGGAAGGAAGCGGAAAACTTTCGCGCGAGACGCAGATGCACATCATGCTGCTCTCGGGATTTAATTACATCAAGTGCACGATCCACGCCCACCCGCAGTTCTGCATGGTGTTTGCATCGCAGGGCAAGCCCATCAAGACGGTGACGGAAGCCACCATCAAACGCGGCGAAACCTTCGGCGTCATTGAGCCGGCCTCAGCATATTCCAGGCAGCTTGCGGATAACGTGTACAAGTACTTTGATGAACATAGAGAGTTGGCCGAAAAGATCGGCATTGGCTGCATCATGCCCATGCACGGCGTGGTCGTCTCGGGTGCTGGTTTAATGTCCGCGTTCAGCTGTCTCGAACGCATGGAAACCGATGCGATCTGCAATATCTTCAAGAACTTCATCTAGGGATTGGCGTGAAAGCACTTGCGCTCGACCTGGGCGCCAGCGGAGGCAAGTTCCTGTCGGGAAGTCTGGATCACAGGAAAATGGAGGTCAGGGAAGTCCACCGCTTCCAAAATGAACCGGTTGAAAAGGGCGGGCATTTGTATTGGGATATCCAGGGCATCTTTTCGAATCTCCTGGAGGGATTGAGAAAATCCGCCCCGCAAAAGGTTTCCAGCCTCGGCATCGATTCATTTTGCAATGACTACGGTCTGCTGGACGGAAGTGGGAATCTGATCTCGCAGATTTACATGTATCGCGACCGCCGCACGGAAGGCGTGCCGGAGCGGATGGACCAGGTCATCCCACCCGGGGAATTGTTCCGGCGCACTGGCTGCCAAAGGGCGCGCTTTAATACCCTGGTGCAACTGGTCGCCCAATCCCAGTCTCCGGAGGCTGACCTGCTCACCAGGGCGGAGCGGCTGCTCTTCGTGCCGGACCTGCTCAACTATTTTCTGTGCGGAAAAATGGCGGCCGAATTCACGATCGCTTCCGTGTCGCAAGTGTATAACCGGTTGGAGAATGCATGGGATCGCGCGATCATGCAGGCCTTTGACATCCCGGTTGGTCTCTTTCCTGAAGTGATCGCCTCTGCGTCCTGGCTGGGACACGCACAAGCGAATATCCTTGACCAGACGGGAATGGAACCCTTTTCAATATATGCAGTGGGGCATCACGATACCGCCTCGGCGGTGGCGGCAGTTCCAAGCCTGGAAGAACATTTCGCCTACATCAGCAGCGGGACCTGGTCCCTGGTGGGTACGGAAACCGCTGAAATGATCACCTCGGAGGCTGCTTTTCAAAACAATTTCGCCAATGAGGGCGGCGTTGGCGGCAGGAACCGGTTCAGTAAAAATGTGATGGGGTTGTGGCTCCTGCAGGAATGTCAGCGCCAGCTTGCATCGCTAGGGACGATGAGGACATACGAAGAGATGGATGCGGAAGCAGAAAAAGCCACGCCTTTCCGGTCCCTCATAAACCCGGATGATGCGCTGTTTTTCAAACCAGGCAACATGATTGGGAAGATCCAGGCCAGGTGCCGGGAATGGAGACAGCCCATCCCCGAAACCGTGGGAGAGGTCACCCGCTGCATCAAGGAAAGCCTGGCACTGGCCTATCGCGCCACCCTGGAGAAACTCGAAGAAGTTACGGGGCTTAAATTCCCTTGTGTCCATATCATCGGCGGTGGAGCCAGAAGCGCGCTTTTGAACCAGTATGCTGCTTCTGCAATAAAGAGACCCATTCTTGCGGGGCCCTATGAAGCGAGTGCCATTGGTAACCTGTGCGCCCAATTCATTGCCTGTGGGGAAATTGGTGGATTGGATGAAGCCAGGCACGTTGTCCGCTCATCGTTCAAGATTAGTGAGTTCTTCCCGGAAAAGGACCCCCGTTGGGAGGATGCGTATGAAAGATTCTTGATGATCAAGAATGATGATCTGTAACTCAATTACACGAGAGTAGATCGAAGGAAATTTCCGATCTACTCTTGATTGTATTCAATTTTGCAGGTGGCGAATGCTTGCACAATACAGTTGTTTTGCTTATTTTCTGGAATGTTGCTCGGTTTCCATGTCAAAAACTTGCGCTCGAATCCATTTTTTACTATTTTGGTCGACAAATGTCAGGTGAACTGGACCAGCCTGGTATTGATCATGGCCGGCAAGGTCCTTAAACAGTATCGAGAGCCCGTATGAATAGGTATTCTCGACCACATCCCGATGCGTGTCGGCAGGTTTGCCATAAAAGCCGCTGATTGCGAGCGGATTACGAATGAGGGATTCCAATCCCTTTTCAAATTCCTTTACTTCAGAATTTGATAGGCCGTCTTTTAACCAAAAATAGACATTGTGACTATGCATATTTTCTCCTTGAATGGATCGGGTGTGGGTCAAAATATATTCAGACCCACACCCGATGATTAACCAACGCCGTTGTTTAGGTGCGCTTCTCTTTCAGCAAGCCCTGTTCTCTACGCACTTGCTTAAATGCTTCAATATAGGGTTTGTTGTAGGTGCAGCAGCCCACATTCCTCTGGCGGATGAGCAGCTCAATGCAGTGGTCATCCGCGGTGCACCACTGGACATCTTCCTCTCTGCCCTCCATAAGCTTGACCGGAGTGAAGGGGTCCGCCAGCGATTGCCGGCCCAGTGCGACCATATCCACCACGCCGTCGCGAATGTTCTTGTCGCCCCAATAGAGCAACGTGTTTTCCTCCTGCTTGACCGCCTGCAGGGCATTTTTCCCATCCCGGAAGATGGAATAGGCGGAACCGATCACGACCGTCTCCGGCTTCAGATTGTCCTTGAGCGTCTTGGAGAATGTGTGGTGCAGGTAGGCGTAATCCGGGATCTTCTTATCCGGCTGGGAAAGCGCCAGGGTGATGGACGGGCTGCCGGCAGATTGGAGGATGTAATGCGCGCCGCGCTCCTCCAGGCCCTTGACCAGGGCGATCGATTCGGTCAGGTCCATGACAGGAGAGGTCGCGCTGGCTGAACCGCACCCGCCTGGGAAGCCCTCCCAGACCGAGACCTTGGAGCCGACCAGGAAATTCGGATCATTGACCTCTTTAATGGTTCTTTCGATCAGTTCAAAGGCGAACCGGCTGCGGTTCTCCCAACTGCCGCCGTATTTCCATTTGCGGTCATTGTAGGGACGCAGGAGCTGCGAGCCAAGATAGCCATGGCACAGCTTGAGGTCCACACCGTTTGCCCCCACGTTATGGGCGATCTTGGCAGCCAGGACGAACTCGTCCAGGATGCGATCGATATCTTCCTCAGAGAGAAGCTCACCACCGAAACCAGGCAGCGGCTTGACGCAGACCCGCTTGGAGAAGTCCGGATGGCTTAATTCCCCGGCATGGGTCAGCTGGAAGATGAAGAGGGGCTTGTCGTTGACCTTGCGCAATGAGGCGACGAATTTCGCCAGCGCAGGCTCATTATGCGGCATGATGCCGAGCTGCGTATCGCGGCCGCGGTTCTCGTAGGTGACCGTGATGGCTTCCAGGTCGATCAACCCGGCATTCCCGTTGAACAGGTTGGTATAGCGCTCATAAGTCGGTTTGGTCGGGTTCCCTTCCTTGTCGGAATCGCAGCACTCCATGGCGTTGATCACGAGGCGGTTTGTCGCCGTCAGCTTCCCGATCTTGATCGGTGTAAATAAGGCATTTTGTGTGGACATATGTTCTCCTTCGAAAATGGTTTTTTAAACGGGGCGGATTGGATCAATCTATTCCACCGTTTATATTCTATTGTGATTGGAGGCACAAGACAATCCAAGTTTAGTATCATGTGAATACCAGGAAAATACTAGTATAATCATCAAAATCCCGGAGAGAAACATAACCTTATGAAAACTGAAGATAATGCTTCCACAAAAGATTTTTCCCATCAACCGCAGGACACGCGCGTTGAAGCGGACCCGCTTTCCGCACTCGGATGGGTTTTTAATCCCATCATCCGCCTGGAGGCGACGACCGAATCAGATGGGAATGTATTCCAAAGCAAGGACTTGCTGCTCTCCACTTTGAACTGCATCCAGGACGGGGTGAGTATTTTGGACACTCACCTGAAGGTGCGATATGTAAACACCTCCATGAGGTACTGGTATTCACCAACCGAGGATTTCATCGGAAAAAAATGTTACCTCGTCTACCATGACCGTGCCGAACCTTGCGAGAACTGCCCCGTGCTGAAAACGATCAGCAACAAGGAGCCGCATATTGGGATCGTCAAATACTCCCAGGGAGGAAGTGATAAAGGCTGGCAGGAACTATTCGCCGCCCCCATCCTGGATGCAAATGATGTCCTGGTGGGAGTCGTGGAATACGTGCGTGATATTTCATACCAATACAAGCTGGAGCATGACCTGAACCAGATCATGGAACAATATCAATCCCTGGAAAAAAGAAGCGCGGCCATCTCCCAGCTCCTGGCGCAGCGCAAGCTTGAACGGGAACAATTGGAAGAAACCATCACTCAAAATTTTGAGAAATTCATCCGGCCATCGCTTAATTACCTGAAGACGAGGTCAGATATTAATGAGGTGAATCTTGTTGAGACATTGATAGAAGAAATCGTTTATCCAATTACCAAAAAACGCTCTTCCATTCTTGATAAACTGACTGTGCGGGAAATGCAAATTGCTTCTTTCGTTAAAGAAGGCAAATCAAGCGAGGAGATAGCCAAAACCCTGGTGGTTTCCAAGAAGACGATAGACTTTCATCGCGCAAACATCAGGAAAAAGTTGGGCCTGCAAACCGAAGCAGGAAAAAGGACCAACTTATTGTCTTACCTGGTATCTCATTTATAAGTATAAGTCTACTTCAAAGAGATATTTAATCTGTCAGGGGCGGCATTGATCGGATGGTTTTCCAATGGCTGGTTGACCAATTATTCAAAAGAGTCAGCTCGCGTATCAGCATGCAGTCCTTTAGAGCGCCTAACACCTGTGCCTGCCGTCTCGCACCGGCGTGTCGCCGGTTCTCGCGGCACGAACGGTGCAGCGCAGGTGCAGGCAAAACCCACGCTCTAGGCGGCGCCTGCCTGCCCTGCCTGCGCCAGTACCGCAGGTACAGGTGTGCAGCAGGCACACGTGTTAGTGGCTCTTAGGCCAGTTCCCAGTTCGTAATCAGTCTTCTGCCTGCCTTCATCCTTTGCTTTTCGTGGATGGAAAGTAACTATCCAACCATAGGCGGGAAAGCGACTGTGAGACTTCTCTTCCAACTAAAAGACCACTGGAAAAATATTTTGGAACGAAGTTGTCCGCTCCAATTCACGCCGCCAACAGCAAATATGGTTCTTCAATGAGCTGCTTGATGTACTGCAGGAACCGCGCCGCCGGCGCGCCATCCACCAGGCGATGGTCAAAGACCAGGCTTAGCGTCCACATTTGGCGTACCACCACGCTTTCGCCGCGGGCCACCGGCTTGGGTGCAATCCGTCCAACGCCCAGAATGGCGACCTGCGGCAGGTTGATGACCGGAGTGAATGCGTCGATGTCGTACATTCCCAGGTTGGTGATGGTAAAGGTGCCGCCGGTCAGATCATCAGGCAGCGAGCGGCCGCTGCGCGCCCGCTCCACCAGGGCGCGGAACTCGGCGCCGAACTGGTGCAAGCTCTTTTGATCCGCCTCGCGGATGACGGGTACGAGTAAACCGCGTTCGGTGTCCACGGCCATGCCCATGTGTACGTGTCCGAGGATTTCGATGGCGTCCGGCGCCAGGCGGGCGTTCAAATATGGGAAGCGGCGAAGGGCCGCGGTCACGATCCTGGCCAGTAAGTCGTTGTAGCCGGGGGCGAAGCCCCAATCCTGCTCAACCTTTTCCTTGATACGCACCCGGGCGGCAACGAACTCGGTGGCATCCGCTTCGGTGACCAGGGTCACGCGGGCGGTTGTTTGCACGCTGGCAGCCATGCGTTCAGCGATGATGGCGCGCACGCCCTTGAGAGGGATTCGCTCGAGGATTTCAGGTTGAGAAATGGAGGCTGATACTTGGGGATTCAGGGTCGATAATTCAGGGCGCGCCAGGCGGGCAATGTCTTCCTTGACGATGCGCCCGCCCGGGCCGGTTCCGGCCACGCTGCGCAGGTCGATGCCTGCATCGACGGCCATGCGTTGCGCCACCGGGGAGACCTTGGGCGTCTTGGCCAGGAAGGCCAGCACGTCACGCTCGGCGACCCGTATCCCGCCATAGCCGGTCGGCGATACCGCAGTAAGATCGACATTCTTCTCGCTGGCTAGTTTGCGGGCGCGCGGCGATGCAAAGGGCTTTTCGTTTCCCCCGCCTGGCGAGGCCACAGTCGACGGGCCGCTTGCAGGTACGATGGGCCCAATCGGGGCAGACTCAGGCGCAGGGATACCAGACTGTGTCCCTTTGACCTCGAACTTGTCCTCCGGCTTGCCGATGATCGCCACCACGGTTAACACCGGTAAAACCTCGCCTTCTTTGTATGGACCGATATGGATGGTGCCTCGGGCGTTGGCTTCGACCGGGAAGACGGCCTTGTCCGTCTCCACTTCCATTACTTCCTGACCCTGGCTGACCTTGGCACCATCTTCAACCAGCCACTTGACCAGGGTGACTTCCTCGACCGTCTGGCCTAACTTGGGGATGAAAAACTCTTCTGCCATCAACTCACCACCTTTCGACAGGCCGCCATGATGCGATTGACGTTGGGAATGGCACCGTCCTCAAGAATCTCGGCGCGCGGCACCGGCACGTTTGCGGAGGCGACGCGCACCATTGGCGCGTCCAGGTAGTCAAAGGCCTGCTCATTGACCTGCATCATGACCTCGTTGATGAAGCCGGTGTTTTCGTAAGCCTCGCTGAGGCACACCAGGCGGCCGGTCTTCTTGACCGAGGCCACCACGGTGTCGATGTCCAGCGGCTTGAGCGTGCGCAGATCGATCACTTCAACATCCAGGCCGTCCCTGGCGAGGGCTTCGGCAGCTTCCAGGGCACGGTAGACCATGCGCGAGTAGGTCACCAGCGTGACGTCCTTGCCGGGGCGCTTGATATCGGCAACGCCAAAGGGGATGATGTATTCCTCTTCGGGGACGAAGCCTTTTTCCTTGTAGAGCATCTTATGCTCGATGAACATGACCGGGTTGTCGTCCCGGATGGCGGCTTTGAGAAGGCCCTTGGCGTCGTAGGGAGTGGACGGCATGACAACGTAGATGCCGGGGAAATGCGTCCAGAGAGATTCAAGGCTCTGCGAGTGATGGGCTGCAATGGCGCGCCCGGCCCCGCCTTCGGTGCGGATCACCATCGGGACAATGGTCTTGCCGCCAAACATGTAGCGGTTTTTGGCTCCCTGGTTGGCGATCTGGTCCATCGCCAGGGGGGTGAAGTCAACGTACATGATCTCGGCGATGGGGCGCAGGCCGGCCATGGCCGCCCCGACAGCCGCGCCGCCGATGGTGGCTTCGGAAATGGGCGTGTCGATCACCCGCCATTCACCAAACTCCTGGTACAGGTCGCGCGTGGCTCCGTAGGCGCCGCCGTACAGACCCACATCCTCGCCCATGATGAAGACCCCGGGGTCGCGCAGCATCTCCTCGCGGGCGGCCTCCACCAACGCCTGGGCATAGGAGATTTCGCGCTTGACCTCGCCTTTGGCAATGGCCAGGCGCAGGCGGCGGTCGGTCTCATAGTCGGCCGTGGTGAACTTGGATGGGGCATAAACATCGGTGTCCACCTCCTCGGCCTTGGGCTCAGGGGAGGCATTGCTGAACTCCATGGCCTTTCCCAGCTTGGCATCCGTGGCATTTTCGAGCGCCTCGAACTCGCCGTCAGTCAGCATCTTGACCACCTGCAGGTTGTCCTTCATCACCGTGATCGGGTCGCGTGCTTTCCACTCGGCCTCTTCTCCACGGGTGCGGTAGGCGCGCGGGTCGGAATGGGAATGCCCGAACCAACGGTAAGTCTTGGCTTCGATTAGTGTGGGACCTTCGCCGCGGCGGGCGCGCTCGGCGGCCTTGGCCACCGCGCCGCGCACGGCCAGAACGTCCATGCCGTCCACCACCTCGCCCGGGATGCCATAGGCGCAGGCCCGGCTGGCAACATCCGGCAGCTTGGTGGCCTTGGGCCACGGCACCGACATGGCATACAGGTTGTTCTCACAAACGAAGACAATCGGCAGGTTCCACAAGGAGGCCATATTGAGGGACTCGTGGAAGTTGCCGGTGTTGGAGGCCCCGTCACCGAAGAAACACACCACTACCCGGTCAGTCTTCATCAGTTTCTGAGCCAGCCCTGCGCCGACTGCCACCGGGATATTGCCGCCGACGATTCCGGTGGCACCCAGGTTACCGTGTTCCACGTCAGCGATGTGCATCGAGCCGCCCTTGCCCTTGCAATAACCGCCGGACTTGCCCAGCACTTCGGCCATCATCTTGTCATAATGTTCTTGCTTGGCTTCGGGCGTTCTGGCATGCGCGTCCCCGTGGGCATGGGCATGCCCGTGGCCGCGATGGGTGCTGGTGATCAGATCGTTGTCGCGCAGTGCCGCAACAGCCCCCACGGCGACCGCTTCCTCGCCGGCGTAAAGGTGCGAGGCGCCTTTGAGCACTGCCTTGCTGAGCAGGTTGGCAATATTATTTTCCAGGGCACGGATCTCCATCACCTGGCGCAGGTAACCGACCAACTGCTCTTTGGTGAGGCCCTGTTCCTCGATCATGGCGGAAACGGTTTCAAGGCGGGATGGTTTGGTGGCGATTTTAGTTTTGGTGGGCATGAACGGATACTCCTTGGATAAATTAGGTGGATGTTATGATGACTGAATTTTCAAGATGCACTAAGAAGAGCTTAATGATCTCCATATGCTTTGTTTGAAAACCGAATTACACCTGCAACACGCGCGTACCCAAGCTACGCGCCTGCCCGACCAGCTCGGAAGGTGCTTGCGCGTCAGTAATAATGACGTGCAGTTCTTCAGGGCGGGCAAAGGAGGCTGGTCCGACGCGGCCCCACTTGGTCGCGTCGATCAGGGCGACTACTTGCCGGCACAAAGCCACTACCTGCTGCTTGACCTCTGCCTCCCCGGCGCTGACGTCGGTCAGGCCCTCGGGGAAGCTCAAGCCGTGGGCGCCGAAGAAGCCCGTCTTGAGGTTATATTTTTGCAGGATGGACAGCCCCTCGGTGCCCATCAGCGAGACGGTCTCGCGCTGCAGGGTCCCGCCGGTCATCACCACGGTCACGCCCTGGGCATCCAGCATGGACTGGGCTACAACCAGGCTGTGGGTCAGAATGGTCAAGTCGCGCCTCTGGTGCAGAACGTGGGCCAGCGCCAGGGCAGTGCTGGAGGCATCCAGGAAAATGGCATCCCCATTGGCAACAAACTCGGCCGCGGCAGCCCCGATGCGCTCCTTGGCGCCCACCTGTTGCTGGCGGCGCAAGGTCAGCGAAAGCTCAGGGGGGCGCGGGGCAAGCACGGCGCCGCCGTGAGTGCGTACGATCAAATCTCCGGCTGCAAGGACCTGCAAATCTGAGCGGATGGTGACTTCCGAGACGCCAAACATCAGACTAAGCTCAGAGACACTGGCGCGCCCGTTGCGATTGAGATGTGCCAGGATGTTCTGGCGCCTTTCGGTGGGGTAGAGGTCAGTGGATGTTTCCATAAAAATGGGCTTTCTGCTGTTTGCGGTGTATTACGATTACTTTCATTTTAACATTATTCGAAAGGTATAACAAGATTAATGCAAGACTGAAATAGGGTTACTTCAGATCCCGGCGTGGATACCCGGAGAATATGAGAATTGTTGCACACTGGCGAACTGGCTAAGAGCGCCTAACACTTGTGCCTGCCGTCTCGCACCGGCGTGCCGCGAGAACCGACGGCACGAACGGTGCTGCACACCTGTACCTGCGGTACTGGCGCAGGCAGTGCAGGCAAAATTGCTCTCGCCGCCGTCCTCGGCGGCGAGGATGCCCCTTCGGGGTACCCTGAAAGTACACACCTGTACCTGCGGTACTGGCGCAGGCAGGGCAGGCAGGCGCCGCCCGGAGCGGGGTTTTGTTAGTGTTTCTAAGCGTGTTGGCCCGCCAGGGTGACCAGGTGGATGACACCTCTTTTACCGTTGATCAACCAGGTCGACTCTTCGGCTTGGAGTGCTTCTGCCTGCCCCGCCTGCAGGCCGACCATGATCTCCCCCTTGAGCGTGCGCAGGGCGGCAAAGGAGGCCGGAAAATACCCACAAACGGCCTCCATACGGGTCGTGTGCGGCCAATGCCGGTCATCCAGCAGTCGGCGATAGTTGACATCGCCTTTGACCAGCACCAGGCCGGCTGACGCCAGCTCCTGTCGCAAGTGTGCTGGCATTTGGCGGAACATAAGCCAGGATGTCCAAAACGGGTTGGTTGCGAACACCAACCGCCCGGCTGACAGGTCCTCATCCAGTCGCGCACCCAGGGCTTTCAACCCTGAAGAAGATGCCGCCCTCAACAGGTCGACCGTGCGGCGCGCATCTGCCGGCATGGCGTCCGAGACGAAAAAGGGCTGGTTTTTCAAATTAAGATGGATTTCTTGTACCCACCCCTGGTGCAACAGGAAATCCGTCAGGGCCAGGTCGAAAAGCAGGTCGCTGCCCACGTTGTCGCAGATGAAATCAACCCGCGGTATGCCTCCTGCCAGCAGGTCCCGGATCTGCTCGGTGTGATCGATCAGGATCAAGTGACGCTCCGCCATCGTCGCCAGCCCACTGCGGGCTTTCACCATCACGGTGAAATTGCTAAGGTCAGCGCGGTTGCCCCACAGGCTGGAGTGCAGCAAAGCTTCGAAGCGCCTCCCGGTTTCCAGGGTGGCAAGTTGCTCCCAGGTGGGGGAAAGGCGCCTGATATCGCCATCCATCTGCCCGACTTTCTGCCTCTCGAATGGATCGCGCCCATGTCCCTCCCCTGACTGGAAGTATCCCACCGCCTCCAGCAGCCTGCGGTAGAAATAGGCCTCGGCGAAGTACCAGGAAATTTCAAGCCAGGTCTTGCCGGCATAGCGCCTCAGTTCATGATTCCAGCCGGGAACATCCCGGGCAGACTCGGCTAATGGTTGGATTGGCCTGGAAGCGATCTCATCGCTGAAATCCTCCAGGGCAGCCACAACAGAAGGTGTATAAGCGTTATCTGCCAGCACCTGGCGAATGATTTGCGGCTTGCGCTCGAGGATGGTATGGCGCGCAAAAGAGCCGGGATCGGAGGTCATCAGGAAAGGGGGCAGGGACTGGTCGGGCATACCAAAACCTTTGGAGGCACGGGATGGATCATAAAAAATGCCGCCCCATGCGCTCGAACTCTCCGCAGTTGATATTCACATCCAGGAGAATCCACTCTCAACTAAAAGTATAAATCTTCCAAAGACTTGTTCACCCCAGGCGCGCCGAATAGAGGTAAACCACGCGTTCGCATCGTATTGCTGAGGCCCCGGACATCATCACGATCAAGTTCACGGATTTTACCAGCCTGCATCGCCATCAATAATGATGTGGCGCTCATTTCCAATAATTCGACATTCATCAGCGTTTCTTTTATCCCGGACCGGGTCATTGTCACCAGACCGTGGTTCTGCATGATAAAAGTATCATATTTGGGCAGGAACGGTTCAAAGTTGCCGGCCAGTTCTTCTGTCAACGGCTCGGCATATGGCACCACTGGCACCGGGCCCACCTCGGTGGTTGTTTCCGGATATAACGGCCGCATCAGCCAGTTCTTCCCATTGGAAATCGCCAACGCACAGACGGCGGGTGGGTGACAATGGATGATGGAAACGATGTCATGCCGCATTTGAAAGAACTTGAGATACATGGGCATTTCCCCGGTGGGCTGGCGGCTCCCTTCGACCACCTTCCCCTGCAGGTCGATAAAAACCAAATCCTCCGAACGCACATCTCCCTTATTCAGTTTGGTGGGCGTTATCAGCAACAGATCTTCTTCCAATTTCCAGGCTAAATTACCGCCACAACTGGTCACATACAGGCTGGCAGCCAATTTTCCGCATGCTGCCAGAAATTTCTCAACCTGAACGGAGTATTTTTTTACCAGAGTCATTCGTAATCTCCTTTTTTCAGAGTCTCCCATTTTCTACGCTCGTCTGTGAGAGCCTGTTGATCAATGCTTTTTTATAAGCTGGATCAAAACGAACTTGGTGGATAAGGCGTCATCCTACTTTATTACTTCAAGCAGCCTTCCATAGGCTCGATCCCATTCCTTTGGCTCTCCTGGCTGGTAGATCGAAGGCGGGAAGGATTTGCGAACGAGATTCCGGGCATGACTCAATGAGTCAATGTGCCCCAATGCTATCCCTTGCATTAACACGTTGCCGAGCGCGGTCGCTTCCACCGGTCCGGCAAGACAGGTGCACTGCGTGGCATCTGCAGTGAATTGATTTAATAAGCAATTCTTGCTTCCTCCGCCGATAATATGTAATCGCTCAAAGCGCGTACCGGTGATCTCTTCCAATCGTTCCAGCACCCAACGATACTTCAGGGCGATGCTTTCCAATATAATGCGGATGAGTGTACCCTTGTCTTGCGGCACGGATTGACCGGAATCACGACAATATTTCCGAATTTGATCAGGCATATCCTGCGGATGCAGGAATCCGCCGAAGTCCGGATCGATAATGGCCTGGAAGGGCTTGGCTTCCGAAGCCATGCGGGTGAGCTCATCATAGGATAGTTTCTCACCATGGTGCGCCCAAGTGCGGCGGCATTCCTGCAAAATCCATAACCCTGTCACGTTCTTGGACAATTGCCACTTTCCAAACACACCCCCCTCGTTTGTTAAATTGTACTGGAGCGTCTGGTCGGTGACCACAGGTTGTTCGACCTCGACACCCAGGATCGACCACGTACCCGAACTAATCCAGGCAAAGTTTTTTCCTTCTGCCGGAATGGCTGCAACGGCCGAACTGGTGTCATGGCATGCCGGGGCTACAACCGGAATCCGTCCTGCTCCGAGCTCATCTGCGACACCCTGATCCAGGCCGTCAATCACCGTACCGGGTTCGATCACCGGCTGGAAGAGATGTTCCGGGATGCCCATTGCCCCGAGGAGCGGACGGGCCCAGTCGCGCTTATGCGGGTCGAAGCATTGCGTGGTGGTCGCGATGGTGAACTCACAGGTAATTTTCCCGGTCAGCCAATAATTAAAAAGGTCGGGGATGGTCAAAAGAGTTTGGGATATTTCGAGCAGCGGCGATTTTCCCACGACCATCGCCAGCAGTTGGTAGAGAGTATTTATCTCCATCAACTGAATACCGGTGTCCTGGAAGATGCGTTCACGTGGCATGTGCCGGAATGCTTCAGCAAACATGCCGTCGGTTCGGCAGTCGCGGTAGTGAAATGGATTGGCGAGCAGGGCTCCCTTCTGGTCCAGCAGGGCAAAGTCAACCCCCCAGGTATCCAACCCGATTGCATCCACCTGCTTATCGCATTTTGACACAGCAGCCGAGATACCGTTTTTGATCTCAGACCATATGCGCAGGACGTCCCAATGAAGCCCGTCGGGAAGTCGCACCGGTATATTCGCAAAACGATGAGCTTCCTCCAGCGACAAACGATCTTCATCCAGTGTTCCGATCATCACCCGACCACTTTCAGCCCCCAGGTCAACTGCCAGGTAATTACGATTAATCTTCATATTATCCTAGTGAAAAAGCACTTTGAGTTCGGTGGCTGAGGGCGCCGTTTTCAAGGGGTCCGATGATGGTTCGCCCGCTTTCGATGCCAAGTTTATTGGCAAGGTAACGATGAGGCGTCAACACACCTGTTGAAATTCAATACCATGGGATCATCTGTAAAAACCATATTCATAGGCGGCTTCGTACATGGCGATGATATTTACTGCCGGGATGTCCGCCTGGATATTGTGTACATTATTGAAGACATATCCACCACCCGGTTTGAAAATTTCGAGATTGTTTTTGACATCTTCTCTGATTCTTTCCGGCGGGGCAAATGGTAAAACGTGTTGAGAGTCGACCCCTCCACCCCAGAAGACAATGTTCTTTCCAAACTTCTCTTTCAACATCTTGGGATCCATACCCCTGGCGCTAATTTGAACAGGATTAAGGATATCAATCCCCATTTCAATCAGGTCAGGGATGTATTGGGTACAATCACCGCACGTGTGGTACCAGATCTTGGCGGGGGAGTGCTTCTTAATGGTGTCAATAACTCGCTGTTGACGCGGTCGAACATATTTGCGATAAAAAGCAGGTGAAAAAAGCGGTCCATTTTGACCAGCAAGGTCATCACCAATCATGATGATATCGAGTACATCCCCTACCTCGCCCAGGAAACCTTCCATCCAATCCACCCAGTACTGCGATGTCCGATCGATCAGAGCTTCAAAAAAAGCCTGGTTTCTGATCATGTCCTTGAAAGTGTTCTCCAGCCCGCGCATATACCAGCAAATCTCATAAGTCACACCGCATATGCCGGAAGATATGGCATAGGGTGTATTCTGACGCAAGGCAAGGGCTTTTTCACGGACGCCGGAAAACCGGGAAGGGTCACCACCGTTTGGGAAGGGATAATTCTCGATATCCTTAATTGTGGCATTAGCCAGCGGATGATAAGAAATATCCATATAAAGCATTTGGTCGTCTCGCATGGACCAGACGACGCCGAATTCGTCCTTCAAATCATACCAGTGCTTGCCTCCCCGCTCGTTGAGCTCTATTCCGCCTTGAAAGCTATCTGGACCATGTGCTGTGATGTAGCGAACATCCACATGGAATTTTTTCAGCACTTCTTCTGAAGGAACGACAAGCCCCTGAACGGGGTCAAGGTCTTGAATTGTCTCCACCAGGCCAAGATGATTGATCAGAGCCTGATAGGCTTTCTTATGGATCCCGGTCTGAAAACCGCCCAGGTCAATCGGAACACGGTCCGGTTCCTCATGGTTCAAAGCTTTGATGACCCGTTCTCGGGCGGACATCGTTTCTGTAAGCACCGTTTGGGAGAACATGCCGTACTCCTTGGGGCAAATAATGGTTTCGATTATTGCAGAAAGAAAATGCAATCTGCCTTCCCGGTGATAAGCCGGGAAGGCATTGTTTTACAGGATGGAACTACTTTGGCAGGTTATCAATTGTGATGAGGTTGACCGGCACGAAGATTTCACGGGCATCGGCATTATCATAGGTCAATTTCTCGCCGTTCATCAGCTTGGTGGCCAGGTCAACGGTCATTTTCCCCATCTCCACCGGGACCTGCTGAATGGTGGCGGCCATGTCACCGTTCTTGATGGCATCGAGGGCGATCTGGTCGGCATTGAAACCGATCACGAAGATATCCTTCGAGCCGCTCTTGCCAGCATCCTTGATGGCCTGGGCAGCGCCAACGGCCATCGGGTCGTTGCAGGAGAACACGCCGGAGACATCCGGATTGGCGGTGAGGATATCCTGCATGACCTTGTAGCCCTGCTCCTGCTGGCTGTTACCAGACAGGGTGGCGACCACGTTGTAACCGAGTTCCTTGATCTTGGTTTCAAAGCCTACATTGCGGCGGGCAGCGTACACGGCGCTGGCTTCGCATGTGATGGAGGCAACTTTCTTGGGCTTGCCGGCAGCACTGATGAGTTTATCCATTTGTGTGGCCGCCATCACGCCGCCTTCGTAGTTGTTCGAAATGACGATGGCATCGTAAGCCGAACCGCCACCGCCAATGTCATCAACAACCACCGGGATGCCCTTGGCTTTGGCTGCATCCACGATCGGGCCGAGTGCATCGGGCTTAAGGGGGAGATGATCAGTGCACTGATGCCCTGGTTGATAAGGTCAATGGTCGCAGAGACCATGGTTGATTCACTGGACTTTTCATCGACGAGGATGTAATCGTAACCAGCAGCCGTGGCAGCTTCATGGGTGCCTTTTTCCATGTCCTGGAAAAAGCCGTACTGCATGTCGTACACCGAGAAGCCGATCACTTTCTTCTGGGCTGGCTGAGCGACTACTCCGAGCGTTTCGGGGGTGATCAGGTTGACCGGCACGAAGATTTCACGGGCGTCAGCATTATCATAGGTCAATTTCTCGCCGTTCATCAGCTTGGTGGCCAGGGCGACGGTCATTTTCCCCATCTCCACCGGGACCTGCTGAATGGTGGCGGCCATGTCACCGTTCTTGATGGCATCGAGGGCGATCTGATCGGCATTGAAACCGATCACGAAGATATCCTTCGAGCCGCTCTTGCCAGCATCCTTGATGGCCTGGGCAGCGCCAACGGCCATCGGGTCGTTGCAGGAGAACACGCCGGAGACATCCGGGTTGGCGGTGAGGATATCCTGCATGACCTTGTAGCCCTGCTCCTGCTGGCTGTTACCAGACAGGGTGGCGACCACGTTGTAACCGAGTTCCTTGATCTTGGTTTCAAAACCTACATTGCGGCGGGCAGCGTACACGGCGCTGGCTTCGCATGTGATGGAGGCAACTTTCTTGGGCTTGCCGGCAGCACTGATGAGTTTATCCATTTGTGTGGCCGCCATCACGCCGCCTTCGTAGTTGTTCGAAATGACGATGGCATCGTAAGCCGAACCGCCACCGCCAATGTCATCAACAACCACCGGGATACCCTTGGCTTTGGCTGCATCCACGATCGGGCCGAGTGCATCGGGCTTAAAGGGGGAGATGATCAGTGCACTGATGCCCTGGTTGATAAGGTCAACCGTCGCGGAGACCATGGTTGATTCACTGGACTTTTCATCGACGAGGATGTAATCGTAACCAGCAGCCGTGGCAGCTTCATGGGTGCCTTTTTCCATGTCCTGGAAAAAGCCGTACTGCATGTCGTACACCGAAAAGCCGATCACTTTCTTCTTCTCAGGCGCTGTGGTAGCTGTGGCTTTGGGGGCGCAGGCTGTCACGAGGAAACTGATTATGAACAATACTGCAAGTACTTTGGAAATCTTGGATGACATTTCTTTTCTCCTTGTTTGACTGGATATAGGGTTCAAAATCAAAATAAACTAATTGTCTTATATTGGATGGATTACACCTCCTGTAAGCTTCTTAAGCATTGGTTTCCAATTTGGCGGTTGTCGAAACCCGCCGGCTGGCGCGCTCGAACAACCGCTGGCGAATTCCTTCGATCGACAAGGCTAGCAGGAGCACAAGACCTACTGCCACACGCTGAAAAAAAGCGTCAGCATGAAGAAGGTTAAGGACATTCCCCATAATGGCATAAAGCAAGCAGGCAGCTACGGTGCCTAGCGTGGAACCGCGCCCGCCCTTAAGGCGGGTTCCTCCTAATACAACCGCAGCAATTACATTTAACTCATAACCAGGTTCCAATCCCGGACCAGCGGAGTAGAGACGTGAGCCGATCAGAAAAGCTGAAATACCAGTAAACAAACCCACAACAATAAAAATCCAGGTTGTTGTAGTGTCAACAGGAACACCAGCTACTTTGGCTGCATTACTGTTTGTACCAATGCTGAAAACGTAGCGACCAAAGGAGGTGTGTGTCAGGACAAACCAACCTGCCAGGGCGCAAAGGATGAATATCAAGGCAGGGGTTGGGATTCCAAATAAACTTCCATTGCCCCACCATGTAAACGCTTTTCCGCTGTAACGTATCGGTTCGCCGCCTTTGGAGATGATAAAGGACAGGCCTCGTACAATGAATAACATTCCCAGAGTCGTAATAAAGGCCGGGATCTTAACCCGGGTGATTAATAAGCCATTGACCACTCCCACAGCCATGGCAGTCAGGACGGAAGTCAGCATAGCCAATGGGATTGATTGGGTTTTTGCAACCACCATCAATCCCAGATAAGCAGACAGGGCGAGTGTCGAACCTATTGACAGGTCGAAAGTCCCGGAAATAATCGCCACGGTCATTCCCACTGCTGCGCACCCCACAAACGCCGATTGGCGGATTACGTTGAGCATATTGTCAGGGTTGCTGAATTTTGGGACAAGGAAATAGGCAGCCACCCATCCAATGATAACGATCAGGGCAATGCCATAGCGTTCCCATAAAACATCCCAATCGAGATTTGCAGGTGCAGTGGTTTTGGATTGTTTGGTCATACTCACGCCTGCCTCCGCAACAGATTACTGAGTTTGAAACCCCTGCTCATTTTTATTGCCAGAGCTCCCAACATCAATACTCCAACGGTAAGTTCCTGGTAAAAAATGGGAACGTTCAACAAGTTGAGGCCGTTATTGATCATTGAAATCAAGAGCGCTCCGAGCAGGGTTCCAATAATTGTGGCTTGCCCACCCGAAAGTGCCGTACCACCCAAAACTACGACTGCAATCGCCGACAGTTCCAAACCTGTCGCCAGGCGCGCATTGGCCGTCAACACCTGGGAACTGAGGATCATGCCTGAAAGCGCAGCTGTTGCCCCGACGATTGAAAAAATTGCCCACATTATCCGACTGGTTGGGACTCCGGAGCGTTGCGCTGCTGCAAAGTTGCTGCCGATTGCCAGAATATGTCTCCCAAAGCGGGTTTGAGAAACGATGAAGCCAAGCAAAATGGCGATTCCGGTTACGAGCCATATTGGTGTGGGGATGCCCAGCAGATATTCTCCTGATAGCACTTTAAATCCTGTTTGTCCAAACAGGGTTAAATCTTTACCATCGGTGTACATCAACGCGGCTCCACGAACGATCGTCAACATGCCAAGGGTGGCGATGAAAGCTGGAACACGTAATTCAGTGATAATTAATCCATTGATCAGGCCCACTACAGCCCCTGTAACCAACCCGGCCAAAATGCTGGCCGGAACACCTATGTGTGGTACCAGGCTGAAGGCGATACAGCCTGCAAAGGCGGCTGTTGAACCAACAGACAGGTCAAAGTTTCCGCTGGCTATGGCAAGAGTCATACCCAAACCAACGATTGCCACGAGACTCGCATTGGTCATCACGTTAAGCAAATTGTCCAATTTTAGGAAACGCGGGGTTAGCACACTCAACACAAGTCCCACGGTGAGAACCACTACTGCGATGCTGTATGATTTCCAGAATTTGATCAGAAAATTCTTCATCGAGCACTCCTAAACGCGGGTGGCCAACGCCATTATGGATTCCTGGGTAATCTCTTCCCCTGTCAATTCACCTCTTACCTGCCCGGAAGCGAAGACCACAACGCGGTTTGCCAAACGAATGATTTCTGGAAGTTCAGATGATTCGAGCAGGACCGCCATGCCGGATTCAACCAGCGAGTCGATCAAGGTATATATTTCCGCTTTTGCGCCAACATCCACTCCACGGGTTGGTTCAGCCAGGAGAAGCACCTTGCAGTCCTCTGCCAAAGCACGTGCCAGTACCACCTTTTGTTGATTACCCCCGCTGAGGTTGCTGATTCGTTGGTTCAGGCTGGAGCAACGCACATTGAGCTTTTCGCGGTACGTTTCAGCTGAACCTTGTTCCTGCTTGCTGTCAATCCAAAAAAACCGCCGCAGACGTTCCAAAATACCAATGGTGATGTTTTGTTTTACTGAAAGATCAGGGAGCGAACCAGCTTTATTGCGGTCGTTCGGTACATAGCCCAAGCCGGACCGGATGGCATTGCGTGGGTTATCAATAGCCAGTGCCTTGCCCTTCAGGTTAATCTCACTTGCCTTGGCATCCCGCAGCCCGAAAAGGGCTTCAATTACATTGGTTGCCCCACTTCCCATTAACCCTGCCAACCCTAAAATTTCACCAGAGCGTAATTCGAAGGATATATTGTGGACCGTATCTTCAACATCCAGATCCTTGACTGTCAAAACGATCTCGCCAAAGTCACGATCAGGGCATCTTCCATGAATCAATGCACGACCAACCATCGCATAGATGACCTTATCTTCGTCCAAATTGGTTGTCATGTCAGTCAAAATATGCGCGCCGTCCCGCATGACAGTGATCCGGTCGGCAACTTTAAACACTTCTTCCAACTTATGCGAGACATAAATAACACCAACCCCATTTTTTGCCAGTGAGCGGGCAATCTCCAAAAGGCGATCGACTTCATGTTCCGATAGTGCTGCAGTCGGTTCGTCCATCACAATGACACGTGCATCAAAAGCAAGGGCGCGCGCGATCTCTACCAGCTGTTGTTGAGCCACCGAAAGAGAAGATAAGGGCAAGCGTGGATCAATGTCAATTTCCAAGCGCTTAAGCGCTTCTTTGGAATGCTGATTCATTTTTTCCCAATCAATCATCCCATTTCGGGTTGGCTCGCGATTGATAAATATATTTTCTGCCACGCTCAAGTCGGGAATCAGGTTGA
Source organism: uncultured Chloroflexia bacterium (assembly GCA_963725805.1). Classification (GTDB taxonomy): domain Bacteria; phylum Chloroflexota; class Anaerolineae; order Anaerolineales; family Villigracilaceae; genus UBA877. Next base: position 72,344 of record CAVSAF010000022.1, read on the forward strand.
ACTCCTGAAAAATGACGCTGATTCCTGCATGCTGGGCATCCGCCGGGTTACGGAAAACGATCGGGGTTCCGTCCAAAAGCACTTTCCCGCCGCTTGGTTGCAAGACACCGGCGAGGATGTTGATCATGGTGGATTTACCAGCGCCGTTTTCCCCAACCAGGGCATGGACTTCTCCTGCGCGCACATCGAAGTCCACCTGACTTAGCGCGAGAACGCCCGGGAAACGGCGTGTCAGCTTTTGCACTTCCAATAATATGCGATGATTGTTTTCATTCATGGTTATGATCATTCTCCCAATAACGGATTAATCCCCGCACCATTTTGTAATATTGGATAACCCAAGTATATATTCAGTCACAGGGTGGCTTCTCACGAACACGGAGTGGAAGGTTCGCCCTCCCCACAGAGGGTGACCTGAATCCCCGCCTCATGAAGCCGGGTGTTCCATTCGGGGGATAACCCAATATCAGTGTATAAGCAACTGATCTGCTCGGGACGTGCAAAAGAAGTCAGGTCCTCTTTCCCGAATTTGCTCGAGTTGATCAGTGCAATAACTTGGTTGGCGGATTCGATCGCCTTATGTTTGATCTGCGCTTCAGCCAGGTGAACTTCCGTCATGCCGTGTTCAATGGTAAATCCGCTGCAGGAGACGAACGCTTTTTGGATATGGAGTTCCTGGATGATCTGCTCATTAAATAGGCCGGTGATCGAGGTGCCTTCAAGGTTTAGTACACCCCCCAACAGGATGACGGTATTGGTTGGCTCCCGGGCAAGCAAACGGGCTACATCGATACCGTTTGTCACAATGCGGAGTTGTCTCCGCTCTTGAAGCGTCTGGGCAAAATAATAGATCGTCGAACTGGCATCCAACAGGATCGAATCCCCGTCTTTGACTAATTCCACCGCTCGCCTGCCAATGGTTTTCTTGGCTTCAATATTATGCTGGAATCGTGCAGAGTATTTCGTGTCAAGGAAGCCTATTTGCTCATTGAGCACAGCTCCCCCATGCACCCGGAACAACTGTTTTTCGGCTTCCAAAGCATTCAAATCGTTGCGAACCGTCCCCTCCGAAACCGACAAGGCGACCGCCAACTCCGGTACGTGCAAATCGGATTGTTGGCGGAGCAGTTCCAGAAGAGCTTTCCGGCGGGTATAGACAGTCAACGAATAATCCTATTGGAGATATTTGCTGATTGTTGCTGTTTCGATAACATTAATATAAGATTAATTTTGTGTTTTGTCAAGTATCAATAATTTTCATCAATCCTGTCAATAAAACCAGGGTGCAGGTACCTGGAAGTGCAGGATTGTTTTTCTTAGTCGTGACAAAGGGGGGCAAGGATGATCACACAATTTGAGACTCTCACCGTCTGCAGACTGCGACAACCTGTCAGTCCGCTTTACTGGAGTGGCACTCTGGTACAATTAATTAGACCGTGCAGGTCAAAGGGCAAGGCTGTAATATCCCTTGCCGTGCGTGAAATTGAATAATGAAGCAATTAATACCAGGCCTGAGACATATTCCAAGGATCCCTTTTATGAGCCCATCATCAGAATTCCAAATCCAATCTGCGTACGCCATTGCCAAGGAACGCTATGCCTCAATGGGCGTGGATACAGAAGCCGCTCTCACCCGGCTGGAGGCCATCCCCCTCAGCCTGCATTGCTGGCAGGGGGATGACGTGGGCGGTTTCGAAAACCGTACTGGTGGGCTGACCGGAGGCATTGCCGTCACCGGCAATTATCCCGGCAAGGCGCGCAACGCCGACGAACTGCGCCGCGACCTGGACTTTGCTTACCGGCTGCTGCCCGGCAAACACCGCCTGGCCTTGCATGCGATTTATTTGGAGGCAGATGGAAAGGTAGAACGGAACCGGATCGAGCCGGCCCATTTCTCAGCCTGGGTGGATTGGGCTAGGGCGAATGAACATGGCCTGGATTTCAACCCGACCTGCTTTTCCCATCCACTGGCGGCGGACGGTTTCACGCTCTCTCACCAGGATCCGGCCATCCGCCAATTCTGGGTGGAACATTGCATCGCCTGCCGCCGGATTGGTGCTTATTTTGGGCAACAGCTAGGCACTCCGGCCGTGACGAACATCTGGATCCCGGATGGCTTCAAGGACACTCCAGCTGATCGCCAGGCACCCCGCCGCCGCCTGCTCGAATCTCTGGATGCCATCCTGGCTGAGAAGATCGAACCGCGTCTCAACCTGGACGCGGTCGAACCCAAACTTTTTGGCATGGGTCTGGAGAGTTACACGACTGGTTCAATGGAGTTCTACCTGGCCTATGCCGTCAGCCGGAAGATCCTGTTGACCCTCGACAGCGGACATTTCCATCCCACCGAGAGCATTGCCGACAAGATTCCGGCTCTCATGCTCTTCCTGGAGGGGCTGCTGCTGCATGTCAGCCGCGGCGTCCGCTGGGACAGTGACCATGTGGTGACTTTGACGGATGACCTGCAGGCCATCGCCCGCGAATCCGTCCGCAGCCGGGCTTTGGAACGCATTCACTTCAGCCTGGATTATTTTGATGCCAGTATCAACCGTATAGCCGCCTGGACGATAGGAGCGCGCAGCACCTTGCGGGCATTGCTCATGGCGCTGCTCGAGCCGGTCGTAAGGCTCAATGAGATTGAGAGAGATGGGGATTTCTCCAGCCGCCTGGGCTTGCAGGAAGAAATAAAATCCATGCCGTTCAGCGCCGTCTGGGATGTCTACTGCACCCGCAAAGGTGTTCCCCTGGGGATGGACTCAATGATCGAGATTAAAGCGTATGAGAAGAGCGAATGGGCGGGCAGGGAATGACGAGGTTACAGCAGCAAGTGAACTAATTAGCGGAGATCGTAATTCGGTCGGAGGACGTAGTGAAGTGGTTATCGCAGACAACTCATAATCGTTTGGTCGCAGGTCCGACTCCTGCCGGGCGCACCTATATCTGGTGGATAGTAAGTCCAATGCCCCCATATCTGGGGGTTTTTGGTTGGGAAATTGACCACAGAGAACATGTGTTCTAGTGGGGATTGCAGTCAAATTGCGGTCAATCGTCTAAGGAAGTAGATAAGCGTTTGCACTCAGGTCGGTGAGGAAAGTTCTTTTCCTCACCGACCGTTCGCTTTCTAACGGACAAGAAAAAAGGAACACATGACAAAGAAGTTCTGGATCAAATTGTATATGGAGATCCTGGATGATGATAAGTTTGGGACCCTACCTGAATTTATCAAGTGGCGTGCCATAGAGCTGTTTCTCGTCGCTGGCGAGAACGGGAACGATGGTCTGCTACCGCCCGTAGCGCGGCTTGCATGGCGGCTCAGGCTTGACGAGGTCAAGATCGCTGAGACGTTATCGGCATTGACGCAAGTCGGGGTAGTGCATGAAACGCCACAAGGATGGGTAGTCACCAATTTCAAGAAAGCGTCAATATTCTAATTCCTATGAAAGGACAAGGCGATACAGAGAGCGTTACAAAGAGCGTCACGGTGACGGTACTTGTGACGGTGATGTGACAGAAAATGATTCTATATATTATTCTTCCTCTTCTTCTGTTTCTGATTCTGAAGAGGGGGGTGTGGGGGAGAAACACCTGCGGTGCAGGTGCAGGCAAATCCGCCGCCAGGCGATCCGGTTGAGGAAGAATTCAGCGCGCATTTTGGCAGTTTTTTCAGCAAGCGGGAGCGGGAACGCTGGCAAACCTTGTACGAGGCTATCGGATTTGCGCGCCTTTCCGAGATTGCAACCTGGGCTGAGCGGCGTGAAATCCACATGATCAACCGAGGCGGATTACTGGACAGCCTGGAAACAGCGGCGAAGAAGTGGATTGACAACACCCCAAAGTCAAAAGGTGACAATACTGAATTTTTCAAAAATCTAGCTGTAGCAGCGGAGGTAAAAACGTGAGCACTCGAAAAGATATTGCAGAGATTATCGGTTACATGAAGCTGGTTTTCCCAAACTATTCACCTGACGTTATCAGCCCAATCAATGCGGTGGATGTTTTGCTTGACCTCCTCGGTGATATTCCAGGAGAAACACTTAAACTGGCGGTCAAGGCAGCCTGTGCCGAATCAGGCCGGGCATTTCCGCCTGCAGCCAGCGAGATCCGGGAGAAGGCTCTAAAACTGTGCGTGAACTCTCTTGGAATTCCCAACGAGTTCGAAGCCTGGGCGGAAATATGCAAGATGCCAAAGGACATGACTCGAACCCGTATCGAATTAGATAAAAACGGGAACATGATCACCAACGAAAGAGGGGCAGTGCTGATTCACGAGGAACGATTGCACTGGAGCCATGAGCTAGTTGGGCGGGCAGCTGCGCTGCTCGGCTGGCCGGATTTTCCAGGGGAAGATGAGAGCCTAGACCGGGCGCATTTTTACCAGGCATACCGGGCTGAAATCAACCGGCTGATGGAAAGCGAAGGGGAATTACCCGCGGTACGGGAGTACATTGAAGAACGGCGTAGAAATGCGTCGCTCCCCATTGGCCAAGAATTAAAGAAGTTGGTCGAAAGGATGCCCACTGGCGTGGGTACAGGTACCCCATGAGGAATTTTGAACCGGCGAAATTCAATTCCCGGCTGGAAGAGCGCATGGCGATCATCGTAGTTCTGGGTCGCCGGCGCGACCAGATCCTTTTATCGCCTCTCCTGGACCTGAAGGCATTGGAACAACTGGTAGCCGATTACGAGACCGCCGATATGCCCTGCGCAGCGGCAGACCTTCGGAAGAGATTGGAGTATTACCGAGAAAGGGAAATATTAAAAGTTTGGTGATTAATAAAAGCCCTACCGAAAGGCAGGGCACTCAACGTAGAGCTAACCGGCGCTGTGCGATAAAGCCGCGCAGCGTCCAGCGACCGAAGGGAGCAAGGTTGAGCGCCATGTTAGGCCTCGGGCGTTTCCGCGACCAACGTCTTAAAGATCAACCAGTGTTGTGCCGATCAGTGACCCTGGTAGGGGCCGAGGTCGGATCGCCTAGAGCTTCCGTTCATTCTCCTATTGCGTTGAGCACTCAGTTGCCGTGACGCAGCGCCGTTGCTAGCCTAGAGCGCGCTCGGTGGCGCGTCGCGTACTTCACGCGCCCGCTCTCTTGATCAACAACGAGCCCCGCAGCAATGACAGCCGGCTGTCGAGTGACCGGATACACTGAGAGCGACCGCACATCGCTGCCCAAGGCCGCGGCTGCGCATTCGCGGAAGCGACGCAGCACTAGCGCGTCGCTGGGAAGATGGGTGCCGACGGGGAAGGCAACATTGTGAAAGCCCACAACGCGGCCGGTTTCCTTATCTACGATCCATGCCGCCTTGGTGCGTGTGGATAGCTTCACCTGAGCGCCTTCGACAAACACCGTTCCCAGTGCGATGCCCTCCGCCATCTCTACCCCAAGACGGAACGTCACAAACGAACAGTTAGGAATGTAAATCTGATTGCACATGATATCGATCGGATTGAGCGGCAGGTTGTCAGTGCGCCCAGGAGCCGTTACAACGCCCGCTTTCGTGACAATCGCGGTGGCAACCCCCATTCGTCCATTCTCTTCGCCATTGGTGAATGCGGAAAGCGCAATTGTTGCAATAGCGTTGTGTCCGTGAACGAAAACTGTCTGGAAGGTATCAATCTTGCCTTGACCGCGTGCGGATACGGCATGCAGTGTCACAGTGAGAACGGACTCGATCATTGGGACTCCTTTCGACGACGATACGCAGCATGAGTGCCGCCTAACGAGACTGTCGAAAAACCTACTTTGTATTTTCGATAGGCGCAAGTCCTTCATTATCGTATTACTTTTTCCAGCTTGGTTTTCTCTTTTTTCACCTTATTCGACAGCTTCAACGGCTGGCGTTAGCGGTTGGCGTGAGAATACCACAACCAACGAAATCTAGAAATTTGCTCAAATTTACCTGAGATCGCGCAGACTCCACGCCAATCCGCTGCACGCTTTGTTAGCCCGCTCTGGGTTTTAGAAGACTCTCTCTTCATCTTTCATGAACCTACATTATCGACGGCAATGCCAAAATTTACTACAGACCACTACACACCATTACAACCACGAATCTCAAAATAAGGCGATTCGCAGAGTAGCTCTCTCGTGTATCGAATGATTTCAGGTCTACGCGGTTCCGAATTTACGGATAAATCGCTCTACAGAGAGCACGGTTTCTACTGCATGTTTTTCCCATCTGCAACTGATTTGGAACCGCAGAGGCTTGGCTGGAAGAGGAAATGCGACTCGAGTGGTATCCTTCCCGCGATTGCCCTTTGCGGCTCATGACCAAATGCACTGGCTATTTTGTAGACCAGGCAGGGAAATAGTCGTAACCCGGGCTGTTGCTCACATTGGTCGGGTTGCTGCCGTCCGCATTCATGACATAGATTTCCTGGTTGCCGTCGCGGTCCGAATTGAAAGCAATTTGCTTTCCATCCGGGGACCAGACAGGGTTGTCGTCTGTCGCCGGGCTGTTCGTGAGGTTGATCCGGTTGCTGCCATCCACATTCATCACATAAATCTCGTAGTTGTCGGTGCTGGAGGCCTGCCCCGAACCGAAGGCCAGCCGCTTCCCATCCGGCGACCAGGCGACGCTGCCGGCTTTGAGGGCGATGCGATCGGCACTGCTGCCGTCCATTTTGATCAACATGATGGCCTTGTTGTCCTCGGAGGGGTCAACAACGGCGATCCGGGTCCCATCTGGGGACCACGCGAGGGCGTACGCCGTGATTTCCTGTCCGCTGATGGTGAGCTGGGTCTGCCCGCTGCCATCGGCATTCATCAGGTAGAGGCAGGGGCAGTTTTGGGTGCCAGAACGGTCTGAGGTAAAGGCGATCTGCTTACCGTCCGGCGACCAGGCAGGGCGGTCATCCCACGCGGGGTTCTGCGTAAGGTTCCTCGGGTGGCTGCCATCGGCGTTCATGACGTAGATCTCCTGGTTGCCATCGCGATCGGACCTGAATGCGATCCGAGTGTGGTCAGGCGACCAAACAGGCTGGGTATCGTCCGCCGGGTTGTTTGTGAGGTCAACCTGGCCGCTGCCATCCTCATTCATAACGTAGATCTCATTATCGCCAGTGCGATTGCCGTAGAATGCGATTGCGGGAAACGTCAACGGAACAATCGGGGCAGCGGTCTGCGTAGGGGCTGCAGCCGGACTACAAGCCGCAAGGACGAGGATCATCGTAATCGAGCTAACACTAAGAAGCTTATTCATTTGCTTATTCTCCTTCGAGCCGTGAAAGCGAATCAGAGTTCGGTCTTGGCGTGTATACGGCGTCCACGCGCTGTATTTGTGAATATTTTGTCTTGAGATATGGGTCATTTAGTCTCCGCTGTTCATACTTTCTACGGTTCGTGAGTCCAACTGCACCAGAATTGTACCCGCGGTAGGAAAGGCCACTCAAAACCTTTGGGTACGATATCTATAGAGCGGGCTAACTCGCTTATAAGCGGATCGTATAAAATCCATGTAAGGATATTATAAGGCTATTTGTTAGAATACTTATCGTGGTCGCGGCGATTCAGCCCGAGCCCCCTCACCTGCTGGCGCGGCCATGTTCTCGTATGGATCTCAGAGGCGGCGCTAGTCAGCCGCCTGGCCTAACGGGAGTTCTACCGTGGTCAACGGAATTCTGCTCAGTCATTCGGGAACGCGTCGAGGAAGATAATGCTCAAAGCTGTTGCTCAGCCGGCAGCTCGCAGGATAAAGCCCGATCTGAGACCCGCCGGCGAAGCGTCACGGCGGCTGCCACGAACCTTAGGGGCAGATCCGCGTTTTTTGCGCTTAATCCGACTGAAATTATCAGATTTAATCACAAAAAAAGCCGCCTCGGCTGCTACCCGAAAGTACCGGGTACACGTGCCCAGGCGGCTGCATGTTGATTATTTAATTGTCTTTACTTTGCCAGGCCGATCACCTTCCGGGGGCCATTGTCCCCCATGAGCACATTCACCTTGAGGTTAACCGGATTCGGGCCGGGGTTGAGGGTATCGGGGTCCACGCCAAGAGCGGGAAGGATTTCCGGCCAGACGCGCACACCGAATTTTTGATACTGCCCGCCTTTGACTTTATATATCGCGTGGCCAGTGTCATCAAAAGACATAATCAAGGCGTTTGCATCAAGGGTGATGGTTTCGCCGGTGGGGGCTGGGGCTGCGGGTTGGCTGGCGGCTGTGGTCAATCCCTCGCGCAGGCTGATTATATTGGTCTCGATTTGGTCCAGGCGTTCGGTAAGTTGCTGGAAGGCGAGGCGGAGTTCCGCGGGAGGATCTATGGCTCGGCCGCGCAGTCCAGCTCGCTGCTGTCTGGCATTATGCAGTGATAGTCAATAAAGTGTAGAGCTTGGTGAGGCATGGTTGCGTCTGTAAAAGTCATCCAAATTCGGGCAGCCGCCGGCGCGCCAGGCGCGCAGTTCAACCAGTGCGCTCTCGATCAGGTTCACAATTCGATCCCGCTCGGCCTGAATAGGGGCAGCCTCCTGCCATAAAGCCTCCAGTAAACTCCCGGACAGCCTCTGCCCTTCCAGGGTGGCCGGATCGAGCCGGGCCAGCGCCGCGGCGGCACCCATGGCGTAGCGGCGCGGCGTGATGCCCTGCTTGAGGGCCATGCGCATTGTGCCGATAAGCCGGTCGTTCCAGCCCAATTTACGTTCGGTATCGCGTGTCACACGCTCGATCATATCCACCAGGAATGGGTTCGTCATGCGTTCGAGCAGATCGTCCGCGAACTCCCGGTATCCGCCTGGCGTGAAGAGCGGGTCGAGGCCGGCGTGCTTGCGGATCAGGGCTGCTCCCAATTCATCCATGAAAGCCGCCCGGGCGAAGGGCAGCATACCCGGAGTCTCCTGCAGGTCGGCGACGCGTTGAGCGCCCAATAGGGCTCCCAGGTACCCCAGCAGGGCATGCGTGGCGTTGTGCCCGTACAGCTTGGCTTCCTCGAAAGGCAGCAGGTCATCCTTTTCCAGCAGTACGGAAATGCCGCGTTCGAACGGCTCGGGGAATTGGACCTTGGAGACCAGGATGTGGTTGAAGGCTTCCACCAGGAAAGCGCGCGGTTGGCCGGGTGTGATCGGCGTCAGGCTGCGCCTGTGTACTTCCTCCCGGTCGACGATAACCTGGCTCATCTTCCCGATGACGGTGTTGAGGAAGCGCACCCGTGTGCGCACGGCGGACTGCCGTTCCGGGGGGATCACGCCCATCACGGCAGCCTCCAGGATTTCAGCGGCGTGATTGTGGTTTTCTGCGGCGTAAATGACGGCGCGCCGCCCGTTCAGATCGACTTTCTGGCACAACCCGTCGGCCAGCAGGCGGTGGATACTCCCGGGCTTTTCTGAAACGTAGAAACCCACGCTCGGGACCGCCGTGGCGATCTCTTCTGCCTCGGCGATGGCCGCCAGGATGTTCTTCCGGTCGGCTTCCACGCCCGGGTCATATATCTCGACCGGGCCGAGGCAGGCTGACTCGACCCGATCCCGGTGGGCGATGTTGACGCAAAAAAAACCGCCTTCCTGCCGGACGGCCTGCACTACCTCGGGCACCACCTCGACCACGACCAGCCGTCGGAATGCTCCCGAGTTAAAAGCCTCGTAAAGGAACAACCCGCTTTGGATTGCCCCGAAACCAAAACCAACGAACGTGCGTGTGCCTGTTAATGGCATGCTTCAACTTTGTTTGGAAAGATACCTTTGCTCGTCTGCAGCCGTCCATGCCTGGACCGTCTGGATCGCTTCCGTCCGGCGATGGGGGTAGACGATGGCCTTCCCGTCGAGCTGCTGAGCCTTGATCATCTTAAGCAGTTCGATGGCATGCTCCAGGTCGCCAATGCGGGTAATGTGCACGCCCGGGTCGAACTCGCCACTGGCCATCAGTTCAAGGGTGCGGGCGATATCCCAGGGCGATCCGCCGCTGGAGCCGGTCACGTTGATGGATTTGTAGTGGATTGCCAGCGTGTCAAAACCGACGATCTCGTCGCCCCTTTTCAAACCCCCGAAAAGATTCAGCACCGCTCCCGGGGCGAGGTAGTTCATGGCGTCCTCGATGGCGGACCGTGCACCCACGGCAATGATCACGTCATCGGCACCAAGATAATTACTCTGTTCGTTGACGAAGGCCTTCAAATCGGCCTTGCTGGGATTAAAGGTGATCAGGTCAACCCCCGACTGCCTGGCACGCGCCGCGAACAGGCGTTTTACCAGCTCGAGCCGCTCTTCGATAAAGTCGGCTACCACCACCAGTCGCGGATGATGGGCCAATGCCAACTCCACGTGGAAGCGTCCCATCGCTCCGGCTCCGACGATGACAGTCACTCCGCCAGGCTTAAGCCCTTTGGACACCGACCGTTCAGCCAGGCCGTTGTTCTGGGCCAAATGTACATGGTGATCCTGGGCTGAGACGGCGCATGAGATCGGCTCAGCCATGGCCGCGTGGGCGTAAGCGAGCTTGGGGCTTGGCAGCGGCAGCAGGCAGTCGGCCACCAGGACTTCTTCGGGAATGAGTATGTACTCAGCCAGGTGCCCGCCAAGAGTGTAGCTGACCGCTACTTTGTGGATGCCGCGCCCGCCGTCGCGGTAGCGCTCCAGATGATTGATGGGAGCGTGATCAATCGCCGGCTGGACCACGTAGCGCTCACCGGGATGGTAGGTTTTCTGCAGCTCAGACCCCACCTCCACCAGTGTCACCGCACCTTCATCACCCAGGATCAGTGGCCAGCGTTCCAGATCCCAGCCATAGACCTGTTGGTGCTTCGACCCTTGCTCGACCAGCTTGATCAAAGAAGTGCAGATGCCGGCTGCATCGACGCGCGCCAGCATCTGGCCCGGTCCAGGTCGCGGCGTGGGCACCTTGCGGATTTGCAGGTGCTCAAACCCGGTTCCGTCCAGAACCAATGCGCGCATCTCACTGGGAATAATAAATTTATCCATCATAAGGTTTTCCTCAACAAATAGTCTATACCTGAAGAATTCATGCTTCGTGGATTTCGACTTTTTCCAGTAATTCCCGTATAAGGGAGGCTTCTCCGACCCCGGTGCCTTCCTGCATGGCGGCTGCCGTGCCGCAGGCAACTGCCCGGCGGGCTGTCGTTTCCGGGTCGCACTGCTCGTAGGTGGCCCAAAGCAGCCCGGCAAGGGCTGCGTCCCCGGCACCGACCGGGCTGCGTGCTTCCACATGCGGCGGGATGGCGACCAGCCTTTCGCTCCCTGTCGCCAGGACCAACCCGTCCGCTCCACGCGTGAGCATTACCAGGCGTGTTGTCCCTTTCAGGAGTTCGCTTGCCGCGCGGGCCACTTCCAGGTCATTTCCCAGTTCCAGACCAAGCAGCTCACTCGCTTCCTCGCTATTGACCTTGAGGGCGAACGGCCTGGCAGTCACCCCGGAGCGAAGGGCCGCGCCACTGGCGTCCAGAAAAGCCAGACCATTCTTTTCCTGCACCCGCGCGATCAACCGGGCGTACAGGTCCAGCGGTGCCCCGGGCGGCAGGCTGCCGCAAAAGGCCCACAGGTCTCCGGATTGGGCGCTCTCCCCGACCAGATCCTCAAGGGCAGCAACGGATTTCGCCTCTATCTCAGGACCCAGCTCGTTGATCTTGGTGTACAGGTTGCTGGTTTCGTCAAACAGGGTGATATTGTGGCGAATCTCGGCGCCTGTATCCACGAATGCCACCTCAAACCCTTCTGCGAGCAGCCCGTCTCGTAAAGAATCGCCGCTCCGTCCACCGGCAAATCCAAGGATCCGGCTGGGGATACCCAATCTCCTCAAGCTGCGCGAGACATTGACGCCTTTTCCACCCAGGTCCTCACGGACAAACCTGGCGCGCTGGATTTCACCCGGGTGCAGCTCCGGCACGCTGAGCGTACGGTCCAGGGAAGGATTAAGGGTGACCGTAAAGATCATTCCTGTTTCACCTCGCCTGCCTCAATCCCATCTATATGAACCTGGCTCTGTGGGAGTGCCACGTCGAAATTGAGATAGTGTCCCAGGGCCTCGCTCAGCGCACCCTGGACCTGACCGGGGGTTATGCTGACATGATGCCGGTGCCCATGTTTACCGATGTGGAGAAGCACATCCTGCAAATTGCGGATCTCGGCCACTCCACCCACGCCAAAGAAATTGTCCGGGATCGGGTCAGAGGTGATACGGCCTTCGCCCAGGTACATTTTCACGCGGCCTTCATCGGTCATCAAGCTGCCGAAAGTGAAGTCCATTGGCTTAATGCGCCCCGCATTACAGCCGTAACCATTCCCCACGCCGACCGCATTCGCCAGGATGGCGTGATCGATAATACGTCCCTGGCCCTCCATCATGCTTGGCGCGAGCGGACCGCAGTGGAACAGGATGCACTTCTCGTCTTCCTCCCCGTAGTTGTTGTTCCAGTCCAGCAGGCCGGCTGGTTCGTAGGATGCGAGGTGAAGAGCCCGCATGGCCACGGCATTGCCCAGATCAACCTCGCAGGCGGCGGCCAGGCCGGTCTCATTGAGGACCCCCATTGCCACACACGGGCTGATGCCCATCTGCAATTGCATTTCGGTCCAGCAGCGGATTGCCATGGCATCCAGCCTGGCCTCTTCAGTAAGTTTATCCAGCGTAACCCCCAGCCGCACCAGGTTGTCGAACGCCTGCCCGGGCACATCCTCCCAGCATGAGGCGGCCCGCAGTCTATCCGCCTTTTCGCCATAGGCGGATTCGTCCGGCTTGACAGCTTTCATGCGCAGGAAAATATCCGACAAATCAAAGGTCTCGACCGTGACTCCGCCGCGCTGCAATGCCACTTCATCAATACGTACGGTCTTGAAGGGGGTTGTGCGCGCCCCGATCGCACCAACGACCATCCCTTTAACGCCGCCCACCACCTGGCAGATGCGGTCGAACTCGTCCACATTTGCCTTGAAAAGTTGGCTGCCAGGTTTGACGGTATGCGGCTTGAAAGCCGTGAACTTGACACCATACTGGCGAAATACATCCATGATCGAAATCTTGCCGCAGAACGCGTCGCGCCTCAGCGCTGGGCTCATCCGGTCATATTCATCCGGGTACGCCTGGATCCAGATTGGCACGCCGGCTTCCTGGAGCGCAGCCACCGCCCCGGTCTCGTCGCCAAAGTTGGGCAGGCAGACGATCACGCCGTTAAACCTGCCACGGTTGGCCCGCAGGAAGTTGGCGTAGATCTCGCCCTCCTGCGGTGTTTCGACGGCTCCGTAACGCGTGGCCTCCTCATCCAGCATCAGGACTTCGTGCCCGAGGGTGTTCAGTTCGCGTTTCATCTCCTCACGTGCACCGGCGATCAAAGACGCCGGGAAGAAACCGCGATTGCCGAAAAAAAGTGCAAACCTTGATTTTTGCGTCATAAAATTTTCTCCTTAAGATGCCTTATGGTTAAGTTGTGGTCACTGCTCTCGCCGCCGTTCGCGTAGCATCCCCGCCTGCACCCTGAAAGGGCGGAGCAGCTTGCCCCCAGCCATGGGGGAAGCGTAGGGGACCTCGGCGGCGAGGAGCCGCCCATAGCGGGTTTATAACGGCTTCTTCATAATTCTTCTGCGGCCTGGCCTCGGCTGCCAAATATCTCCATTTGTTCGGCAACAACGCTGGCAACGCAGTCTTTAACATAATTCATCATCATCGGGTAATCATTATAATGTTCTCCAACACCGCTCATGTAGCTTGCGGTAGCCTTGATGGCCGCTTCAGACATCCCTGTAAAGAAATTGATTTTGGCGATGCCGAGTGAGATCGCTTTTCGAAAATCAGCCGCCGAAATTCCTGAGCCGCCATGCAAGACCAGTGGAATATCCACCGCATCACGAATTGCCCGCAGCCGCTCAAAATCCAGCTCGGGCGGACCCTTATAGCGTCCATGTGAATTGCCGATGGCCACTGCCAGCGCATCCACCCCGGTTTGTTCAACAAATATTTTCGCCTGTTCAAGATCGGTATATTTTGCCGGGTCGGCGCTGCTTACCAGTCCACCCCCTTCGGCGCCACCGACAGCGCCAAGCTCTGCCTCGATGGAAATATTCCAGGCATGGCACATGCGCGCCACTTCGCGGGTTTGCCGGATGTTTTCATCGAAATCCAGGTGTGAACCATCAAACATGATCGAGGTGAACCCGTTTGCCAGGGCCCGTTCAATCGCATTGATTGTGAGACCATGGTCCAGGTTAAGGACAACATCAAATCGTTCCCGCTTGGCAATTTCCCTGACTACCGGAACAATATGTTCCATCGTTACAAAGGGAAAATGCACCTCGGCAATATTCAACACCACCGGAGAGGCTGTATGGCGGGCGGCCAGGATAATGGCCTCCAAAAAACTGAGGTTGACGACATTAAAAGCTCCCACGGCATAGCGTTTTTGATACGCCTTATCTAACATTGTTTTGAGTGTTACCAAAGCCATTTTGACCTCTTTTATAAAATTGAGAGTACGGATTTATGCATAGATGCGCGGATTTTCCATTGAGTTGTTGGTAGTGCCAACTATTTTTTGTAATTTCTTCAAAAGAGCAGGTCAGGAGTTATCTCGCGGTGACGAAACCAAAAGGGCAGACGCCATGACTTGCCGAAAGGATTTTACCCTACCTGCAGAACTTCTGGAACGGGTCAGCCAACCAGGCTTGGACAATCTGCACCGCATCCAAATCCGCCCCACTATGAAAAATCCTCCCTCCATCCGGGCAGAACAACCATCATCTTTTTAATCAAATTTCGTCAAAAAACAACCCAAAAATGCTGATTTTTGGCCCAATTCCGGAGGATCAATTCTTGCTCCGTTAGCCTCTCCAGCCTTGCCCGACCTTTACGGCCTCCCTAAATGCGCCTGGCCTTGCACGAAAACCTTAAAAAAGCTTCAAGCCTGCAGTTAAATTCTCCTTACACCCCTTCGACTCCCCGTTCTCTGTTCACTTCTCTCTTCCTCAAGGAATTGTTCTTCATTGTTTGGGCCCAACGATCCCGCGTAAGCTGAAAAAACGGGTTCCCCTGGCCCAACCTTCGGGGATTGCATCGGCAGCCGGGCCGGTTCACAAACTGGAAGTTGCGTTTTTCCTGAGCGGGTTTACGTGCAAAAAAACGAAAAGACGAACTCCCTGTATTGGTGATCTATGCAATCACCAACATGTAAGAAGTTCGTCTCTACTCTTCCGCTTCCAACCTGTCACCGCTTAGCGCATCTCCTGCCCTCCGGTGACATTGATCGCCTGGCCGGTCATATAGCTGGCCTGGTCGGAGGCCAGGAAGACCACCACGTTGCACACATCGGCATAGGTGCAGCCGCGTTTCATCGGCACCTGGTCGATGTAGGTCTGGCGGACCTGCTCTTCGCTGATCCCCCGGTTGCGGGCATACTGCTTGAACAGGGCATTCGGGCCTTCAGTCCAAAGCGGCGAGTCGAGCAGGTTGCCGGGGCAAATGGCATTGACGCGCACGCCGTATCCGGCCAGCTCGAGGGCGATGCTCTGCGTCAGGCCAATGCCGCCAAACTTGGAGGCGGCGTAGGCGGAATTCTTGAAACTGCCCTTCTTGCCGGATTTCGAGTTGATCTCCAGGATCACGCCGCTCTTCTGCGTCTTCATGACGCGCGCCGCGTGCTTGGCGCACAGGAAATACCCGAACAGGTTGACGTTCATCACGGCGCGCCACTTCTCAGCCGGGAATTCGGTGATCTCCTCGGCAATGAGGATGCCAGCGTTCGATACCAGGATGTCCAGGCGCCCGAACTCCTGCACGCAGCGCTTCACCAGCGCCTCGACCTGGGCTTCGTCGGTCACGTCCACCTGGACCGCCAGGGTGCGCCGGTCAGTGGCTGCGCTGATGCTCCGGGCGGTCTCGACTGCCTTCGGCTCGTTCAGGTCGGCGACCACGACATGGCAGCCCTCCTCCGCCAGCCGGGCACAGATGGCCTGCCCCAGGCCCTGCGCCCCGCCGGTCACCAGTGCGATTCGATCTTTCAAGAGTTTATCCATTTCAATCTTTCCACGTTTGAACGTTTGAACGTGGAAACGTTCAAACGTTCAAACGTTTTTATTATTTCCCGGCGATGAAATCTTCGGTCTTCTGGCGGGCAATATCGTCGGTGTACTGCTCGGCCGGCGACTTCATGAAGTAAGAAGACGGGGCCAGCAGCGCGCCGGAGACGCCGCGATCCAGGGCCAGCTTGGCGCAGCGGATGGCATCGATGACCACGCCGGCCGAGTTGGGGCTGTCCCACACTTCCAGCTTGCATTCCAGGTTCAGGGGTACGTTGCCAAAGGTGGTGCCTTCCATTTTGATATAGCAGAACTTGCGGTCGGTCAGCCAAGGTACGTAGTCCGACGGGCCGACGTGGATGTCGTCGGGGTCCATTTCGAAGCCCAGCATGGAGGTGACTGCCTGGGTTTTGGAGATCTTCTTCGACTCCAGCCGCTCGCGCTCCAGCATGTTGAAGAAATCCATGTTGCCGCCGAAGTTGAGCTGGTAGGTATGGTCAAGATGGACGCCGCGCTCCTCGAACAAGGTGGTCAGGACGCGGTGGGTGATGGTGGCGCCGACCTGGCTCTTGATATCGTCGCCGATGATCGGCAGGCCGCGCTCGACGAATCGTTTCTGCCAGTAGGGCTGGGAGGCGATGAAAACCGGGATGCAGTTGACGAAACCGCAGCCCGCATCCAATACCTGCTCCACGTACCACTTGGTGGCTTCCTCCGAACCGACCGGCAGGTAGCTGACCACCACGTCCGTCCTGGTGTCCTTCAGGATCTTGACGATGTCGGCGGTGGGGCCGGGGGCCTTCTTGACCTTGGTGCTGAGGTATTTGCCCAACCCGTCGTGTGTCATGCCGCGCTCGACTTTGACACCCAGGTGGGGCACATCCGAGAACTTGATCGTGTTGTTCGGGAAGGCGGCGATCGCTTCGCTCAGGTCCAGGCCGACCTTGGTATCGACCACATCGAAGGCGGCAGAGAACTCAATATCATGGATGTGGTATCCGCCCAGGTTTACGTGCATCAGGCCGGGGACCGTGTCGGTTTCCTTGGCATTTTTGTAGAATTCGACGCCCTGCACCAGTGAGGAGGCGCAGTTACCCACGCCGACAATTGCCACACGTACTTTCTTTCTTTTTTGTTCAGCCATTTTTACTTTTCTCCTTTAAGTTGGTTTGATTTATTTCGTTTGCCATACGGATAAAAAACGAACTCGTTCTACGGCAGCATCTGCCGCAAAAACTCCTCTTCGGCTGCATTGGTCCACTCGCCGCGTGCATTCAGCCGGGCGTAGACGGTCGGCAGCTTTTCCTTAAGCTCGCCCAGTGTGGTCAAGGGCAGTTCCTTGATGTTGGGATAGATGACCACCTTTCCAGCCAGAGTGGCCTCCTTCACCGCCTTGAGGCCGTCGCGGGCGGCGCTCAAGGATCCGACCGCCGCCACCGAACGGTTGGGTGAAAGTTCGCCGGAGTTGGTCTTGTCCAGGACCAGCTCGAAGTCGCTCATCAGCGAGGCCGAGTGCCCGATGATGCGCTTGCCCTGCAGGTATGCGCCGCTCAAATCCAGTGCCGCCAGCGTGCCGCGCGCCACCCCGGCGAATACGTTCATCACCCCGCCGGGCGCCAGGTGATTGCTGGCATCGGCGATGGCGGAAGGCACGGGCGCCAGCACCACGATATCGTCAAATCCGCTCTGACGCAGGGCGGACGTTGCGGCTTCATACTCGGCCGTTTTCGTCGGGTTGAGGCAGATGAACTGGATCCCTTTGGCTTTGGCCTGTTCGGCAAAGGCCTCGCACAGTTCACCCAGGCGCATGTCATTCACGTCGGTGCAAACGAGTACCGCTGGAGGATCGTTGAACTCAATGGCGCGCTGGACGTGCATGCGTCCCATCGGGCCGCCCGCGCCGACGATCCAGGCCCGGCCTCCCGCTTTGAGATTCGAACGCACCGGCAGGTCGTGGTAGGCCGCAGCGATGTCGGCCTTTGTGGTGCCCACATAGACCCAGCGGTGGTAATGGATGCGCCCGACATCCACATTAACCCGGCGCTCAAGGGGCTTTTCAGCCAGGATGGCCATCACGCCGAACTGCCCCAGGTGGGGGCTGGCCTGTTCGATCAGGTCGGCATTCGCCCCCAGCAGCACAATATCGTCAACAAACTCGATGGGGGCCGCCTCGATCCCGCTCACCTCGCTCACTTCGACACCCAGCTGTGCGCTGCGTTCCTTCAGCCAGGCCGCGAGGCCAGCCGGCACATCGGTCAACAGCAGCCGGGCCGGGTGGGAGGCGGAGTCAAACCCGGCACTGATCGTGTACGGCTCTTTTCCACCGGCGCCGATGATCCAGGTTACGCCGCCGTTTTTCAGGCCGGTTCGGTATTTCAGCGCATAGGCCGCCACAACGCAGGCCCACGGCTCTGTCAGGGCGATCTCGGCGTAACTTTTATCAGGGCGTACCTTGATCAGGTTGTTGCCCAGGTCGCTGGCGTAGATCTCAGGCCCGATGACGGAGTACTGGGAGAGCCCGCCCTGGTACCAGTAGCCGTATGCATATGTCTTGCCTTTGATCACGATATCCGTCTCCAGGGTCAGGCGTTCGCCCACCTTGTAGCGGCTGGCCAGGTTCCTGCCCACCCCCAGGATGGTCATCGAGACCTCATGACCCAGGACCACCGGCTCCTTCTGCATGTCGCGGAAGATGCGCGGGTGGTTCTGCCCCTGGGCGAGGACCTTTACGTCTGAGAAGCATAGGCCACAGGCATCGTGGCGGATGAGCAGTTCGTCGGGTCCGTAAGTGGGCGTGGGGACTTCGACGGGCTGTCCGTCCTTGCCCAGGTTTTCCAGCCCGGCGCCGTACAGCGGCCAGAGTTTGTAGGTGCTGGGCAGCGGGGTGCTTCCGCTTCGGTAATCGTCAAGTTTATCACTCATACATACCTCTATTCTCTCAATTCTCAAAGTCTGGTTTCACAGCCGCCGGTCCGGCCAATTTGGCAAAGATGGGATCGAGCGCCTCATAAGTCTGCCGGAAAAGATCCAGCAGAGCAGCATAATACTGATGACGCGCAGGCGCCGGGTGCTCGGCTTCATGTGGAGAGACCAGTTGATCGACAACACTAAAATCTTCAAACAAGCCCACCCCTACTCCGGCCGCTACCACCGCACCCAGGGCCGTTGCCTCGGTGGTCAGTGCTGGCAACCAGACGGGCAAATCCAGCACATCCGCCAGGATTTGGCGCCAGACCGCACTCCTGGCCCCTCCGCCAATCAAGAGCAGCCTGCCAATCTGTACTTCCTGCGCCCGCAGAGCTTCCAGGATCAACCCGAGATTAAGCGCCACTCCTTCCAGAACCGCCCGGGCGATTTCTGCCCGGCCATGCGACATGGAGAGCCCTACCAGGGCGCCTCGGGCCAGCGGATTCCAATATGGACTACGCTCGCCCATCAGGTAAGGCAGGAACAACAGGCCGTTCGCTCCGGCAGGTACGCCGGCCGCCTCAGTATCCATGGTCTTCAACGCCTGCGCATTCCCCTGCGGGTGGAGCAGGCGTTCCAGCCAACCATATGCTCCGCCAGCCGCCTGCATGGTACCAAGCGGGAAATATAATCCGGGAATGAGGTGGGCCAGTGTAAAGGTGCGCTGTTGAGGGTCAAAAATAGGCTTACGGGAGGTCACGGCGATCCAGGAAGATGAACCCAGGTAAGCGTAAGCCTCACCCTGCCTCACCGACCCAGCGCCAACCGTGGCACAGGCGCCGTCTCCGCCGCCAATGACCACCGGTGTGCCGGCCGTCAAGCCGCTGGCGGCGGCTGCCGCTGGTGTCACGTGTCCGATAATGGTGGTCGAGGCATGCACCTCGGGGAAGAGCTCGCAGTTCAGGTCAAGAGCCTCGATCAGGTCGGAGGCCCAGTGTCTGCCAACCAGGTCAAACAGCAGGGTCGCCGAGGCGTCCGAGCTATCGGTGGCAAAAACGCCCGTCAGCAGGAAGGCCGCATAATCCTTCGCCTGTAACACTTTATATGCCTGTTTAAAGATCTCTGGGTAATGCTCTTTGATCCAAAGCACCTTGGGAGCCGTGTAGGTTGGGCTGAGGCGCTGCCCGGTCAGTTGGTAGAGCGTTTGCGGATCGCACACCGAACCAATTAGATCTGCCTGGGGCGTGGCGCGCTGGTCGGCCCAAATAATGGCCCGGCCCAGGGGTTTCCCCTGCCGGTCCACCAGCAGCGCGCCTTGCATGGTGCCGCTGAAACTGATTGCCGCAATCCCTCCAGCTTCGATACCCGTTTGGGAAAGCAGGCGGCGCGTGCAATTCCAGATGGCTCTCTCCCAATCAGCCGGGTCCTGTTCGGCCCAGGCAGGCTGTGGATAAAAGGTAGGGTAAGGTTCAAAAGTAGATGCCAGCGACTCGCCCTCTTCAGCATCAAAGAGAGTAGCCTTGTTTCCGGTTGTTCCCAGGTCATGTGCCAGCAGGTAGTGGTGAGTCATGGGTGTATCCCATTAGAGACAGAATCAGCTTGAACCCTTTCTAAATCAAGCCGGGTGTGCCAACCGGTCCAACACTTCAACCGGTGAAAGATCGGAAGTCAGCCGCTTCAGCCGGGCCATCCCGGCTTGCCCTGGTGCCACGCGACGCCCTACCCGGGAGTAAAAGGCATTTCGCTCCCGGCGTTCGGGTAAATGCGCCCGGGCCCACTCGCTCTGGTAGCCCAGGCAAACTGCCCGCTGCAGGACTGTATGGCCATAGATGAAATCCGCGCCATCCAGGAAAGCCTGGCGCACAGGTGCCAGTTCGGGCGCCTCGAAATCGTCGACCAGCTTCTGGCCGGGGGCGTTCATCTCGGTGCCAACATTGAGCGGCAGGTCGAGTTTGCCGGCCAGGGCCACGACCTCGTACAGCCTCTGCACCATTAAAGGGCGCTTTTCGGGGTCGGAGATGTTCCAGTTGCGGTCCGGGATGATGTTGAGGGCTGCGGCGCCTTGGTCGATCAAAAGACTGAGCAGTTCCTGCTCGGCCTGCTCGCCGGCGGAAGTTCCGTCCAGCCAGGTGGCACAGGGCAGCGCGCCGCAAGCGATAATAAACTGATTGACATTTTCCAGGCTTGGGAAGGACTCCGCTCCCGGCTGGACATACCCGACCCCGCCGCGTTTCATCAGCTTCGCCCGAAGCGTGTTCGGGAACTTGACGGCGTCCCCGATCTGGGCGGCAACCTGTTCTGGCGACAACTGGAGCTTTTCAGCCCAGAATAGGACAGGGTCCGGGAAAAGATCGGCAGCCGCCTGCAGGTAAGCCATCAGCATGTGACGCTCGGTGGCATTGCCGGCTGGTGTGAGCGGGAGTACGTCGCGATCATAGCTCACCGTCACCGGTGAAAGGAATTCATTAATCCGGGCCAGCATCCTGCGGTTGCGATCTTCAGCACGCTGGCGCATGTCATTCAGGGTCGGAGCGACTGTGGCCGGGGGCCGACTCGAGGTAAAACCAATACCCATGGAATAATACACGCCCGGCTCTCCGGGGGAATTGATCTCGCGGCTCGCAAATTCAGGGATGAAGACGCGCGTCTCCATGCCGGCAGAGCCGCGCACGCCAAGAAGGTCGCAAACTCCCAGGAACTCATCCACCCCATCCAGAACATCGAAATCCACGATGCCCAGCGCTTTGAAGCCGCGTTGGCGGGCCAGCCAGCCGAGGCCGGACGGAGAGTAGCCGTAGGCATTAAAGGAGAAAAATGTATGGCAGTGCAGGTTGACCGCCTGCTGGCTCGCGCCTGCATTACCTCCCGAAGCGATCAATGCCTCCAGGGCTTGCGCCCTTCTGGTGGGAGAGAATTCGTTCAGCTGGGCTTCCAGTTGGTGGGTGGATTCCACGGCAGTTTTCCAGTTGAAATTAGAAGATGGTCTGCTGGACGTTGAATGCTTTGCAGATGGCGTGGATCTCGTCCGTAGTCAGGCCTTCCCCTTGTTCACCAGCCATCAGGTTGAGATACTCGTAACTGGCGGCCGTTTCGGCGTATTCGATTCGGTCAGAGGCGCGCTTGACGGATGTATCCGAGCGGGCCACGACGCCATGCTTGGCCCAGATGACCACGCGAAACTGTTGCAGCATCTTGAGGGTGGCAGACATCAGAGCCTTTGAGCCAGGCACGTTGAAAGGCACAAAACCGACTCCTTCCGGCAGGTTGATGATCGTCTCCGGCTCCCAGCGCAGCAGGTGCTGGTTGAGGTATTTCTGATCCTGGTAGCGAGGAATGTGACTCAGGTAGGTCAGGTGGCGCGGTTGGGCGTGGATGACGGCATGGAAGTTGGTGCCCGAGCTGGCGATCTGGTCGCGGTGGACCGCCAGGTGCGAATTCAGCTCGCTGGTCAGGTTGGCAAAGAGGCGCTTGGGTGAAGTGTACAGCTGCCCCGTCTTGCCGCCCTGGTCGATCACCAGGCAACCCAGGTTGGCGGTCGGTTCCTGGATGACATCGCGCAACCGCCTGCCCGAGCCGGTGATAACCAGGGTCATCCCAGCCAGCTCGGGGACAGCCAGGGGAAGGTCCAGAGATTCGACCAGCGGGAACTTGCGGCGTATCTCCACAGGCCAGCCGATGCATACTGAGATGTTACCGGCCGAGCCTTCGGAGGCCTCTATCTCCGAAATGCGCCAGCCAGCCTCGCCCATCCAGATCAGGTATTCGTCCAACTCAGGATAAGGAGCTTCTACAGACATGGCAATTCCTCCTATAAGGCATTGGCCAAGCCGAGGATGCGACCCAGCTTGCAAATCGTGAAGCGGTTGCGCAGAAAGTGGGATTCGGTCAGAGCCTGCTGTACTTCCTCTTCGCTCAGACCCAGTCCGGCGGGACGGGTCGCTCCACCGGCCTGGCTGAGTAATTCGGCTAACATATCGTGAGCGGGCACCTCCGCTGCCAGGGCCTGGATTTCATCCCAGTGGTCCAGGATCCGCTGCTTGAGCCGGGCAAAATCAGCGGCGGGCATATCCAGGAAGGGAGCCTGCTCAACGAACAGTTTCTCAGCGATCGGGCCAAATGCCTGCTGGATCCGCTGCATATCGGCGGCACGTTCCGGCTGGGCAGCTTCCGCCAGCCGTGCCGCTGTATGGGCGCGATCCAACTTCCTGAGCCGCCCGTACAGTTCAGCCGCCAGCAGCGTGCACAGGCCTACTTTGGCTCCATGCAACACGGCTGGTCGGTCCTCCCGCAAAAGTTTCATTTCGAGGAAGTGGGCCATGTAATGTTCGCAGCCGGCTGCCGGGCGCGAATTGCCGAAATCCAGCATGCACTTGCCTGAATTGATCAGGCTGAACATCAGCTTCCGGATTCCCTCCGGCGTGGCCAGCCCGATTTCGGCGGTCGCGGCGATACATGCTTCCAGGGTTTTGCGTACCCGGATGGCGATCTCCGGGCTGTAGGGTTCATCCCAGAGCAGATGCCCAAGCTGCCAATCTGCCAGGGCGATGGCCTTGCCCAGGATGTCACCATAGCCGGCGGCGATCATCGCCTGCGGGGCAGCCGCCAGGATTCCCAGGTCGGCGAAGACCGCCATGGGCGGCTGGGCCATCACGGTGGTCTTGATCCGCCGGACGACCAGCGAGGCGCTGGGGGAGGTAAACCCGTCCACCGAGGGGGCAGTCGGCAGCGAGATGAACTGGCAGCGTGTCCGGTGGCTGACGATGCGGGTGATGTCGGTCAGCGTGCCCGAGCCAACTGCCAGGTAGGTGCGCTCGACCTGGTCAGCCTGCAGCAGCACCTGGAAGATGAAATCCTCGTCCGGGACAACTGCCGGTTCGCTAAAGACCACAGACCTGACGTCCCAGCCGTACCCTTGGAGCGCAGCCTCCACTTTCCTGCCCAGCACGGGAAAGGTGTTGCCGTCCGCCACCAACAGGAAATCGGTCAAATCCCTGTTTACACAAAACTGCAGCAGGGGTTCCAGCGCATTTTCGCCGATATAAACAGGTATGTCCGTCATATGGATTCCGTTTTTTCGCTGCACAGGCTGAAAGGGATCCCGGCCTGTTTGAGCTTTTTGATCCAGGCTGGGTCGAGCTCGCTATCGGTATACAGGCGGGTGATCTGGTCCAGGCTGGCAAAGGAGGTCAGGTCTGCCCGGCCGAATTTACTGGAATCGATCAACGCGACCATGCTGCCCGAGCTGGCGATCATTTTGCGCTTGATCTGGGCTTCGTAAATATCCACTTCTGTGGGTCCACCTTCGAGGGTGAAACCGCTGCAGGAGAGGAAGGCTGTCTTGATGTGGTAACCGGTGAGGATTTGCTCGGCCAGGGGTACGTTAATGGCGGTGCCGTCCACGCGCAAGTACGCCGCCCAGCAGGATCACGGTATTGGAGGAATTCTTCGCCAGTTCACGGGCGGACTCAATGCCGTTGGTGATGACGGTCAGGTCACGGCGTTCTTTCAGGCAGCAGGCCAGGTAATACGAGCTGGTGCTGGAATCCAGGATCATGGAGTCATTGTCCTGGACCAGTGCGGCGGCCTGACGGGCGATGGCTTGCTTGTTGCAGCGGTGCGCCATGAGGCGCGTGGCAAAAATGGGACTGCGGCTCTGCCGCTCCTCGATGAGCACTCCGCCGCCCCTTACCCGGGTCACCTGCCCTGACCCTGCCAGGGAGTTGAGGTCGTTACGGATGGTTCCTTCAGAAACCCCCAAGAGCCCGGCCACCTCCGGGACGCGTATCCCAGGCTGATCGCGCAGGATGGTCATTAATCGCTGGCGTCGCTCAAAAGTTATCAATTATTTGACTCGCAGGCAGATGAGGCTGTGAAAATATGGAACACTGCCATCCTACCCGCTTTGTTGAATTTTGTCAATCTTAACAATTTTCAACAAATTTCGACAGTCAAGGTTCCTGTCAGGCTCTCCGACCTGTAGTTGTATCCATCTTATCGCCACCCGTGAGAGTTTATTTGTCCACCACGTACATGTTTTCCACATTCTATTACCGGCATTGCAACCGGTTGCAGCAGATAGAAATCTCCTTTTGCACAAGAGAAGCGCATCTACGTGAATGATCAACTCACAACAAGACTTCATCCCCCGTATATGCAGCCTCAATTGGCAGTAGCGGCGCTTGTATTTTATGAGCCAAAATTACCTGTTTGGCGTGCTCCGAATCCCAGAAATCTGGTACATCACGCCCCCACTCCTCCAAGTGAGTCAGAATTACACGCCGGGGATGAAGCGCCAGGCAGAAGCGACAAAAATCGTCCAATAATGGTGGATGGTTTTGCAAGGCTGCGCTTTTCCCAAGCCACAGGTGAGCAAAGAGGATATCCACAGGACCAAAGTCCGGCAAACCAAAAGGATCGTATGTACGGGTATCTCCCGGAAAGAGCCAGCGATTGGCTCCCTGCTCAACCAGATAACCCATGGCAGGAACCCCCCTGCGTCCATCCGGGTAATCAGGTGCCTCCTGCCAGTGCAGTCCGTCGAAAGGGGTGATATGGATACCATGCAATTCAATGGGTTGCAGCGGCTCGGGTACCAGGATGCGTGTGGCTGGTATTCTGGCCTCCCTTTGCACCTCCAGGAGAATGGCTTTGGGAACGACCCACCAGATTGGTAATTGTCGCAGAGCACGCAGCAGACCAGGGTCAAGATGGTCCGCGTGGCGATGCGTCAACAAAATGAAATCCAAACCTAGCAGATCCCGCGCGGCATCCGGGGCAGGTGCTTGAGGAAGGCGGCGATTCAAAGTCAGAGGGTCAATTGCCCAGCGAATCCCATGAGTACAGAATAGATAATTGGCTGAATACATCAACCATCCCCGGTCGTACGGGGATGGAGAATTCCAGGCTGCAACGAGTTTATCCCAGAGGGACGGGTACAGGGCGACTAATTCAGCACGTTTTCGAGCGATCTGGATCCGTTTTTCATCGGGCGGAAGCATTTTGATATCTGGTGCGGATCAAGGCTTCGACGTCGCTGATGGGGCGATCGAACAAACCCAATTTCTCCATTTTGAGACTAGTCAATGCTGCAGCCCAGATGCCGGCTTCGAGAGGATCCCTGGTAAGGCGCATGGCTACATAGGTGCCGATGCAGGTATCCCCGCGCCCACTGCGTCCATCCAGACGTGCGGGATAAAACCCGAGTTCGTGGAATTTCCCCCCGGCATGGATGAGCAAACCATCCTTGTGGGTCAAGACGATCTCCTTCACGCCCATGTCGGCATAGACGCGGGCGGCTTTGAAGATATCACTTTCCCCGGTGAGAAACTCAGCTTCAACGGCGTCACTCTTCAGAACGTCAAGATAGGGTAGTGTGACTTCCATTTCATCCCAAGGTGCGTAGACCAGTTGCTCATTTTGCAGGACGCGTACAAACCCCTGCATGTCGGCAGCAAGGAAGACTTTCTTCTCCTTGAGAGCACGGATAACTTCCAAACCAACTTCACCGCGCAGGCTGGAGTTGATCAAAGCTGATTTCATTTGAAGTCGGACAACATCCTCCACACCGATCGAATCAGCCACGCTTTTTACGGATAGGTTGCGCACGTCCGGGTTGCCGGTCGGATATTCCAGGCACATCAAGGTCGATTTGGGCGAGTAAATCGGGAAAACAATCGATCCCTGCCAGGAAAAACTGTCAAGTACATGCATATCTTCTCTTGCCAGCCGAGTGACGAGCGCAACGTTCACTCCCAAAGAGGCAGCCGCATACGCCGCATACCTTGAGCCTCCGCCATCCACATACCTGGTTCCGGACGGAGTAATGATCGTGTCCTTGGTGTAGTTTCCAATGCAGACAATATCGTATTGTTTGGATGAATTCATTGATTGCCTCGTTGGCGAAACCCAGTGTTGTCATTCATGAGAAGAACCGGTTAATCACCAGGAAAAGTCCTGCAGCAACCAATGCGGTTGCAGGGATGGTCAACAGCCAGGCAGTGGCAATCTCGCGTGCCACACCCCAGCGGACCTTGTTCACCCTTTCAGCCGCGCCAACACCCATGATTGTCGAACTAACCACCTGGGTGGTGCTTACTGGTCCTCCAATAAGGGATGCACCTAGAATGACCAGTGCTGATGCCAGTTGCGAAGTAAACCCGTCCACAGGTCGGATTTTATAGAATTTTCCGCCAAGGGTGCGAATCAATTTCCACCCTCCGATCGCGGTACCGAGAGCAATCATCGCCGCGCAGATGAGAATGACCCAAGTTGGGACGGCAAAAACCTTGAGGTAGCCTCCGGTGACCAGCGCAAGGGTGATGATGCCCATGGTTTTTTGGGCATCATTGGTACCATGGCTCAAAGCCAATGCCAACGCCGTAAAGATCTGTCCGCGTTTGAAAAACTTATTAATTCCCGGGGAAGCTTTCTGGCTCAATTTAAGGATCACTTTTAGCATGAGATAACCAAAAATCAGGCCAATTATCGGTGAAGCGAACAAGGCGATCAGGATTTTTTCCAAGCCGGGCATTTCAATTGCTTGCCAACCTGCATCGATTATCACCGCACCGATAAATCCTCCAATCAGGGCATGCGAGGAGCTGCTTGGGAATCCCAGGATCCAGGTCAGAACATTCCATAATATGGCACTTGCCAGGGCTGCCAGGAGTACCTGGGTGTTAATCGCTTCGGCAGCAACAATTTCGTGTCCGATGGTATTTGCAACCGCCACGCCAAAAATAAACGGTCCGATAAAATTTGCCACAGCTGTCATCCCAAGTGCCAACTTTGGTGAAAGTGCCCGCGAAGAGATCATGGTGGCAACTACGTTACTGGAATCGTGAATACCATTTAGAAAGTCAAAAGCGAGGGCGAGAGCAATTACTGCAATAAGGATCATTGTCATTATTCGGTTTTTCTATGATGCGAACGCTCTATCGATATCCAGAATTATTAAGCTGATTATCATGCCCTAAAGAACGCTTTGTTATAAAGGAATAATCTGGATGGTGATCCAGAATAATCCAGCTGCGACCAGGGCAGTGGCTGGTATGGTAAGCAACCAGGCTGTGGCGATCTCCTGGGCAACTGTCCAACGGACCTTGTTCACCCGTTCTGCAGCACCCGCACCCATAATGGCTGAACTGACCACCTGCGTGGTGCTCACGGGACCGCCGAACAAGGATGCAGTCAAGATGACAACCGCCGAGGCCAACTGTGAGGCGAAAGCGTCCATCGGGCGGATCTTGTAAAACTTACTTCCCAGAGTACGGATCAGCCTCCAACCTCCCACCGAAGTGCCCAGCGCAATCATTCCACCGGAGAGGAGGATGACCCACAGCGGGACTTTAAAAACACTTAAATACCCGCTGGTGACCAACGCCAGGGTGATGATGCCCATTGTTTTCTGGGCATCATTGGCGCCATGGCTCAACGCCAGGGCAAGCCCAGTGAATATTTGGCTGCGTTTAAAAAACCCATCGATGGATGGTTTGGCATTTCTGCACAACAGTATGATTAGCCTCAGTAATATATACCCGAATATAAAGCCTATGAAAGGCGAAGTAAAAAGTGCTATCAATATTTTCAACACGCCGGAAATTTGGATAGCTCTCCATCCCACCCCCATTACGACTGCCCCGATGAAACCACCAACCAGTGCATGCGAGGAACTGCTTGGGAAGCCAAGGTACCAGGTGAGTAAATTCCACAAGATTGCACTGGCTAAGGCAGCCAGAATAACCTGCAAGCTGATCGCTTTGGCAGCCACAACCTCATGCCCGATCGTATTCGCAACCGCCACGCCAAAGATCAACGGTCCGGAAAATTCTGCAATGGCAGTCATCCCCAGGGCAAAACGCGGGGCTAGCGCTCTGGATGAAATCATGGTTGCCACAACATTGCTCGAATCGTGGACACCATTCAAGAAATCAAAACAAAGAGCCAAAATAATGATGGCAATGATGATTGGTGACATCTACCCGGCTTTCTCTCAGGTAATCTTAACGACAATATCGGCAATCACATTGGCGGCCTCATCGCCGTGGTCGGCAGCGTTGCTCAAGTGACGGTAGACCTCGCGAAATTTCAGCATCTTGACCACATGCTGGATATCTTCCACACCACTGAAAAGGTCCGCCAGAGCTTCCCGATATACTTCCTCCACCCGGTTTTCAAGGGCTTTGGCGCGTTGGGCATGGTCATTGGAAACACCGGGATGCTCATCCAACCGATCTGCTGCCATCGAAAGCTCGAAAGCTGCATCCCTGAGCAGGGAAGCCATGCGCTGCATGAATGGGGTTGGCTCCACCTTCAGGATCTCCATCTCGATCATGGTACTGTAGGCATAATCGAGTACATCATCGATCGTCCGGGAAAGGTTGAAGATATCCTCCCGGTCAAAGGGGGTGACGAAGGTTTTGTTTAATTCATCAATGAGGATACGGCGGGCTTCATCGGCCTCTTTTTCAATTTTGGTCAGATTGGCGGCCGCATTTGGATCCTGTCCGCCCATATAGGCTTTTAGCGCTTCCATCCCTTGCAGGGTCAGGTTTGCCTGGTCCTGGATAAGCTTTATAAATATACTGTGGCGTTTTCTAAAAAGTTTGCGCATCGTGTTTCTCCTTATTCAATCAAACTGACACAACCAGTGTCAACTAAAATCTGCATGCCTGCTTTGATCTGCTCAGGCGTATTAAAACTCAAGACTTCAATGGTGCGGAAGGCATCCTTGGGAAGATATCCTGCCACCATTTGAAAATCGACCTCACCCAGGCCGGGGGCGCGATGATCGTGAATCCCAATCACATCATGAATATGTGTCCCGATCATGCGACTGGCATAACGTTTCAACCACTGCTCGTGCGGATAGAACCCAAGCCGGTCCTGGGTTTGGGCATGACCAACATCATAAATAAAGCCGAGCTGATCCGGACCAGCCATGGCAAGGATCCCCTCCATTTCATCCTGGGTGGGGATATCGGAGTAGTGGTAACGATTTTCGATACCCAGACGAACGCCCAATGGCCTGGCATATTCGAGCAATTCACGCAGGCTTTTTCGGACTGACTCCAGGTAAGGATCCACCAACGCGGCACGCTGATCTTCATAGCGTTTCTTCAGTTCCTGGTATTCCTGCGAATTCAGAATAGACCTTTCTCGAACAGGCTAACCATATCCCGCTCAATGGTCCAATCCGCCTGGATCTGCCCGCAATGAACCACGACCGTCCCGCTGCCCAATTGACTGGCAAGGTCTATGCTGCGCTTGATCGAAAGGACACCTTCCCTGCGACGCTCTTCATTCGGAGAGGAGATAAGCAAATCCTGTTCCTTCAAGTGCCTGGCAGAAATAACGGCAGGGCAGGGTTCGTGGATACTGGTGAACCGACAACAATTCAGATCAATTTCTGCCAGCATTCCCGGTGTCACCTGGTGGTTCAACTCGATCCCGGCAAAACCCAACCTGGGTGCGGCCAGGAGAAAATCGCCGAAATATGAAAACTTTTTCATTCCCCACATCGTGGATAGGGAGACATCATATAAACGACCATTCGAGGCAGGTTTCTTTTGACCTTGAAGAGATGGGAAAATCTGCAATAATTCTTTTAGGTTATCAATAAAATGATCGGGGAGAAAAGAGGTTTCAAGTGGTTGGTCAAAGGGCCTGTGAGGGTCGCACAGGATCACCGTGCTGCCGAATCCGGCATTCCGTGCTGCCGCTGCGTCACGGTGTGGCAAGTTACCAATATAGGCTGAACGCTCAGGCCGGACCCTCATTCGCTCTGTTGCCGCAAGCAGGATATCCGGTCCTGGTTTGCGTTTCCCCACCTGACAGGAAAGGAGCACGGTGTCAAAATAACCGGCGAGCCCCCATTCATCCAACAAGGATGGAACTTCAACGCTGCTGGTTGTATTGCTTACCAATCCCAGCCGATAGCCGCGTCGATACAGAGTCATCACAGTATCCTGTGCATTGGGGATTATCTCCCATGTCCTGTCTGCGTCCCGCCAGATTTGGTTGAGTTGCACAGCCATTGCGCTGATCTTCTCCACGGGCATATCAGGCAGCATCCATTGGGTCCATAAATCGATTTCGTTCAGTTCGATTAATTCCTGCTTGGCCCAATTTTGGTAGGCATTCGCCCGGGTTATCAATACACGCGTGAAGTCCGCTGGATCAGCATTCAATCCGATGCGATCCAGGATCTGCTGGCAAATTTGAACCTTTTCAGAAAATTCACGTTTCGTTGAGCGCCGCAGCGTCCCACCCATATCGAAAAGGATCGCTTCAATGTGTTCAGGCATATTCAGTTATACCAATCCAAATGGGTCATTTTGATGAGATCATGGGAAGTGTTAATAAATCTGAAAAACTTTTTATATAAAAATCTGCTATGGCTTTTTCGCCATAGTTGAAGGCGATGGTTTTCATCCCGGCTGATCGGGCACCCTTTAATTCGTTAACATCATGACCTACAAATACCGCTTGATTTGCCGACAAACCAAGCTGCTGTAAGGCCGCTCTATACATCTCGGGAGCAGGTTTTTGAATACCCAGATCGTAAGATGAAATGATCGAATCCCAAACGTGTACAAAACCACCTTTTTCAAACCATTTTAATTTCACATGAAGCGGGTTTGCCGTGTCAGTGATGATTCCGAGCATGTAACCATTCTCTTTCAGCGTAATGAGTGTCTCCCGCACCCCCTTGAAAAACTGGATGTTATTATCATCCTCCTGCATAGCCTGTTTGCCTCGTTCGATTTGTTCAGGCGCATCCACACCATATAAACGCAGGACAGCCTCCCGGAATTGCTCCTGCGTGATCGAGCCATGAAATGCCTTCTCTTTCAGGGTTTCCATCTCACTGGCTGGGATCCTTTTTTTCGCCAAGCCAAATTCCTTCAGAAAAGTCTGGAATTTTTGATCCCGTTCAGGCCGGAAATAAAGGATATCACCCGCATCGAACAGGAGGGCGCGCGGCTTGTTATGATTCTGGATGGAGATTAAGCCAGCCGACTTCGGGTGATCCATCTCATCTTTCAGGATATCCAACAATTCGGTCATGCAGGTAATAACGGCATCCGGCTCAGCGCCGCCGTCATCCTCTCCATGATCGAAATCGTTGATGATCTGAACAGCCATGTGGAATCCGGCTTTGCGGGCGCCGACGATATCCCTGGCAATTCGGTCACCGACGTAAAGACACTCACTGGTCGGCAGCTCTGCCAGTCGGGCCGCATAGTGAAAGATGGCTGGATCAGGTTTACGCCGACCATAAACACTGGACAAAACGATCGGATCGAAATAATGGCGGATACCGTATAACTCCAGGTTGGCGGGCACCTGGCCCCGACTGTTGACATTGCTGATCAGGCCGATTTTCAAGCCCAGCCTGTGAATGGCTTCCAGAACACACGGCACTTCGGGGCGCATGGCACGCTGATAATAGTGTGTTTCAATGAAGAACATCAGTTCTTCTGCAATAGAAGTCAGTTTTTCCTGATCCACAGGATAATTGGAAAAGATATATTCGTTCCATACGCGCAGGGGAGACAATTCATCCATGGTCAACAGGCTTTCCAGATGATATTTATCAAGCCCAACAGAAATGATCTCAAATAATTGCTGGTCAGGTAAATCCAATTCTATCCCGGCATTCACAAGGCGTTGCTGAATGCCAGCTGTCTGCTGGAGGCGCAATTCGGGAGTCCATCCGAAGGTTTCGATTGTGCCACCCATATCGAAAAAAACTGCCTGGACGGTCATTCGAGTTTCTCCTCAAAATCAGAACACAAAGCCAACCTGCCTGGATATTGCCAAACCCAGGCATTCCAAAACCCAATATTCCGATGAATCATCAATGCAATGAATGATTTTGAAATTTTCCTGGGACACGGACAGGCTGCATCCGCGTCCCAGGAAACACATCAAGATCCTTCTTACTTACCATTATCCTTTCGTGACCTATTTAGCGACTAGCAGGCTGGCTGCCCAGAAATCGCGCACTTTGCTGACATTATTCCAGTCAAAGAGCGGATCCATCTCCCAGACCTGAGGCATTAGTTCAGCAATAGGCAGGTTGCCTTCGAAAACGGGAAGACCTTCAGCCGCCGCCCAGGTACCAACCTCATTCCAGGGTTCAAAACCTGGTTCCGAGAGGATAAAGCGGATGAACAGTTTGGCCGCATTTGGGTGCGGAGCCTTGTTGGCTATGCCCAGGAAGCTGGTCTTGAAGATGCCCATGACCGGTTCTAGGTTAAAACAGGGAGACATGTTTAATTCGCCAGCCTGGGTGGCTTCGAGGGTTGAGTAACCAGTCCATCCAAACCCGGGCTCCTCGCCTGCGGGCAGCTCAAGTCCGGCAAAGGCCGCGTCCACCATGTCGCCGTCGTCGAGAACAACAACACCGTTATTTGCCAATTTCTTGAGCCACAAATAGCCGGCATTCTCTACCGCTATGCCAGAAGCATCCGTCGCAGCCAGCGCATCGGTGCTCCATTCCTTCCCGTAAAGATCATTATAGGCTACCGCCATCTCGTCAGCATTTTGAACAAAGGTGGCTATCTTGGCCATCGTGCTGACGTCAGACATCGGATCTTCCATGAAGAATTTGGCCTTGTATTTCGGTTCAACGATCTGCCAGATGTTTTTGACCGGGCAGCCATCCGGGTAGAACTTGTTGTTGTACCCAATCACGTCGGTCGAGTGGCGCGCAATGGCAAACGGATAGTTCGGGGTCAG
This sequence comes from uncultured Chloroflexia bacterium, assembly GCA_963725805.1. Lineage (GTDB taxonomy): Bacteria > Chloroflexota > Anaerolineae > Anaerolineales > Villigracilaceae > UBA877. The sequence goes on from CAVSAF010000022.1 coordinate 105,938, forward strand.
CTCCGGGATGACCACATCCCGGGGGACGAACCACCACATCCATTGGTTGGGAACAAATTTCCCGTATAGGATGTGCCCGTCGCTGTTGAACCAGACATCCCCGACGACGTTCCCGCTTTCCTGCTCTGCCTGCATCTTGGTGTCGATGCCATCGGTGTCGGCGGCATCGAGTTCGATGTCCGGATATAGGGCCTTCCAGGCATCAGGTAACTCCTCAACCCCGCCTGAGTTGGCATAGACCGTCACCTTGCCTTCTTTCTTGGCTGCGGCTTCGATGGCTGCCCAATCATCAGTGGCGGGTTGGTACGGTCCGACGCCATTGTCCTTGGCCCATTGCTCATTCGCGGTGAGTTTGGGTTCGGTGACAGGAGCTGCTGTGGCAGGAGC
>CAVSAF010000023.1:0-168581 GCA_963725805.1 uncultured Chloroflexia bacterium
GTCCATATTTCCCCGGCTGGAGCTGGACATGTCGGATAACGACATCCCGGTGGCGGTGGAAAAGATCGTCGATTGGTTGGAGGCCAGTGGGGCTTGTGGATGGAAGGGTGAGGGGGAGGAATTTCTGATTGCAGATCTTTGATTGATGATTGAGGGTTGCCGGTCGGTGATATTCATTGGGGATAGCGGGATTCGGCGACTTTTTTCTTACAAGATGCTGCGCGATCGTCAAAACAGCCAATGGTCATTCTGGTCACTTCCGCGTCTGAAGCCGCGCCCTTCTTCGATGGCGGGAAGTGCTTGATTAGAATGTAGATTTCCATAAGCTATTCTGTTTCCTGTTAGACAGGAAACCTTTTTACGGAGCGGTCTCCCTTAGTTCTATATTGTTTCTCTCTTATGTAGAAGAATGGTGTTTCTGTTCATGTAAGAGAGCACCATTCATGGTATGTCGCAGATTATTCAATAATCTCCAATTCCTCTCATCATTTCGATAGCTCAAAAACCACCGACAGACAGAGATATACTCCCAATTTGGAAGAATCAGGAAATCCCATTGTCTACAATCCGCTTTGGTTCTAATCGCATGCTTTACTAAACTGGCTGATAAGGTTCCCAGGACCAGTAGTCGATTGAATTTCTGGCTTCTCTGAGTGTTGCAGGAGAATTCGAGTGGACCGCTCAATGGCTAATCGTATTAGTTCGTGTCCTGCCGGTCCTATAATTGGATTATTGTTTACGTAGAATATTCGACTCGAAGGGTAGGGTAGTGTCTTTAAGAAATATCTCAGGTTTTACCATAGCATCAGTTGCTAGTGTCATAGCATAGAGGTTGTAATTTGAGCTTGTTGTCACTGAAGAGAGTTTCACATCCTGTACCTTGATATACCTCGTCGGCGTCTATATAAAAACCGCCGCATTTGAATATATAGCAAAGTCTAAAGTAATCACAGCGCATTGCCGGGTGATAACAGAGATTAAACGCCTCGATATGTCTTTTCGTGAAAAGTGTTTGCTTATGAATGATCTGGCATGCTCGTCATCAAATAAAAGTCGCTTGAAGCCATGTTTTCGAAGAGATTCCCAACTGTTAAGGCACTCCTCAACATCGTCGGGGACGTGTTTGAGATCGTGCCAGTATTGGATTAATACTTTGGGTATTGGGTTCCCATTATATTGTCCCGACTCTGGCGTGCGGAGGCGGTTGATGCAGGAGCCATTGAATGAATCTGGACCGAAACTGGTGGTCTTCTGCAGAGCCTGAAAGTCCAGGCGGCGGAAGTTTCATTCAGTAGCCGGGGAAGTCAGAGAGTTTAGATTCGAATCTCATCGCTATTACCTGAGTTTCCAGTGTTATTGGAAACTCTCTCGCCAATTCGAGTTGTTTCGAAATTAAAATCATTTCATAGAATCAAGTAGAGCCAGGCTTTCGGTGGGCCTTCCTGCCTTGATATGCCAGCCCCTCAACAATTCTACCATCGGTCAAACTTAGACCCTAGCCATACTGCAGACGCGGTCCACACCGAAATACCAATGCCCTTCACATGGCTGCACATTGGTAGATCACAATCTCTCAGTTCGCCTGCTAATTCTGTTGACTTTGAAGGCCAAGTACTACAGTACACTCCCATCGGTAGATTAGGTATAGGTGTTGGTTCCCAGATAGATCTAACGTGTACTAACTCGTCGTCAACAAACCATCTCAGTTCATGAGGTTCCCATTCAATTGCGTACTGATGATAATCTTCGGCAGCGTCAAAAGCTAGATCGATCATTGCTGGTGTACCTCTATTACCGTAGTTGCAGTTGGTTCCGTCATCTCCAGGATTGAAATATACGTTGGCCAACACCTTGTTAGTGTCACGACCCAACAGTTCCAGATCTATCTCCTGCCATGGATTATTTCTATGGAGAAAGAATGCTGTAATAACTCCATCAGCTTTTGCTGGTTTCATGGCGATCTCAAAACGGCCGAAGTGATAGAAGTGATTGCTAACAAGTGAAGCTGAGGAATACTCTCTATTTCCCAACCGCTGTTTCATTAACGTAATTTGGCAGCCATGGTCCGGCAATATAGCTATATTCTCCCTTCGAAATACCGCTAAATTCGACGGGAAGGAGTCTTCCAGAGCCATCCATCGTGAATCATCGAAGAGATGCAAAATCGTCTTCGATAATAGTGTTGAAGGTACCAGCTCGAGTGCCACATGTCCTTTTATCCGAAAGAATCCCAAAAGCGGATAATCTTTCATATGGTACTATCCAGGGATGCACGTCATGCTCCAATATAGCGACATTACGTATTCTAAGAGGTATGCGTTCGCAGGATTTACTCATCAGGCTCGGGATATCGGCTATAACCGTGTTCCGCGGAAAGGGGTTCCTGGGAATATTACAGCAGAGAAACTTGCATAATGTGTGCCAATTATCTTCACCGTGAATATTGATCGTGAGAAGCTTATTGCTTCTGCCAACAAAGTAAGCCGTTATCTCTAAACGCTCTTGCTGAGATAGTTCACTATTTTCGAGTGGCGTAAAGGGCAAGATAAAGACTGCGCCAGAGTATAGCTTATCCAGTTGCTTGAATAATCTCGTAACGCTCTTTGTGCCAATATAGGCATCGAATAGCAGTGGCAGTTTCTTTTCAATTAATTTGCTGACTTTATCAGATAAGTTCCCCCATTTGTCGTTATAGCATCGGTATCCCAATAGGCTCAGCGCCGCTTCTAGCAGATCTGCTCCTTTGCGGTCGAAGCCGATACCAAAGACTGGGTGCCGACCCTTAGTCTGTTCTAGAACCATATGGGTCTTGTCCGATTGCACTCCTAGTTGTGATAGCAGCGGAAGAATGGAGTAGCGGTTATCTGACTGTAAATCTGTTCGCTGGGATATTACTGAATTGGGAGTCGAATATACATCTAATTCAGAGAAGAGATGATTCAACCATAGATCCACTGGCCCAATAACGGGGAGTGATTGCAACAACTGTTTGGCCGCCGAATAAGAGAGAACATAACCAGATAGACACCAGTAACCTCGGATGAGGCGATCGAGGTTCGGCGAGAGAAAAACTTTCTGACCCCCATGTTCGACTTCACGATAGGACAGGTAAAGGATATCAAATCTGTAGCCGTCATTCCGCTTTTCGGGTAATTCCCGCCACGATTGATTTAGCCTAGTAGCAAATGTCCTCTCAAAAAAAACATCGTCCTCGAGAACCAGAGCGTAAGATGCTTTGTCAGCAACGATTCTTTGCCATGTTTTGATATGAGAGAGAGCAACGGCGACCTCTTCTCGCGTCATGTTAATATTGACAGTTTCTTCCCTAATCTTGGATAAGAGTTTGGGATCTGGATCGACATAGTACTGAGCGTCTAGAGGGTAAGTAGCTGTTACTTGGGAAGCAGCATCGCTAAGTTTCAGAAGTTTTCCATCAATCGCTGATATGCGATGGCAGAAATCTAAAAGGCTTTGTCTTCCCCCTACCCGTTGACGCCCTGCCTCTTTCGTGAAGTTCTTCCAGCGAGCTATTTGCCGATCAAGATTGATTACATAGGCAGCTTCTATACAATCGTCGCCCCGATGCTGTGCGGCGGCGAATACTTGCAATGGCTCGTTACGATTAACACTTCGTAAGAGCCACTTAAGAAGAAAGTTGCCTTTCTTGTGATAATGTTACCAACGATGATATTCATCCAAGGATCTTGCTATTATTCAGGGATACCAGCAGCTGGATCCTTGCCATGCGCTGGCTCTGACCATTCGCAGGACGGTACAGAACATTACTGCTCTTGATTATGTAGTCGGCCTGTATGCAGAACCTCCGTTATTAATTATTTTTATAAAAACCAAGGACGATGGTAGCTTTCCCAAGTGTCAACTGAAGCCCCTGTCTTTGAAATCAGGTCGGCTACTTTTTGAGCATACATGCCAGTAATTGGAAGACGAATATTATCTTTTATGCTACCCCAGTGCAATTGGGTGAGCGCCATAATATGCCTTGTTAGTGCTTCAACACCAAAGAATTGCTGATTACTCAATCCATATTGTCTTATCACGGATTCAGCTGGTAAGATAGATGTTATCAATAGAGGTTGTGGTGTCCCAATCCCTAAATAATACTGCCCTCCAGTTCTTGTCACGAAGCCGGTTGACGCAAGGGCTATTTTATTAGAATTAATCTTAAGCCCTATTCCTCTTTGCACAGTGCGGTCTACTCTTTGGTTTTTTGATGCAGACCCATAAAGTTTTACTTGGTGATCTTGCTCAATTTGTACAATCCCCAGACGGCAATTTTCCATCGTACCTAAAAGATGCCGAACACCTTCAAGAAAACCAAGTACCTCGCACTCATAAACTTGTCCAAGCTTATGAAGTACTATGTTATGCGGGGCTTCTCCTGTTTTTGTTTGTTGTTTCTGGTAAAGCCTTAAGGCGTTGTAAACGATTTCTTGAGTTAAGTTTTTACTGATCTTGAAACTTGAGGTTCCCTCTAGATATCTCTGCGGTTCATAAAAATCTTCTCGTTCCTCATTTGATATCGTCTGAGAGCCAGAAGCAATATCAACCCAGCTACCAAATTTATCAAAAACATGGGCAACACCGGCATAAATATGTTTCCCAATTTCATTGTTGATATTCATTCCAAATCCAATTCCAATAAAGCAATGCACATTTTCCATTTGACTTGCCAGCCTCCAAGGCTTCCCCCCATTTTGGCATAAATATTTAGCCATAAAGAGTTAAGAGTGGGGCCGAATGGACTTTTTGTATCACCTAATTTCTTTAATGTATTGAATGATACAAATTGCGAAGGAATACCTTCTTCAACAAAAGTTTTTTTCAACTTATAGTAAAGCTCATTATCTTCTAATTTGGATGTGGGGGTAATAATTATTGCTATGCGATTCATATCTTTCTGCTGAGATAAATTCCATTCCCGTTTGATATCTTGGACAATATTTTTGTACGTAATATCTTCAATATTAGGTATTAAATAAAGCCCCTCCTCTTCTTTCCAAGGATTTGAAAACTTCATATTATATTTTGATTTACTTTCCGGACGGTTCAGTCCGTAAAAATCTTGGTCGCCTCGCTCTGCGCGTGACTTATATAAACCGTCCGAAAAAATATCCATCAACCTTCGAGATAATTCCGTGATTTCAGGATCATCTGGAACAACCAAAAAAGGTTTAATAGAATCAAATGGCCTATTAATAGATTCTCTATCATACGCTCCCTTGTTTGAAAATAACCATCCTCCACCATAGGACTGCGCCGCAGGATTGTTTTCATTAATTACTATCTGCTGGTCTGGGAACATGATGGTTCTGTACTCTATAGCCTGATTTAATGAACCTTTTATTTCAATTGGCAATATTATTTGTACCGGTATTTTAAAATCCCCAATGTGGAGATCTAAATTTTGAAGTAACTCCTCACTAGTAATAGAAAATATATCCCTCAACCATCGGACTGTCTCTTGCCAACGTTTGCCGGGCAACATCAAAGTCGCATCTCTGTATTGTCGCAGTCTTTCTGGCTTAGAATACAAATCTTCCCTTGAAATCCCAATAAAAACCACATAAGGAGGGTAGACACTATACTTCTTTGCTTTTTTGGTGGATTTAGCCAGGATGACCTTACTTACTTCCCCAATTTTTGGACACCCGTTGAAACGATTTCTCAATAACATTTTTTCACTGTCTTCCAGAGAATCGATTGCGATTGCTTGATCATAATACCCTAATGTACCTGGCGTTATGAATGGGCAAGAACCGTCATCCAGTGCGAGTTGGCAATTTGCTTTGTTCCTGTATTTGCACAAGGCTATTAGTTCGATGCCAGGGAGTTTTTCCCTATATGTGTCTTCAATATTCAAGAGAGCTGCATAACTTGGAGAAAGATATATTTTTACGTATCCATCCTCCACAACGAGGGTCAAATCGACAGCCCTGTGCGATAGCTTTTCTACCAATGATGTTGGCTTGAAGAAATGCCTGCCATAGGTAGTGAAGATCCCTTTAGTTCTTGCTTGGTGACTCAAGATAACAAAGGTTAATCTTTCGAGAACGCGTTGAGGGGCTTGTCTTAATTTTATTACCTTGATAATCTGGCTTGATGAGTTTTGAATATTTAGTGACCCCAAACCATTTTTTACTGCTTCCTGTTCTTGGGAGAAATCAGATGTTGCTTTGGGAATTGAAAATAGTACATCTCCCTCAAACATCGATATCCATCCTTGATTTACCAAGTAACTTTCTATTTCTCTCTTGTGCCTTGAACTCAAACCAGTTGTCAAGCATTGAAAAATATCTAATTGTTCAATACTAGAAAGTGGTATGCGGATTTCATTCACAAAAAGAGATGCGTTCATTTTCTATTTTTCCTTTTTGTCCGTTGGATCTCTTGCCAGTGCCTGATTAAAGGCAATTTTAATAAGCCTTTCACTGCATTCGCATCAGTATGAATTGATTGGATTATTCCAAGTAAATAATCGAGAAAGGGAATAAATATAACGATTTTATCTAAACTCCAATTAGAAATACTCAGTTTCGAAAAATCAAAACTTAGAGTACCTCCTAATTGAAAGTAAAAAACTGCTAATACAATAAGTGAAATGACAAATACAACTAGAGCATTCAACACACTCTGTTCAGGCCTTGATAAATCGATCCCCCCATTATTGGCTAATCGTTTTATTCTGTTAGCTATTTTATTTAAATCATTTGCATCAGATCCACTAACGTAGACTACTCTATCATATTTCGCATGACTTAACCCAAGTAAAGCTAAACCCAGATCAAAAACAGATATAAGTTCTGCTGAGGGCAAATTAGTAATAGGTGAAGTATCCAAACTGATAACTGTATCACTATTGAGTAATATGTTTACCTTTTTGTAGGATTGTGGGTTAGTGATATTGTCTAGGTACTCTTGCATCTGAGCTTGTCCTGCTCCTACCGAAGCCAGAGTCAACAGACCACCAATCCCGCTCTCTTTATTTAATAGGAAAATATTATTCTCGATTTTGTCTTCAATTGAAGCCGCGAGTTCTGTTTCAAGGGGACTTCGCGCTTCTTCTTTCAAAGAAAACGCCCATAATGCCCAAGCAGAATGTGAAACGCTTATATTCTGGTCTAGAAGGGATGCTAGAATTTCATAACCCCTATTCCTATCAGTATTTGAAATAACTTTATTTAGAACAATCAAGGATTGTGAAATTGCCGGAATATTTTTTTTGGCAAGTACTCGCTCATATGATTGTTGAAAGTGATTCTCAATATTTCTACATGCCATAATCTGATCTTTTATAAAATGGCAATAGAATGCTAAAAAATTATCATCAAACCACAGCTGTTCAGATGCATATTCTAGGTAATTTATTAATAGTTCATCAGATAATTTTTGGCCTAAGTCGATTTTTGATGAGATAAACAAGTATGATGCAATTGCTAACGTTTTCCCTTGAAGGTTTTGTTCATCTCTTATCTGATTAAGTAAAAACGGCTCGATATAATGAACCAGCCATTCTCCCAATCTTTTTTGGCTTTCTTTTTGATTAGTTGTTTCAAAAACTAAACTCATTAGAGCAGCAATATTGGGAGTTCCCGGAGAGGAGTCGAAGCACCTAACAGTGTCTAAAATTTCCTTGAAAACAGGATGCCATGTTTGGTTTATCGATATATCAAGTTTTGATTCCATAACTGATCTTCTTTCATAGCAATAGGACTAATAGAATCAATAAATATATCTTAATCTTACTCGAGTATATTACTACCTGGTCTTGATGTGATTATTTTCCAATGGATATTCTATAGCGCATGCTTGACCTTGCCTTTGCCACCTAAGGTCTGTTGAGATCTGCTCATGGAAATCAGGAATTACGGATCTCTTATATTGTAAGTGTTGTGACTTCGAAATATTAGCACATTTTCCCTGTTTTGACGACCGTTCTGATGCGATCAGATAAACCTTGGATAGTAAATCAAGATTTTCATAAGTAATCCAATATTTAAGGTAAGAGGGGAAGATGCATTAGATATCCATGCTCAAGTTGGAATCAACCTTTTGGGTAACCTGTACCATGTCAGAATAGAGATTCTGTTTTGGCAAAGTGTGTCAATTCATACTCCTCTCTCATCGATGCAGCCTGCCTGTAGTCCAGCACTTCGCGCACATCTACCCCCAGGCCAAACCTCCCCCCACGACGAAATGTGGCGTTACCACTCTTTCCTCTGCTTATAAGGTAGGTGGAACTGGTGGGTGGGCATTTCCCCCGCCTTTTTTTACCCCAAAAATTCGTCCTGTTTTCCCCTTGACAAATTAGAAATTATGTTCTATGTTTATAGGCAAGCACGGGAAGGCTCACACCCTCCCGCGTTGTGTTTAAGCCCCCAGCATGGGGGAAGCCCCCAGCATGGGGTGGTACTGGCACTTGGAACGGCTATAAGACTATCAGACTATCAGACTCTCACTGACCCTTGGAACATAACCCATGACACTTCCTTCCTCCCCCACCTCCCTTCGTGTCCGCCACACCATCCGCCTCAGCCCCGTCTCTCTGGGCCCATGCCTGCAAGATACATTTGCGTCCCTATCAAATCCAGATCGCGGATGCCATCAAGGATTCCATTATCCATAATCGCGGCCTCACCTTCGTCGTCATCCTCCCTCGCCAGTCCGGCAAGAACGAGCTCCAGGCCCACCTCTTCGCCTGGCTGCTCTTCCGCTATGCCCGCCGCGGCGGTCGCATCGTTTCCGTCTCCCCCACCTTCAAGCCCCAGACCCAGATCAACATGCGTCGTGTCAGGTTCTCCCTCGATGCCTGTGTCGGTTCGCGCGGCCTTTGGAAATCCTCCAATGGCTACCTCTACCAGTTGGGCAATGCCCAGCTCCAGTTCTTTTCCGGCGAGCCCCGTGCCAATGTCCTCGGTGCCACCGCCGACCTTCTTCTCTCCGTCGATGAGGCCCAGTCCATCTCCATTCTCAAGTTCGACCGGGACTTTGACCCCATGACCGCCAGCACCAATTCCACCCGCATCTTCTGGGGCACCGCCCTCACCTCCAGCACCCTCCTGGAACGTGAGCGCCGCATCGCCTTGCAGGCCCAGCAGCGCGATGGCATTCAGCGCCTCTTCTATTTCACCGCCGACGATGTTCGCCAGCTTGTCCCCGCCTACAACCGGCATGTCGAGCGTATCCTCGCCGAACATGGCCGCAATCATCCCCTTGTCCGCTCCCAATATTACGGCGAGACCATCGACGCCCAGACCGGCATGTTCACCCCCGCCCGCCTCGCCATGATCATTTCTCCTCCTCACCTCCCTGATGAAACCGAGGGTCGAGTAGCCGGTGCTCTTCCGGCGTATCGAGACCCGGCAGCAAGCCCCGCGGTACGGCCGGATGGGCCGGGGCAGGAGCCTCCCCTCTCCCAATCCGTAGGATTGGGGGCGGGGTCGGGGCTGGAGCTCCCCTCTCCGGATTGTGTTCTTCAATCAGGAGAGGGGCGGGGGGGTGAGGCTGGGGTGAGGTCCTGCGCCTTCCTCCTCGACGTCGCCGGCATGGACGAATCCCGCCTCAACCCCCTCCATTCCCCTGACTTCGGCCTCGGCAATCCCGGCCGCGATTCCACTGCCCTCTCCATCGTCCAGATCGACCTCTCCACTCTTGAATTTCTTGGTCATCCCACCTATCATGTCGTCGCCCGCCACAGTTGGGTTGGCGAGAACCATCTTTCCGTCTTCGGCAAGCTCAAGAGCCTGGCCGAAACCTGGCATCCCCAGCACATCCTCATCGATGCCACCGGCGTCGGCGAAGGCCTCTGGGCTCTCCTGGACCGTGCCTTCCCTTCCCGCGTCACCCCTGTCAAGTTCACCCAGTCGGAAAAATCCGATATCGGTTGGCGTTTCCTCTCCATCATCGAGACTGGTCGCTTCCGTGACCATGTCCATACCGACGAAGTCCGTCTCCAGTACAGCCATTGCATTTACGAGATCCTCCCCGGCCCGCTCCAGACCCTCCGTTGGGGTGTCCCCGATGGCACGCGTGGTCCGGATGGCGAGCTCATCCATGACGATTTCATCCTCGCCGATTCCCTTGTTGCCAAACTCGATCCAACTCGAATGGCATCTTTCCCTGCCGCCCATCATCGTTCCTGGGCTTGACCCCCTTTTGGAAATCGATCGCCGCTCCCGGGTCCCAGGCCATGCCCCTTCCTTTGGAGACCGTGACTACGACCACACTTTTGGATCCGCTGACTATGACCACACCTTCGGCACCGGTTACTTCGATCGTTCTTTTGGAGACGATAAAAATGTCCGCTATCACAAATAACCCCCGCATCCATTCCCTGCATCTCCCTTCTCTCTTTTCTCTTCTTCCTTCTCGCTTCTAACTTGTTTCTTTTCCCTTAGTGTTCTTCGTGGTTAATATTTTCATTTCATTTTTCTTCGTGAACCTTCGTGTGCCTCGTGTTCTTCGTGGTTAATATTTTTTTTCTAGAAAGGAACCTTCCTATGACTGATCAGCCCACTTCCATAATCCCCAAACGTAAAGTTGGCGCCCCCCTCGGTAATCAAAATGCCCTCAAGCATGGCTTTTATCGCATTAAAGCCCAGGTGCTTGCTCGCCTTGAAACCGATATAAAAGGCGAATTCCTGGATGAGATTGACGTCCTGCGCAGTCTGGTCGATGCCATGATCGCCGTTTTCAATGAGACCGAAAACCCCACCTTGGAACAATGCCAGACTACCTTGCGTGGCGTCAGCCAGTCCTTCGACACCATGAAAGGCTTATATCTAATGCAGAAGGTTCTCTACAGTAAACAGACGACTATGGAACAAATAATGGAGGAGCTTGCCGATATTCCCCCCGAAGAAGATTAATACCCTCTCCATATGTTGCTCCTCTCTGAGCAACCTGGAGAGGAATAATTGTTCCTCAATTGTTCCGCGAAACAATTACCTGCATCTCTGATTTCGCACCTTTACAACCCAAATCCGCCCTGGTAATTCTTGGATGACACCCGTAGGGGCATGGCGACGCCGTGCCCCTACAAAATCGCCGTATTCCTTCGTTAACTTATGCATCTCCCCTCGCCCAATTGCGTTCTTCAATTGGGAGAGGGGTCGGGGGTGAGGTCATTCTTCCTTCGGCGGTCCCGCCGGCCCGTAATCCAGCACCTCGCGCACCCCTGTGCCGGGTGCAGGCGGGCCGACAATGCCCTTCTCCTCCATGGTATCCACCAGGCGGGCGGCGCGCGTGTAACCGATGCGCATGCGCCGCTGCAGCATCGAGACGGAGGCCCGCCCTTCACGCCGGACGGTGTCGATGGCATCTTTCAACAGGGGGTCGCCCTGGATGGCGGTAATGTCCTCGAACATCGGCACCTGCTGTCCTCCACCTGCCCCCGCACTTTGCGGGTAATCTGGGGGCCTGAGCGGCACCCCCTGTGGCGGTGCATCCACCGACCCGCTTTGGGTCCCGCTCCCGGCGGCGGCATACGGGCTGGCCGCGGCGGCCTGGCCTCTCCAGAAGTCCACCAACCGGGTGATCTCCACGTCCGAAACGAATACACCCTGCAGCCGCACCGGCGAGGGCGCATCCGGGGCTTGGAAGAGCATGTCGCCCCGTCCGAGCAGGCGCTCCGCGCCGGGCTGGTCCAGGATCACCCGGCTGTCGGTGTTGGAGGCCACCGCAAAGGCGATGCGCGCCGGGAAATTGGCCTTGATCAGCCCGGTCACCACGTCCACTGAGGGGCGCTGGGTGGCCAGGACCATGTGGATGCCGGTGGCGCGTGCCAGCTGCGCCAGGCGGGTGATGGTGCGTTCGGTCTCGTCCGGGGCGATCATCATCAGGTCGGCCAGCTCGTCGATCACCACCAGCAGGTAGGGCAGTTTCTTGCCGCCCTGGGAGAGCATGCGCTGGTTGAAATCTGCGATGTTGCGCGCCCCGACCGCGGCGAACTTGTGATAGCGGTTGTCCATCTCGCGCGTCATCCACTGCAGCGCCCCCACCACCCGTTCGATCTCCACCACCACCGGGGCCAGCAGGTGCGGGACGCCGTTGTAGTTGGTCAGCTCGACCCGCTTGGGGTCCACCAGGATCAGGCGCAGATCATCCGGTGTATTGTTCAGCAGCAGGCAGCTCAGGATGGCGTTGACGCAGACCGATTTGCCCGAGCCGGTTGTCCCGGCAATCAGCAGGTGCGGCATGGTATCCAGGTTGGCCGCCTTGGGGTGCCCGGCCACGTCCTTGCCCAGGGCAAAGCGCAGCGGCGACCGGTTGCGCAGGAAGGGTTCGCTTTCCACCACCTCGCGCAGTGCCACCAGCGCCATCTCCTCATTGGGGACTTCGATGCCCACATAGCCGCGTCCCGGGACGGGGGCCTGGATGCGGATGCGCGGGGCGGCCAGGGCCAGCGCCAGGTCATCCGACAGCGAAGCGATCTTTCCCACCCGTACGCGTGTCTGCCCGGCGCGCGATTCAACGAAGAGCGGTTCCACGCCGAACATGGTGACCGTGGGCCCCCGGCTGATCTCGACCACATGGCTGGGCGCGCCGAAGGAAGCCAGCGTCTCCTCGATCAGGCGGGCCCTCTTCTCCACGAATTCCTCGTTGACCACCGGGGCCTGGGGAGGTTCCAGGATTTCACCCACCCTGGGCAGCACCCAGATGTGGGCTGGAGCAGCCGAAAGGTTGGTCCGGACCGTCACGCCGGGTGGCCCTGGCTGGACTGGCTGGTTGAGCGGCCCTCGGCTGATCGGGGTGAATTGATCCGGCAGCCCTTCCGTCCCGGACGTCTGGCCGGGCGTGACGCCCCCCGGGCTTGGTTTTATGGGTCGGCCCAGCCGTTCCTTGAGTTTTGCAGCCAGGGGTCCGGCCCACTTGAACATCTCCTGCAGCGAAATATCCAGTGTCATCGCCAGGGCGATCACCAGCCAGGCGATCACCAGGATGACAGCCCCGGCCCCTCCCAGGGAATTGACCAACCCGCGTTGGAGTAGTCCGCCGATATACCCTCCGCCGCTTCCCTGCGTGGCCCGAGGAATGGCGGTTGAGGCCGGGCCTGAGAGTCCATGAAAGACCACCAGCAGTCCGATGAACAGCAGCAGTATCCCGACAATGCGTTCGATATTGAGCGCTGGCAGGCGCTCCACGTTGCGGGCCACCAGCCAGACTCCCAGCACGATCAGCCCGACCGGGAGCAGGTAAACTCCCCATCCGAAAATGGACTTCAAGCCGCCGATCGTTGCAGCCCCCATCCCGCCATTTCTGGCCGAGAACAGGCTGAGCAGGATCAGCAAGCCCGCCATGGCCATGAACGCACCCAGGATATCCATCTTGCGCTCGGGCGAGATGCTCCCCAGGATGGAAGGGCGCGGCTGGTTGTCCTGCCGGGAGGGGGCCCGCCTCGGCTGCGGTGAACGCCTGGAGGAAGCTTTTGCCGGCTGCGAGGCGCGCCCGCGCTCCCTCCGGCTGGCCGGACGAGGGGATTTTTTGTTTATGGAAGGTTTCGAGCGGGATTTCGCCATTCGGTTACTTCTTCCTGAGCACGCTCCAGGTATATATTCCCAGCCCAATCCCGGCCAGCAAAAGGCCTGCACCGGCCAGCCCCAGGACTGGCGAAGGGCCTTTGCCTGGTGTGGTGGTTGTCCCGGTTACCACCTTGGCTTGTGCGCCGAAGTCGAAATTGGCCACATCGCCGGGGATGACCTCTACGCTGGAGGTCAGGTTGATCGTCGCATTGTAACCATCCGGTGCCGCCGCGCTGACGCTGTATTTTCCCGGGGGAACATCTGCAAAGCACATCCCCTGGTAGGCAGTCGCATCCGGGTTGATCACGCTCGTCAGGGTTTTGGAGTAACTCCCATCCGCACTGGTCAGGCTGATGGCCGCTCCGGCGATGGCGCCCTCGGTTGCCTGGCGCAGGCCGTCGCCGTTGGCATCATTGTAAACCAGCACGCAAACCTGCGCGGTGCCGCCCACTTCGGAAGTCGCCGTGGGAGTCGCCGGTGTGGTCGTTGCAGCCGGGTTGGGGGTTGGGGAAATGATCGAAGGTCCGCCCACACCGATCATGATATCCTGTCCTTCACGCAGGGTGCAGTTTTCATCCAACAGGTTGGTTGTCCGGATGTATTCCACCGAAACGCCGTACAGCAGCGAGATCTGTGTACAGGTTTCACCAGCCTTGACTTTATAAATGATCCGCCCATCCGGACCGGGGGTTGGCGATGGATAGGCTACCTGCGGGGCCGGGGATGCCGCCACCGGTATCTGCGACCAGAGCAACACCACTCCGGCCAAAAAGAGCAACATCACGAGAACAGGTCTGGTTTTCATTGGATCAATTTTCAAAATCTATTCTTTTCCTTCCGGTCGGGCAAAGATCATCCGGCCGGCAGCAGTCTGCAGGACCTTGGTGACGGTTACGTGGATTTGCTGGTTCAAGTACTTGTTGCCATTTTCCACCACCACCATGGTGCCATCTTCCATGTAACCCACGCCCTGATTGATTTCCTTGCCCTCCTGGATCACGTCCACCTCCATGAGTTCACCTGGCAGGACGACGGACTTGATTGCATTGGCAAGTTCGTTGATATTAAGAATGGTCACACCCTGCAGCTCGGCAATGCGGTTCAAATTATAATCATTTGTCAGGATGGGACATTTCATCTGGCGCGCCAGGATGACAAGTTTATCATCCACTTCGCGCACGCCGTCCACATCGATATCACTGATGCGCACCAGCACCGAAGCGGCTTTCTGCAATTCCGCGAGCACTTCCATGCCTCGCCGGCCGCGTGCCCGGCGCAAACCATCCGGAGAATCGGCAATGTATTGAAGCTCGTTCAGAACAAAACGCGGGATGAGCAGCGTACCGGACAGGAAACCAGTCTTGGCGATATCCGCCACGCGCCCGTCAATAATGACACTGGTATCCAGCAGGATGGTGCGGTTTGCCTGTCCCGGACTTGTGGGGGAGCCGTCCTCGCGCCGCGCAGACAGGCCGCCCAGAATATTAATGATATCAGTCCGGCGCATGACAAAAATTGCCACGCCGAAATAGCCGAAAAGCAGCACGCCCAGGAAAGGCAGGATCTTTCCAAATGGGGACGGGAGCAGCGAGAGCGGAAAAGCCAGCAGGGCTGCCGCCAATAGGCCCGCCACCAACCCGATCAACCCGGGGATGAGCGTCTCTGCAGGCAGACGGGCCAGCAGGGTACGCAGGCCACGGATTGGGCGGATGGTCAGATATGGAGTCAAAACCAGGCCGAGCAGGGCACCCACTACGGCAAAGACGACCGTAAAAAGCAGTTTCTGCCCTGGATCGTAGACTGACAAAGCATTGCCCCCATAAGCCCCCAGGATGGAAAAGACCACCATGCCTATAATACGAAAAATAAGATCAGCACTCATATGGAATAACTCCTTAAGAATAAATCGGATAATGAATGAAGTTATGATAGCACGCTTGAGATTCGCCGTCAATCGAGTAAGAAGTTGGATGGAGGTATAATTCCTTCGCTCGATTCCGGAACTTGTGCCCACTACGTGGGTACACGTGCCCTTTATATAGGCACACGTGCCCGTGCAGGTAGTCATCCAGGCGTCATTGATTTGACGCCGTCGAAATCCAAACACATGAAATATCGAGGTGTATATGAGTTGGGAAACAAAAATCTCACGGACTGTGCGGGTGGTAAACAGTCAGGAAATGGGCACTTTTGCCCGCCTTCTAACCGCCATCACCAACGCTGGGGGAAATATCGGGGGCATCGAATTATTGAGCGAGTCTTCCAGTCAAGTGGTGCGGGACATTACGGTTTTTGCCGATGATGAAGCTAGTCTGGAGCAGATCCTGAATGCGATCCGAAGAAATCGCGGCACACGCCTGCTGGACGTGCGCGACGATGTTCTGGCCATGCACTTGAAAGGGAAAATTGCCATTCGCAGCCGTTATCCAATTGATTCCCTGGCAACCCTGCGGAAGGTCTACACACCCGGCGTGGCCGAAGTGTGCATGAAGATTGCCGGTGACCCAAAACTGGCCCACATGTATACCTCCACCAGCCACCTGGTTGCCATTGTCACCGATGGGACGGCTGTGTTGGGATTGGGGGATATCGGCCCCCTGGCCGGGATGCCGGTCATGGAGGGCAAAGCCATGCTGATGGAGTTGCTGGTGGGACTTTCTGGCGTGCCAATTCTCCTGAATACCAAGGACCCGGATAAGATCATCGAAGTTGTGACCGCCATCTCGCCTACCTTTGCCGCCATCCAGCTCGAGGATATTTCCGCTCCACGCTGTTTCCGTATCGAAGAAGAGATCCAGAAGAATGTCGATATCCCGGTCCTGCACGATGACCAGCATGGGACGGCGGTGGTCACGACTGCCGCCCTGACGGTTGCCAGCCGCAAGACCGGCCGGGATTTGGGCACGGCGGTCATCGGTCAGGTCGGGCTGGGTGCGGCCGGCAATGCCATCGCCAAAATGTTGATGCAGATCACCGGCAATCCCGTCCTGGGCACGGATATCACCGAAGAAGCCCTTCTTCGGCATGAGGCAAACGGGGGAAAGCGCGCCACGCTGAAGGAGATCATGTCAAAATGTGATATCGTGGTGGCCACCACTGGCGTACCCGGCCTGATCAAGCCTGAAATGGTGCACAAAGGACAGATCATCCTGTCCCTCTCCAATCCACGGCCCGAAATTGATCCCGAGGTGGCCCTCAAGCACGGCGCCGCCTTTGCTGCTGACGGCAAGTCGGTCAATAATGTCCTGGGTTTTCCGGGTATATTCCGGGGTGCCGTCGACACCTGGACGCCGCGCATCACGCACGAAATGCTGGTTGCCGCGGCCATGGCGATCGCCGATGCCACACCTGATGACCAACTGGTTCCCTATCCGCTCGACAGGAAGCTCCACCAGGCAGTCGCGCATGCGGTTGCCTCGAAAGCGGTGGAACAAGGCCTGGCGCGCTCGGAATACGTCCCTTACTTGCATAATTAAGAATGGATAAAAATATGGAGGCCCGCATACCTGTAGGCCTCCATGATTTAAATATGGTCAATTACTTGGCTGGCTAAGACTTTTTCGAAACCAATTCTTTAAGGACCGTCCCCAGCCGGGTGATACCCTCCCGGATGGTATCCGGGTTGCAGTAGGAAAAATTGAGCCGCATGGTGTTCTTGCCTCCGCCATTCGGGTGGAAGCTTTCGCCTGGCACAAAAGCTACCTTGCGTTGAATGGCGATCTTGAGCACCTCGGCTGCGTCCATCTCTTCCGGCAGGATGCCCCACAGGAACATACCTCCCAATGGGTGTGTCCAGCGCACCTCGGGCGGGAACATCTCTTCCATCATCTCCAGCATCACATCCCGGCGTTCCTTGTATGTGGCGCGGATCAGCTTGACGTGTTCATCCAGGAAGCCATCCTTGCTGACCTCGTATGCAACCATCTGGTTGAGGGCCGGCGTGCTCAAATCGGCGGCCTGCTTGGCGTGTACCACCTTGCGAATGACCTGCTCCGGGGCGATCACCCATGCCAGCCGGATGCCGGGTGCCAGCAGCTTGGAAAAAGTGCTCAGGTAAATGACATTGCCGGTGTAACAACCATCATCGCCGCGATACTGGCTGTCGAGCGAGACAAGCGAGGGCAGGTGCTCACCCTCGAATTGCAACTGCCCATAGGGGTCATCCTCAATAATTGGCACCCCATATTGATCTGCCAGCTCGACCAGCCGATGACGGCGTTCCAGGCTGAGCGTGGTCCCGCCCGGGTTCTGGAAATTGGGTAGAACGTAGATGAATTTGGGCCCCACGCGCAGTGCCTTCTCCAGCTCATCCGTCACCATGCCGTTCTCGTCTGAGGGGACGGAGATATACTGCGCCCCGTAGGCATTCCAGGCCTGCAAAGCGCCCAGGTAAGTGGGGGATTCGACCACGATATGATCACCCTGGTTAACAAAAACCCGCCCCATAAAGTCGAGCGCCTGTTGGGAACCGGAGGTTATCTGGATGTTCTCCGGCGTGACCGCGACCGCATAGCGGGCGATGCGCTCGGCGATCATTTCCCGCAGGGGCCGGTAGCCCTCGGTGGTGCTGTATTGCAGTGCTTGAGCCCCCTGGTTTTCCAGCACATAATTACAGGCAGCCTGGAACTCCCTGATCGGGAATACTTCTGGCGCCGGCAGCCCGCCTCCGAACGAAATGATATCCGGCTGCTCGGTCAGTTTGAGCAGTTCGCGAATGACAGAACTGCCCATGCGCTTTGTTCGATTTGCATAGCGATATTCCCAGGGGGTCTGCATTTCCTCTCCTTATAGTATGAAAATAAAAAGCCTGGCAGGTACGTATAACCTGTCAGGCTTCGGCTGACGTATCATGCCAGGCAGAATGAATAGGTTCAAATTGAGCATGGCATACCTATATTACCTCGTTTCATTCTGTAAGACAACCCGCAAATAGCCCACCTTCCATATGACACATGTCAGGTTGTTATTTCCATCGTCATCCTCTGGAAGGAACGTATGTGCAGGCGGCCTTGGCATTTGCATATATCCCGTGGTAAAGAGAAGGACCATAATATTTCTATGCTACAATGCCCTGCAAAGGACAAAATGAAACGTTTCTGGATCCTGACCCTGACCGGTCTTTTCCTCTTAGCATCCTGTGGATCCCCCTCTACAGACAAATCTTCTCCAAGTGGCACCTTGGTGCCGTTCACCGGGCGGGTCAAGACCACGATTATTCGCTCCCAGGGCCTGGATATTGCCGTAATGGTCGCCTCGCCGCAGACACCTCGTTATGCAGAAGGCGCTGGGGTCGTGGTGGTCGCCAGCCCCATCTTTACTGAAACCAACGGTTTCGGGACTGATCCAGACCTGACTTCTCTCGGGCTGGTCCAGGTGAGCTACCTTTGGCCCGGAGGAACTGATGCCCGGACCAGGGTCAAGAGCAGCGGTGCATTTGATTTCGGCGGTGAACAATCCGTCAAGATCTTGCAGGATGTGATCCGGTTTGCCGCCAACCGTATGGCTGATATAAATGGCCGTTACATTGTCTCCATGACATCCATCCCGCCGCTCGTTGGGGAAGTGGGCTTATATGCCTTCGCGGATGCCGGTATCGACGCCATCCGGGCGCTTTCGCTGTATGGTGCCCAGTTGCAGGGTCTGGGATATTTCGTTGGTCGTGAAATTCCCACCGTGGATACCATTTCCTGCATGGAGGTTGGTCACTACAACGCTGCCGGCCAGCCGGTTTATAACCCCTTTTATATCTATCCAACCAATTACAGCAGTACAGCCCTGACACTTAACTACTCCAACCTGCGTTGGGACTCGACTTATATCAACAGCAACTCAAAGGCAGCCGGAATTCCCTATTTGGACCTGGACGGTAACGGCAGTCTCAGTCCAAGTGACTATATCTTTGAAGGACAAATTCCGGTCATGTTTGGGAAACGCTATTATTCCGCTGCCCTGGAGGCGGCTTTGCTGGCCAATGGGGCGCTGTCACTGGACAATTGGCCAGTCGACCTGGCTACACCCCAGGAAGCCGCCCAGGCCTGGCAGATCCGCCAGACCCCGGGTCTCTTTGCAGCCATGCAGAATGATGAAACCATCCAGAACATGAAAGTGATGCTGGTGTTTGCCCAAAATGAGCATGCCCAGGTGGCGCAGGACAAGCCGCATATTCACCAGCTTTACCAGGGATTTCGCTTCGAAGCCAGGCTGTGGGTGCGCCTGAATCCCGCCCGCGCCTATGTAGAGGCCATGTTCCAAAACGCCGGGATGACCTCCCAGGCAACTGCTGGTCTGACTCCCACTCCGGTCGCCTGGCTGGATTTCCCGGATAATCCGGCCAATACCCAGCCCACCGATTGGACCCAGATTGGGGCATATGCCTATCCGCAGCAGGGACAGGCCGGCCGCCTGGTCCCGCTGGCAGCCGTAGCCGAGATGGCCGACCGGACACATGACGGGTATTGGGGGCAAAACGTGGGGCAGGTGCTTTATACCTATCCGGCTCCCACCGTGCAGCCGTAAGCAGTTCCTAACCCTTTTTTCCCCAGCCAAATTCTTCAAAAAGCACACCCGCCTGGAAATTCTCGATCGCCCGCCGGATGTAAGGGATGGTATTCTCCGGCAGATCATCCATATCCGTCCAGCGGATTTCGTCGCATTTCTCCGGCTCAACATTGGCTGGCTCCCCGCTCCAGCTCTGCACGCACACAAAAAAATCCACCCGCTCGTCGCCTTCATAACGGTGGAACACCCCGGCAAAGCGGATTTCAGCCGGATCGATGGTTACCCCGATCTCTTCCTGCGCCTCCCGTACTGCAGCCAGGCTGACCGGCTCGTTCCCATCCAGGTGCCCGGCCGGAACGCTGTAATGCCCATCCATGTAACCGGTCTGGTAGCGCCGGATGAGCAGGATCTTGTTTGCGCGCAGGAAGAACATGTGGACGGTCACCGGGAATGTGGTATGCATGGGAGGTTTCCTTTGTTGTCTATCTTATCCTTACCCCATGAATTGCGCAACGGCACGGGGAAACCCTGCCGGCTGTATCGTCTGGAAGTATTCTATGCGGTTATCCCCGATAGTGCCCAATTAGATAAACTTAATATAGCCTTATACAAGTGGGAATTCGCCTATAACCAGATCCGCCCTTATCAAGCTCTGGACTATTTGACACCTGCAAAGTATATTCAAAGTATCACCCCACCGTGACCTCTCTTGAGTCTCAAATGTATTGAACGGGTACGCTTCAAGAGGTTTTTTCGATATCAAAAGATAGGAGGATTCATTATGATCAGGATCGCTTCCTTCAATGTAGAAAACCTGTATGAACGCCCCAAGGCATTCATATCAAATGATTGGGCGGAAGGTCAGCCAGCCTTGGATGCGTACCATGATGTAAATATTCTGTTCTCAAAAAAGATTTACAGCCCAGCCGACAAGCAGAAAATCTGTGATCTGCTCGTCGTACTCGATATTTACTACATCAACGACAGCGGAGCCATCCGGCGAAAAGATACTCAAAATCCGCGCTGGGCTTGGCTCAGGAAAAACCGCGGTAAGTTTGATAGCCAACCCGGCGACGAAACAAAAAATATCGAGATCATTGCAGAGGGACGTAATGACTGGATTGGATGGGTGGAGTTGGCCAAGAGCCCAACCAACGAAATTGCTACGCGGATGACTGCTCAGGTCATTAAGGATGTTGGTGCAAACATCATGGGGATTGTTGAAGCAGAAGATAGGCCATCGCTCGTACGGTTCAATCAAGAACTATTGGGAGGTCTCTTTCAACACGTCATGCTGCTCGATGGAAATGATGAACGTGGCATTGATGTTGGGATAATGACAGGCAATGACTTCACGATTGAGTCCATTCGATCCAATGTTGACGCAAAAGATAATATAGGCATTGTCTTCAGCCGAGATTGTCCAGAATATGAAATCCATATACCCAGCGGGGAGGTTATTTACATTTTATTGAACCACTTTAAATCCCAGTCTGGCGGGGGCGGAGCAATGCGCAGACGCCAGGCGGCCAAGGTGCGTGAAATTGTTAACAACCGGGTAGCCAAGGGTCAACATGTTATTGTACTTGGGGACCTTAATGAAGGACCCAAGCAAGGAAGCACCCAAGCAGTAAACTTGCTAAACCTGTATAACAATAACAGTCCCTTGGTTGACTGTTACTCCCTGCCATATTTCCAAGTAGGTAAGAAACCCGGAAGCTTTGATTCGTGTGGGATCACTGACAGGTTTGACTACATATTTATTTCTCAAAGCTTGCAGCCTCACTTTACCAACGGGGGCCTGTTTCGTAAAGGACTGTGGGGAAGCCGAAAGACACGACCGACCGACTGGATCACATACGAAGAAATTACGAAATCCGTAGAGCAGGCGTCCGATCACGCCGCGATTTTCATTGATTTGGATATTTAACCAGCTGCCGCCTGGATGGGCGTCAGTAAAATAATCTATTTCGCACCAGGATGAAATGAATTTCTCCAGGTTGGATCGGCTCTGCTTATTAGCGGGGGGTTGATTCTTGGTAGCTTCCCCACTTTGCCCTTGACAAATTAGTACTTGTGTTCTATGTTTATAGCATGTCCCGCTCCCTACTTCCGGCTTATCCCGCCTCCACTTTGCGCTGCTCCCCTCTTTCGTGGAGTGTCCCTCTTCAAACCTGCCCGAACCCCCACACATGGCGAATGGGGAGGATTCGGGATTGGGGAGGGATATTCGTTTTTTCTTCGATACGCGGAACGAATGCCCAGGCATTTTTGAGCATCCCATTATTTCTCGTGAATCCGCTAATCCATTATCCCTTACCCACCTGTTTCCCTGATCCCTGATTCCCTGGTTGCCTGCTCTTTACTCTCTGTTCTCTATTCTCCTCCAGCTTGTACTATAATCACCCTATCGTTGTTTCGATGTGTCCGGTAAGAATGGAGGTGCGGCATGTCCTTCACTCCCAAGTATCTCTCCCAGCGTGACCCACAGTGGATTAATGAGAAGCTCGGCTTCTCTGAAACCGTCACCATCGGAACCGATGGCTCTGCCCTGGTCTGTCTGAGCATGCTTGTGAATGGGTATGGCTATAGTGAAACGCCTTCCAGCATGAATCGCAAGCTCAAGGATATAGGCAGTGGGATTGGTTTTCTTGGCAGCCTGATTGTATGGCCCGGATTGACACTGGCTTTCCCCAAGGTCGTCTTTCACCACACCATCGTCTGCCGTGATAAGCCCGCGCCGGTGGATCAGATCAATGCCAGCCTTGAATCTGGCCAACCGCTTTTGATCGAAGTAGACCGGTCCCCCTCGCCTGGCTTGCAGAACCACTGGGTGATCCTTTATGCCTGCCAGAATGATGACTACCTGATATTGGATCCCTGGCCTCAGCCGCCGGATAATGCACCCACCACCCTGATGGCCCGCTATGCCTTTGGTCGTCCTCCAGGTGAATTCATAACTACGGTTGTCTGGTACATTAAAGAAGAGAGCCCGGCTGCTGGGGAGACTCCGCCTGCCCTTCAAAGCCCAACCTTGGTGCCGGCGCCACAGCCAACTCCCACACATGCCCCGACGATGACCCCGCAGCCGTCTCCGCCTGCCGCCCCCAAATCCACGCCTCTACCGTCAACCCCGGCCTCTCCCGGGGACCTGGTTATGCTCGTTTCCCAAAGTGTCGGACAGGCCGGTTTGCGCTTGCGTGACCGACCGTCTGAAAATGCCAACACCCTGGCGATCCTTCCCGCCGGTACTGAACTGGCCAGCCTCGAACCAGCCGACCAGGCCTTCCCAAAAATTGGGCAGGCGAACCAATGGCTCAACGTGCGGGATGTCAGCGGCGCACAGGGTTATGTGGCGGCCTGGTACGTGGAACCCAGGGATGCGCCACCTCCTTCACCTGCCATCAAGGTGTTGACGGTGCTTGTCTCCAGCCAGGCAAGCACCGGCCTGCGCCTGCGCGACCGGCCCAGTGAAAAAGGCAACACGCTTGAGGTGCTGATGCCGGGTACTGTATTGACCGTGCTGGAGCCGGCTGCCACTGCCCAAGCCAAGATCGGTGTTGTCAACCAGTGGTTGAACGTCAAGCGGCCGGGAGGAATGACTGGTTACGTGGCTGCCTGGTATGTCACCACCTGAGGAGCGACCATGGATCAGATCACCCGTCAGAGTGTACTCAACCTGCTTAACGAGGACTGGGCTGATTACGTCGCCCGTTTTCAGGACCTTTCGCCCACTGCCCAGGCAGCCTTCTTGAAGAAGCAGGGTTATAAAAGGCTGGTGGACCTGCTGGCGCATATCGAGGCCTGGTGGGAAGAGGGCCTGCAAGCCATCCAGAGATATAAGAACGATCCCGCGGCCAGGCAGTCCGAGATCGACGTGGATGGTTTCAATGCCCGCGCTGTGGAGAAGGTGCGTGCGGTCAGCCAGGCCGAGGAAATACGGGCTTTCGAAGAATCCCGGCGTAAATTCGTCAAAGTGGTGAAAGAGCTGTCCGAGGAAGATTTCAAGGACGAGCGGGTGGTGAATCAAATCAAGTGGGAACTGGTCAACCACCTGGAGGATCACCGGATTGAATAGGATGGACCCTCCCCTGAATTGATCCTTATTCATGAGAAGAAATAAAGATTTTTGAGGGCAAATGGACACTTTCGCTGAGATCATTAATGATAATGCCAGGGAGAATGCACATCTCAGGAAGTTGGTGGAATCTCTGTCGGATCAAAACCTGCGTCTCCCATTGGAAGCCGGCTGGAGCGTGTCGGCAGTTCTGGCACATCTGGCATTCTGGGACCAGCGGGCAATTACATTGATCAGGAAGTGGGAGAAGGAGGGAGTTGGTCCTTCCCCTATTGACACCGATGTGGTTAACGAAGCAACCAGGACATTGTGCCTGGCCATCCCGCCGAACGAAGCCGCCTGGTTGGCCGTGGAGCTCGCCGACGAAGTGGACAAGCTCATTGCGAGCCTGTCTCCTGAAATGGTGGAAGCCATCCAGACAAAAGGTACGAATGTTAAGCTGAGGCGCGCCGATCACCGCCGGACTCATTTGGGGGAAATCGAAAAAGCGCTTGAAGGCGGAAAAAATTAGTCGGGTTGGTTGGATGATTGTTACCAAACTCGAGTTAAGCCACCGGGAAGCCTTCCAGCGGATGCTGGAAGATTATGCTGCTTACGACCCGAAAAATGGAGAATTCTACACGCGCGGGCGGGAGGATTTCCCAGCTTATGTGCAGAGTCTTGACGATGAAGAGCACGGCATCAACATCCGACCTGGCTGGGTGCCATGTTCCCACCGCTGGCTGCTGAAGGATGAGGGAGCCATCGTCGGGATCGTCCGGGTACGTCACAATCTCGACAATCCATTCCTGGCCGAGGAAGTTGGCCATATCGGGTACGACGTGCCGCCGTCCTTTCGGGGGCATGGATATGGGATCGCCTGTCTGCAGGCCGGGCTGGATATCGCCTGCACTCTCCACCTGGCGCGGGTGCTTGTATGCGCTGACACGGATAACCCGGCCTCGTGGAGGGTCATCGAGCACTGCGGAGGTGTATTGGAGGTGGAACGATTTTCTCCGCATTACAAGAAAATGTTTCGGCGTTACTGGATCGAAACAGGCATTGCAAGGTCATAAGGAAGGAATCTGATGTTTGAAGTAACCGATGCCTGGAAATTGGCTTTCCCGGATGCACATGCCGGGGTGTTGATCCTGAAAGATGTAGTCAACCCGGCCGGCCATCCTGGCCTGGAACAATGCAAGGAAGCCCTGCTACAGGAGTTGCGTTTACTTTATGGTGGGCTGCAGCGCAGCCAGTTGGTAACTCTCCCCAACCTGCATGTCTATGACGAATACTATAAACGATTTAAGAAGACTTACCACGTACTGCTCCAGCTGGAGTCGATCGTTTTCAAGGGAAAGTCCATCCCCAGCGGGGCGGCCCTGGTGGAGGCCATGTTCATGGCCGAGATTAAGAATATGCTGCTGACCGCCGGGCATGATTTCGATACGCTCCAATTACCCATCCGGCTGGAGGTGACAAAGGGGGATGAAATTTACACCCTGATGCGCGGCCAGCCTCAACAGGTCAAGCCGGGCGATATGATGATTACAGATGGCCAGGGCATCATGTCCAATATCATTTATGGTCCGGACCAGCGTACCCAGATCCAGCCTGGCACGCGCAAGGTGATCTATACCACCTACGCTCCGGCCGGGATCAGCGAACCGGCCGTCATGGAACACCTGCAGGATATCCAGGAGTTTGTGGGCTTGTTCGCACCGGGTGCCCGGACAGAATTGCTCCAGGTATTCGGATAGGAGACTCATCATGTACGAGCATCGCAATGACCCCCTGCTTTCCCGCTCTGCGTTTCTCAAGAGGCTTGCCTCGCATGCCGGCGTCGCCTTCGGAGTCGTGCTGGGTTCGCTTGGCATTGGCATCCTGGGCTATCACTTCCTGGAAGGACTCACCTGGATTAATGCCCTGGTAAATGCCGCCATGATTCTTGGAGGCATGGGCCCGGTGGATGCCTTGCACACGAATGCCGGGAAATTATTTGCTTCCTTCTATGCCCTCTATTCCGGCATCGTCTTTCTCCTGGCGGTTGGGATCATCGTTGCGCCGGTCTTCCACCGCCTCCTGCACCACTTCCACCTGGAGGAAGCCGTAACAGATGACTCAGATGGCAGTTCAGAATCAAAACAATAGGCTGGATAAAGATGGCTTTTATCCCCGGCCTGAAGCTTTCGGAGGAATTCTACAGGCAGATTGTCCGACCCATCCTGGACAGTTCCTTCCCCGGTCTGGCACACGCGGCCGGCCTGATCGATGGCGGTTCTGAAGTTCTTGGCTTTGATGATGTAACTTCAACAGATCATAACTGGGGGCCGCGCCTGATGCTTTTTTTGTCCCAGGAAGACGACCGGCACTATTCGGAACAGATCAAGTTTTTTCTCTCCAACCATCTCCCGGGTGAATTCAGGGGCTACCCAACCAACTTCTCTTCACCCGATCCCGGTGATAATGGCACACAACTTTTACAACCGGTTACTGCTGGGCCGGTCAACCACCGTGTTTCCATCCAGACTGTACACAGTTTTTTTAACGATTATCTTGCTTTCAACATCGAGCAGCCGTTGGAACCGGTCGATTGGCTGACCTTTTCGGAACAGCGCTTGCTGACCATTTCCAGGGGAACTGTTTTCCACGACGAGGTCGGATTGAACGCTGTGCGTTCCCGTTTTACCTATTACCCGCAGGATGTCTGGTTGTATCTGCTGGCTGCCGTGTGGAGGCGCATCGGGCAGGAAGAACACCTGATGGGACGCGCCGGAATGGCCGGCGATGAAATCGGCTCGGCATTGATCGCGGCACGGCTTGTGCGGGATGTGATGCGGTTGTGTTTCCTGATGGAAAAGACCTACGCACCTTATCCGAAATGGTTTGGGTCAGCCTTCAAACAATTAAACTGTGCTAAGACCCTTTGGTCTGTGCTCCTGGGCGTTTTACATTCGGAAACCTGGCAGGCACGAGAGAGTTTTCTTATCCAGGCTTACGAATATATCGCTGCCGTGCACAATGCGCTCAAATTGACCGAGCCGTTGCCCGAGAAAGCAATGTTCTTTTATGAGCGCCCCTTCAAAGTGATTGCCCAGTACGGATTCGCAGAGGCACTCCTGAAGGAAATCCAGGATCCCGAAGTACAACGAATTACTGCGCGACCAGTGATCGGCAGCATTGACCTGTTCAGCGACAACGTTGACCTGGTCTCGGATCCATCCTGGCGTGCGAAGCTGCGCCAGTTATATGGCTGAGGAAGTATTCAGCCACCATCTTCGTATCCCGCCTCTTGTGATAAACTTTTCTCATGATGGATCCAGTTGCCTATACCAATATCGTGGTCAAGCTGGGCACATCCACGCTCACGGCGGGAACATCCTTGCTCTCGCCGGCGCGCATGCTCGAGCTGGTGCGCCAGATGGCCGAATTGCATCAACAGGGCTGCAGGATCGTTTTGGTATCATCGGGCGCCATCGCCGCCGGGCGGGAGCGCCTGGCTTTTCCCCAACTTCCCAAGGATATCCCCGCCAAGCAAATGCTGGCTGCCGTGGGGCAGCCGCGCTTGATGGCCCTGTACGAACAACTATTTGATATCTACAGACTGACCGTTGCGCAGGTGCTGCTTACCAGGACTGACTTGGCGGATCGTCACCGCTATCTCAATTCCCGCAACACCTTGTCGGCCCTGCTGTCCCAACGGGTGATCCCCATTATCAACGAAAACGACACCGTCGCGACCGAAGAGATCCGCGTGGGCGACAATGATAACCTGTCCGCGCTGGTGGCCAACCTGATCGAGGCCGACCTGCTGGCGATGCTGACCGACCAGCCCGGGCTTTTCACAGCCGACCCGCGTACGGACCCGGCGGCGGAAATGGTTAACGATATCGTTTCTCCATCGATCCCGCAGTCCGTCTGGGAGGCGGTCGGCGCGAGTGCCGGGAAATTAGGGACGGGCGGCATGCTCACCAAGCTGCAGGCAGCCGACCTGGCCAGGCGCTCCGGTACGGTGGTCGTAATTGCCGCCGGGGACGAAGAGAATGTGCTCACCCGGCTGGCACGCGGTGAAAAACTGGGCACGCGCTTTTCCGCGCTGACAACCACCCTGGAGGGGCGCAAACGCTACATCCTTGCAGGTGGGAACCAGCTCCCCGGGGTCCTGGTGGTGGATGCCGGCGCAAAGCAGGCCCTGCTTAAAGGCAGCAGTCTGCTCCCGGTGGGTGTCAGGCGTGTATCGGGGGAGTTCGACCGCGGAGATACTGTCAAGGTGGCGGATTCTTCCGGAAGTGAGCTTGCCCGCGGTCTGGTGAATTTTAGCTCCAGTGAGCTTGCCCGGATCGCTGGGAGGCAGTCCAGGGAAATCGAGGCCATCCTGGGCGGCGATTACGCCGACGAGGTCATCCACCGGAATAACCTGGTTTTGATGTGAATGATAGGAGGACATGGCATGTTAGCCGATATGGGTAAAAGAGCTCGTCAGGCTGCGCAAAGCCTGGCACGCGCTGGCACAGGGCAAAAGAACGCCGCGTTGACAGCCCTGGCAGAACATCTCCTGGCGCAGTCTGCCATCATCTTGGGGGCTAATGCGCAGGATGTGGCCGACTCTCAGGCAGCCGGGCTGGCTCCGGCCATGCTGGACCGGCTGACTTTGGATCCTGCCCGCCTGGAGGGGATCGTCTCTGAGCTGCGCCAGACAATTTCCCTGCCGGACCCGGTGGGAGAGACTTTCGACCAGGCAACCCTGCCGAACGGATTGAAGATCCACAAACAGCGCGTACCCCTGGGTGTCATCGGTGTGATTTACGAGGCGCGTCCCAATGTGACAGTGGACGTGGCCAGCCTGGCCTTGAAATCCGGCAACGCCGTCATCCTGCGTGGAGGCAGTGAAACCCTGCGCACCAACCGGGCGCTGGTGACGGTCATCCACTCCGCGTTGGAAGAACATGGGCTTCCACCCGATGCAGTACAGTTCATCGACAGCCCCGAGCGTGCCCTGGTGCTCGAACTCCTGCAGCTTTATGAGTACGTGGACATCATCATCCCGCGCGGCGGAGCTGGACTGCATCGCTTCTGCCGCGAGAACAGCCGCATTCCGGTCATCACAGGCGGGACCGGTATCTGCCACATTTTCGTGGATGTGAGTGCGGACCTGCAGGCTGCCCTGCCGGTCATCCATAATGCCAAGACCCAGCGACCATCTGTCTGCAATTCGCTCGATACGCTGCTGGTCCATCAGGCAGTGGCGGCGGATTTCCTGCCGCACGTGGTGGAATATCTGGCCAGGGATGGTGTGACGTTCCGTGCGGATCAGGCCGCGCTGGAATGCCTGCGGGCGTACGGGCACGGCGATCTGCCGGCTTCTGTCCAGCCGGCTGGGCCGCAGGATTTCGACACGGAGTGGATGAGCCTGGTGCTGGGTTTGAAAGTGGTGGATGGCCTCGATGAAGCCATCCGGCATACCAACGCGCACAGCCTGGGCCATTCCGATTCGATCCTGACAGGCAATTCCGGGAATGCCCTGGCATGGGTCAATGAAGTCGACTCCGCCGCGGTTTATGTCAATGCCAGCACGCGTTTCACGGATGGCAACCAGTTCGGTCTGGGCGCCGAGGTGGCTGTTTCCACCCAGCGCCTGCATGCGCGCGGCCCGATGGCGCTGCGCGAACTGACCACCTATAAGTGGGTGGTGGTTGGGAATTACCACGTCAGGCCTTAGATGTCCAAACACAAGGATCCTTTGCTTGAGGCACTAAGAGAAGGCAGATCTTATACCTGGACAGTGCCGGATGGGGGTAATCTGGCCTCCATGCGTGCGGCTATTAAACATGGTCAAACGCTTACAATGTCGCCCATTACTGACCAGGATGAAATAAGGGTTGGAGACCTCGTCCTCGTCAAATGGCACCAGGGTACTATCTTTCACCTGGTGGGGGAAATCCAGGGAGACCAGTATCTGATCGTCAACAGTCTGGGCAAGGTCAATGGTTGGGTAAGCGCAGGAGAAATCCTTGGCAGAATAACGAATATCGTCGAACCGGAGCCGCGTCCAAGCGTATCGGCCATGCTGAATCAATTGGAGGCTGCCTATCGCAACCTGATCAGCCTCGAGCATGCCAGCGAGGCTGACGCGCAGCGGTTATCTGCCATCGTTGATGATCTGCGTTGGTACGCAGACAGGATCGGGATGGAACGTTGTTCTATCTTGCCCAAAGATAATAAATGGAGTTTTGAACAGAATTTATGGAGCCTCACCAAGCAGGCGAAGGCGTCTATCGCTCCAGTGCCGAGCAGTATTCGCTACTTTATTGATCGCGGCAAAGAATGCGTTGGACTGGCAAGCGAGATATTTGCCCTTTTCGAATACAGCGATTCGGACCAATACTAAATGCGACGTACCTTCCCGCAAGTCCTTTCACTCGACCTGGCAGGTTTCCCCAAAGCTGCAGGAGGTTTTGTGTAAAGCGCACAAATCCTGCTCTAAAAGTGGTATCTTCTCAAAGGGATCAAGGCTTTTTTACTTCGTATTGATCGATCAGCTTGCCCGTCCGGCTGTAGAATTCGAAATGCAGATCCGTCCCGGTGGCAGTCACCAGCATGGCTCCGTAATCGGCATTGTAGCGGAACTGGCTTTCGGGCAGGATATTGATAAAATTGTAAATTCCGCCCCCACCCAAACCGTTCACGAAATAAGGGATGCCGTCCACCAGCAGGCGCTCATAGGTGTGGTCATGGCCTGTCAGGATGGCATCCGCACCCCAGGCGGCAAAGGGCCACTGCATCCAGTCGGTGGGGCCGTGCATCCCGGACGAGTATGGGGCCTGGTGAAAAAAGACAATATTCCAATGACTGGTTGAGGCGGCCATGACCTGCTTCAACCAGGCTGCCTGGACCGAGGCCTTGTTAACACCATCCACTTCGCTCCCATCGCTGTCCAGGGCGAAGAAGTGCACCGGCCCCCAAATGAAATCGTAGTAACGCTCATTTCCCGGCAGGCTGAAATAGTCGAGGTAGGGCTTGGCTCCAGCCGTATACCAATCATGGTTGCCGAGGGTCGGGAAGAAGCGGTTCCTGGATGCGCCCGCGCCGTACGAGCCGGTGTAGGGGAAAATGAAATCGTGATAATACTGTCCGATATGGGCGTCAATGCTACTGGCTGCGCCCAGGGGGTAGTTGTTATCGCCGACCGTCAGGATGAAATCCGGATTCCAGGTGTGAACCAGCCCGGCAACATCTGCTTCAGCCTGGTTGCCCTCCCCGTAGTCACCGATCACGGCGAAGCTAATGGAAGAAATCGCTGTAGGGGATGGTTCGGGCGTTGCCGTAAGGGTTGCGGTCGGCATGGGCGAGGCCGGCGCAGCCGTTGGAGATGGTTGCAGGGGAGTGGGGGAGGTGGTGGCAGGCACAGGTGTGCCTGTGGGTGGGGAACAGGCTGCCAGCAGTACCAGCAGGCTGCAAACCAATAAAAGCGGGACTTTATCCCTGGCGTTCATGGGTTCATTTTACTCCATCAGACAATCCAAACCCACCCTCCATTCTCATTGAGGACTAAGAGGTGTGGCCCGTCTGTGTAGGCTGCATTCTGTCATCAATCCATCTCTTTGAACTCAGGGACATTTTTGATCCGCCCGGTGGTGCCTGCCAAAACGCCGGAACGCAACTCCAGCACCTGGAATTCGTCCCCGTCACCATAATCGCTGGATATGCAGACGGAAACTGGTCACCGAAAATCGATTAAAATGGAATCGCTTCCGGTGGGGAAGGTCGTCAAGATCCGGGAAAAAGGAGAAATGTGTGTCTACGAATCTCCACCTTTATCCTTGCTTATGGAAAATAAGTGCGATCTTCCTTGTCACTCTCAGCCTGGTTTCCTGCGGAAATTCGGCTACTTCGGAGGTCATAATGCCCAAGACACCCACAACGACACGCGCCAAACCAACTGTCACCGTTACTGCCAGTGCCAAGGTCAGTGTACAGACGTCGACCCCACGAAATCTTGTGCCCTTTCCTGTAAATATCATCCCCAGGCCGGTTTCCGAGGTTGCCACGGGAGGCACTTTTGTCCTGACAGCCCATGCTGGCATAAACGTTGAACCTGCTACGGACGAAGTGAAAGCCATCGGCCAATACCTGGCCGATCGCATTAATCCGTCGACCGGGTATGAAACCAAAGTCCAGGGAACGGAGATTGGGCCTGCCCTGGGGAACATATACCTGACCCTGACCGGCGCCGACCCGGCGCTCGGAGACGAAGGCTACGAACTGACCATCACGCCGGAACTGGTCAAGCTGGTGGCAAACCAGCCGGCCGGTCTTTTCCACGGGGTCCAGACCATCCGGCAGCTGCTGCCCCCAGCCATAGACAGCGCATCCATCCAACCGGGACCCTGGATACTGGGCACGGGAACGATCACCGACTTCCCACGCTTTGCCTGGCGGGGAGCCATGCTGGATGTGGCCCGGCATTTTTTCAACGTCAGGGATGTGAGCCGGTACATTGACCTGCTGGCTTATTACAAGATCAACCGTCTTCATTTGCATCTCAGTGACGACCAGGGCTGGCGTATCCAGATCAATTCATGGCCGAACCTGGCAATCCATGGTGGCAGCCTGGAAGTGGGTGGCGGACCCGGCGGATACTACAGCCAGGAGGATTATGCCAACATCGTTAATTATGCCAGGAGCCGTTATATCACGATCATCCCGGAGATCGACATGCCGGGACACACCACGGCCGCACTGGCTTCCTATCCCGAGCTCAACTGTGGTGGGATCGCACCGGAACTATTCACCGGCACAGACGTCGGCTTTAGCTCCTTCTGTATCAACAAGGATATTACCTACACATTCCTGGAGGATGTCATCGGTGAATTGGCGGGGATGACGCCGGGTGCATATATTCACATCGGTGGTGACGAAGCGAAAGCCACCAACCAGCCCGATTACATCAATTTCGTCAAACGGGCACAATCCATTGTTGCCGCGAATGGCAAGCAGGTGGTCGGATGGGAAGAGATCGCCCAGGCCCCGCTCCTGCCAGGTTCGATTGTTCAGCATTGGAACCTAACCGCAGGTCTGGCCGCCCAGGCGATCCAGCAGGGCGCCAGGGTGATCATGTCCCCGGCGGATAAAGCCTACCTGGATATGAAGTACACGGCAGCGACCGCGCTTGGGCTGGAATGGGCTGGTACGATCAACCTCGAGAAAGGCTATTCCTGGGATCCGGCCAAGCTGATCGCCGGGGTAACTGAAAAAGACATCCTGGGTGTGGAAGCCCCGCTGTGGTCGGAGACCCTGAAAACCATGGAGGATATTGAGTACATGGCTTTTCCACGCCTGCCCGGTTATGCCGAGATCGGCTGGTCGCCGCAATCCAGGAGGGATTGGAGCGAGTATAAGAAACGCCTGGGGACACACGGTCCGCGCCTGGAAGCACTGGGTGTACATTTCTACCGGTCCCCGGAAATTGCCTGGCCATAACAGGTCAACTGGTAAAGCAGTGGCTGTAGATCAGGATTGCCGATCCCCGCATAATGTCCAACGAGAATCGCTTTGACCTTGTCATTGTAGGCGCAGGGCCGGCCGGAATTTCCACCGCGCTTCACCTGGCACAGATCGCCCCGGAGCTGGTGGGGCGCACCCTCATCCTGGAGAAAGCCCGCCACCCGCGCCCGAAATTGTGCGGGGGTGGGCTGCTGCCGGATGCCGAAGTGATCCTGCAGTCCCTGGGGCTGGACAGCCGTGAAATCCCGCATTACGACGTGGACTGGGCGCATTTCGATTACAACGGCAAGGGCATGCGCATGCGCGCCGAAAAAAAAGGCACGTATGCCTTCCGCACCATCCGCCGCCACGAGTTCGATGCCTGGCTGGTCAGCAAAGCAAGAGCGCGCGGTTTCTGCATCCAGGAAAATACCCTCATTAAAAGCATTTCGGTCAGCGGGTCGGAAGTGCTGTTGGAAACCGATCAAGGCGAGTACCGTGCCATGGTGGTTGTCGGGGCGGACGGGTCCAAAAGCGTGGTGCGCAGGTCAGTGGTACCCAAGGAAAAGACCCACACAGCCCGCCTGCTGGAAATTGTCACCGAGCCCAGACCGGAGCTATCCTTTCACGTCCAGGGCAACTCCTATTTCGACTTTCTTTATGTTCCCCAGGGGATCCTGGGTTACAGTTGGGATTTCCCGGCCATCGAAAATGGCCAGCCGGTGCGGGTGCGCGGCATCTACGACAGCAACATTTATCCGGTGAAAAAGGATATTTCCTTACAAGCCGCTCTGGCGGATGAATTCGCACACCACGGGTACCGCCTGAATGAATATGCGCTGGAGGGGCATCCGCTGCGCTGGTTCGAGGCGGGATATGCCTTTTCAGCCCCGCACATCCTGCTGGTGGGGGATGCCGCTGGCGCAGACGCACTCTTTGGTGAAGGCATCAGCATCGCCCTGGGCTATGGCAGTCTGGCCGCCCGGGCCATCCAGGCAGCTTTTGCCAGCGGGGACTTCTACTTTCGGGGTTACCGGAACAGCCTGCTCCGCTCGGAAATGGGCAAGTCCCTGCGGCGGCGTACCTGGATGGCCAAAATTGCCTATAGGCTGCGCAGCCGGCATATCCAGGCGCTGATCTGGAGAAGGATGGGCTGGCTGGTCGAATGGGTCATGCAGACATTCATGATTGGCTGGGCAAAAAGGACTCTTGCCAAGAAGAACACAAAAGAACACCAAGGAAATTATTTTTCCGTTCCTTAGAGCGCCTAACAAGACCCACGCTCTAGGCGGCGTCCCCGCCGCCGAGGACGGCGGCGAGAGCAGTTTTGCCTGCACTGTGCTGCAGGCACACGTGTTAGGCACTCTTAGTGCTCCGCCTAACCCGCTTGTTTCAAATGTGTCGTGACCTTCGTGAAAAAAACCTGTTATGAACGATCAAGTTTGACTTGTCGGATAAATCCGGGAGAATTCAGCCCGCGTTCCAGCAGGTAGGTCAGATACTTCTGCAGCAGCGCCTCGAGCTCACTGCGAACGTCGGGGCCGGGACGGGCCCGCTGCGCTTCGGCATACGGGCTGCGCTGAATGTGCCGAAAAACCTTGAGTGCCTCCATTGAGATGCTCCAGGCTCCCGGCAGCCCCACCCCGCATTTTGGGCACAGCACGCCGCCCGCCGCGGCAGAAAAGAACTGGTTAACCGGCTGGATCTGTTCGCCGCAGTTGACGCACTCAAACAAGTGCGGACGGAAACCCAGCAGGTCCAGCAGGCGCACCTCATAATAGCGCATGGCCAGCCAGGGGTCCGCTTCAATGGTAACCCGGGTGAGGCTTTCGGTCAGCAGGTGGAAGATGGCCTGGTTTTCGCTTTCATCTTCGTAGGTAAAACGATCCAGCAATTCCACCAGATAGGAGGCGTAACCGGTCTTGATCAGATCTGCTCCCAAGGCGAGATAGGCATCCAGGGTATCCGCCTGCGTGACGATGAGCAGGTCGCGCCCTTTGGCCAGCTGCAGGGTGACGCGCGTAAACGGTTCGAGATGCCCGGCCTTGCGAGAGCGGATGCGGCGAGCCCCCTTGGCGATGGCCCGCACTTTGCCGCGTTCCCGCGTATACAGCGTCAGAATGCGGTCAGCCTCGCCCCAATCAGCATGACGCAGGACGACGGCTTCCACACGGAAGGAACGGAGTTCACTCATAAAGTATCTATAGACAGGTAAACAGGAAAACAGGTAATCCGGGATTGCAGCCCGAGGTTATTCTGAACATTTTATTCCATTTTGTGCACATTTTGGGGGATTGCAAAGAACTCCTTAAAAGCTAAGATTATCATAAGAGCAAATGATTAATCTGTTGACTTCAAATTGGCTGAATGTTACTATCAAAGTCCTGATGTTTGGGTTGACATGAGGAAGCTGTCCTGAAGCAAACCTGAGATGAACTCGGTTAAACAGGAAAGGGGTAAAAAAGTGTGAAATACAAAAGGCTGTTCAACAAATAACGGGCAGCCCTTTGTGTCATTTTATTTTGCATTAACAGGCTTATTAGAGCATGCGTGGAGGGGCTCAGGCCCTGGCGAAACAGCGCACAAGAACTGAAGGAGATATGAAAAAGACATCCCTCCCTAAAAGACGTACAGATACCTTTGCAAACAGGCTATCTGAAATCCTGAGAAACAATGGGTTTCACCCGGGTCCGTATGGTGATCCTCCGGGCTTTTCGTATGAGCGTAAGGATCCCCAGATGGCAGCTAATGGTAAAGAAAATGGCGAATTTGTCATGCATGTTTTTAAGGGAGCAGATGGTGTACTGGATATACAAGTTCTCTCTCTTGTGATTACCCAGGCGTACGGCCAGGATTACACCGATTGGATCGCCAATCATCTTGAGGCTGCGGTTCGTGCGGACCAGGCAGGCAGGATCGGCAGGCGCGACATTTGGATGAGAGTTTACGAGGAGAAGGGTATCTTAAGGATCATCCCGCATGGATGATTTTTGATCAATTTCCATAAGGCTATGCAAGCGGAGTTTTCCTCTCTTTCCTTCCACTGGTTCGATAAGAGGCACAAATGAAAAAGATCATCCTTCCTATTTTGACTCTGGTTTGGTTGTATGCCTGTACGCCAACAGTTACGCCAACGATTACGCCCACGTCGACTCCAACACCGGGCAACACGCCAATTTCCTCAAGCACTTTTACGCCATCCAGGACAAACACACCCGTCCCGTCAACCTCTCTCACGCCCTCCCCAACCAGCACTCCCAGCCTTGTCCCAAACAGCTTTACATTTGCATCCACCGGAGATGGGCAGGATGAGGCAGCCAACTTTCCGAATACCACCAACGCCATTGCCGCACTGCATCCCGACCTGGTCATTTTCAACGGAGATTTGGAACAGGATGGTGTAAGGTCCAGCGAGATGAATGCAATGGTTGCCGGTCTAAAAAGCGCGGGGATATTCAATCAGACATTTTTGGTGCGCGGGAATCACGATGACCATCAATCCGGCAGTGCCGGATTATGGGAAGTTTATTTCAACACCGCGCCCAACATCAAAGTTCCACCGGCCGGGGTGAGCAATTATGTGGCTATCAATTCCAGCTCAACCTACCTGACATACAGTTTTGACTATGGAAATACCCGGTTCATCGGAGTGGATTCACCCGGAGACGCGGATTTGATCACGAGCGCAGAATACACTTTTATGGACCAACGTCTGACGGATGCCGAGAGCATCGGATTGGTTCATGCCTTCATCTTTTTTCATGGGGGGGAATATTGCACCACAAGCATTCATTGCAGTTGCACTGCAAAGGCAGATGGGGGGTGTACTCCAACGGCATTTATTACCTTGATTAACAAACATCCGATCGTGTCAGCCACTTTCCATGGACATGAGCATATCCTTGCCTGGATACACATGGATAATACCCGGGTTTCCGGATTGACACGTAGTTACGAAGAGTTCTTTACTTCCCCCTCGGGAGGAGGAAGTTATAACCAATATCTCTATCCCAATCGCGTGGACTATTATTATCCAAACATGCCGGATTTTTATAATACCGGATTTGGACTTGTCACAGTTAATGGCAGTTCCTTTACGGTCAGTCTCTATAAGGCGGGTACAAGTGCTGCGGTATGGTCAAAGTCATTCACGAAATGACCATGACTTGGCAAACCTGCTTATGTGCTGCCACCTGCTTCGGCCACTGATCACCCGGTGCATTGGGCCGAGATCCACTGGGGAACCCATCAGCCGGGGTACCAGCGGGGATGGGGAAACCTAGAAACAGGGAAGAAGTCTGATTACCGAAACTGCGACGGTGAATCTATGAGTTTACGTGGCGTGTAGGTCAGTGGGGTGATTCAATCTACGCATTTCTGGTGGATATAAGGAACAGCTGGCTGGACATCGGTCCACTGGTGCAAATCCGGCCACCAGCCGGCATCCCAGGTATAAAAACCAAACCCATCCAAAAGCGAGGTATTCAGGAATTCACACGAGTAGTTTTCAAGCTGGGATAAAGTGAACCTGGCGGAATAGCCTCCACTGGCGGTAAACGTCTGCATCAGATAGACAAGCTCGACATTATGACCAGCCAATGCAGCGGCATCTGCCTGAATCCTGGACAGGGCCGAATCGCTTCCGGTATCACAGGGGCCTTCGGCATTTCCGGCGCAATGCTGCCAGGTTACTGCCACGTCCATGATCTTTTCATAATCCGCTGGGCCGCTAAAGTCGGGCAGGTTCGGCAGGTTGGCGACCACGTTGTCCACATAGTTCCAGATCTTGAAATCGGTGCGGCCAAACTTGGAAAGAACATAACTCTTGATCTGTGTCTTGATGGCAGACATGTCGGCAACCGAATCACGACAGTTGGAAGAACTGCTCTCCGGCTGGCTCATGGGCGATGACAATGCCATCGACATGCGGATTTCCGGCCCAGAAGTCCAACATGGATGTTACTCTCCAGATATAGTTTCCGTTTTGGGGCGAATCAAACGGCGTTTCCCAACCACAGCCAGCCACATCTCCGCCCTGATTGGGCCAGATGATAATGTTGACACCGGCGTTGCTTGCGGCGGTCAGGACACTCTGCCAGGAGGCGGTACTATCGTTTATGCCAATGTCGACCACGGCAGTATTGATGCCCCAACCAGCCAGGGTTGCAAAATCCGGGTTACTCAATACCCGGTCCACCAGGTAATACTTTAATTTGGATACGCCGGGGGTGTGCGTGGGCGCTAGCGTGTTCGTTCTGGTTGGTGTGAATGTCTGGCTGCTGACCGGTGTGAAAGTGCTTGACGGGATGGGCGTGTTTGTCCTCGTTGGCGTGAAGGTGCCTGAAGGAATAGATGTATTGCCCAGCGTTGCAGTCGGCGCGGGCGTGACAGTTGGCACACAGGCAGAAATGAAGGCCAATAGAGCCAAACTAAGTATTTTCTTCACGGGTTCCTGCTCCTTTCAATCCTTTTTCCGATCAAGATGCATACGCTGGGAATACTCAGGCAGATAATGATCATTTTAGCACCTAATTTCCATGGCCTTGCTGCTGCGGGAATCGATCATCTTAGCGTGATGCTGGTAATTTCTGGATGGGTGTACAGTACTAAGGAGTGGTCTGGTTAATGTTGACAATATAGACCTTATTAAGTATATTAATAACAACCAAAGGAGCCGAGGATGTTAACTTATTTTGCCATGGAAATTATTAGCAAAGATCGTCTTCGTGAGGAATACAAAGAAGCGATGAAAAGACATGCCCTTCGCGAGGCTTTTGGAGATCAGAGAAGCCAATTTCTCCTATTTCAAAAGCTATGGTGCCGGCTCAGCAGTTTCCTGGGCAGTATCTGGCTCCCGAAGGATATTTTACTCATAGACCTCGAGGTATCTCAGCAAGTTGTTCCCTGCCTGGCTATGGATTAGTTCCCTTTAAAACCATTATTGATTGGGTCTTGCAATGACCTGTTTTATCCATTCTCCTGGATGGAATGTGGCCATGCAAGTCTCTCTTTGCCTAAGAAATCCTCCTATGTGGTGAGGAGCTGGCTTGC
The DNA here is from genome assembly GCA_963725805.1 of uncultured Chloroflexia bacterium. Taxonomy (GTDB): domain Bacteria; phylum Chloroflexota; class Anaerolineae; order Anaerolineales; family Villigracilaceae; genus UBA877. The sequence continues at coordinate 39,628 of CAVSAF010000023.1, forward strand.
CTGTATAGACCGCCAATTCATGTGACGCGGCCGCCCTTAAAATCCTGCATGAAGCGTTTGAAAGGCACAGGGGGAGAAGAACACCGTGCGTCATAAGCAAGAAACGGTTGTGAATGCAGACAATTGGGTTTATACTCTTTATGGCTTTGATCCAGCTTTAACATTCCCTTTGATAGATTGGAGGACCCTATGAAGAAAGCTATATGTGTCGGGATCAATAACTATCCCGGCACTTCCAACGATCTGCAGGGCTGTGTCAACGACGCAAATGACTGGTCTGAGTTATTAAAAGGTCTGGGCTTCGAAACCAGTCTCATGCTGGACTCGCAAGCCACACGTCAAAAAATTAAAACGAACCTGAACGCTTTTATCACATCTGCAGGTGAAAGTGATGTGATCGTTTTCACCTATTCCGGCCATGGTACCCAAGTCATTGACACCAACGGCGACGAAGGTGATACCTACGATGAGGCCATTTATGTTTATGACGGGACCATCCTGGATGATGAACTGCGGATGATCATCGATACAATGAATCCCAAGGCCACTTTAGTCGTGATAAGCGACAGTTGTTTTTCGGGAACAGTGACGCGGCTGGTTCCGGAGAACACAAAGCCGCGCTTTATGCCGGCTAAAAACATATCGCCTGACCGGGTGGTGCGCCAACGCTTCCTGCTGCCCGAAGCGAACATGCCTGAACTCTTGATCAGCGGATGCAGCGACAGCGAATACTCCTACGATGCGGAAATCAATGGGCGCTACAACGGAGCCATGACTGCGATGGCGCTCAAGGTGATCAAGCAAAATCCCAATGTATCCTACAATGAGTTTTATGCCAGCTTGCGGAAGCTGCTGCCCTCGGCGGAATATCCGCAGACCCCCCAACTGGAAGGTGCAGCCAGTCATAAAAATACGCGGCTCTTCGAACCATTCCCGGTTAACCCTGAACCTGAACCGCCTCCCACGCCTGAACCACCACCGCCCCCAGACAACACCCCGGGATGCATCCGGGGCTTGCTAAAAGCGATTTCCAGATTATTTAGATAACAAGACAGACATGGGCACTGGCTGACCAACTCCGGAATGACGGTAAGGGTGGTTTAGTTGATGGAGGCGGGCTTCATGGGCCAATGACTGCCCGACGGAGGCTGTCCAGCATCTGCAGGGCGGAAAGGCGCTGGATGGCAATCGCTTCATCGGTCAGGTAAATATCGCCCTGATCAAGCCTGTCCGGGCGCGCAAACAGGCCTCCATTGGGCAAGTTAGCCACGGCCGCCCATAAATTCCAGAAGGGTAGGTTATATTCCACAGCAAGCTGCGCATAGCCAGTATTGACGTGTTCATCCAGCTCGCGGTCATCGGCTTTGGTTGACAGGATGGGCAGCACGCCGGCCGCAATCAGCTGGTCAAGCACCTTGCGCATGTAAACCTCGTTGCGGCTCTCGTAGTGCGTGCCGACACGCAGGATGACATAGGCGGGCTTGTGGAGGCGCAGCTCGCATTGCAGCGGAGACTCGTAGATCGTGCAGGTATATTTGTTTTGGTGCCAGGCGTACCACAACAGCGCCCCGGTGGTCGTCCCACCTTTCACGGTTGGACTCTGCCGGTTGAACGACCCGGCAAACCAGGCCAACGTTTCCTGAAGATCGGATGGGAGCTTGGCGGCCCGACTCGGGTCTGTATCGTAGGAACCCAAGAATACATCCGGTTCGGATTGGCAGTCGCCAAAGACCGAGAAGGCATGTGGATCGTTGCCGAGTGACTGGCCAAGCTGGTAGATCTGGCGGGCGCGCTCCGTGATGATTGGGAGCACCGGCCAGTTTTTCCAATCAACTGGATCCAAGCCCAGGTCAGCCGGCAGCAAGGTCGGGCGCGGAGTAAAGGTGGGGGAGGGTTCGGGCACCTGGCTGGGCAGAGTGGTTTCGGTTGGTGTGGGGCTGAGGGTCGGCTGCGAGGTTAGGCTGGCGACCGGGGAAGGCTGGAGCGTTTCGGTGGAAAGCCTGATTACTGCCGGGGCCAGGACAGGCTGGCAGGCTGCAAGAGACAGGACAAGCACAAATAGGAGCCGTCGAAACCACATGCAGTAATTCTACTGCTTTTTTTCCTGGCTCCGGCGGCATCGGATAAAAAGGCTGAAAAAGGGTCAGGCTTTTTTTGCAGCGATGTTCACCAGCCAGCCGATCCCAAACTTGTCTATGCACATCCCAAATGTATCTCCCCAGATGGCCTTCTCAAGCGGCATGGTGACCATTCCGCCTGTTGAAAGCTTCTGAAAGTAGGTTTTTAGCTGGTCTTCGTCGTCGCCGGTGAGCGACATGGTTATGTTATTCCCGGGGCGAAGCTCCATGCGTTCCGGGGTGTCGGAAGCCATGAAAACCAGCCCGTCCCTGGCCTCCAGCTCCGCATGCATGATCAGGTCATCTTCCGCCGGGGATTGCGAGGCATGATAATCCTTGAATGTGCTCATTTTAAGTTCGCCGCCAAAGACGGAATGATAAAACTCCATGGCTTGGCGGGCATTACTCTTGAAGTTAATGTACGGATTTAGCTTGGTTTGCATTTGTGCTCCTTGATCTACAAGCTTGTTCGATAAGATATAATATATCTTATTTATAATATTTTCAATCCGTACCAAAGTACTGGCAAAATCAAAAATTCTGTAGTCTGGCCCTGAAATTAAATCCTCCAGACTTCCCCAAAGAGGATATAATTAAACGCTTAAGAGCACCATTATGCATAGGATTAAGTACATTTTCACGACTATGACTACAACCCCGCCTCTTGCTTGAGCGGACGGTTGGTTGTGCCTGGTCAAATCCCGGCTTCCGAAGTCTGCACCCTTCGGAGGTTTTTTTATTAGCCTGAAAGGAATCTATATACTAAGGACACTAACAATCCTGGTAAAACTCCGCTCTGGGCAGCGTCCTCGCCGTCGAGAACCGGCGGCACGCCGGTGCGAGACGGCAGGCACGCGTGTTAGGCGCTCTACGGTTCCCATCGGCGAATTGGTAAGACCTTCTTTAATGATCCTTAGTGGAACTTTGTACCTTCGTTGAGAGATGCTTTTTCCTTACAAAAGAGAACCCATGTCATCCTATCAAGGAGTCCTTCACCGTTATCAAGGTTGGCTTGACCTGCCCGTATACACCCTGCCAATCACCCTGCTGGAAGGAAATACACCACTCATCCCTGCCAACCGCCTGGCGGAGCAATTGGGCGGCGGGTTCGAGCTGTTGGTCAAGTTCGAGGGAATGAACCCGACCGGTTCTTTCAAGGACCGCGGCATGACTGCGGCGGTCAGTGAAGCTGCCGGGAGGGGTGTCAAGACTGTCATCTGCGCCTCCACCGGCAATACTGCGGCCTCCGCAGCGGCCTATGCGGCGCGTGCCGGGATGCGGGCGGTGGTGCTCATCCCTCAAGGGCATGTGGCAGTCGGAAAACTGGCCGGGGCGCTGGCTTACGGTGCGCAGGTGATCCAGGTGGATGGTTCCTTCGACGATGCCCTCAGCCTGGTTGTGCAGATCACGCAGAAACAACCCATCTGCCTGGTCAACTCGCTCAACCCCTATCGCATCGAGGGCCAGAAGAGCGCGGCTTTCGAGATCTGCGACGTGCTGGGCAGCGCCCCGGACTGGCTGTGCCTGCCGGTGGGCAACGCCGGCAACATCACTGCTTATTGGGCCGGTTTCAAGCAATACCAGGAAGTGAAATCCACGGGGCTGCCAAGGCTGCTCGGCGTGCAGGCCGAAGGAGCCGCGCCGCTGGTGCTGGGCCACCCGGTTGACAGGCCCGAGACGGTTGCGACGGCAATCCGTATCGGGCGCCCGGCGCGCGGCGAACAGGCTCTGCAGGCTGCCGAAGAGTCCCAAGGCCGCATCATCGCGGTCAGCGACGCGGAAATCCTGCAGATGCAGCAGATGCTGGCTCGTCTGGAAGGCCTGTGGGTGGAACCGGCTTCGGCAGCCGGGCTGGCTGGGCTGGCACATGAGCTCTCCGCCGGACGCTTTGATGCCGGAGGCAGATGCATCGTGGCCATCTGCACCGGTCACGGTTTGAAAGACCCTGACATCATCACCCGGGAGATGAGCACGCCGCGCGTGGTGCCGTCACGCCTGGATGCGCTCGAGGAGGCGATCCTGCAATGAAAAGCGTCACCATCCACGTACCGGCCACCACCGCCAATCTAGGTCCGGGTTTTGACACGCTCGGACTTGCGTTGGATCTGTGGAATGAAACCGAATTTTCCCAGTCGGGCGGCGAGGGTTTGACGCTGAGCATCTCTGGCGAGGGAGCGAAGACCCTCCCCACCGACGCAACCAATGCCATCGCTGCGGCCGCGCTGCAGGTTTTTGCCCTGGCTGGGAAGGATCCTGGTAGCTTGGTCATCCGATGCATCAACCGCATCCCTCTCATCTCGGGACTGGGATCGAGCTCGGCGGCCTTGCTGACGGGTATGCTGGGCGCGAATGCCCTGCTGGGCGAACCTTTTTCCCGCCAGGATATCCTGACCATGGCCACCAAGAACGAGGGTCACCCCGACAACGTTGTCCCGGCGATGCTGGGAGGGCTGGTGGCCTCGGTTATACGGGGTGACCGGATTGTCACGCGTAAACTGCTGGTGAGTCCCATGGCCATCACGGTGGTGTTCCCCGATTTCTACTTCCCGACCAAAACCGCACGCGCCATCCTGCCCGAATATGTGCTGCGGGAAGACGCCGTATATAACGTCAGCCGGGCGGTCCTGGTGATCAAGTCACTCGAGACCGGCGACCTGCCCCTGATGGGAGAGGTGATGGAGGATTCCCTGCACCAGCCCTATCGTCTGCCGCTCATCCCCGGGGCGCTGGCGGCCATAAAGGCTGCCCGGCAGGCTGGCGCCAGCGCAGTAGCGCTCTCCGGCGCAGGCCCCAGCCTGATCGCTTTTTCCAGGCAGCCGGCGGATGCGGCGATCGGCCTGGCCATGCAGCGGGCTTTTGTGCAGGCCGGGTTGGCGGCGCGCATCTTCCCGTTGAACATCAGCCAGAGCGGCGCCAGTGTGGTGGAGAAACCTCTTGAATCATCCTCGTTCCCTTAGTCCCTGTTCTCAGCTCACTTATCTCTTTTCTTTGTTTGTGCGATAATGGGGGCAACTGAGGTCTCATGCATCCGCGACGCGCCCTGCTCTACATGCCCGGTGATGACCGGCATAAAATCGAAAAAGCCCTGACCCTGGGCGTGGACTGCATTTGCATGGACATGGAAGACGGGGTGGCGCTGAACCGCAAAGGCGAAGCCCGCCGGGGCATAGTCGAGGCTCTGTGCGACTTGGACTTTGGCTATTCAGAGAAGTTAGCCCGCATCAATCCGGTCAGCTCCGGGCTTGAAACCGATGACCTGCAGGAAGTGCTGCCCTTCCGCCCGGACGGCGTTGTGATCCCGAAGGTCGAGACCCTGGAACAGATCCAGTGGGCCAGTGAGAAAATCGAAGCGGCGGAACTTGAGCGCGGCTGGACGCTTGGTTCGATCCGTTTGCTGGCGGGGGTGGAGACACCTAAAGCCATCTTGAACTTGAAAGAGATCGCCTCCCACCCACGCCTGGAGGCCCTTATCTTCGGGGGCGAAGATTATGCCGCCAGTATCGGGGCCAGGCGCACACCCGGGGCGCTGGAATTGTTGTATGCCCGCTCAGCCGTGGTGGCAGCCTGCACAGCCTATGGTTTGCAGGCCATTGACATGGTCTCAATTAATTTCAAGGACCTGGAAGCCCTGCACCGGGAAGCCTCTTTCGGTGCGCAGTTGGGTTATACAGGAAAACAAGTCATCCACCCGGCGCAAGTGGCGCCGGTGCAGGAGATTTTCACACCGGACGAGGCCGCCATCCGCTCAGCCCGGCGGCTTGTGGAGACTTTCGAGGCACACCAGGCCAGGGGTTCCGGGGCATTTGCACTGGATGGCCGGATGATCGATATGCCACTGGTCAAAGCCGCCAGGGGAGTCCTGGAACGCGCCCGGGCAGCCGGGAAAATATAGGTGAGGTCGTAGTAACGACTTCAGTCGTTACCTATCCGGCAATCCACGGCTGAAGCCATTACTCCACAGCCAATTGCCAAGTTTAGAAAGGTTAATTAATGGGTACCATCGCAGTCCGCAAGGTGGAATCACGCCGTGAACAGAACATCTTCCTGACCTTCCCCTGGCGCATCTACCGGGACGACCCCCTCTGGGTGCCGCCGCTCCTGCCAGAGCGCAGGAAGACGATCGACCCGCAGAAAGGCAAGTTCTTCGAAGACGGTTATGCCGATCTATTCATCGCCTGGAAGGACGGCAAACCCGCGGGAACCCTCTCCTGCGCCGAGGACCAGTCCGCCACCCTAAGCCGGGGCTGGGGGGAATGCCTGGTTGGCTTCTTTGAGTGCGTGGAGGATTACGCGGTTGCTGAAGCGCTCTTCAAGAGCGCTGAAGCCTGGGGACTTGAACATGGCTTGCTGCGCCTATTAGGGACGTATAACCTGGACCGTGAAGAATCGCGTGGTGTGCTGTTCGAAGGGCGCGACCGCCCCCCCGCGGTCTACTGCGGGCACGGTGCACAATATTACCCCGCCTACTTCGAAAGGAACGGGTTCACCAAATTTGGCGGAGACGGCGTAGCCTATGCCGTTGACCTGGACTTGAAACAGCCTGAGGTCCAACACATGCTGCGTCTGGCCGACAAGATCCGCCAGCGCAAGCAGAACTTCACCGTGCGGGGTGCCAACATGAAGGATATCGACGGAGAGATCGACCGCATCGTCGAGCTGCAGAACCGCGGCCTGGCGCATATGTCTGACTTTACCCCTTACACGCGCGCGGCCGTCGAGGCGCTGATCCTGCCGATGATGGATGTGGTGGACCCGGAGCTGGTGCTGTTCGCCGAGGTGGATGGCAAACCGGCCGGCTGGTTCCCGGCCATTCCCAACCTGAACGAGGTATTCATCCACCTGAATGGCTTGCGCTATCCCTGGGATTACCTGCGCCTGCTGAAGTATTCGCGCTATAAACCCAAAAGCATCGCCATTAAAAGCGTGGTCGTCCCTCCGGAATACTGGGACAGCGGCGTGGGCGTCCTGCTCTTCGACGAGATGGCCCGGCGGGCCACCGCCAAGGGTTATACTTGGGCAGATATGTCCCTGACCGGGGAGGACAACCCGGACACCGGGCCTCTGGCGCTGCGCATGGGCGCGAAAATCTACAAGCGTTACCGTTTTTATGAGAAACCGTTGAGCCATTGACAGTTCTCCATCGTTTCGCCCTTTCATGTGTGGTTGACGGAATTAATACCAGGATGTGACCTATGACCAAATATCGGATTATTGCCAATCCGAATGCCGGGCATGGCAAGGGGGCACACGCCATACCGGAGATTGAACGGGAACTCACCCGCCTCGGGCTGGACTTTGACCTGGTCCGCACCGAACGTGTTGGGCACGCCATCAGCCTGGCACGTGAATCTGCCCTGGCCGGGTACGATGTCATTGTGGCCGCCGGGGGCGATGGAACGATAAACGAAGTGCTCAACGGTTTGATGGAAGCCCGGTTGGCGGGTAAGAATCCCCCGGCACTGGGCGTCCTGTGCGCAGGCCGCGGCAACGACTTCGCGCCATGTATCAATATTCCGGAAGACCTGTTGGATGCCTGTCAGGTTCTAAAGGATGACCACCGGCGCATAATTGATATCGGTCGCGTCAAGGGTGGCAAATTCCCACAGGGACGCTTTTTTGCCAATAATGTCGGGGTCGGGTTTGATGCAATCGGCACCATTGAGGTCGCCAAGCTGCCGGAATGGGGCATGCTCAGTTTCCTCATTGCCATCCTCAAAACTATTTTCTTGTTTTACAAAGGACCAACTGTCCGGCTCGACTATGATGACCAAACTCTCACCACCTCCACCTTGATGCTCCTGACCATGAATGGGAAACGCATGGGGACCGGATTCAAGATGGCACCGGATTCCAGACCGGATGACGGGCTGTTCGACCTGGTCATTGTCCGCCAGGTCAGCCGCCGGCGGATCTTCAGCCTGATCCCACATTTTATGAAAGGCACGCAGGGCAGCCAGCCCGAGGTCAAGACACTGCGCGCCGCCAAGGTTGCCATTACCGCTCTCACGGGAGCCCTCCCGGCCCAGAGCGACGGCGAGATCATCTGCGTGGACGGAACGCGCCTGGATATCGAATTGCTGCCGCTCCAGGTCGAAGTAGTTTGCCCTAAAGAGTAGCAGGTATGAGCCTGATCCGCTGGGTGGTCGCGGCGTTCTTAAAAGGTCTGACCGGCCTGATGTTCCGGGTGGATTCTGCACAACTAGGTAAAGTTCCAGGAAACGGACCATTGATTATTGTAACCAACCATGTCCACATCCCGGAAATCCCCACGTTATACACGCGTTTGCTGCCGCGCAAGGTACATGGCATGGCCCAGGCCGAACACGTCCTAGGCAAGGATATTGCCAGCCGCATCCTGCGGCTGTTCGGCACCATCCCTGTCTGGCGTGGAGAGGCTGATCTGAATGCCTTACGAACCGGGATCAATAAGCTGAAAGAAGGAAAAATCATTCTGCTCGACCCTGAAGGGACGCGCAGCCATGACGGCCGCCTGCAAAAAGGCCGCCCTGGGGCCATCCTGATGGCACTGCATAGCGGTGCCCCCCTTCTGCCGGTTGTACATTACGGCAGTGAAAATTACCCGGAGAACCTGAGACGCCTGCGCCGTACGGACTTGCATTTCGTGGTGGGCAGGCCGTTTCGGGTGGATGTGCGCGGGCAACGGGTTACAAGTAGCATCCGCCAGCAAATGATCGATGAGGTCATGTTCCAGATGGCTGGCCTGCTGCCCCCCCAATATAGGGGCGCATACGCGGCCTCGGACACGGCCCCGCATAAATACTTGGTATATTCGTGAAATCGTCCCGAAGGTTTTTAAAGATCATCGTCCCACGCGCCAACCTTCGGGACGGTCCAGGATAAATATTAAAGCATCAGGGATATAAAACTTGCTATCCAGTTTATTTGGCATCCTCTCCGCACTCACCTGGGGCGCGGGCGATTTCGCCGGCGGGCTTGTCAGCCGGCGCGTCGGGGTGTATCGTGCGGCATTCTATAGTGAGGCCACGGGACTGATCTTTATAGTGGCGATGCTGGCTGTTTTCCGGGAGCCTGTTCCGGGCTGGCCGGCCTGGGCCTGGAGCGCGGCCGCAGGTGCAATCGGTTCAGTGGGATTGCTGTTCCTCTACCGTTCCCTGGCGGAGGGCCAGATGAGCGTCGCTGCTTCCGTCTCCGGGCTTATGGCAGCCGCCCTGCCAGTGGTTGCCAGTGCATTCACGGAAGGATTGCCAGGGCCGATAAAATACTTCGGTTTCGGCCTGGCATTCCTGGCGATCTGGCTGATATCCCTGGGAGACGGTCATCGAAAGGAACTCCATCTGCACCTGGCAGATCTCCGTCTGCCTTTGTTCTCGGGTTTCTGTTTTGGGCTGTATTTCATTCTGATACATCAAGGCAGCGTTACAGCGGCAATCTGGCCGATGCTGGCCGCCCGCAGCTCTGGCGCCCTCATCTTGTTCTTCGTGGCGCTTGCCATGCACCAACTGCATCTACCGGATAGACGGACCATGCCGCTGGTTTTCTTGAATAGCGCCGGGGATATTGCCGGGAATACATTCTTCATTCTGGCCGGGCAGATCGGGCGGCTGGATGTGGCAGCGGTGCTGGGTTCCCTTTATCCCGGTACAACCGTCCTGCTGGCTGGGATACTCTTACACGAACGCCTGAACCGTTCCCAATGGCTGGGGATCCTCGCCGCGCTGGGGGCGATTGTGCTGATGACGGTCTAAGGCCTCTCAACAGGCTGCATTTCCTCCCAATTTGAGCCCCAACGTGCCTCGGTGGACAAAGGGATGGATAATTTATAAGCATTCTCCATCACATCGCGTGCCACCTGGACAGTCCTGTCCAATTCGCTGCGCGGGCATTCGATCACCAGTTCGTCATGCACCTGCAGCAGCATCCGGCCGTGCAGGCCGGCTTTGGCCATGGCCGGAGGGATGCGGATCATGGCGATTTTCATGATATCCGCAGCCGTGCCCTGTATGGGAGCATTGATGGCCTCGCGTTCCTCCCGGTTCCTCAAAACCTGGTTGAGCGTACTCTTAAGCGCCGGGAAGTAGCGCCGGCGGCCCAGCAAGGTCTCCACGAATCCAGTTTCATGCGCCGTCCGGCGAATACCGTCGAGGTATTTCTTGATGCCGGGGAACTCCCGGAAGTACTCGGCGACAAAATCCTGGGCCTCTGATAAAGTGAGACCGGTGGCATTTGTCAGGCCGAAAGCAGACATGCCATAGATCAGGCCGAAGTTGATGGCCTTGGCATTGCGGCGCTGCTCTTTGGTAACAGCTTCGAGCGGGACATTATTGATGGCAGCCGCGGTGGTGGCATGGATATCCTGCCCACAGCGAAAGGCGTTCAGCATAGCCTCGTCCTTCGCCATGTCTGCCACGATGCGTAGCTCGATCTGTGAATAGTCCAGTGAGACGAGCACATTGCCGGGACTGGCGATGAAGCCGCGTCGCACATACCGGCCCAATTCGGTGCGGGTTGGGATATTCTGCAGGTTCGGTTCGGAGGATGCCAGACGCCCGGTCACCGCACCAGTCTGGCTGTAGGAGGTGTGCACGCGTCCATCCTCTGGATGGATTTCGGCCGGCAGGGAATCCACGTAGGTCGATTTAAGCTTGGCGTACTCACGGTACTCCAGGATCATATCCACTACGGCGTGCTTCCCCTTTAGCGTTTCCAGCACGTCTGCCGAGGTGGAGTAATGGCCTGAGGCAGTCTTTTTGCCTCGATCGGGCGGCTCCAATCCCAGGGTATCGAACAGCACCGATGATAGTTGCTGAGTAGAGTTGATATTAAAAGCCTTGCCGGTTGCCTCGTATATCTGCTTTTCCAGAGCAGTCAAGCGTTCATTCAACTGCACCGAGAACGCGGCGAAGAAGCTTTTATCGAGGGCTACGCCAGCCATTTCCATATCGGCCAGAACGCTGACCAGCGGTATTTCAAGATTGGTAAAAATATAAAGAAGCTTCGGGAATCGCTGGAGTTCTTTTTCCATCACCAGCTTCAGGCGGAATGCCGTTTCGGCATCCGCAGCTGCATAAGGAGCCGCATCGGCGATGGCGACTTCGGCCATGGTGCGCTGGTTCCTGCCGGTTCCGATCAAGTCCTCGATGTGCGTCATATTCTCGCCCAGCCGGGCCAAGGCCATGTTCTTCAGACCGAGGTTGCGCGAATTGGGGTCGAGCACCCATTCGGCCAGCATGGTGTCGAATGCCAGGGGAGCAACCCGCACACCATGGCGGGCCAGCATGATGAAATCGTATTTCAGGTGATGCCCGATTTTCGGGATGTGCGGATCGGTCATTGGAGCCCGCAGGGTCGAGAGCACCTGTTCGACGGACAGCTGTGTCCCGACCGCGTGCCCAACGGGGATGTAGTAGCCCGTGCCGGCCTCCACTGCCAAGGAAATTCCAACCAGGCTGGCGGTCATCTCATCGGTGGAAGTGGTCTCGGTGTCAAAGGAGATCATGGATGCCGAGTTCAGAACCCTGCCCAATTTCTCCAGCCCGGCGACGGAATCCACGACAATGGTGTTACATTTGGGCCCAGCCTGGGACACGGATCTGGTCTCATGGACCGCCTGCGGTTGCTCCTCAAAGAGACTCAATTGCTGTGTACCAGCGGCAGTAGACTCTCCGGTAATTTTCCTCAGCCGGTCAACCAACGAGCGGAATTCCAATTCGCGAAAGATGGCTTCCACTTTGGCTGGCTCGAAGGCCTGTATGCGGGCTTGCTCCAGGTCGAGGGTGACCGGCAGGTCGGTGCGGATGGCCGCCAATTTGTAGCTCATGGCCGCAGAGTCTTTCCCGGCTTCGAGCTTGGTGCGCCAGCGCGGCTCAATCTCGTCCAGGTGGGCGTAAATGGCTTCCAGCGTCCCATATTTCGCCAGCAGGTTTTCGGTGGTCTTTTCGCCCACACCGGGCACGCCGGGGATGTTATCAGACTTGTCACCTACCAGGGCCTTGTAGTCCACCACCTGCTCCGGGCGGACGTGCAGTTTACCAAGCACGTCCTCGGGGGTAATGTAGTTCTGGTCATCGCCTGCCAGGTAGACGATAATGCGCGGGTTCACCAGTTGGAGCAGATCGCGGTCACCAGTGATGATTTTAACGCCCAGGCCCTGCCTGGTGGCCCAGTGCGCCACTGAACCGAGCACATCATCAGCTTCGTATCCTTCCATCTCCAGGCGCGGGATATTAAAGGCATCCACCACCTGACGGATCCGCTCAATCTGCGGGCGCAGGTCATCCGGCATTTTGGCACGCGTGGCTTTGTATTCCGGGAATATGTCATCGCGGAATGTTTTCCCGGTATCGAAGGCAACGGCCAGGTAATCCGGCTTTTCCTGTTCAAAAATACGCAGCAACTCACGAGCAAAGCCATAAGTACCCGCCGTTGGCTCGCCAGTGGAGCTCTGCCAGCGTTGGCTGGAACCGCCGGCTGTCAAAGCAAAGTACATTCGATAGGCCAAAGCATGGCCGTCAATTAGATATAACGTAGGGGGCATATGAAAAAACCGTGTAAAAGGATTAGCGGAATTGCTGGGAGATTCCCTGCCGCTGGCGCGTCTGGGCTATAAACTCTTTAATAACCTGGGCCGGGGCAGGTTGCGATCCACCCATGATAAGGTAGCCCGGTGCCCAGAAATCACCAGATGGATTCTCTTTCTTTAGGCGCGGGAAATCATCAAAAATTTTCACAGAAATACGCTGGCGCATTATTCGCATCAGGTATGCTGGCGAGGTGGCTGGCGGGACACTGACGTTCCACAGCAGAAAATCCGGTCGTACCGAGATGTACTCCAGCCGCCAGGCGAAGGCAATGCATGTCTCCCGCATCCAATCTGGCAGGCAGTCAGACAGGTCACCGACCAGGCGGTGGTTGGGAAAGCGCGGCACGAGAAGACAGGCATAATCCAGATTATAGACAGAAGGGGAAACCGGCTCAAGCACGATTCTGCGGGCCAACTCGCTGCCGGAACTGGGACGCATCCCGGCAGAATCATCCTGAGCCACTACATTCCTGTTGAAAATACTTTTACGGGGAACCGCCGGAGATTCAACCGGCTGCTCCAAATCAACGAATGGCTCAGCATCCCCATTTGATGCCTGCGGATCGATGGACGATACCTGGGTGGATTCTTTAAAGAATTTCAGCGCAGGAGTCTTCGCATTCCCATTGACCTGCCCCAGTTTTACAGGCACAGGTCGATTTGGCGAAGGATTGTCGGAGAGTCCGGCTGATAGGGGGGCAGATGGTGTTTCATCATCAGTTTGGGACGGGTTATCTGGTTTTTCAGTTGGGCTGGTGGATAGAGAATGCACCAATTGATTGGCCTGCGTATGGATCGTGCTGAAGGGGGTCTCAGCATCGAAAATCAGCGCGAGCACCATGTATTTCGTCAGCCGTGTGGCATAAAGCATGTGCTCAGCCCGGGTGGAGGCCAGGTGGACAAAGCGCACCAGGTCATTTTCCTTCTGGCGATCCCAATAGCGTGCAACGGCATCCGTCAATTCGCGCGCAGCGGATTGAGGCAACTGGCCGGCATATGCCCACAGCTGGTCATCGCGCGTGATCAGCGCTGCCTGGGCAGACGATTCCAACGTCAGGCGGGTAAGATGCTGGGCAGCGCGTGTGACGTCTGAAAGCCAGGGAGGATCGCTTCCTGATTCACCTGAAGCAGATACAGTAATGGGTGATTGCGGATTGGGGAAGAGGATGTCCATCATCCCCAGGAGGTCAGGCTTAAAGAAGGGCCTGGTCAGGTAACCTTCAGGAGAGAGTTCTTCCAGCACAGGATATAACCCGGCCTCCGAAATAACCACAAAGCGTATATCGGGATTGGCCTGGCGCATTTCCAGGCCGATTTCAAGCAGGTTATTTTCATCCAGGCAGGTATCCAGAAAAACCAGCGGGCAATCCACTTCTTTGACAAAGGCAACCGACGATCCATTCCCCCGGACAACGCAGACTCGAAATCGCCCCGACTCCTCCAGATTCTGGCGGATGAGTTCCCCAAAGGAAATATCAGAGGTGACCACCAGTAAATTTATCATTCTTTTACAGTTTATCACGGGGTGAATTGGCAGGCAAGTAGCATTTTTAAGGTATTTGCCAATGATTTTGGTAAGGTGCATCCCGCATGGCTTCAAATGGAACATTTTTGACTCAGTGACAAAATCATCCAAACCTGAGACGTTTGTCATTTGACACAATGCTGCCAATAAAGTAATTTTAAGCACGATTGCCACCAAAATTTTATGAAGGAGTGAAACACTATGGCACTGAAGATTACAGATGAGTGCATTGCTTGCGGCGCGTGCGTGCCGGAATGCCCGACCAATTCGATCGCCGAAGGAACCCCCTACGTGATTGATGCCACAACCTGTGTTGAGTGCGAAGGTTACTTCGATACCCAGCAGTGCTTGGCCGTCTGCCCGGTTGCGGATACGGCCATCCTCAAAGCATAACCATCCCTTGAGTAGCCACAAAGCCCTTCATGCAGGGGCTTTGTGATTTAATCGGGGGTAAGCAATTTGACTGAACGGTCTGATGACGTTATAATCCTGTCAATTAAATATCGACCTTCGGGGCAGGGTGCAAGTCCCTACCGGTGGTACAGCCCACGAGCGCGCAAGCGCATGACCTGGCGAAATTCCGGGGCCGACGGTAAAAGTCCGGATGAAAGAAGGTGATGGCAAGACCCGTATGGATCTGGCTTGCTGAGAATGTCCCGAAAACGCTTTTGTTTTCGGGAATTTTTTTGGCAGGTCAACCCGGCCCGGTTTATTCTTTAGAAGGGGCCATGAGTCTGCCCCTTTGCCCCGCATGGATTTCTCTGCGAGGCGTTTTTTGTCCCTGACCTCTGGGGCCATAAAAAGATGGATCTTAAATCTGTTCGCAAACCGTCCAGAATTTCACGCCACTCCCTGTACATTACGGTGCCGCTCTCACTGGCAGTGACATTCCTGCTCTGGTGGCTCGTAACTCGTATAACCGGCCTGCCAGCTTTCATCCTGCCTTCTCCTGCGCAGGTGGCCTTGCGGTTTTGGAAGGCATTGATCGATGGCAGCCTCCTCGGCAACAGCCTGGTTACACTGGCTGAGGTCCTTCTCGGCCTGGTGGTAGGGACGGCTGCGGCAGTGGTGCTGGGTTATGCCATTGCCAAGAGTCGCCTGTTTGAACGCCTGGTCGCTCCTTATCTTGTGGCAACACAGGCAATTCCCATCGTTGCCATCGCACCCCTGCTGGTCATCTGGTTCGGACCGGGAATATTTTCCAAGGTGCTTATCTGCGCCCTGATCGTCTTCTTCCCGGTATTAATCAATACAGTATTTGGTGTACGGGCGGTACCCAGGCCTCTGCATGACCTGATGGGCTCGCTGTACGCCACACCGGTCCAGACTCTGCGATACCTGGAACTCCCTGCCGCCCTGCCAATCCTTTTGGGAGGGCTGCGAATTGGGGCGACCCTTTCCGTTATTGGGGCAGTGGTAGGCGAACTGGTGGGCTCCGACAAAGGTTTGGGCTTCCTGGTCAACGTGGCACGTGGACAATACGATACCGCCCTGGTCTTCGTGGCAGCCCTCACGCTGATTGTCCTGGCCCTGTCCTTGTATGGTGCGGTAACCCTTTTGGAAAGAAAGTTCCTCTCCTGGCAGGAGACAAGCCGATGAAAAAATATTCCCACCTGGTATTGAGTTTCTTGTTCTTGCTGTGTGCGTGCAGTGGAAAATCTTCCGGCAATCTGACCCAGGTACGCCTGCCGCTGGGCTATATCCCTGATATCCAGTTTGCGCCGCTATACGTGGCGGTCGAGAAAGGCTATTTCCGTGAGGCTGGCATCCAGGTGTCCTTCGATTACTCGATGGAGACCGATATCACCGCGTTGGTGGGAGCAAACCAAATCCAGTTTGGTGTTGTCTCTGGCGAGCAGGTTCTGCTGGCGCGTGCCCAGGGCCTGCCGGTCGTCTATGTGGCTGCCTGGTATCAGCAGTACCCGGTCTCGGTGGTGGCAAAGTCCGATCAGAACATCCACACTCCGGCCGATTTGCGTGGCAAGACCATCGGTCTGCCAGGATTGTACGGGGCAAACTATATCGGCCTGCGGGCACTGCTGCATGCCGGCGGCCTGAACGAGTCAGACGTAAAGCTTGATTCGATCAGCTATACCCAGGTTGAGGCCCTGGCAACCGATCGCGACCAGGCCGTTTCGGTCTATACCAACAATGAACCGATCCAGTTACGGGCGCAAGGCTATGACCTGACCGAGCTGCGCGTGGCCGATACCATCCAATTGGCTTCCAATGGATTGATTACAAATGAGAAAACGATTTCGGAGAACCCCGACCTGGTCCGCCGCATGGTCAAGGCCTTCCTGCAGGGCCTGTCCGATACCATCGCAGACCCGGCAGGCGCTTATGGGACCTCCAAGGCATATGTGGAAAACCTGGCGCAGCTCGACGCGGTCGTCCAAAAGCAAAAGCTGGCGACCTCCATTGAACTATGGAAAGCCGACCGGCTGGGCTTCTCGCAGCCCAAAGCCTGGGAGAGCATGCAGACGGTCCTGCTGGACATGGGCCTGCTTACCCAGCCGCTGGATCTGAGCAAGGCCTTCAGCAATGATTTTATCCCCTGATCCAGCCCGGATACCGAATACTGTGAAATGAAATTGGGTAATCGTTAATTGCTATTCGTAAATTGGTTATTTGCATGATCACTCTGGCCCCAATTCTCACCGTGCAAGATTTGAGTGTTACGTTCCCGGACGATTATGGCGGGCTGGACGCGCTCAACTCGCTTTCCTTCTCCATCCAGCCTCAGGAATTCGTGTGTGTGTTGGGACCCTCCGGCAGTGGCAAATCCACCTTGCTGCGGATCCTGGCCGGCCTGCTTCCGCCCACCTCCGGGACATATCATTATTCAACCGGCCAGCCCCGGATTGGCATGGTCTTCCAGCAGGCCAACCTGATGCCCTGGCGGACGACCATCGAAAACATCACCCTGCCGCTTGAGCTGCAAGGCGTTCCGGCGGACGAAGCCTGTCAACGTGCCCAGGACCTGATCGACCTGGTCGGCCTGCAGGGATTTGAATCCATCTGGCCGCGCGACCTTTCCGGGGGAATGGCCCAACGCGTGGCGATCGCGCGTGCCCTGATCCATGACCCGGATATGCTCCTGCTGGATGAACCCTTCGGTTCGCTGGATGCACTTACGCGCGAACGCATGTGGATCGAACTCTCGCGCATCTGGCAGGCCCGCCAGAAGACCGTCCTGATGGTCACGCACTCCATCAGCGAGTCGCTCTTCCTGGCTGACCGTGTTCTTGTGCTGACCCAGCGGCCAGGCAGAATCAAACTGGATCTGGTGGTGGACTTGCCGCGGCCCCGCCCGGATGAGATCCGCTACACGGCCCCCTTCGGGAACCTGGCACGGAGGTTGAAAGAGGCGATTGAATAAAAACGGGGGCGATTGACATTTTCCAATGTCGGGGGTATTATTACGTCATACGATATAGCGTAATACGATACTAATAACGAGGTCACATGGAACTCAATGATCTTGGCCATTTCTCCAATCCATCCCTGTTGATCCTGGCCAGCCTGGCCGGCGGGGAAAAACATGGCTATGCCATGATGGAAGACATCCAGGTCATGACCGGCGTCCGCCTGGGGGCCGGGACGCTGTATGGGGCCATCACCCGGCTCGAGCAGGCTGGCCTGATCAAGTCGCTCCCGGCCGACGACCGCCGCCGGCCATACCGCCTGACCGCTGAAGGTGCGCGGCTATTGCGGAAGACCCTGCTGGAGTTGGAAAATTTTGCCGGCCAGGGCTTGAAAAGGCTGGCGACGACATGATCCAGCGCCTGAGGCCCTGGCTGACGCGCCTGTATCCGCGCAGCTGGCGCTTGCGATATGGGGAAGAGTTCACAGCCCTGCTTGAGCAATGCTTGCACTCACCGCTGGATGTGCTGGATATCCTTTTGGGTGCATTGGATGCACATGTGCTCCTATTATCAGGAGATAATTTAACCTGGAGAGTAATGAACATGCTTAATAAAATCCGTACTGCCATATTGATCGTTTTCGCGGCTTATATCGGTTTTGTCATCGCCGGGTTTGGACTGGTGGGAATGGCGGATGACAGCCCAATGATCGTGTTGACCAAAACCAATCCCGGCCTATCGGTTGCCTGGAACGTCATCCAGGTCGGTTCG
The DNA here is from genome assembly GCA_963725805.1 of uncultured Chloroflexia bacterium. Classification (GTDB taxonomy): domain Bacteria; phylum Chloroflexota; class Anaerolineae; order Anaerolineales; family Villigracilaceae; genus UBA877. The sequence continues at coordinate 57,970 of CAVSAF010000023.1, forward strand.
GCGGTGGCACTGTTGGCCGTAGTGGTTGGCGGGCTGCCGCTGGCTATTGTCGTCATCCGCCGTGCTCTGACCAGGTCGAAACAGGGGCTGAGTCTGCTGCTGGTACCCCTGGTTGCATTCCTGGCATTGGTTGCCTACGGTTTGATCCTCTGGTCGGTGGCGACCGGCCGCATTGTGCTGCCGGGAGTAGTGCGCGTGGTCCAACCTGGGTCCTTCCCACCCGGCAACCGGCTGCTGCTGGCCGGTTTCATGCTGGTTTTCGTGCTTGGTGCAATCGCCAGCACACTGGCGGTCTGGAAAGTGATCTCCCGGACCGACATTGAGCAGGAAACCTTCCACGCAGCCGGGCGGGGCATCACCGTCAGGATTTACCAGTTTGCCTACTGGCCGGCGGTCGTCACCACAGCGGCGATGTTTGTCATGCTGGCGGCTACGTTGATCTGGGCATGGGCGTCCTTCTCGGCTCTGCCGGGTATCCTGGGCGGAAAATTTGGGCCGTGGGGGATCAGCACACAGGCCTGGTTTGCTGGCGTCGTCGTATTGATGGTGCTTTGTACAGCGGCAGCCTGCCTGGGGGTCTGGCGCGGGCGATCCGGGCAGAAGGCCTTGTAACCGTAGTAAAACGTTACGTAGATTGATAGAGTCCGAAGTCAGGAGACTTCGGACTCCGTTATTTCTGAATCTGCCGCCACCATAGACCGGTGCATTCCGGCAACACCCAGCCAGCATCGACCCTGACCAGGCGTTCGAGCATCTCCTGCCCGAAGAGCGGGAACACAACCTGCTGGATCTGCTCCAGCGTCTCGAAGCTGTAATCGGTACGGATTGCTAGAGGGGTAAAACCGCGTTCCGTTTCCAGGAAATCATATACTTCCCGGAAGAACGGTTCGACCTTGGGCAACTGTTCGCCGGTGCCAAGCGTCTCGATGAGGATCATCTTCCCGCCCGGGCGGAGGACCCGCTGCATTTCCTCCAGCGCAAGATCCAACTGGACCCGCCAGTCCTGCGGATGCCAGACAGCGATTTGCAGGAAAGCCCAACCTTCAATGGCAAAATCCGCCCAAGCCGGGCCGACCGGCATCCTGCGGCTGTCGGCCAACACCAGCGAGACGTTCTTCCAGCCATGTTTTTCTTGCTTAGACTGCGCCACCCACAGCATGGGCAAGGTCAGGTCAAAGGCGTATAGTTGCCGGACATGCCCGGCCAGCAAGCCAGTGATGCGCCCGGTGCCTGCGCCAAACTCGGCCACGCGTGTCCCAGCCAGGGGCTGGATGTGCTGGATGGCGGCAAGCAGTTCCTGTTGATAATCTTCGTGCGAAACGAGCGTCTCATATTCAGCGGCATGATCGGTATAGAGAGTAACCCAGCCAAGCTCGCTCATGTCGTCGACCCTGCCGGTGACTCTTCACTCGTTTTGACTGAAAAACGATTTTGCGGGCCAAGCCGGAGATGCAGGCCCAAAAAGCTCAAGGCGGAAATAATGCACAGGATCCCGCCCCCATACCAGAGCAGGTTCGGGTTGAAATGGTCGAGGATGTATCCACCTGCGCCCGGTCCAAACATCGAAGGGATGGCCCAGCACAGGCCATAGATGGCCATGTAGCGGCCGCGCATCTCCACCGGGGCGAAATTGGCCGCCAGCGCCTGGCTGATGGGCATGAGGATCATTTCCCCAATTGTGATGACTACGCTGGCGAGGAGAAAGAGAACATAGGCTGAGATGAATCCGATCATGCTGAAGCCGATCGCGTAGAAGACCGTTCCCAATGCCATCATCAGGAAAGGCGGCCGACGCTTGATGGTACGCGTCACCCAAAACTGGAACAACACCACCGTGATGGCGCTGGTTGTCAAAAAGAAGCCGTATGCCGAGGGAGTAAATCCATGGGCGTCGCGCAGATAAACCGGCAGGGTGTTGTACATCTGCTGGTAGACCACCAGCATCAGCATTGATGCCAACAGGAATGCCATGAAGGCGAAATCCCTCAGCACATGCCGGTAGCCCGCCACTGTCTGCCAGAAGGAAACATGGCTTTTATCTGCCACCTCGGCGGGCCTGGTTTCGGGGATGAGCCGGTAAAATAAGATTGCTACAATACAGCTCATAACCGAATCGATCACGAAAAGCAGGAAGAAAGACCTGGCTGCCACGAGTCCGCCGACGGTGGGACCGATGATCCAGGCCAGGTTGGCAACCACCCGCAAAATCCCGAATCCCTCCGAGCGCTTATCCTCGGGCAGCAGGTCAGCGATCATGGCGTCATGGGCTGGGCCGGCAATATTGGAGAGCAAGCCGATGACGACTACCAGCGGATAAAGGCCGGCCAGGGTCTTGACCAGGCCCAACGACAGGGTGCTCACGGCGCTGAAGACCAGGCCGAACAGGATCAGCCGGCGCCGCCCGAACCTGTCAGTCAGCGCACCACCGATCATGCTCCCGATCAGCCCAAAAAGGGAGAACGCTCCCAGAATGAGGCCAGCCTGGGTCATGCCGATGCCGAATCTCTGGGTTATGTAGAGCGAGAAGAACGGGAAGAGCAGTGTCCCGCCGATGCGGTCGATGAATGAGACCAGCACCACGATCCAGAATTTATTCGGGAATTCATGATAGATCTTATTCAGTTTCGTAAACATGGTTTTGATTATATCTTCTGGTCTGTCTGGAGATGGGGAATCAGGCAACCAGGTAATCAGGTCCTCAGGTGATCAGGCAACATGAGATTGGGAATTGGTAATTCGGTATTCGTTAATCGGGAGTGGTGATCGGGGATCAGGACATTGGGTAGTGGTGAAGTAATTCCTCTCAAAGGGAAAGTATTCGTTCCGCGGAACGAAAAAAAAACGAATAGGGGTGTCTGAGGCTGGTGTTATAGATTGAAGATCGGTGGAACCGGCTGGCAGGATTTTTATGCACTTTTTTGGGAATAAGAAAAAAACGATTGTGTGGGAAATCCAGCATTTTTTCCTCGAAAAGAAAAAAGAAAGAGTAACGAATGAGAGGATTTTTGATTTTGGATTGATGATTTCAGATTGAGGATTGATAATCGGGTTGGGAGGCATTTTCAGAAGATTTGGAAGAAGAATTAAAGTCACTTTTTTTGCATTTTCCGAGGAACGAATGACGTAATTTAGAGGGTGCTGGACACTCGAATGAGTTAATCCAGCAGGCAGAAAATAGAAATTCGGGATCACCGGTTGTTGCAGCATACTACAAACATAGAACAATTATTCTAATTTGTCAAGGGCAGATGCTCATAGTCATTTTGCCAGACATTGTGTAGGGGAGTTCTATTGTCGAGGAAACGGCAGGATCAGAGACCCTTATTGAATAGAGTCAGATAGACACATCCCGAACTGAATATAATCAGATAAGCCGGTCCTCGGTCTACAAAGCGTAGTCGAGCGAATTCCAGGCCAAATGATGGATGAAATGATCCGGAGGCATAATTTGTATATACTGGAATTGTATGTTGCATTTATATAGATATGTAATACCTAATAACTCTTGACTTACATTTTAGTTTATGGTATCATAATAACAAAATAGGAGACGAAGGCTATGGAAACTTACGCAACTATCAAAGGCCAGATTGTCATTCCAGCATCCTTAAGGAGAAAGTACGGAATCAAGAACGGCACAAAAATCATTGTACTGGACGACGGCGAGTCAATTGTATTGAAGCCAATCACCGAGCAGTATCTTAGGAAATTGCAGGGCTCATTGAAAGGCAAAGGAGGCTTGAAAGTGCTTCTCGAGGAACGCCGCAAAGACCAGGCGAGGGAGTAACCATGGCTTCCAAAATACTGGATGCTTATGCATTGATGGCCTTTTTTGAGGATGAGCCAGGTGCAGATGATGTTCGAAACCTGCTTTTAAAAGCAGAGGATGGTAATTTAAAACTCCTGATCAGTGTTATAAATCTTGGAGAGGTTTGGTATTCGATAGCTCGTAGTAATTCTCCTGAAACCGCGGATCAATACATCCAGGAAATCCAAGGAATGACGATTGAAATTGTGGAGGCGGACTGGCCATTGACCCGCCAGGCTGCAACATTAAAGGTTAATGGGAACATTTCATATGCAGATTGTTTTGCAGCTGCACTGGCAAAAAATCGCAAAGCGGAGTTGATTACAGGTGATAAAGAATTCAAAGTATTTGAGGGCGAAATCAAAATTGCATGGATATAATTAAATTGACTGGAGGGTGACATGACCAAGCAACCAAATTTTGATAGAAAAGAATTATGTTTGAGGCTTCTAAAATCGGAAATGGAAGATGAAGTTGTTGGTATTTTAAAAGATTATGATTTCTGGGAGGACCGCTCTGTATGGAAACCATATGGTGACATTCAGAACAATCGAAGTATTGTCAGTAATCAGCAAAGCTCAGCGGTTGCAGCACTTGTAGAAAAATTAGTGAATTCGATTGATGCAGTTTTAACCACCGAATGTTTTCAACGCGGTATCGATCCCAAATCTAAAAAGGCCCCACAATCTATGCGGGAAGCAACACAAATGTATTTCAATATCAGGGATGGGCTCATTCAAGGTCTCGACACATCGGAAAGAACACGTTTAGCTCAAAGAATCCAATTAGTTGCTTGCGGTACAAAAGAAAAACCCGCTTATATAATTGTTGATGATGGGGAAGGGCAATCGCCAGACGAATTTCCCGATACATTTTTATCTCTGGTAAGGGAAAACAAAACAAGGATCCCTTTTGTACAAGGAAAATATAATATGGGGGGAACCGGGGTCTTACAATTTGCAGGTGAGAATAGTTTTCAATTGATCATTTCTAAAAGACAACCATATGCGCAGTCAATCAGTGCAGATAAGAATAAATGGGGTTTTACTATAGTACGCCGTTTGTATCCAGATTCTGATCATCCACAATCCATGTATGTGTATTTAGCTCCGCAGGGGAAAATTCTGATGTTTGAAGCGGATTCTTTACCTTTACGTCCGGGAAGATTCCCTGATGCTTATGGCGATGAATTATCAGCAGGCACGTGCATTAAAATATGGAATTATCGAATGCAAAAGGGACTAAAGACAATAGCTACTCTTGATTTGCGATATGAATTGGAGAGATTTCTACCCGAACCTGTATTACCCATTCGCATTTGCGAGAGGAGACCTTACAAAGCGAATTACTATGACACAACAATGTCTGGCCTCAATGCGGTATTAGTGGACAATCAGGATAATGTTGAATTCTCAGATGCCACCTCATTGAAAGTACCTAAAGTTGGAAATATGCAAGTCAGGGTTGTTGTTATTAAAGAGATGGAAGATTCAGATAAAGCTGATAGATACCCCGCTGGTTTATTCTTTGTTGTGAATGGTCAATTACAGGGCGAGGAAAGCGAACACTTTATCGCGCGTAGAACAAATTTTGCCTATTTGGCTAAATCGATGATTGTTATTGCTGATTGCACTGAATTGCCCTCCGTGACGAGGGAAGATTTATTTATGGCTTCCCGCGATCGAATGCGGCAAATTGATGAGAAATCAGCAATAGAAGATTCCATTATTGAGTATATCAAGGAACATCCGGCAATAAAGCAATTAAACGCTGTTCGTCGACAGAAAAGGCTAGAATCTGCTCTTTCACAGGAGGAAACTGCCAAAATTATTCAAAGCCTCGTTAGGTCAGATCCCACTCTCGCATTTTTGTTTGGAAAAGGTGATCTTATTCGTGTTCCAGGAAAAGGGATCACTGAAATGGAACCCTTTGAGGGTCGGAAATTCCCTACTTATTTCCATCTTCACAATGAACCAAAGGGTGGGATGCTAAGGCATTGTCCGATTAATCGACAATGTAGAATAGAGTTCGATACAGACGCCGCAAATGGTTATTTCGATAGGATAGATGATCGGGGTCACATTGAATGCCATGGTTTACCCGAAAAACTTTCAGAAAATTTATGGAATGGAAAAGCAACCATGAAGTTTAGTTTACCGGCTGGGGCTAGTGTAGGCGACGAGTATCGAGTAGAGGTGCTTGTATCTGATGTGTCACGCGCAGAGCCTTTCAAATCGGAATTTAGAATACATATTGATCAAGAAGCTCCGGACATATTGACACCTCCAGGAACTCCGCCAGGCGGTGCAATGTTTGCAGCATTGCCAAATATCAGAGAAATTTATCGCGAACAATGGGCAAGCGAAAAATTTAATGAAAATTCTGCTATAAAGATAATCCCCGGTGGCGATAATGGGGATTCTCTTGATATTGCTATCAATATGGATAATATATACTTGAAGAATGAGATTGCGAAAAGAAAAAACGTGGAAGCAAAACTATTGAATTATTGGTTTGAGTGGGGACTCGTGCTCCTGGCTTTGGGGATGATTAATGCAGAAAAAAGGCGCCAAAAAGACAATGACAATGAAGAAAATGCCAATGATGATAAAGATGATATATACGAGAGGGTAGGTAAAGCTAGCGAAGGTCTTGCAATAACAATTATTCCCCTGATATCTCATATGAGCAAGAAACAAGCTCTAGGTGACGAATAATTAAGAATGGAAACGAGATATTCGCTCCCTGATTTAATCATTTTTCAACGCATGAAATAGTAAGACCTCCTTAGAGGCATCCCATTGGTCACGGCCATTAGTGTACCATTTCCTATTGGCCACATCACGCCATACCCTTTTTCCTTCAGATGCAAGAGGGAAAACCTCTTTATATCCTGCTTCTTCCATGGATTTTAAGTATAAGGGTAATTGTATGCGTATGTCTGAAAAACCTACAAGTTGAGCAACAATCGCGTTAGGGTGAACAATTTTCGCTATTGAAAAGAATGATTGTGCGATTAAACCGAAATATTTTTCTATACCTCTTTTTGACCTACCACCAAGAGTGTAATAAGCGTCTGGCTTCGAATCATTCATTCCACTAATGTAATAAGGTAAATAGGTTTCTTTTCTGCTCGCTATTTGCCACTTGTTGTAAAGTACATGGACACCAGGATATGGAGGAGATGTAAAAACCAGACGTGGGCAGGATATTAAGTCCTTTATCCGATCATCTAATTCGATCGCTACTGATGATCTATTTAAAAGCTTTCGCCTCGAGACAATTTTTCGCTTTGGAATTCCTACTTGATTGCATGAGTCAAAAAAGTCATTCATTCCTGATAATATTTTTTTCGTCTCAACAATTATTCTTTGTTTTATTAGAGCTGAAGAAGGGATTCCAACTTTATCGCTCAATAAGCTCTGATAAACTCTCAACAAAACAAAACGTGAAATTCGTTTGGAATTTTGGCTTTTCAATACGCTAGTACTATCTAAAACGCTGTCCAAAGAATGCAAGAATCTTCTAGGGAAATGATTCTTAAGTTCTTCAATTTCCAGACTTGGAAAATTTCCTTTTTTATCCAAGTGAATATTATTTGCCCAATCCCGGAGCTGTAATATATCTGTTGCTGAGATTGGTGTCGTTTTGCAAAGAGTAACAAACCAGGCAAGCGAATTGATATCTACCCCAAGTACTGACCTTCCAGCGACTAGAGCCTCGACTACGGAAGTTCCTCCTCCCATAAAGGGATCGAACACCCAATCCCCCGAGTTGCTGAAATTTAAAATGATTTCTCTGGATAACTCAGGAGAAAAACGAGCAGGATAGCTATAAAGACTATGAGTTAGCCCATCGACTAACTTATGGGAACGAAGGCTAGCTATGATTTTTTCTGTCTCTGATTCCATAATTATGTAGTTATTATATACCATCAATACCCTAATTCCTTCATGAGCTGGTCTTCGCCCTTCTTCCCGCCCGCACCAAAGAGTTCCTTCCAAAAATTGTCGTCATAGCGGCGGGAGCGGACCGGCAGCGGCATGGGGACGCCCCAACCCAGCAGGAGCACTTCCTCCTTCGGCTGCAGGCGCGCCAGCATGCCGCGCAGGGAGTCGCGGCCGGCAAGACCGGAGAGCACGGCATGGATATCGTCCTCGTCGCCTAACCAGCCGGAGATGCGCGTGCCAAGCTGCGACATGACCTCGTCATAGATCTGCGAGGGGCGCTGGTCGATGATCAGCAGGGTGACATAATATTTGCGCATCTCACGGGCGATGCTGGCGAAGGTGGTCTGACCGGCCATTTCCCGGTTAAGCAGCTTGTGGGCCTCCTCGACCACGATGACGAGTTGGCGAGGCGGTTCTCCATTGGTTTCGTGGCCACGAAAATGATTGGTTTTATTTTCCCATACTTGTTTTATTTTGCGGGTCAACAGGTTGGAAACCAGCAAATAGTCCAGGTCGGTCTCAAATTCTCCAAATGATAAGATGACATGCTTCCCAGCCTCCAATGATTTGACAATCTCGCCGATGTTATCAACAGCGGGTTGTGCAACAATATATGGCTTATTGAACAGGCGGCGTAATTTATTTTGCAATGCTTCGGCGGCCATTACGTTGACGCCATTCGAATTAGCCCACTTTGCTACGCTTCCTTCTGCAGGAACTTTTTTGCCATCTTCTGTTGTCACCATTTCCTGGGTCATGTTCTTAAATTCACTGAACCAATCCTGCTTGAAGGAATTCCAGAGAGCATCCAGGGTGGTAGCTGTTGTCTCTTTCAAGTCGAGTTCACGAGTCAGAAGCTCGATATCAGCTGTTGAGATATCACTTTCGGCGATTTCCAGGTGGAAATCAGGGGTTTGGTTGCGGATGCGGGCACCTGATCCCAATCCCACCACCTGTACCCGGGTTGCACCAAATTTTGTCCTGAGTCCAACGACAGGTTTTCGAGTATCAGATGCAATATCATCAAATCCGTACTCATTGTGCATGTCGTAGACCAGCACAGAGGCTTTGTCATAGTGGATCAGCCCGGCCAGAATGATGCGAGTCAGGAAGGATTTGCCGGTGCCGGTGGCGCCAAAAACGCCGGCAGAGCGCTGAACAAATTTGTCCAGGTCGATGCAGACGGGATGGCCCTGCTCGCGCGTGTAGCCGATGACCAAGTTACCCGCCTTGTCTGGATTGCCGAAGATTTCGGCAATGTCGCCGCCGGAGGCCAGACGCACCTCGGCGTGGTGAGGCGGCACGGTCTTGACTGGGATGGGACGCGGAGGGTTCTCGGCATGCTCATCCGACCAGGCCTTGTACTCCGGCAAAGCGGGTTCAGGCCCGCGTTCGAGCATCAGGGCAGGCAGGATCTCCAGGTTGGTGTAGAGGGTCTGACCGTGCAGGGCCTGGGCCAGGGCGGGCGGCAGGCGTGTCTCGCTCTGCTCGTCGGCAAAGCGCGGGTCGGTGGCACCGAGCTGCAGGTCGGTGACCAGGCCGTAGAACTGCCAGTCGCCGCTGGGGATGACGACAAAGGCACCTTCCTGGACCTGCTGGGAAGGGACGGTGAGACGGGCGCGGAAGGATTCTTTCAGTCCGCCGCCTACAATATAACCAATGGGTTTCAAGTTTTCATTCATTTTTTCACCACGAAGGCCACTAAGGAACACGAAGGGTTATTTGTTTATTTACTACAAGCATCCTAATTCACCATGCGCTTGATACCGTCCTTGAGGTGGACGACGTTGAAGTTAATCAAATAGCCAAGTCGCAGGTCAGTAACTTTGAGATATGTAAGAAGTTGTGCTTCGTAAATAGGAATCATAGCCTCTACAGATTTTAGTTCGACAATCACCAAGTTGCCAACAAGAAGGTCCAGCCGTAAACCGGATTCAATCTGCATACCTTCAAAGGTGACTGGCATGATAACTTGTGTATCTACCTTCGTCTTCTGTTGGCGGAGTTTATGCGCCAGGCAAGCCTCATAAACGGATCCAGCAAACCGGGACCGAGTGCTGAATGGACGGCGTAAGCCGGGTCAAGTACTTTCTTCCCTATTTCTTCTGTCACAACCGGAATGGGTGAAAATCGTTTTTTAAGGGATTTATCCATTTCTTTTCCTTTGTGTACCTTCGTGCCCGTTGTGGTTAAAATCCTCAACGATTTGCAAAGCTTTGCGAATATCTTCAGCTATCATTTTCCGCTTGACCTTTTCAACGAAGAAGGCCGGGCCGGCCTGGACGTAAGAGGGCAGGGCACGGGCGCCGCGGAAGGTGAACTCGCCGCCGCGGATCTTATAGGTGGACCCGGCCGGGATGACGCGCGGCTCGTGATTGCGTTTGGCAATTCCATTGACAGCTTTGATGGCCACATCACCCATCAGCAGGTAAACCCTGACGTTGGGGAACAAGGCAAGCTCTTTTTCGAGTAGATACGAACAATTTTCAATGGTTTCTGTGGCAATGCCATAGCCGGTCTTGCCGCACTTGACCGTGGTGGTCAGGTATACACCCAGATCCAGGATATCCTGGATGGAATCCACTTTCGCCCCGGCATCCTGGAAGGCCAGCAAGGTGGTGCGGGCAAACAGGGCGTCGGCTCCGGCATAATAGTCATCCTCGGGATTGACCGGTGCGGCCTCGGAGATCAGCAGGATGGAGACGTGCGCCGGGTCAATCTCCAGGCTGGGAACGAGGTAACTCAGGCGACTGGTGTCGGTACAGGGAAAATCAACACATTTGACCGAGGCGTTCGTTTTCATTTACTTTTTGCCTTTCCGAATGGATGCAAACAGGCCGCCGTCCTGGGTGACGTGAAATACGCCGCCATGCGATGCAAGTTCACAGGATACGAACTGCCTGAACTGCACCTGTCTCTCCGGCGGTATCCGCAACCTGGTGGATAAAATGTAATCAACGAGGGGGGCGGCTTCGGTTACCTCAAGGGAGCTTTCGTAGCGGGACAACTTTATTTCCATGAACCACGCTGAAAGCTGGGCCGGTCCATTTTCCAGAGTGAATGGGTTGGCACCCCGTTCCCAGGAGGCCGGTTCATGATTGAATCTGCCGACCAGGTCGGCAATCTCGATCATGTGTCGTTCCCCATTGGTGGCTGCGTAGAAATGGCCGGCAGGTTTCAGTACCCGCTGTATTTCCGAGAGGGCAAGCGACCTGTCAGGTACATGATAGAGCATGTGGTTGGCAATGACCGCATCGAATGAGCCAGACACGAATGGGATGGACTGGGCATCGATGATTTTAAATTCGAAAGGATGCTGTTTTTCAAGAGCATGCCGGGTTGCCTCCAGCATCCCGGTAGAAAAATCGGAAAGGGTGATCTCCCATCCTGCGGGAATTCGGGCTATATTTTCCTGCCACAGTTGGCCGGACCCGCAACCGAGTTCCAATATCCGGCACTGAGCAGGCAGGTCGATCTGATCGAAGACATACTTATGCCAGCCGTATTTGTTCAGACTGAAGCGCTGATGCAAACTCAAACGGGCCTGAAGATTCGAAGAATCTTTATATTGTTTTTCGAGATATTTCCGGTCATTCAACGCCGGGAGAGGCATGGTTATTCTCCTGAATTCGCAAGGTTGCCAACCCGACATATTTCTGATCAATTTCGTAGCCGACATAATGCCGCCCGGATTTCAGCGCGGCGATGGCGGTCTGCCCTGAGCCTATAAATGGGTCCAAGACGATTTCATTCGAGAAGGTGTAGAGCTGGATCAGGCGGCGCGGCAGCTCGACCGGGAACGGAGCGGGATGTCCCACCTTGCGGGCTGATTCGGCCGGGAAATTCCAGACGGATTTATTGTATTCAAGGAACTCGTCCCGCGTGATGGTGCTGAGGCGTTTTTCCGGGTTGGGACGCTTGAAGGTATCCTTGCAGAAGACCAGAATGTACTCATGCACGTCCCGCAGGGTGGGATTGCTGGCTGATTTCCAACTCCCCCAGGCAGTGGATGGGCTGGCACTGGCGGCCTTGTCCCAGATGATCTCGCCGCGCATCAGGAAGCCGAGACGGATGACCTGTTCAACGATAAAAGCATGCAAGGGAATGTAGGGTTTGCGGCCCAGGTTGGCCACATTGATGCACATGCGCCCGCCCGGGACAAGCACGCGCAAGGTCTCCCTCCAGACACGCTGGAGAAAGGCCAAATAATCCTCCAACGACAGATCCTCATCATATTCCTTGCCGACATTATAGGGCGGCGAGGTGACCATCAGGTGGACCGAGGCATCCGGCAGTTCGGTCATCCTTTCGGCGGAATGGCAAAAGATGCGGTCAAGCGAATCGGCCGGGATGGGGTTCTCTACGTAACCTACATCCTGACCCTGATGTTGACCTTCGTAGAGCTTGCCAGCATAGAAAGCCGACGAGTCGTGGCCGGCCCGACCGGGGGAGCCAAAAGAAGAGGTTTTTGTAGATTTACGATTTGACATTTTCCAAACACAAAGGACACAAAGGATCACTATGGATTGAAAGGAATTTAGACAACCATCCGTTTAATGCCGTTTCTCAGGTGAGGAACAGTAAAATTGATCAGGAAACCGAGACGGACTCCAGAAAGACGCAAGTACGTCAGTAGTTGTGCATCGAAAACAGGATTCATCATTTCCACGGCTTTAATTTCAACAATAACGCATTTCTCCACAAGCAGATCCAACCGCAATCCACCTTCCAATTTGAGATCCTTATAAGTTACAAGGACCGGCACTTGCGTTTCAGTGAGCAAACCGCTGGCGCGGATTTCATATGCAATGCATGTCTCGTAAACCGATTCCAGCAAACCTGGACCGAGGGTGGTATGGACGCGATAAGCTGCATCCAAAACAGCTTTTCCAACTTTTTCTGTTTCGTTAGGGATGGGCAAAAAAGAAGTTTTCCTTGGCGGCCTTGAATCCATAGTGCACCTTTGTGACCTTTGTGTTTAGACGACCTCGCCCAATGCTCCCAGAACAGACATGAGAGTAGGGTAATCATCCCGGAGCAGGGTGATCAGCTCCTGGGTGGCCGAATCAACCCACTTTTCGTTTTTTGTTTCCCGTTTCACCTGCAGGATATGCGCTGCCAGCAGTTCACCAATGGGAATGTCCCTGGCCTGCAGGATGTGGCGGAAATAACCAAAATGACCTGCGCTGGTGAACTTCGCCAGCTCGACATCCGAACACAGGTAGATCACGTCCAGGCTGAGGGGTGGACGCGGCGGCAGCTGATGCGAAATTTTTCCTCCCAATTCGTAGCCCACTGCCAGGACAGACATTTCAACTGGTACGATGCGGTTAACCCGGCTATCGGCGATGACTTTTTCGCGGACTTCCGCGGCAGTGACCAATTGGCGAACCAGCCCATCATCATCGATGTGGATGTCATAGATCATGCCATACACGCTGTACTCTTGGGTAATTGGAGCACGAACAAGAGCGCCGAATGAGGGCGCCTCCATTTGCGAAACAGAACAACCTGCCACAAATCCGGACGTCCCGGCCCGAAGTAAGTGACCAATCTGGATTGACACCATTACTTGTACCTCTTTCTTCCAGTTGTACTAGAATCCTTGGTTGATTGCTTTCCTGAAATTTCTCCAGGCTCACCCCCGGACCTGCGGATCTCGATTTCGAGTAGTTGCTCGATCTGTTGTTTTTCTTGAAGTGAGACAACGGCTGACTCATGGGCGCGATGAAGTATGTATGGGTAAGGCCTGGCGCCCAGGATGGCGCATTGTTCCAAGAGCACTGTATGAAGCAGATCGATTTGCGTCTCATTTTGTGCCACCCAGGCTGGAATTTCAATCCTGGCTGATTTCGGATGGCCGGCTTGACCGACATTAAGGTAAAAGAAATGCAATGCCAGCGACCCTTTATAGACCGCCTTGGAACGGGATTGCAGCGCAAAGATAGCTGATCGTTCCCCGGGTTGGAGCAATTGGTCGAACAGCCACAGGTCAGTCACGCCATGCAAAGGATGCTGCTCGTGAAGTTTTTCCATTTCACCATCCCTTGTAATGGCTACTTCCAGGAGACGTACCAACAAGTTTGAGCTTGGCTTATCAACATATCCGGCAGTAATCACGCCGCGTTCCTGTAGCTGGGACAAAACGCTTAGGTATTCTTCAAGGGCTTTTTCGTATCCGAACACTTCGTTGCTTTCGCGTGACTCCCACAGTTGCAAAGGTCCATCAGTCAACGTGACCACAGGGAGTGGATAATCCTTTGAAACTGTCAACAGCTTTTTTCGTTCGGCCAGGTCGCGTTGCAGAGCCACCAGACTATCTGTCCAGTTTCCCACCTCATCATCAAATGACATATTGCTATCGGTAAGCACCAGTGGGGCTCCGGTGGCCCCGGCGGAAATTACAATTGCTCCCACATTGATGAGCCCAAAGAGCACGGCTGCATGACGATCGGGCACGATTTGGGAGCCGTCCGCGGCAATGAGAGTGACCGAGGCGGTCGAATGGTTCCCCGGTCCGCCATGAAAATTCAAGTGCTCTTCCAGCGGGATGGCACAGCGCAAAGACGGGTCAACCTGGCGGGCACGTTCCAGTTTCCCGTTCAGTTCCGCAGCCTTGTCTGCCCAGTCTTCCAAAAGGGAACGGGCCTGCTTCCGCAGTGCGTCCTGCGTTTCCTGACGGAGGCGTGCCCCCAGGCCGATCTCGCGTATCTTCTCAAAAACCTGCTGGAAATTCAGTGCCATTGCCCGATCCTTCCCGCTGTTCGCGGGATTTCATAGAACATTTGTCTCAATTCTACAGGCAAAACGAACAAAAGACAAGACCAGCAGTGACGCACCCATATGGGAACTTTATGCTATTGTGGTACGTCTTCAGCCATGTTATACCATTATCTTATAAGGAGATTCCCATGCGTACTAAACTTTTCCTGTTCGTTCCTGTCTTGATTTTAGCACTCATCCTGAGTGCCTGCGGAAACGCCCCGGCGCAGCCGCGCACATTGGTGGTCGGTGGTAATGGCACGGTCTCCCTGACCCCCGACATCGCCTATATCTATATTGGTGTCCACACCGATGACCCGGACCTGGCGAGCGGCGTGACCAAGAACAACACCCAAGCCCAAACCCTGGTGGATGCCCTGAAAAGTGCTGGTATTGATGGGAAAGATATCCAGACGAGCAATTTCAGTGTCTATACCAATGGCAACCAGAATTTTGACAAAGCCACCGGGCAGACAACCAATGCTGGCGTGTATTATTCAGTTGATAATACGGTCTACGTGACCGTACGCGACCTGAGCAAACTGGGCACGATCCTGAATACAGCGGTCGGTTCAGGCGCCAACAGCATAAACAGCATATCCTTCGACGTGGCCGATAAGACCGCTGCGATGGAACAGGCCCGCCAAAAGGCGATGACCAATGCCAGCAACCTGGCGGCTGAACTTGCCAAGACCGCCAACGTGAAGCTGGGCGAGATCCAGAACGTCACCTACTCTGATAATTCCCCCTCACCCTATTACGGGATGGGCGGCGGCGGCGCTGCGGCTCCGAATGCCTCTGTACCAATCCAGCCGGGTCAGACGCAGATCTCCGTGACGGTCAGCGTCACTTACACCATCAAGTAAACGTTTCCCACACAGCCATCCCCCGACTCCATGCAGAGCCGGGGGATTTTGCCTGCCCATGGGAAACAACAGCATCCGCCGAAACTGGTATGATAATTCTTCGAATGGAAATGGGAACTATCTGCCTCTTCCGTCGTCTTACAGGTACAATACAATCTGACAAGGAGTGACCTATGAAAACCAAATTAATTTTCCTGATCTCCATGCTGGTGCTTGGCAGCCTCCTGAGCGCCTGTGGTCCATCAACCATCACCGTCCAGCCTCAGCCGCCCGAGCGGACAATCACGGTTAGCGGGACCGGCAAGGTGACCCTGACGCCCGACATCGCCTACATCTCCATCGGCGTCAACACTCAGAATCCCAGCGCCAAGGATGCCGTTGCCGAAAACAACACCCAGTCCCAGGCGGTGATCACGACCATCAAAGGATTCGGGGTTGCCGATAAGGATATCCAGACCACCAATTTCAGCATCTACCCGCAGCAACAGTTTGATGCAAACGGCAAGCAGACCGGCACCATCTACGTGGTGAACAATGTTGTCTATGTCACCATACGTGATCTGAGCAAGCTGGGCGATCTGCTGGACTCCACCGTGAGCTCGGGAGCCAACAATATCAACAACATCCAGTTTGACGTGGCCGATAAGACTGGAGCCCTCTCGCAGGCACGCCAGGCAGCGGTTGCGGAAGCTCGCAAGCAGGCCGACGAACTGACCAAGGCAACCAATGTCGGGTTGGGTGCAGTGCAGTCCATCTCTTATTACGACAACACTGCCCCGATCACCGTCCAGTATGCCAAGGCTGATGTGGCTGCACCAGCCGCCAGTGTCCCGGTGCAGGCTGGCTCGATGCAGATTTCAACCACTGTGACCATCGTCTACGGATTGAAATAACCAAAAATTTTCATCGAAAAGCAAACCTCCCCCGCCTGTGTGACGGGGGAGGTTTATAATTTCCGTACATTTTTCCAAAGGAGTTTTCTCATGCTGACCGTCGGTTATATCGGCCTGGGCCTGATGGGTAAATCCATTGCCCGGAATATCCAAAAAGCTGGATTTCCTCTCGTAGTCCACAACCGCTCGCGTGCCGCGGTGGAAGAATTGGTTGCCGAGGGGGCCAAGGCAGCCAGCTCTCCGGCCGAGGTGGCTGCACAGGTTGAGGTGGTATTCACCAACCTGCCGGATACGCCGGACGTGGAGAAGGTGGTTCTGGGTGAGAAAGGCCTACTCGCCGGTGGAAAGGCAGGTTTGGTCTGGGTGGATAACTCCACCATCAAGCCGGGTGCCGCAAGAAGCCTGGCCACGCAAATGGCCGCAAGGGGTATGCTCAGCCTGGATGCGCCGGTTTCAGGCGGCGATATCGGGGCGCGCAATGGAACGTTGGCCATCATGGTGGGTGGACCGGTTGAGGCACTGGAGAAAGTCCGGCCGATCCTTCAGGCCATGGGTAAGGCAGTGACCCACGTTGGCGAGGCGGGAGCAGGGCAGGTGGCCAAGGCCGCCAACCAGATCATGGTGGCGGCACAAATGGTGGCATTGGGGGAATTATTGATCTTTTCGCAAAAAGCCGGTGTGGACCCGCAGAAGGTGGTTGAAGCCATCAAGGGCGGGGCGGCCCAATGCTGGACGCTGGATGTCAAACCGGCGCGTCTCTTTGCCGGCAACCGGATGCCGGGGTTCAAGGCGCATATGCAGGCCAAGGACCTGAACATCATCCTGGAGACGGCGCGGGAATATGGCATCCCCCTGCCCTCGGCTGCCGTGGACGCGCAGCTTTACAATGCCATGCTCCAGAACGGCATGGGCGAGTTGGACAATTCGGCAGTGGTTGGAATCATTGAGGAACTGGCGGGAGTGGAATTAAAGGAATCGTAACGCCAGCTCCGGGCGACCACATCCTCGGGCGACCACAAGGGTCGCCCCTACGGGAGATAAAATGAATCAATTCAAACATATATGGCCCACGTTGCGTGACTACGCTCTTGTGCTGGCAGGAGCGCTGCTCGAGGCGGCTGGGTTGCGCCTGTTCCTCGTCCCGGCCAACCTGGCCATGGGCGGGATCAGCGGTATTTCGCAATTGATCAACCATTACACCGGTTGGCCGATCGGCATCATGATTTTCATCGGCAATCTGCCGCTTTTCCTGGTGGGCTGGCGCTACCTGGGTGGAAAGCGTTTCGTGATCAGGACGATCGTGGCTGTGGTGGCTTACGCCCTGTTCACCGATTTGCTCCTGCTGCTGCCGTTCTTTCCGAAAAACGGCATCACCGACGATGTAGTGTTAAATTCGCTCTACGGGGCGGTTGTCCTCGGTATCGGCTATGGCCTGGTCTACCGGGCGCAGGGGACAAGCGGAGGCTCCGATATCCTGGCGCGCATCCTGAACCGCTGGCGCGGCATCCCGATGACGCAGAGCTATTTGATAACTGATACGCTGGTCATCCTTGCGTCGGGATTCGTTTTTGGCTGGCCGAGGGCTTTATACGCCATCATCGTTCTGTACGTCAGCGGCCTGGTGGCAGACAGCACCCTGGAGGGAGCCGGCACCGTCCGCACTGCACTGATCGTCAGCGCTCAGTCAGAGATTGTTTTGCAGCGCATCCTGGCCGAGATGGAACGCGGTGTGACCATCCTGGAAGGAGCGGGTGCGTATACTGACGAAGCACGACCCGTACTGTATTGCGTGGTGACCCGGTCAGAGGTCCAACAATTGAAGATGATCGTCCACGATGCAGACCCGAAAGCGTTTATGGTTATTGGTGTGGCCTACGAAGCCCTGGGGGAAGGGTTTCAGTCCTTCAAAAAACAAGGCGTCTGAGAGTTCTGAAGGGACTGATGCACCTGAGAAATTAAAAAGGCCTGAGGGCATACCCTCAGGCGTATTTGATCCTTTCGAACTCTCAGAATTCACTTATGCTCACTTCCCAAACTGGAGCATCACCCCCGCCACCAAGGCGAACTGCCCCAGGTGATAAAGAATCATATTGACCAGGCGGCCATTCTTTACAGGAGTAACAAACTTGTTCCAGGCCAGCAGGGTATCCGAAAAAAAGAAAAGGATGGCTCCCGAGGACACCAGCGCGGCTGCATAGACGTTCCACCAGGAGCTAAAGAGGGTAAGCAAAGCTGAGAGCAGCATCAGAGTCATGGTCATCCCGTACAATGCAACCGGGCGTATCAGGCGTCCCAGACCTTTCTGGCTCACCCCGGCCAGGATGCGGCGCAGGAGGCGCGCTGCGGTCAGCGCCAGGATGATGCCCAGACCCAGTGACCAGAGGGGAGAAACGTCCGGCATGGGGATGTTCAAGCCAATGATGTAACTCACATGCGTCAATAAAAAGGCAGCCAGCCCCGGCAGGAACCAGCGGTCAGAAAAGCGGGTGTAGGAGAGCATCAGGAATATATCCCCGACCAGTGAAAAGAATATTCCCAAGCTGAAGCAGATCAATGGGAACGAGCCAAAGCTGGCTGTAAATACCAGAGGCCCAAGAAGGATGAGCATGGCTGCCGGCTTGGCAATGTACTCGACTTTCTTCCAGCCCCTGGCGACGGCCACCCAATCCAGGGCAGCAATCAGGAAATATGGAATTAAAACAAGGATCATTTTTTACCCTTAATCTTGTATCCCAGGCGGCGCAGGGCATTTTCATCATCACGCCAATCCTTGGCCACCTTGACGCGCAGCTCGAGAAAGACCTTCCGGCCGCTCATCGATTCAATCTCCCTGCGGGCGGCTGAACCGATCTTTTTCAGCATGGCGGCCTTTTCGCCAATGACGATACCCTTCTGCGAGTCACGTTCCACCAACAGGGTGGCGGCGATGTAGGCATTGCCATTTTCCCGTTCACTGAACTCATCCATCCGGACAGCCAGGGCATGCGGCACTTCGTCACGCAGAAATACCAGGGCAGCCTCGCGGATCAATTCTGCTGCTATCTCCTTTTCATACAAGTCAGTAATCTGTTCTTCAGGGAATTCCGCCGGCCCAAGCGGCAGTCGGGCAGTCAAGGTGTCCAGCAGTTCTTTCAGCCCCTGGCGGTTGGCGGCTGAAAAAGCCAGCACTGGAGCGCCCGGAACCAGGGATTGGTACATGCTGCGGACTGCTTCCATGGAATTTTCGGGTATCTTGTCGATTTTATTGAGACCCAGGATCAAATCCGGTCTGCGCCGCAGCCCAAAAAGCAGGCTGGCGGACCGCTGGTCTTCCTCGTCCGGCTCCATGCTGGCATCCACCAGGAGCAGCGCCACATTCACGCCATCCAGGGCCTCTTCGGCTTCCTGGTTGAAAAACTGGCCGAGTTTATGCCTGGGTGTATGGATACCAGGCGTATCCACGAACACCAGTTGGGCATTCGGCAGGGTCAGGATGCCAAGCTGGCGGCGGCGCGTGGTCTGAGGACGGGGCGAGACGGCAGCGATCTTCTGCCCCAAAAGGGCATTAACCAGGGTGGATTTGCCTACGTTGGGTTTGCCGAGGATGGCGATGAAACCGGAGCGAAAATCTGTCATTTTTCTCCACGAATATGATGAAAAGAATACCAGTTTTGAAACTCTGAAGCCAGTCTATCATGAAAAACAGTCCTGCAAAGGTTGGTCGCCATCGCAGGGGTTCGTGTTACGCCATCAGCGCCCCTTCCATTCTCAACAGCCACTCCTTCGTCTTGATCCCCTCTCCCAATCCATATCCGTGCAATTTCCCATCCACGCCGATGACGCGGTGACAGGGCAGCACCAATGGCATCGGGTTGGTCGCTTCTGCGCGGCCCACAGCCCGCGCGGCCCGCGGTTTGCCGATGTGTTCGGCGATTTCTTTGTATGTTCTGGTTTCCCCATAGGGAATTTCCGAAGTGGCCTGAAGTACAGCCTGCTGGAAGGGCCGCAGCACAGTCCAGTCAATCATCAGGTCAAAGTTTTTTTGCTGCCCGGATAGATAACTTTCCAACTGCCTGGTGACCGTGCGCAGGCGTTCCGGGGCCAGCTCGACGGCTCGTTTAAAACGTTTGGCAAGATAGGATTCGAACTCTGCCTGGGTCAGTCCAGCCTCAATCGCCACCAGCCCGAGTTCCGATACTGCCAGCCAGAGCTTCCCAATGGGAGTCTCGCTGGTCGCGCCGATAAACAACCCGGATTTCTTTTGCATGGGCGCCTCTTTCAATCAAAATCCACAAAATATGATATTTTGCCTTTAAAAAACGCCTTCAGAATTGCCAGACAAGCGTAGGGTAAGCGTAGGGTAGCCGTCATGCACAATTTAGACCAGGATGGTAATATATGTGTGTAAGGCGATTTCTCTTCTCCTCCTTTCAAGAGAGCCGGGGTCGGCGTCCCCGGCTCTCACGATTTTATCATAATCAAAATGTTATAATTATTTTCTCGGCACCTTCTGCCGGAGTTATTCTGTGATGATTTCCCGCCTCGCCTACCGTTCCCGCCAATTCAGGAATAGCCTGCTCAGTTCCCGCAAGCAAATCCCGGGCGAGGCTCTGCTTGATTATCTCACGCCGGCTCAACTCAGCCTCTTCCAGCAGATGCAGCCGTCGGAGCAGGCACATGCTTATGAGATGTTCAAACACCTGGAAATTACCGGGCAGACCGACCCGGATCTGCTATGCGCTGCCCTGCTCCATGATGTGGGAAAAATTCTGCATCCCTTATCGATCTATGACCGCGTATTGATCGTGATTGGAAGACACCTCTTTCCAGGCGCCGCCCGGCGCTGGGCTGCGGGGAAGCCGCGCGGACTTGGCCTGCCATTCGTTGTCGCTGGACAGCATGCCGAGTGGGGGGCGGCACTGGCGACCCGGGCGGGAGCTACTGCCCGAACCGTGGAACTGGTCCGCCATCACCATGACGCCCCTGTGCTAAATCCGGATTCACACACCCAACGTCTGCTGGCTGCCCTTCAAGCCACCGACAATGAGAATTGAAATGAGGAAACCATGACTGTCAAAATTAGCATCATTGGGCTGGGACAAATCGGCGCCTCCATCGGGCTGAAGCTGGCGAACCATAAGGACCAGGTTACCACTCTCGGGTATGATAGTTCATCGGAAGTTGCCCGCAAGGCTCAAAAGATGGAGGCAGTGGAGCATAGTGGGACACAACCTGTCTGCAACCGTTAAAGGGGCAGATGTAATCGTCCTGGCCTTGCCACTCGATCAGGTCTATGAGATCCTTAAATCCGTCGCACAGCATGTGCATGAAGGTGGGTTGGTGGTTGACACCTCGCCGGTTAAACTGGCAGTGGAAACCTGGGCGAAGGAGTTGCTGCCGCCCGGACGCCATTATATCGGCATGACCCCGGCTCTCAATCCGCTTATTCTGGATGAAACCACCACCGGCATCGAGGCTGCGCGTGCTGATCTTTTTCAAAACGGGTTGATGGCCATCACAGCCCCGCATGGGACCGCCAGCGAAATTTACCAACTGGCTGACAGTTTTGTCTCCCTGCTGGGTGCACGCGCCTATTTTGCCGACCCGGCTGAGGTGGATGGGATCATGGCAGCTGTTCATACCCTGCCGGGCCTGGCTAGCGGCCGCACTGACGGAGACCGTCATTGGACAACCTGGCTGGGCTGATATCCGTAAATTGGCCGGGCGGCCATTTGTATCTGCCATGCGGCCGCTCGATCTGGAAGAAACGGTTGCCTTGGCCGAAGCTGCCCGTCAGAATCGCACCAACATTGTCCGTATGTTGGATGATTACATGCTCACATTGAAATCTTTGCGCGACGAGATTGAAGGGGAAAAGAAAAAAAGCTTCCAGGCCCGTCTCGCCCGTATCCTGAAAGGACGTACGCAATGGAGACAAGCACGGGCGGATGGCAATTGGCAATCCATTGAGTCATTTGAGCAGGAGATCCCCACATTCAGTGACCTTTGGGTGCAGCAGCTCGGCCTGGGGAAACTGCTCGGCTTGCGCAAGAAAAAGGACGATGAAGATTAGCTCAGAGAAGATCCTTTCGGCCTCACCCATCTGCATATAAATACATATGGCCTTCTTTTGCTATATCCTGGAATGCTCCGATGGCACCTATTACACCGGCTGGAGTACTGACCCCGGTCAGCGCCTCATTCAGCATAATCGCGGGGCAGGGGCACGTTACACCCGCACCCGCCTTCCGGTCCGGTTGGTGTACGTGGAGGATTTACCGGATAAAGGTGCGGCTTTAAAACGGGAAAGAGCCATCAAGGCTCTTACCCATTCAAAAAAAGAAAAGCTAATTGGTAAAAAGGGGTAGATGTCCCAGGGAGATGATCTTCTCCCACCTGGCACGTTCTCCTTCTGTCAGGATGGCAGCCTCACCGACAACCTTCGCCCCGGCTTTTTCCATGATCATGCGCATCCCCTGCAGGGTCGAGCCGGTGCTGATCACGTCGTCTACGATCACGGCGCGTTTGCCTTTTACGTCTGCCTGGTCCTTCTCATCCATGATCAAGGTCTGCGGTTCACCCGTGGTGATGGAAAGCGTTTCAGCAATGAGCGCGGCACCCATGTAGGGCTTGTAGGATTTACGCAGAATGATGTAGGGTTTTTTGGACTCGACCGAAAGGGCGTATGCCAGCGGGATGGACTTGGCTTCCGCCGTCACGATAACGTCGTATTTCAGATCCTTGAGTTTCTTATTCAAGGCCCTGGCACAGGCCTGCACCAAGTCGGTGTCGCCCAATATGTTCAGGATGGCAATTTTCAGTCCTGGCTTGATCTCAAATAACCGCAGGCTGCGTTTGATGCCGGCAATTTCGATATCATAAGTGTCTTGGGTGGACATGAGGATCCTCCTGAACAGTTTTCGGCGATAGTTTATCACACTTATTGAACAGCAGGTCTATTACGGTATAATTTATTTCAAGACAAGCCTCCTTCTGATCCCTATCCTTGCATATGCTCCCTGATCTCCAGCTTAACGCAGCCCTTCGCCTGCGGAAACCACATCCCTGCGGCTCCTACGAATGGACGGTGGTCCGTTTGGGCGCGGATATCGGCCTGGAGTGCAAAGGCTGCGGCAGGCGTGTGATGTTGACGCGCCGCGAATTGGCCCGGCGGGTCAAGGTTGTTTTACCGGAGGAACAGCATGACCGACCTACCGACTGAAAAACCTCATATTACTTTCCTTTTTTCAGATACGGGTGGCGGGCACCGGGCCGCCAGCGAAGCCATCATCGAGGCCATCCATTGTGAGTTCGGAGAGGCTGTGAATACCGAAATGGTGGATTTCCTCAAGGATTATGCTCCGCCGCCTTTCAACCGTTTACCTGAAGCCTATCCCGAAATGGTGCGCAGGCCCGAGCTGTGGGGCGCCATGTTCGACATCAGCGACGGACGGCCACAAGCGCGTATTGTGACCTCGACGTTCTGGCCCATTGCCCGGCGCGCCGCCCACCGGTTGGTAAGCGATCACCACAGCGAGATGCTGGTCAGCGTCCACCCAATCGCCACCTCATTTGTCCTGAAAGCGCTTGGCAAGAATCACCTGCCGTTTGTTACCGTGGTGACAGATCTGGTTTCCACGCATGCCATGTGGTTCGACCAGCGGGCCGACCTGATCCTTGTCCCGACCGAAATGGCACGCCAGACTGCTATTCAATACCATATGTCCCCAGGCAAGATCCGCGTGGTGGGGCAGCCGGTTTCGTTACATTGCAGCGCCCCGATGGGCGAGAAAACTCTCCTGCGCAAAGGTTTGGGCTGGCCGAAGAGCAAGAAGGTTGTCCTGGTGGTTGGAGGCGGCGAAGGTATGGGACCGCTGGCCGAGACGGCCCGCGCAATTGACGAATCAGGGCTGGATGTTTGCCTGGTCATCGTGACCGGGCGAAACAATAAACTCGAAGAGGAATTGAAAGAACAGACCTGGGAGAATCCTACGTTTATCTATGGCTTCACGCGGGACATGCCAGACTTCATGCGCGCCGCAGATGTAATTGTTACTAAAGCCGGGCCCGGAACCATCGCCGAGGCGCTTAATGCCGACCTGCCGATCATCCTGTATGCCAAACTGCCCGGCCAGGAGGACGGGAACGTGGATTATGTTGTATCCGAGGGTGTGGGCGTCTGGGCTCCGGAACCACTTGCGGTGGTGCGTGCGCTGACGCGCTGGGTCTGCCGTCCGTATGAGCGGAAGAGGGTGGTGCAAAATTGCCGGCGTGCCGCCAGGCCCGACGCTGCCCGGCAAATTGCCCTCATCCTGGGAAAACAGGTTGGTTTGACCGGCAAAAATCCTCCAAAATCCCTGTAGTATAATCCCTTCGTCATGCCCATCCTGGACGCGCACGCGTTTGAATTCTTCAGCCGCTCCCCAGAACAGACCCGTCGCTTGGGGATGCGCCTGGGTGCGTTGCTCCAAGCCGGCGATCTGGTTTGCCTCCAGGGCGAACTCGGGGCCGGCAAGACCACGCTTGTCCAGGGGATAGCGCAAGGCTGGGGAGCGTTGGATGATGTTTCCAGTCCAACCTTCGTACTGGTCAATGCTTACCGCCGGCCAGATCTCAGCCAACTCTTTCATTTTGATGCCTACCGGGTAGACTCGCCCGGCGAGGCCGAAGAATTGGATCTGGATTCTCTACTTTCCCAAGGGCCGCTGGTGGTGGAATGGCCGGAGCGAGTGGAATCCATCCTGCCGGTCGAACGGTTGTGGGCCTGGCTGGAATACGAATCTGAAGAACATCGCGCCATGCGTTTTACTTCCAGCGGCAGGCGATATGAAAACATGCTCGATCAACTCCGTCAGACTGTTTACGGAGGGGACTAATGCTGCTGGCGATTGACACCTCCACTGCTCAGATAGGACTGGCGCTGTATGATGGGACGAGCGTGCCCGGTGAGTGTGTCTGGCAAAGCGGTCTCCACCATACCCAGGAGCTGGCTCCGGCGTTGGCTGATCTTCTGAGACGTACTGGCACCAAAATGAATTCTGTCAATGTCTTGGGGGTAGCGCTGGGCCCCGGGTCATTTACCAGCCTGCGTGTGGGGCTTGCGTTTGCAAAGGGTCTGGTGCTGGCCCGTCACATGCCGATCGTTGGCATACCCACACTGGATATCGTCGCCGCGGCGGTCCCGCTCCCGGCTGCTTCGAATGGATTGGAATACCGCCGCAGGCTGGCTGCTATTGTCAAGGCGGGGCGTGGTCGCCTGGCTCTCGGTTGGTATGACGCCGGAGAAAATGAGTGGCTGGCTGATGGTCCGGCTACGATAACAACTGCCGATGAACTGGCAGGGAGGATCCACAAACCGGTTATTGTGTGCGGTGAAATGTCTGCCGATGAGCGTCACCGGCTGGCACGCAGATTTAAAAATGTGACTCTCGCATCCCCGGCGCAATGTGTCCGCAGGCCGGGTATCCTGGCAGAGTTGGCCTGGCAAAAATGGCAGGCTGGCAAAATTGACCCGGCGGCTGCCCTGGCGCCCATTTATTTGCATGTGGCAGGAGGCCTGCCGGCGTGACGGTACTTATCCGCCGGATGATATTGGAAGACATTCCGGCTGTGCACGAGATTGACATGCTTTCGTTCAGCCTACCCTGGTCGGAGCGTTCCTTTCGCTTCGAGCTGACCGAGAACCCGGTCGCGCGTGGGTGGGTTGCTGAAGTGGATGGGCAGGTTGCTGCCATGCTGTTATTGTGGTTTATCGTCGACGAAGCTCATATCGCTACGATTGCCGTCCACCCGGATTTACGCCGGCAGGGTTTGGGAGAGCAAATTTTATTATCCGCCATCAAGGAGGTCCATAAGGAAGGGGCGCGGCGGGTATTTTTGGAAGTGCGCGCTGGAAATGTGGCTGCGCAGGCCATGTACAGGAAATATGGTTTTGAATTTGCGGGAGTCCGCCCGCACTATTACAGAGATAATAACGAAGATGCTTTGTTGATGAATTTGGAAAAATTCGATATGCTGGAGTCTGCATGAACGCCGAAGAAGCCCTTGCGGAAATTGCAAAGGAAGTATCTGTCTGCAAAAAGTGTGCGTTATATCACTCACGAAAAAAAGCAGTTCCTGGTGAGGGACCTGCAAACGCAGAGATCATGTTCATCGGCGAGGGACCGGGTTTTCATGAAAATGAGCAGGGACGGCCCTTTGTCGGCGCGGCGGGTCAGTTTCTGGACGAATTGCTGGCGCAGGCCGGGCTGAAACGCTCAGATGTCTGGATTGGTAACGTTGTAAAATGCCGTCCACCAGGCAACCGTGACCCGCTTCCAGAGGAATTGGCAGCCTGTAATGAATATCTGGAGCGGCAGATGGCTGCCATCAACCCGAAAATAATCATTACTCTCGGACGTTATTCGATGGGCAAGTTTATGCCGGGAGCAAAGATCAGTTCTGTCCATGGACAAATGCGGCGGGTGGGAGACCGCTTTGTGATCGCCATGTTTCACCCGGCAGCGGCGCTGCACCAGGCTGCGCTCAAACCGGCCATCATGCAGGATTTTGGTCAGCTGCCAAAAATGCTCGAACAGGCACGCGCTGCATTGAAGTATTCCAGTCCTGTGCAGGATGCCGAGGAACCGAAAGAAGAGCCCAAGCAACTAAGTCTTTTTTGATCCGCCAATATAACTTCTACCCAATCTGACCGCTTAGATTTTCCACCCTTCAACTTTTAAGGATGCCATGAATACAAAAGACTCTCTCATCAATAAATTGAACAACAAAACAGCCCGGGTTGCCATTCTGGGATTGGGATATGTCGGCCTTCCGCTGGCTGTGGTATTTGCCGAGGCAGGCTTCCATGTAACCGGTATTGACCCGGATGTACGCAAGCCCGAATCTGTGAATAAGGGCGTCAGCTATATCCCGGATATTTCCACGGAACGGCTGGCTCCGCTGGTCAAATCCGGACACCTGACAGCAACAGCTGATTTCTCCGTGCTCAAGGAAATGGACGCGGCCAGCATTTGTGTCCCCACGCCGCTGCGCAAAACTGGTGACCCGGACATGTCTTTTATCCTGTCGGCCACTGAGCAACTGGCGAAGTACATGCACAAGGGCATGATCGTGGTGCTGGAGTCCAGCACATACCCGGGAACGACACGCGAGATCCTGCTGCCGATGCTGGGCGAGCCCAATGGTCTGACGGTTGGCGAGGATTGGTTCCTGGCCTTCTCGCCAGAGCGAGTTGACCCCGGCCGCGAGGATTTCACCACGCTCAACACACCCAAAGTCGTCGGCGGCATCACGCCAGCCTGTGCTGAAGTTGCTGAGGCCTGGTACGGCGCCGCCATTCAGCATATCCACCTGGTCTCTTCGGCCGAAGCAGCCGAGATGGCCAAACTGCTGGAGAATACCTTCCGCATGATTAACATCGGCCTGGTCAACGAATTGGCCATCATGTGCGAGCGCATGGGCGTGGACGTCTGGGAAGTGATCGACGCAGCTGCCACCAAGCCGTTCGGCTTTATGAAATTTACCCCCGGACCAGGGCTGGGAGGGCACTGCATCCCGATCGACCCGCTGTATCTTTCCTGGAAGATGAAAGCTTATCAATATACGGCTAGATTTATTGAACTGGCATCCGATATTAATACCAACATGCCGCGCTTTGTCGTGGCGCGTATTCTGGATGCTATGAACGAGCGCGGTCAAGTGTTGAACGGTTCGCGCTGCCTTGTCCTGGGAGTGGCATATAAACCTGATATTGACGATATTCGTGAATCCCCTGCGCTGGATGTGATCGGTCTGCTCCAGAAGAAGGGTGCCTTGGTCGAATATCACGATCCGTACATTCCGACCCTTAAGACCCATGAGAACACCGAAATGCACAGTGTGCCGGATCTGATGGCGTCCGTTCGCGCCGCGGATTGTGTGGTTATCACCACAAATCACAAAACATATGATTACAAGGCCATTCTGGATGCGGCGAAATTCATCTTCGACAGCCGCAATGCCCTCGGAAAAATGGGCAAGGAAAGTCCGAAAGTGGTCAGGCTCTAATTCTTTTTTGGCCCATAAAAATCAGGATATGCCACACAACCATATTACAGGCGAAGATGGTTGTGTCACCAAGCGATCCCGGTTACTAAAAAAGGGTGAACCGTGACCATATTCCAGAGACTTACGGGAATTTGGAAGGAAGACCATCTGCTGCGCCGGGTGGTAAAGAATAGTAGTTATCTTTTCGGCAGCAATGCTGTTTCCGCCATTCTGAGCTTTATCCAAACCATCCTGGCCGTCCGCCTCATCGGTGTAGCTAATTGGGGTCTGGTTGCTGCCATCCAGACATTCACTTCCAACATTAATCGTTTCCTCTCTTTCCGTATGAGCGAGGTGGTGCTCAAACATCTGGGTCCATCCCTTGCGGATGGTAAGAAGCAGGATGCGGCTGTATTGATAAAGGCAGCCGGTCTGACGGAAGCGGTTATGTCGGTGGCAGCCTTCCTCATCCTGCTGCTCCTGGCCCCCTGGGCCTCGCGTGTATTTGCCAGGGATATCAATACAGCTCACCTGTTCGTTTTCTATGGGTTAATTTTGCTCAGTAACCTGGTTTATGAGACCTCCACGGGGGTTTTGCAGGCAACGCATCGCTTTGACCAGCTGGCGCGCCTCAACCTGGTCAACAGCATTATCACCATTTCCATAATTGGAGGAACTTACATTCTTTATCGCTGGAGCAGCCTGATCGCGCCTGCTCAGTTGGTTGAGGCCATTCTCCTCGCTTATCTCCTTGGAAAAACGTATGTGGGTGTAACCCAGGTTATCCTGGCGGCGCGTGAACTCAACCGTGATCTTGGAAGCGGCTGGTGGCGGGTACCGTTGCGGACTCTGTCGAATAAAAGGTCGCTGTTTACGTTTGCATTGAATACCAACCTGAACGGTACAGTGAACCTGTTCTTCCGGGATAACATTCCACTGTATATGGCCAATTTGCTCTCAACGACCGCCACAGGTTATTTTAAGATCGCCATGACCTTTATCATCCCGATCACATTGATCCTCGATCCTTTCATCGCCCCGACGTATGCGGAAATCTCCCGTACGATCGCCAGGTTCGAGTGGAAGACAACCCTGCGCCTGCTCAAACGGATCACCGTCATCACAGGCGGGGTTGTTTTGGCTATCTGGGCTGGCTGGGCACTGACTGGTTGGTGGATCATTCCAACCCTCTACAAGCCTCAGGCAATTCCTGTTTATCCATTACTGTTGATCCTGATTGCCGGCTATGGATTCGCCAGCGTCTTTCAATGGAATCGCTCCCTCTTTCTCTCGCTTGGCAAAGCCGGCTTTCCGGTATTGATATCCACGTTGGTTGGTATTGTCGAACTTGCATTGATATTCATTCTGGTGCCGCGTTACGGGTACCTGATGATGGCCGCCATCCTTTCCGGCTATTTCATCATATCCATCGGCTTTATTACCTTGCGCGGCTTGAAGGAAATGCGCCAGCGGGAGATGGCTGGAGCCGCATAACCGCAGGCAAAAAAACTGCTGATTCGGCTGGATAAAAACACGGAAACAGGATGGACAAATGAGGGCGATCAAAGAAAATCTTTTTTTCCAAAGGTG
Source organism: uncultured Chloroflexia bacterium (assembly GCA_963725805.1). GTDB lineage: Bacteria > Chloroflexota > Anaerolineae > Anaerolineales > Villigracilaceae > UBA877. Next base: position 87,845 of record CAVSAF010000023.1, read on the forward strand.
GGGAAACAGGGCGTTGATATTGACTGCCTTCATTGCCTATCTTATCCAGGCTGTGCATTTCGCCTTTACGCAAAGGTCAATTATTGACGAGGGAGTGTATCTCTACAAAGGGTATCTGTTTGCCAGACAGATTTACCTTCCTTTTCAGGATTACGGCGTCTGGACTCAAAAGGCGCCGCTTTCTTATTTGTTTTACGGGTGGATCCAGCTTTTGTTTGGTCCCGGGCTGCGCACAGGGCGGTTCTTTTCCATCTTCATTGGCGCAATCGCTCTCATCGGATTATGGCTTGTAGCCCGCCGAATTGGCGGACGCTGGTGGGGAACGGTATGTGTATGGATAATGGTCATCAATCCGGTGACCGTGCGTTATTTCAGTGTCGCCATGTCCCAAAGTCTGGTGGTTTGTTTGCTTGTATGGATATTATTCTTTACACTGGGACAGGGACGCCCGCGCTGGCAAATTGTTGTCGGAGGGATGCTGACAGGCATTATGGTGATGACGCGTCAGAACATGGTGCCGGTTTTATTCATTCTTGCGGCATATATTTTCTGGCAGCATGGTTGGAAGGTTGGAGCAATTCTGACAGCTGCTTGCATTCTTCCAATCTTGATCATGCACGTGATCTATTGGCCGGACATATTAAAAATGTGGGCGATTTACCTGCCAGTGCGATTGACGCCTTTTCTTGAACCATGGAGGCCGCCGGTTTTAATAGCAATTCAAAACCATCCGGATATATCTGCAATATGGCAGAGTCTTCTGGACGGATTCCGTTATCATTTCGTGGCTCTGACCGGTGGGTTGCTGGCTCTATTTTTCTGGCCGGCTCGTAAAAACTGGAAAGACGGCAGCCAATTTCGCAATGTGGTCTTTCTGGCCACCTTGTTTGTAGTTCTTCTTGTACTCCATGCTTGGGCTGGACTTGGAAATACCGCCGCGAACAATAACAATGTGTTTACGTTCAGCCCCTACCTGGCTTTCTTCGATTTCCTGGGTATCCTGGTCTTTATCAGCATCTTCAGTACTATTAAATATCGCCGCATTTCATTTGCAAAAAGTGGCCTGGTTATTCTATTTTTAACGCTGCTCTCGGCTGGCATAGGAAGAGGGGATTTTGAGGTTATTGGCGATAAACTGGCGACCATCTCACTGCCACGCTTCCGTGACTTTTTCACAACGCTTCAATTCTTACCGGGCAAAGCTTACTTGTGGCAAATTCTCTTTAATAAATTTGGAATTGAATATGATACTTCCCGCGTGCTCATACCAACAATCGTGGGGTTCCTGGCTGGCTTGTTGATAATTCTTCTCGGTTGGCTATTCTGGCTCTACCTGCGACGGAGATTCCCGCCACAGCTCACTTTTGCTTTGTTCATTGCCATGGGATTCCTGGTTACTGGTGTTATATTCACCCCTACCGTCATATTGGGAGGAGGTTTTCAGGAATGGAAATGCAACGGAAACACCCTGGAGGCCTATGAGAAGAGTGGTCATTACCTGGTTGAAGTAATTCCTCCGGGAAGCCGGGTGTTTTGGGGCGGGGGGAATGCTGCCGCGGCACTTTTGTACCTCCCGGAAATTCGGATATTTCCCCAGCAATTGGATTATCCCTATAATTTTTATCAAACCGGAAATTCTGACGAATTGGCCCGATATGGATATTGGAATAAAGACCTGGCGCTACACTGGCAGGATGAAGCGGATGTGTTCATATTTCAAGAAATGGAATACACGCAAACATGGCAGGCGTACGTCAACACTGATGGTTTCACCGAGGCGCCTCAATTTACACAGGCACTTAATTGTGCCCCGGATACGTACCTGCGCGTATTTTTTCGGAAGCCTTAGTTCGACCTAGGTGACCCGAATGAACCAAAGTGTCCCAATAACATAGGAAATGATGGAGATCACGATAAGCAGGAGAATCAGCCATTTCGGCCATTTACGGAAACCGATGGCAGTCAGCATCAAGAGCGGCATGGTAAAGTCCAGAGTGTAACGCGGTCCAAAGGTTTTCCATCCAGTCCCGATGTTCAAAAGGATTGGGATGGTAACGGCTATCACGGTCAGCCATAATACGATGACCGAACTGCGCAGCTTGGGGATTAAAAGCGCCCAGAAACTGGCGAAGAAAAGCGGGCTAAGCAGGAATAGACTTCCACCCATCAAGGTCATGTCAGATGCTGGAAATGGGTAGTAAATAAAGTTGTAGTAGAAATTCGTCAGCACATAATGTACATTGAAATGACCGTATTTCAGGAAATCCGGCTGGAAGAAATTTCCAAAGTCCTGGTAAGTGAGACCATATTCCAAAATGCTGCCAAAACGTAAATAGTTGTAGAGAAGGTTTAGAAGAACGCCAACCAGGATGGGTAGGGCAGCCACGAACAAATAGGAAATTATCTTCTTAATTTTTGCAGATTTGTGTGCCTGGATAAGGAACCAGGCGGGCCATATTCCAAGAAAAATCAGATGATTGCGAGTCAAGGTTGCGCATGCCAATGCCAGGCCGGTGAAGAAGAAGGCGGGATACCCTTTTAGCCGAACTGCAGCCAGGAAGGCCAGAATGCTGCACAGGAATGCGATCACCTGGCTGGTGAACCAGACGATGCCAAGGGAAGAAAGGAACAGGTGAACGGTTCCAAATGCAAAGAAAATGGTGAGAAGGCCGCGCTCACCGGCATCCACGGGGATCACGTTTTGTTTGTCGAGGACACGAAGAATATAAGCCACCAGCGCGACATTTAGCGCACCCAGGACCAGGGTGAAAAAAACATCACTGAATCCAACCCCAAAAATGGCAACAAATGGCATCATGAGAATGGCCGGGAAAGGGGGCCAGTACATGAAGTAATGCCCGTTGAAAAGGGCTAGATCATGCAAGTTCGGCGGCACTACTCGTAAAGACAATTGTCCGTGTAAAAAAGCATCTGCCAGGTAATTAAAATAGGGGGAGCTGGATACACCGAATATAGGCCCACGCTTCGATGCAAACAGTGCATAAATACAGAAAGAAATTATTCCAGCAGAAATGGGTGATTCGAATAAATTCAGAAAGAACTTCCAGGCTCTGTCAAACCTATGCATAACCCAGGCTCCTTATGTATATATGTTATGTGAGTATAATGGGTGTTCACACGGATTGGAAGGCCGAGGGCGCTGGCGTGCATGCAAATACCATCCGGGTATCCAACATGAAAACCTTTCGCTATTCCTCCTCTCAATCGCTCCACGATGTTCCAAGCAGCCAGGCCTCCCAAAAGAGCCGGCCTCTCTATGCGATTCGTTCCAACCCGCATGGGGTAAACAGGTGGGACTGGCTGTTCGTCTTGATTTTCCTGGCTTTCGCGGTCGTATATTTCCTGGGACGTTTGCAAGGGAACTATCCGGTGGTCATCCTGACGGGCGATGGCGGAAATATTGCCAGTTATGCGGCTGCCCTTGATCACCCCGCCTGGTTTAAGTCCGACCCGGCCCTGGGCGCCTCAAATAATATCGGCATCTATGCCACCATCCATATTCCCCTGATCCGTGCCCTAAATCATCTGACCGGCGACTACGGGCTGGCTTATGCCTGGCTGGTTCTTCCACAGACATTCCTGCAGCTGCTCGGCTTTTACATCCTGGGGCGCGTGCTCTTTAAGAACCGCTTCTGGGCTTTTTTGCTGGCCTTCCTGACCGCCATGACGGTCATCAATGTCGGCCTGGGTGAGATCTGGGGTGTCTGGCAGGATGCACTGCCGCGCGTCACCTTCCAGTCACTGCTGCCCTTCCTGCTTACGCTGACACTGGTCTGGAAAGACCGTCCCGGGCGCTGGCCCTGGCTGATGCTCTTTGCCGGTCTGCTGGTCTACGTCCACCCGATCAGCGCTCCGGCCTGGGGACTGGCCGTCTGGCTCAGCCTCTGGTTGTTGCTGCCCAAAGGTTGGTCCAGGAAACGACGAATCCTCACCATGGTGGGACTGGGTGCCCTGTTCCTGGCAGTGCTCATACCTTTTACAATCAATTACCTGTCCTACCGTGGGCGCGACCAGGGTGCCGATTACAACACGGTTATGGCAATTCTGCAAGCATTTTTGCCTGCCAACCTGCTCAATGTTCCGGCGGCGCTGGGGAGTTTTTTGTGGAATATGACCCGCAGCCTGCTCCTGCCAGTGGCATTGACCGGGATTGCGGCCACCTGGTTGCTGAAAAAGGACGACCGCACACCGGTCAAGATCGTTTTCCTGTGGATGGCAGGTATTTTCATCACCAGTGTCTTAATTCCATTTGCCGAGCAGTTGGTCGAGCAACGCTATCAAATCCTACCGCTCGAAACCGAACTGGTACGGTGTATCCGTTATTTCGTGCCCCTGCTCCTGCTGTTCTGGATTTGGCCTCTGGCGGAATGGACGCCGCGCCTCTCTACTCCGCTTGCCCGCCGGGCGGCCATAGCCCTGGGGATCGTGCTCTTGGGCTTTTGGAGTGCCACGAACCGTCCCGCCGTGCGGGATATTTACCAAACCTTCATCTGCTTCACGAAAGCGCGCCTGGTATGCGCGGCGCCAACTCCATTAAGTGAACTCATCCTTACCCTGCGTACCGGGACCCAGCCTGGCGAAGGAGTACTTTTTTTCAACCAGGATCCAGCCTACACATCCCAAACCCTGAGTGTTCGTTACGAGGCTTTGCGCCCGCTGGTTTACACGTCGCGTGATGGCGGTCTGCTGAGTTATGCCAACCGCTCTGCTCTCCCGGCCTGGATGGAGACTACCCGGCAGTGGGAAGCCTTGCGAGCCATGAATGATCCGCAGGAACGGCTGGTGGGATTAATTTCCATGGCAGGAACGCTCAAAGCTGATTACCTCATCATAGATTTCAAAATTGCGCCAACATTTCTGGCTGGACTGCCGGTGAAGGTCTTGCTGCATAATGATGGATACACCCTGATTGAATTAAATTAGCTTGATCGATCATGAAAATAGTCTGTGTTTCTTTGTCGCATATCCCCTCTGATACAGCCAACAGCATCCAGGTGATGAAGGTCTGCCAGGCTTTTTCGCAAATGCAGCATGAAGTGATTCTGCTTGTCCCCGGCCTCCAACCTGAAGAGCTGGAGTCCGGTGCGCTGCAACGCCACTATGGTCTTCACACACTCTTCAAGATAGAATGGCTGGCCGCCCGTTCACGCCGGCTCTTCCCATGGACAGCCGTCAGGCATGCCCGCCGCCTTGGAGCGGATTTGTTGTACGTTTGGCCGCTCCAGGCCGCAGCGCTGGGCTTGCTGGTTGGTATTCCATCCATGCTGGAGTTACACGATTTTCCTGCCGGAAGGTTTGGACCGTTCTGGTTGCGTCTCTTCCTGTCTATCCCTGGCCGTAAACGTCTGCTACCGATCACCAACGCGCTGCGAGTTGCGTTGCACTTGCCAACTGCACAAACCGTCATTGTCCCCGACGGGGTGGACCTTGAGCGATATGTCTCATTGCCGGATCCCCTATCCGCCCGTCATGAACTTGGCCTGCCTGATCTCCCCACTGTACTCTGCACAGGCCATCTTTATGAAGGTCGCGGGGTCGACTTGTTCCTGAGACTGGCGGATAAATTTCCACAGGCCAGTTTCGTCTGGGTGGGAGGGCGTTCTGCAGACGTGCAAATGTGGAAAGAACGCGCTTCCGTACAAGGCCTGACCAATGTCATCTTCACCGGCTTTGTTCCCAACGAGCGTATCCCGCTATACCAATCTGCTGCGGAAGTTTTGCTGATGCCCTACCAACGGATTGTGGCTACCTCAAGCGGCGGGAATACTGCGGCGATATGCAGCCCAATGAAAATGTTTGAGTATATGGCTGCCGGAGGTGCCATCCTGACCAGCGACCTGCCTGTCCTGCGCGAAGTATTGGATGAGAATGCCGCGGTATTCTGCCCGCCGGATGATGACGGAGTGTGGGAGTCTGCTCTTGGTGAGTTGCTGGTGGACAAAGAACGCAGGCAGGCTCTTGGTCAACGCGCACGCCAGCTTGTGGAACAATATACCTGGATCGAACGCGGCCGGCGTGCATTGGAAAACTTTTGGTAAGGTTCTTTGCTGCGATTATTATCCTTTACAGCCTGGAAATTGAGAGGAATGAAAACCCCAGTATAATCAGGCAGAGCTTGTTTGGTTGAATTTGATCATTATTCCAATAAAAGTGTAGGATAAGAACACCTCCCAATTCTGATAAAAATGAATTCTTTTGTTGATCAATCCTTGCCTTCATTGGCAGTTGTCATTCCGGCATACCGCGTCGAACAAGAAATAGAAAGAGTTGTTCGTTCTATTCCTGTTTATGTACAGTATATTATTGTTGTTGATGATGCTTCCCCTGACCGGACAACCGAGATTCTTAAGTCGCTGACGAGAGATGAACCGCGCCTCGTGCTTATTCGTCATGAGGTTAATCAAGGGGTTGGCGGCGCAGTGGTAAGCGGTTTTCGTAGAGCTCTTGAGCTGGGCGCGCAAATCGTGATAAAGATAGATGGCGATGGACAGATGGACCCTGCTTATATTATGGATTTGATCACCCCGCTCATGCTGGGTAAAGCGGATTATTCCAAAGGTAATCGCTTCCGCGACTTTGTCGCTTTACGCCATATGCCCATCATTCGTCGTTTTGGCAATATTATTCTGGGTTTTCTCACCAAAGTAGCCACTGGCTATTGGGGTATCTTCGACCCAACCAATGGTTACCTTGCCATTCGAACCGACATTCTGGCGCAGCTTCCGTTGGAGCGAATCGCACGTGAGTATTATTTTGAAACCTCCATGTTGGCAGAACTATACCTTATCGATGCCTATGTTTTGGACATACCCATGCCAGCGCGCTATGGCGATCAGCCTTCCAGCCTGGTCATCCACCGGGTGTTGTTTGAGTTTCCTTTTCGGCTCTTGATCACTTTCTTAAGGCGAATGGCCTTGAGATATTTTCTTTACGATTTCTCGCTGGTTTCAATTTATTTGCTGGGTGGAATTCCACTCTTTCTGTTTGGTCTGATCTTTGGCATTGTCAAATGGATCAAATATGCCACTTTAATGGTTCCAGCGCCAACGGGCACGGTTATTCTTCCGATGCTGTGTGTTATTCTCGGAATCCAATTTATTCTTTCAGCAATCCAAATCGACCTTCAATCCACTCCTCGTATTCCGCTTTCCCTGCCCTTGCAGAAAAACAATCTCTGAAAGCATCCTTTTCCATCATACAACCCCCACTTGACCATTGCCATAATCCAAATTTTCCGTTCCCATCCATGTTTTCATTAAATTGATCGCAACGTGTTGGGACGACTATCTCATGAACTGAACAATAAATGAAAACCCTTCTGCGTGACCTGCGTTGGATCCTGCCTGCCAGTATTGGCCTGGGTCTGATTCTTTCCCTGCCCGGTCCGGGTATTTGGTGGATTGGATGGCTCGCTTACACCAGCCTGCTGTTTCTGGGCCTGTTGGCACTTTCGGCGTTATGGCGCTCGGCTGGTTCACCGCGAGCCTTGGGATGGATGTTGATATTGTCATTGGTTCTCCGCCTTGGGACAGGAATTTTCTTCTCTTATGTGCTGCCTGTTTACGGAAATGTCAATGAGGTCCACCAGGGCGGCTACGTTTACCGGGATGCGTTCACTTACGATACCCAGGCCTGGAGTCTGGCTGCCTCGGGCGATCCGCTCTGGAAGGCTTTTGACCGATCCTATGGTATCGAAGAGCAGTATGGCGGGCTGACCTTCACTCTAAGCCTGGTTTATCGAGTGTTCAGCCCGGATGCGCACCGCCCCTGGCTGACCATTTTACTCTCCGCCTTGATGGGAGCACTCGGCGTGGGGCTGGCCTGGAAGGGAGCACGGCAGGCCTGGGGGCAGGCTATGGCCCTGGCTCTGGGCTGGATCATGGCGCTCTACCCGGAAAGCCTGTTTTCAGGCGGTTCCCAGATCCGCGAACCGTTCCTGCTACTGTTCATTGCCATGCTCTTTTGGGCAATTACAACCTGGCTGGGAAACCGCCAACGCACAGCCTGGATCTGGCTTGCAGGAGGCACCCTTGGATTGTTCCTGTTTTCGCCGGGTATTGCGGTAGCTGCTCTGGTTATTCTGGGTATCTGGGTCTGGCTGGCACGCAGGGAAGTTCATATCCGTTGGTGGTGGGTGGCGGGTGTGGCGGCAGTCATCCTGCTGGCAAGCTTTTTGTTCAGCCAGATTGTGGCTGGCACTCTCAAGGTCCAGGGGGGACCTCTGGCAAATCTGATCAATTGGCTTAAATATTCAATGAATTTCGGCGCGTATGTCACAACGCTGAATTCCGGCTGGCTGCAAACGGTTTTTGAAACCTTGCCGAAATCATTGCATCTCCCCTTTATCGTCGCATACGGGGTCGCACAACCGGTCCTTCCGGCTGCCGTTGCCGACCCGGCCGTATGGCCGGTGCGTTTGATTGGCATCTTGCGCGGCCTGGGGTGGTATGCATTACTGCCTCTCCTGGTCTACAGCCTGCGGCCAATCTGGAAGACGGAGGATAAACGCGAGCGGATGGCCTGGTTATGGCTATGGCTGGCAGTCTGGGTCTGGATTGTCGTGGCATCGGCGCGCGCCGGCGGCGACCAATGGGATAACCCGCGTTACCGGGTTATCCTGCTCATGTTCCAGGCGGTGCTGGCAGCTTACGCATTGATTTGGGCCCATCAGACCCGTGATCGCTGGCTGGGGCGCATCCTGGCCGTGGAGGGAGTCTTTCTGGTGCTGTTTGGTTACTGGTATCTCAGTCGTTATTCCAGTGCGAATTTGAAAATCTTTAATATCTTCATTGTTTTTGCGGCCATCGCGGCCATCAGCCTGGCCATCCTTCTTGGCGGCTGGATCTGGGATCGGCGGCGTGTAAAAATGGAGATAAAGAAAGAAATGAGATGACTTCCTTGTCAAAGCAGACGCTGGAGGGGCAAATAAAATCATGGAGTTCAAAAGCTGTCATCGCACTAATATTCGCTTTGTTGGGCGCGGCGGTATACCTTGCGATTTCCATTCATTTTGCGAATACGCAGCGTTCGACCATTGATGAAGGCCTTTATCTTTACAAAGGATACCTTTTTGCCAAGGGTGTCTACCATCCGTTCCAGGAATACGGTCTCCGGACGGAATACAGCCCCCTGTCATATCTGATTCCAGGATATATCCAGCTGTGGTTTGGCCCCAGCCTGCTTACAGGACGGATTTTTGCCATTGTTGTCGGAGTCCTGGCCCTGTTGGGGTTATGGGCTGCCGCCTGGAAACTGGCCGGAAGATGGTGGGCGGCCATGGCTGTTTGGGCAGTGGCGCTCAACCCGGCGATCATTCGTTTTTATAGTTTTGGCCTTTCACAAGGATTGGTGACCTGCCTGCTGATGTGGATGTTGGTCCTTGTGCTGGGAAAAAACCGGTCAGCCTGGCAGACCTCCTTGAGTGCGGTTTTGGCTGGGCTTATCCTGCTGACCCGCCAGAACATGGCCCCGGTCCTGCCGGTTCTTTTAGTTTACATCTTCTGGCAGTATGGCCGGAAGCAAGGTCTTATATCCACACTGGCGGGTATAAGTGTTGTGATCGTGGTTAATGCAATTTTCTGGCCGGGAATTTTACTGGCTTGGGCTCCCTGGCTGCCGGCGAGTCTCACGCCATTCCTGAATAAGTGGCGGACGCCGCAGGGCGTCACGCCCGCTTTGGTTTTCTCGCCAAACGCGGTTACCCGGCTTTATACCCTGCTGGAGGGTCTTCGATTCCATTTTGTCTCCCTGGTGGGTTCCATGGTTGGACTCGTGCTCTGGCCTGCCCGGAAGGCTTGGAAAAGCGAGCAGCAGTTCAGATCCGGCGTATTCCTGGCTGTGCTTTTCTTCCTGCTTTTGGGATTGCATATCTGGGCTGGCCTGGGCTTGAGCGGGATCAATTACGGTAATGCCTACACAGTAAATCCCTATCTCGCATTCTTTATATATATTGGTTTATTACTGGCAATTGCAGTGTTTACAAATCTTCAAAGGCATTTGTCTGTTGCGAGGCAAGTTGTTCTCAGTGCGATGATACTCTTGATTTCCACCGGCGTTGGGTACGGAAGTTTTCTAAACATCGGCGATTTCTTATTGCATTTACGCGTTCCGCGCATCTGGAGTTTCCTCACAAGTGGGAAAATCCTTCCAGGTGTGCCAATTTGGGACACCCTCGCCAATAGATATGGCATTGCGTATAATACCTCCCTTCGGATGATTCCTTTGCTGGCTGGCTTGTTATGCGGCATCCTGGTTCTCTTGATCGGTCTCGCCATCCGAATGATCGTAAAGCATAAGAAAGTAACACCATTCTATTCCTTCGGAGTAATCACCGCAGTTGTTTTCTTGTTGGCCGGCATGATTCTCTCTCCCACGGCTGCGCTTGGCGGCGGCTTCAATCAATGGGAATGCAGTATGAATGTTATCAAGGCCTACGAGCAAACCGGCCAACTTCTTGCACGTAATCTCTCCACGGGCGATCGTGTTTATTGGGACGGCGGGAATTCTGTTGCAGTCCTGCTTTCGGTTCCAAACCTGCACATTTTTCCTCAACAAATGGATGACCAATGGAATTATTTTCATGGCGGCGTCAATAATGACCTTGCCCGCCTCGGCTTATGGAATGATGAGTTGGCAAACCTTTGGCGTGAAGAGGCTAATGTCTTCATCATTCAACAAGTCCATTTTTCGAGCTGGCAGACCTATTTGGACAACTCGAAGTTTATCGAACTTCCGACTCCGAAAACCCCTTTGGATTGTGAACCGGGCACATACCTGAGGATATTCATCAGGAAAGTGAATGCCGCTGCAGGCTAGAGATACAGCACCAGATGCAGGAAGAACTTGATCGTATGAAATCACTTTTATCATTTTGGCGGTCCCTGCTGGGAATAACCATAGCCATTTTTGTCATTGGCATGTGGCGAATATTCCTGGTATCAAGAGGCAGCATCGCGCTTTTTCATTCCAATTGGACAATTATTTGGGCGGTGCCATTCGGAGTCATCCTGTTTCTCTTCGGATACTCGTGGACAAAACCCGGTGAAAGATGGCTTGGCTCGTTCCTGGCGAGAACCGACCGTCCTTTTGGATTTCTGGGTGTGCTTTGTGGCATTGCCTTTTTCGCTTCCCTTCCGGTCCTCTCCGTCTTGGTCTTTTACCCCGATTATGGTGCTCTTATTCAGCGTTTGAGCGAACCTCTTGGCGTAGCTCTTAAAAATTTTTCCACCGCCATCCGGTACATATCGGTGCGTATATTGTTATTCTGGGGATGTGTGCTTTTCGGGATGATCTGCTCCAGGATGGCCTGGAGGAAGTTGTCCTGGTTGACAGCGCTCACCCTATCCCTCCTGGCGAATGCCGGGGTATATTGCCTGGTCGTTATTTTCTCTGATGTGAATAATTATCCTTTCTCCCAGGGCTGGTCCGAGGTCAGCCGCTATTATGGCGCCTCACTCTTTTTTGCCAAACAGCTTTATGGTCAGAAATTCCCTCTGCCCGCCCTTCATCCAACCTGGCATCTCCTCTTAACTGTCCCATACTTCTTTGGCAACCTTCCCATTTGGATCCACCGTTTCTGGCAGGGATGTCTGCAATTATTGTTGATTCTTGCGACCGGGATTGTTTTCACCCGCCGATTGCATACGCCCAGCCGTCTGGTTTTCTGGGGGGTGGTCCTCTGGGCATTCCTGTTCATGCGGCAGAGCATGGTCCTGTTCAGCCTGTTACCAGCAGCCATCATTATCCTCGGATGGGTGGATCCTCGCAGATTCTGGCCAACCACGCTCCTGGTTCTACTTGCTTCCATTTGGGCCGGGTTGAGCAGAATCAACTGGTTCCCCATTCCCGGGATGCTGGCAGGGGTGATTTACCTGCTCGAAATCCCTTACAGGGATTCAAGGTCGTGGGTGCGATACCTCTGGAAACCAGCCACCTGGCTGCTTGCCGGGACCATCCTGGCATTCGGCGTCAATACCTTGTACAACGTTTTATCAGGTAATGCCGTTAGAGGGGGACAATTTGCATCCAGCCTGACTTCGGACCTGCTATGGTACCGCCTCCTGCCAAACGCCACTTATCCGCCAGGCATTCTCCTGGCAACGATCCTGGCATCCGCCCCGCTCCTGCTGATCATTCTCCTTGTTCTGCGCCGGTACCGGCAGACGTTACATCCCTTGCGACTGGCGGGCATATTTACCGCGATAGGACTCCTGCTGGTGGGGGGGCTGGTGGTCAGTATCAAGATCGGAGGCGGATCAGATTTACATAATCTGGATGCTTATTTTTTGATGCTCATGCTAAGTGGCGGATATATCTATTTTCGCCGCTGGGCACCGGAACTTCCGATGGATTTGCCAGCCTCGAGCGACCTCCCGGCACTGTTCCTGGTCATCATCCTTCCCATCTGGTTCATCCTCCAGACAGGCGGGGCATTATTCACATGGGATCATGCCCTGGCGAACAAGATCGAGAACACCACTAAAGTCCGGGCGGAACAGGTTACCAAGGCAGGTGGCGAAGTCTTGTTCATTTCGCAGCGGCAATTACTGGCTCTGAAGACGGTGGATGTGCCACTCATCCCGGCTTTCGAACAGGATTACTTAATGGAAATGGCCATGTCTCACAACCAGGCTTATCTTGGCCAATTCCAAAGTGATCTTCGCCAGCAGCGCTTCGCAATGATCGTGGCCGAACCCCAAGTTGATCATTTATACCAGCGCGACCGCGGCTTTGCGGAGGAGAACAACCTGTGGGTGCAGGATGTGTCCAGGCCACTTTTGTGTTACTATGAGTTGGCAAACCAGCCTGATTTGGAATTCGACGTGTCCGTATACATTCCCAGAAGCCAGCCTTGCCAATAAATGTGGCATGCTTTTTCAAGTCCACCCATAGCAATCCAGGATAGGAATTATGGAGCCAACCGGGAAACTCAACGATCAACCACACAGCACTTTCTGGGGAAAATTCAAAGAGCGTTGGCTCACTTTTATACACGGGATTCCATATGTGGATGTTCTTATCGTCGTCGTGGGGACGCTGCTGGCTTTGGCCCTGCGCTTTACCCTCCGGACATTTGAGACGCAGGATTTCACGTACTACTACCGCGGGTGGTATACGCTCATCAAGAACGAGGGTTTTACAGCACTGGGGAAAAACTTTTCGGATTACACTCCGCTGTCTTTGTATTTTTTGTATATTGTGTCCGTTCTCCTGCCAAAGGTATCGACAGTCACCGCGGTTAAACTGCCTTCCATCGCCTGCGACTTTATCATTGCCTGGTATGTATTCCGAATAGTGCGATTGAAATATGAGAAAGGCCCCTTTCCAATATTTGCCTTTCTTGCCATCCTGTTCGCCCCGACCGTCATTCTTAATAGTGCAGCCTGGACTCAGATTGAAAGCATTTATACGGCAGCCCTGGTTGCATTTCTCTATTATTTATTGAAGAAACAGGGCTGGCGCGCTTGCATTGCTTATGGGATTGCTTTCTCCATCAAGCTTCAATCGATATACCTGGCCCCCTTATTGTTGGTTGTGCTGCTGAAGAAAGAGATTTCCTGGAAGCACCTCTTGGCCATTCCGGCTGTCTATCTCGTTTCAATCGTTCCAGCCTGGATAGCCGGCCGGCCCCTGGTGGAGCTGTTGACCATCTATGGCGGCCAGGTGAACGACTATGCCGGCCTGGTGAACAATGCCCCAAATATGTATACCTGGCTGCCGGCGGATATGAGCGCTCTATTGTACCCGGGCGGCGTTATCTTTGCGGTCAGTATTTGTCTCATTTACGCAGCAGTGGTTATCAAGAGTCGCGTCCGCCTGTCAAAACACTTGATTGTTCAACTGGCCTTGCTTTCCGCCCTGCTTGTGCCTTATTTTCTACCCAAGACCCATGACCGCTATTTTTACCCCGCCGACGTTCTTTCCATTGTGTATGGGTTTTTCTTCCCGGGCTATTTTTATATCCCGCTGGCTGCCAACCTGATCTCGTTTTTTATCTATGAGCCGTTCCTGTTTGGCACCAACATTTTCCCGCAAACCGTTCTGGCCCTGGCCCTGCTGATTGTCATCATTATTTTAGTCCGCCACGTAATGCTGACCCTGTATAAACAGGGCACTGCTCCCTCGGAATAATTAGAGCTGCCAACAGAATCAAACCGGGTGGCGCCATGCAGCGCTCCTTGACGGATTCCCGTTTGCGTTTATAATTCAGCAGCTGAATTTTGCCCAAGGAAATGCCGTAAAATTAAATGAATATCCCAACAGAAACGGCGCGCGAAATGGCGCTGCTCGAAAATATTGAAGGCGATCCAGATATAACCCAGGCCTCCCTCGCCACCCGTCTCGGCGTGGCGGTTGGAACGGTGAACTGGCATCTTAAACGCTTGATCGATAAGGGCTATGTCAAGATCAAGCGCGCTGAGCGCAAGAAACTGCGCTATATTATCACGCCTGAAGGCATCGCCTTGCGCGCCCTCCTTACAGTGGATTATATTGAACAGCAGTTCCTGCTTTATCGGAACACGCGCCAGCGTGTACGCGAGCATTTGCAGGAGATAAAAGCAGCCGGTTTTGAAAAAGTCTCCATTCGTGGCGAAGGTGATGTGGCTGATATTTGCCGGCTTTCCTGCCTGGAACAAGGTCTAACCTTCACTTCAGACGATAATGCACCAGTCCTTGAAATTGTTGGATTCAGGGTGCTTTTACACCTGAATGGCAGCCAGGATTAATGAGAAAGATATCTTGATGATTGGAGGAATGGGCATCATTTCTTTGCCTGAAAACCTATGGAAAATACCTTCTGGAAAGATAAAAGAGTGATTGTCACCGGGGGCGCAGGCTTTCTCGGATCGTTCCTCGTGGAGAAGCTGGCGCAACGCCGCGCCGCGGATATTTTGATTCCGCATATAGATAATTACAATCTGGTGGACGGCGGGGATATCCGCCGCCTGCTGGATGATGGCATGTTAACCCCGGAGAATCGCCCTTCCTACCTTCTCCCGCGTGGTTTCCAGCCTGCACCTCTGCCGGATTTCAAACCCTCTGACCTGGTGATCATTCACCTGGCGGCGCGCGTCGGCGGCATTGGAGCCAATCGGGATTATCCGGCAGAATTCTTTTATGACAATTTAATGATGGGCGTTGAGCTGATGCACCAAGCCTGGAAACGCGGCGTGGGCAAATTCATTGCATTGGGAACGGTGTGCGCCTATCCTAAATTCACCCCGGTGCCTTTCCGTGAGGAGGATTTGTGGAATGGTTATCCGGAAGAGACCAATGCTCCTTATGGCCTGGCAAAGAAGATGTTGCTTGTCCAGGCGCAGGCCTATCGGCAGCAGTACGGATTTAATTCCATTTTTCTCTTACCGGTGAACCTGTACGGCCCACGCGACAATTTTAACCCGGCCTCATCGCATGTCATCCCTGCCATGATCCGCAAATTTCTCGAGGCGAAGGAACATGGCGACAAGGAGGTCATCCTTTGGGGCGATGGCTCGCCCACGCGCGAGTTCCTATACGTGCAGGATGCGGCTGAGGGGATTCTGCTTGCTTCTGAAACATATAATGCATCCGAACCTGTCAACCTGGGATCCGGGCACGAAATTTCCATCAAGGATTTGGCCGAGAAAGTGGCCCGCCTGACCGGTTTTGAAGGCAAACTGGTCTGGGATACCAGCAAGCCCAATGGACAGCCAAGGCGCGGCCTGGATGTCAGCCGGGCAGAGGCGTTATTCGGTTTTCGAGCCAACATCCCTTTTGAAGAAGGCCTGCGTCAGACGATTGCATGGTATCAGGAACATCGCAAATAAGATGGCTAGAACAGAGATGGCAAAATCCGAAATTGAACAAACCGATCCCGAAAAATGGGACATGGTCATCAGCCCAAAGCGCAACCTGTTTGACCTGCGCCTGCGGGAATTATGGCATTCGCGCGATCTGATCATGCTGTTTGTCCGGCGGGATTTCGTTTCCGTTTACAAACAGACCATTTTAGGCCCGCTCTGGTACCTGATCCAACCGCTGTTGACCACGATTGTATTCACGGTTGTCTTTGGGAATATAGCCAAGCTGCCTACGGATGGGCTGCCGTCCTTCCTGTTCTACATGTCTGGAACGTTGATCTTTTCTTATTTTGCCAGCAGCCTTACCAAGACCTCCGAAACTTTTGTGAGCAATTCCAACCTGTTCGGCAAAGTCTATTTTCCTCGATTGACCGTTCCGGTGTCCATTTTATTCTCCAACCTGATCGCTTTTGTGATCCAATTCGGATTCTTCCTGGTATTCATGGCTTATTTTTTCTTGCGCGGAACGCCGTTGCACCCGAATTGGTGGATCCTTTTCACCCCGGTGCTGTTGCTGATGATGGCCGGCCTGGGCCTGGGATTTGGCATCATCGTGTCTTCACTAACGACCAAGTACCGTGACCTGCGTTTTCTGGTGCAGTTTGGGGTCCAGCTTCTGCAATACGTAACCCCGGTAATCTACCCGCTATCGGCCATGTCGCCCAAATACCAGGCGCTGATACGTTTGAACCCGCTCACATCTGTCGTCGAGGCTTTTCGCTATGCCTACCTCGGCTCCGGCTCCATAAACTTTATCCAACTCGGCTACAGTTTCGCCGTCATGCTGGTCGCGATCACCATCGGTGCAGTGATCTTCAACCGTGTGGAAGCAACTTTCATGGATACGGTATGAGCACTACTGTCATCCAGGTGGAAAACCTGTCCAAGGCTTACCGGTTGGGCCAGATCAATTCCGGCACGCTCTCCGATGATATTAAAGTCTGGTGGGCCAAGGCACACGGCAAGCCCAATCCGCTGCTCAAGATAGGGCAGGAGAATCACTACAACCGGGAAGGCGAAACCCTTTGGGCGCTCAATGACGTCAGTTTTTCTGTTCGGCAGGGAAGTGTGCTGGGGATCATCGGGCGAAACGGGGCGGGAAAAAGCACCGTTCTTAAAATCCTCTCCCGCGTGACGGCGCCTACCAGTGGCCTGGTGAAAGTGAAAGGCCGGATTGCCAGCCTTCTGGAAGTGGGGACGGGATTCCACCCCGAATTGACCGGGCGTGAGAATATTTATTTGAACGGTGCCATCCTGGGTATGAAACGGTCGGAAATCGACCGCAAGTTCGATGAAATCGTAGATTTTTCCGAAGTCGAGCAGTTCATCGACACTCCCGTGAAACGCTATTCTTCAGGGATGTACGTTCGCCTGGCTTTCGCGGTCGCGGCTCACCTCGAGCCTGAAATTCTGGTCGTGGATGAAGTGCTGGCAGTGGGAGATGCGGAATTCCAGCGGAAATCTCTCGGCAAAATGGGTGATGTGGCCCAGCAAGGTCGCACGGTCCTGTTTGTAAGTCACAATATGTCCGCAATCATGCGCCTGACCCAGGAGGCGATTGTGCTCGAGAAAGGTTGCCTGGCAATGCGGGCAGCCTCTCCTGAGGCAGTGGAATATTACCTCTCTGAAGGGGAGTCAAGGGCAGGGGAACGAATTTGGGATAGGGATGAAATTCCCTTGGATGCAGCACCTTTCCGACCGTCCGCCTTGCGCCTGCTTGATCAGAAAGGCCAGGTGGTGGAGACGGTTCGCTCGGTGGAACCATTTGCTGTGGAGATGGAATATTTCCTGGATGCTCCGCTGACGGGTTTGCGCATCGGCCTTTATCTTAATTCAACCCGGGGGGACCAGGTCCTGACCACTTTTGATACAGATGAAGGCGCCCGCTTTGAAAAATACACCTCCCGCCCGGCTGGTCATTATGTCAGCCGCTGCGAATTCCCAAAGGATCTTTTGAATAACGGGCGGTATATTTTGGGCGTCAATGCCAGTTCCTATCGCATCCGGCGTTACTTCATGGATGAGAAGGCCCTGGCTTTTAATGTGGATACTGCCGGGGCACCCGGGATGCAATGGTCCGAGCCGCGGCCCGGTGCACTGCGTCCGCGCCTGGAATGGAAGATCGAGACGAAATGAAACCGAAATCGCTCATCAAGAACGTGATGCGGGAGTTGCCATTCAGTGCGGATATCTACTGGTTATTGCGTGACCGCGATCATAAACCTCACAGCCGTTTTGATATGGAAGCCCTGGCAGGTGCGCTGCCAGAAATAATGGCACAGGCAAAGCCTTATACAGAATCTGCTCCACAAGGCAGGAAGGTTTTTTTCTTTGCTTCCTGGCATTACTGGATCATGCACGCCGCCTTGAGCGGCCTCACTTTGCGTGGTCTGGGGCACGATGTAACCCTCGGTTACCTGCCATACGGTGATTATGACAAGCCAATCAGCCGTTTTGACTTGCGCCGGCAGGACTTGTACGCACACCAGATCTTGAAGAAGATGCAGCCCCTCTTGAAATCCATCTCTTTGCTGGATGTCAGACCAGCCGGTCAACTTCCGGAAGAACTGGCTGAAGCGCTGGAACAGCTCACGTTTATTGATACCCAATATATCAGGCAAAGGGAGGATGTAACCGGAACAGAACCGATCTATCTGCTTCGAAAGGAACGCAACCTTGAGGCCGCCCGCCGGGCTTTGGCTTATTTTGCGGAAAACCGCCCGGATGTGGTCATCATTCCGAATGGAATGATCCTGGAATACGGCGCCATTTACGAAACTGCCCGCCACCTCGGTATCCCGACGGTCACTTATGAATTCGGGGAACAGGACCAGCGCATGTGGTTGGGCCAGAACCACCAGGTCATGTACTACGAATCTTTCAACGATCTGTGGAAGACCCGCCAAAACCGTAAATTGAATAAAGAACAACGCAACTGGTTGGAAGATTTCCTGCTTGGACGGCAGGGGCTTTCCAAGGGCGGGAAATTTGCCCATTTATGGCAAAAGGCCGGCCGCGAGGGGGGTGCGAAAATTCGAGCTTCGCTTGGTCTGGATGACCGGCCGGTCGTGCTGTTACCAACCAACGTGCTGGGAGATTCTGCCACACTTGGCCGGACAGTCTTCAGCCGGTCAATGACCGATTGGATTGAACAGGTAATCCCCTTTTTTGCGAACAGGTCCGAGGTCCAGTTGGTGGTGCGGATCCATCCCGCCGAATCCTGGACGGTCGGCCCATCGGTGGCGGAAATTATTTACAAGTTACTGCCAGAACTGCCCCCTCATATCCATCTGATCGGTCCCAAGGAGAAGGTCAACACCTACGACCTGATGGAAATGGCCGATCTGGCGTTGGTTTACACAACGACCGCCGGGGTGGAGATGGCGACACGCGGCATCCCGTTGTTGGTGAGCGGGCGGGCTACCTACCGAAAACGGGGATTTACCCTTGATGCGGATAGCTGGGAGGAATATTTTCAGAAACTGGAACAAACATTGGCCAACCTGCCAGCCAATCGATTATCGCAAGAGCAAATTGACCAGGCCTGGAATTATGCCTATGCATATTTCCACGAGTTTACACGCCCTTTCCCATGGCACCTTGAGAAGATCATGGCTGATCTGGCCAAGCGCCCAATTTCTTATGTGCTCAGTCCGGAAGGCCGCCGGGAATATGAAACCACCTTCCAGGAATTGGCCGGGGCTCCAATTGATTGGCAGTCCTGAACAGAATTCAGACCAGGAATTCTTATGATCAAATCATTTACCTTGAGTCTCAAACAGCGCTTTCCCGGACTGGCTGCATTCGCAGGGAAATTGCTGCGCGGTGAGGCCGGACAGGTACGCAAGACCATTCGCGGGCAGGGTAATGTATTTACCGCAGATGGCGCCAAGCTTTCGGGCGCGCATGTGGATATCATCGGTGACAACAACCTGATTGAGATTGGTTCAGGCAGCACCCTCACAAATGTCCATTTCCGCCTACGCGGCTCAGGTCATAAAATCGAATTTGGCAGGAATTGCCGCGTCAGCCGTGGGGCAGTGCTCTGGTTTGAAGATCATGATGGAGTATTGCGGGTCGGTTCTGGCACCACGATGGTTGAAGTCCACGTAGCAGTAACGGAGAATTCCAGCGTGAGTATCGGCGAGGATTGCATGCTGGCCAACGATATTGACATCCGCACTGGCGACAGCCATTCTGTGATTGACACGCAGACCGGCGAACGGCTGAACTTTGCCGGGGACGTTGTCCTGGGCCGGCATGTCTGGATTGCCCCGCATACGGTTGTATTGAAAGGTGTAAATATTGGTGAAAATTCGATCATTGCAACGGGTGCGGTTGTCACCAAATCGTGTGGACCCGGCGTTATCGTTGGCGGAAATCCTGCCAGGGTGATCAAGACAGGCGTTTCCTGGAAGCGGGAACGAATTTCAAGGTAGACAAGCTCAATGGCAAAGAATCATTGGATGCCAGGCAAGAAATATTTTGTCATATCAACGAATTAAGGAGATGAATCCATGACTCAAACACGTGTCCTTGTTACTGGTGCAGGCGGCTTCATTGGCCACCACCTGGTGACGTTCCTGCGCGAAAAAGGCTACTGGGTGCGCGGCGTTGACATTAAGAAGCCTGAATTCAGCCAAATGGACGCGGATGAATTTGAATTGCTTGACCTGCGGCGTTGGGATAACTGCCTGCAGGCCACGCGCGGAATCGATGAAGTCTATGGCCTGGCTGCTGATATGGGTGGGATGGGCTTTATTTCCTCCCACCATTCGCAGATCCTGCACAACAATTCCCTGATAAATATTCATACGCTCGAAGCCGCCCGCCTCAACGGCGTCAAGCGTTACTTCTATACCTCATCCGCCTGCGTGTATCCTGAATTCAAACAGACTGAAACAAACGTGGTCCCGCTAAAGGAAGAGGACGCCTATCCTGCCATGCCGCAGGATGCCTATGGATGGGAAAAGCTGGTCATGGAAAGGCTGTGTACACATTACCGGGAAGATTACGGCCTGGAAACCCGCATCGTCCGTTTCCATAATATTTTCGGCGAAGAGGGCACCTGGGAGGGCGGGCGCGAAAAAGCGCCGGCAGCCATGTCCCGAAAAATCGCTTTTGCCAAGTTGACCGGCAATCACGAGATTGAAATGTGGGGCGACGGCGAACAGACGCGTTCCTTCTGCCACATCAACGATTGCCTGGAGGGCATTTACCGCCTGATGCGCTCCGATTACAAGTCCCCCCTTAACCTCGGTTCCGACCGCATGGTGACTATCAACGAGTTGGCCCATATCATTGCCGGGATTGCCGGTATCGAGATCACCATCAAGCACATCTCCGGGCCGATGGGCGTGCGCGGCCGCAATTCAGACAACACCCGCCTGCGTGAGGTGCTCCAATGGGAACCGCAGCTTACCCTGGAAGCGGGTCTCCAACGAACCTATCCATGGATAGAAAAGCAGGTGGCGCAGAAACTGGAGATGGAACACCAGTAGTTATGGCATTTTTAACCATCTTTACGGCACCCAAGCCATTCACCAACCCACATATCGCTGTCATTCAGCGCAATGCTGTCCAGGCATGGAAGTTGCTGCCGGATGTCGAGGTCATCTTGATAGGCGATGAAGCCGGTATCCCGGAAGCGGCCAGGGAATTTGGCATTAAAAATGTGCCGGAGGTGGAACGCGACGAAAAAGGCATTCCTCTGGTCAATTCGGTTTTGGAGATTGGACACAAATATAGTGACAGTCCTTTCTTGTGCTATGCCAATGCTGACATGATCCTGATGTCGGACCTGATACGGGCTGCAAGACAGGTCTCGGAACAGGCCAGCGACTTCCTGGTGGTTGGCCAGCGCTGGGACCTGGACCAGAAAGAGCCGCTTGATTTCAGCGGTGATTGGGAATCCCGCCTGCGGCTGGACGTGGCCCAGCGCGGCAAGTTTTATTCACCCTGGGGCATCGATTATTTCATCTTCCCGCGCCATCTCTATACCGATGTACCCAATTTCACCATTGGTCGCCCGGCCTGGGATAACTGGATGGTTTACCGCGCTCACACGACCTTTGGTATGGCCATCGACGCATCCCGGGATGTCCTGGTTGTTCACCAGAACCATGATTACAGCCACCTGCCTGGCAATAAGCCTCCCTATGGCTCGGACGTGGCCAGGTCGAACCTGGCCAAGGCCGGCGGGCGGAAACGTGTCTACAACATCCTGGATACCGATCACGAACTCGTCGGCGGGCGCATCCGCAGGCCGCAGGTCAGGCTCGTGCGCCTGCTGCGCCTCTTGGAGCGGATGTTCATCAACGACGAGCAAAAAGGTTGGGGGTGGTTGATCTCCGTGAAGCTTCAGCAGATGCAGCGTCCGCTGGCGGTAAAACCGAGGAGATGAGCCATGCGCATAGGTCATAACCCTGCCAGGTTTGTTGAAAAGGTGGCTCAACCGGCCGAAATTACTGTGACGGTCGTGAACTGTATCCCATTTTTGAGTGGATATTACGAGCAGAGTCTGGAGGTATTAAAGGCTTGCCTAAACAGCATTCATGCAAACACCCCGGAACCGCATGATTTGATGGTGTTCGATAACCATTCCTGCCGGGAAGTGCGGGATTACCTAAAAGAAGCTTATGAGCAGGGTATTATCCAGTACCTGTTGCTTTCGGACAAGAATATAGGCAAGATCGGGGCCTGGAATTTCATGTTCGGCGCGGCGCAAGGCAAGTATGTTATTTTTTCCGACGGCGATATCACCTTCCGGCCGGGCTGGCTTGGGGCCTCTCTTGAACTATTCGAAACCTTTCCGAATGTCGGCATGGTGACCGCCCGACCATATCGGGCCTCCCAGAGATATTCCGAGGCTACATTTGAATGGGCGCAGCAGCAGGGTCCGGGTGTGCTTGAAGAGGGGATATTCCTGGATTGGGAGACCGTTTTCGAACATGCGAGCAGCATCGGTGTGACTGAAGCGAAAGCACGTGATGACTATTCAAAAGGACGCGACTACCGTCTGACCTATCATGGCAAGACTGCCTTCATCGGTGCAAGCCACTTCCAGTTCATGGCCCCGCGCGACCTGCTGCGCAAAGTCATCCCGCTTCCGTCGGAACAGCCCATGCGTGGGGAGCGCGGCCTCGATATTGCAGTTAACAAGATGGGCTGCTTGCGCCTGACGACCGAAATGCCGCTGGTTTTGCACATGGGTAACCGTCTGCCAGAATCCACCCGGACTGCCGGGACAGGACCAAGGCAAAAAAACCTGCTCCAGCGAATCTTGTGGTTGCCGGGCATCCGTCACTTTTTGCTGTGGTTGAATAATCGAATTTTTCAACTGTACTTTTTCAATGTGGAGTAAGCCGTGACCGAAGCTGTACCCGCCTGTCCATTGTGCGCAGATGACCGCAGTAAATTCTTCGAACAAAGCGAATTCCGCGGTCAAAATGTGACCTACCGGATCTGTGAGAATTGTGGACTGGTTTACCAATCCCCGCGCATGACCCAGGCCGAATCTACCGCTTTTTATCCGCAGGAGTACCGCCTTCTCAACGAAGGCAGTGCCTTGCCAACCCAGCGTAATCTTGCCAACCAGCGCGGGCGTGCAGCCTCGCTCCTGGCATTTTCCAGGCCTTCTATGGGTGCGATCAGGCGCCATCTGGATATTGGCTGTTCAACGGGGTTGCTTTTGCAGATTTTTCAGGAGACCTACCATTGCCAGTCAATCGGTATTGAACCGGGTGAAGCCCACCGCGACAATGCCCGTAAAGCTGGTTTGACCGTTTACGCTTCGCTGGATGAATTGGAACGAAACGAGACAGGCCTCTTTGATCTGATCAGCATGGCTCACGTTCTCGAACATTTACCTGATCCAGTCAGGTATCTGGCCCACTTGCGCGATAACCTTTTGGAGCCCACCGGATTGCTCTTGATCGAAGTTCCTAATCTTTATGCTCACGATTCTTTCGAACCAGCCCATTTGGTCGCTTACAGTGCTCATACTCTAAGGCAGATAATGGAAAAGACTGGCTTTGAGATCCTTCGACTGGAAGAGCATGGACGGCCGCGTTCGGCCTGGCTGCCGCTCTATATCACCTTGCTGGCCCGTCCAGGGTCGGATCCAAAAGAGACATTCCGCCTGCGACCCGAAGGAAGCGTGAAATTTAAGCGCCGGGTTGGTATTTTTTCCCGGCACGTCCTTGAACGGCTTTTTAATCGATGGATATGGGACGCGAATGGAGAATAACTTACGATGCATCTTTCTGTTCTTCTTCATTTTTGTCTGCATGCCTCAGGCAGAGTCTGGATAGATGAACAAGTATATCTATAGGCTCCAACATATGGCTGCTTCAGTCATTGGCAGTGTTTCCCACAAGCCAAGGATGGATGCTTGTTGGGCGAACAAGGAATTGAATGCCGGCGATCTTGTCACGCCAATGTTGTTGAGACGTTATGGATTTACACCTGTTTTTAGTTATCGTAATGAAGCTATACTCTTCTCGTGTGGAAGCCTGTTGGACAAGGTCTCAGAGGATTTTACGGGCTTTGTGCTGGGCACAGGGCTGATGCGCGGCGATGTGTTCAAATCATTTCCTTATGCAAGGATTCTGGCAGTCAGAGGTGAATTGACCAGGAATAACATCGCTGCCCCAAAAGATACCATTCTGGGGGACCCGGGTCTTTTGGTCGCTAATTACATGACAAAAAGACATCACAAGCGATATGTTCTTGGCTTGATTCCCCATTTTACTGACAGACAGGACCCACGTTTACGCCAACTGCTTGTCAGATACAAGAAAGAGATCATCTTCATTAACATCCAAACGAGTCCGATGGCCGTGCTCGAACTCATAGACCAATGCGAATATATCCTCTCCTCATCTTTACATGGCATGGTTTTTGCGGATTCTCTGGGCGTACCCAATTTGTGGACGATACTATCTGACCGGGTGTCAGGAAAAGGTTTTAAGTTCCAGGATTACCTCTCCGCATTGAAATGGGAGCGAAACCCGGTTCCCGTCTCCGGGGATGAAAAATTATCGGGCCTTATTTCTCAAGCCAGTCTTTCGCCTTTATCAGCAATAGCAGAGACACAGAACAACCTGGATGGCGCGTATCAAATATTGAAACAGGAATTTCAAACCCGGAGATGATCGGTTTTGGTCAGCCGTATGGATATCCGGGTATCAGCAGTGATTGGATGAAAAGATAAAATGCGTCAAGGACAGAATCCTGCCAAAATGGGGCTCCCCGCTTACGATCCCAAGCGATTGGGTATTGCAGTGCTTTCTTATATTCCTTCCCATGAGGGGTACTTCGCTCAATCCCTGGAAATCCTCAAATTTCAAATTGCCAGTATTCATCGCACCACGCGGGAATTTGATTTATTGGTTTTTGATAACGGCTCTTCTCTCGAAGTACAGCAGGAACTGCAGAGTTTACAAAAGGAAGGTCTGATTCATTTTCTTATTCTCTCCAGGTTTAATCTTGGAAAAACCGGGGCTTTGAACTGGATTTTGGCCGGTTTACAGAACGAATTAATTGGTTATGCTGATGGAGACGTGCTTTTTCGACCCGGTTGGTTTGAAAAATCATTGGAAATCCTGCAGGCGTTTCCAAGTGCAGGAATGATCTCGGCCCAACCTTGTTTCTTTGATCCCTTGCGCGGTAAAGGGCAGGCCCATTTGGCACTGAAAAAAAACGGTGATCATTTCAAAATAACCAATGAAACTCTCGATCCATCTGCCGTTGAAGAATATGGACATGGAATTGGTTTGTCGTCGAAGGAGATTGAGGATTTGAAGAAGACCTCCAACCAGGTCATTGAAGAACACAAATCGGGTGTAAGAGCGGTAATGGGTGCTTCCCATATGCAATTTCTCATGCCGAGGGAAGTTGCCAGGCGTGTCATTCCCCTGCCTGCCACGTTTGCTCTCAGCCCCAAGGAGGACACGGTTCTGAACACCAATATTGACCAGGCTGGTTTTCTCCATCTCTCCACGTTGAAGCCCTATGTCCATCATATGGGAAATCGTTTGGATCAAGCTTTCATGGAGGAGATCCAACAGATGGATTTATCATCCATCCTTGGGAATCCGCTTGCCAGGCAAGTGGTAAATACTTCGATGGACATGGGAAAAAATCAGCGATCGGCGGTCCGATTTCTCAGCACTATGTCCAGGCTCCCCTTTATGAAAAAATTGTTGCGGCGCTTTTACAATCTATTGTTTTATTACTACTCCCAATTAAAATGAATAAACGCATTTTCATCATCGCCGACCACGGCCTGGCGCTGATCTACTTCCTTCAATCCGATGTCATCCCCACCCTGCTTAAAGCCGGCGTGGAAGTGATCATGTTTACGGATGATGATGCTCGCCAGGCCATCCAGGAACGTTTCCAACAGCCCGGCCTGACTTTCGAGGGCCTGCGGCTGGACCAGTGCGAACGCTATTTCCAGTCGACGCAGCCGTTTCTGCAGCGCTGCCTGGTCATGTTGCGCTGGGCGGGCGGTTCCAAACGCATCAATACCACCGCCATGGACGGCAATTACCATCTCCAGGCGATGAGTTTTACGGGGCGCGGCCGGTTTGCCCTGCCGTTCCTGCGCCTCTTGATCTGGCTGATGCGCCGTTCGCACCTCCTGCGCAACCTTGTCGTCCGTGCTCAGAATCGCTTCACTCCCAATATCTATGCCGACCTTTTTGAGAAATACCAGCCTGAACTGGTCGTTGCCCGCACACCTGGATGGCGCATGGATCGCTACATCCTGCGCGAAGCTGCTTCCAAAGGAGTCCGGACAGTGGCAGCCATTGCCGGTTGGGATAACCCATCATCCTATAATCTTAGTGGCGCACCGATGGACCATATCACCTGCTGGTCTGAAATCCAGAAAGAAGAGCTGGTGCTGGGTTCGGACTGGGACCCGCAGCGGGTTAACATATCCGGCATTCCGGCATATGATGGTTACTTCCTGCGTTCCTGGTTGATCCCGCGCGACGAATACTTCCGCCAGCATGGTCTCGATCCGCAGCGTAAACTGCTTTCTTATGCTTGCAGCTTCGAGACCCTCCATCCCAACTTCCCGAACATGGCTGCCATCATCGAACTGGTCAATCATAACGAGTTGACCGAACCTTGCCAGTTGCTGATCCGTTTCCATCCCAATCACTTCATCAAAGGCTCGCGCTTCGAGGCGGAGCGGCTGCGTACGGTTGAATATGTGAAGGACATGCCGCTCGTCCACATCGTGGAACCGGTTTCTTTGGGCGGCGGGCTGGGACATTACTCGGGTGAAGATATGCCCGAAAAAGCCTCCATGATGGCTTACACGGATGTCTTCCTGACGGTCTATTCCACCATGGTGGTCGAGACAGCCATCCACGATAAACCCATCATCAGCGTAACCATTGATACACCCGGCGGATGGAATATGAAGGATGTCTATTCCCTGCCCTTGACCGCCATTGGCGATTGGCCCACCCACCAGCGCTTTCGCCAGTCGGGAGCAGGGCGCGTGGCTGCCAATAAGGAGCAGGTGCGCCAACTGGTCAATCATTATCTCAAGGATCCGGCTGCCGATACCGAGAAACGCCGTAAGTTCATCCAGGATGAATGCACCTTTACGGATGGCAGCGCCGGAAGACGAACGGGTTTGTACCTGCTCAACCTGCTGGATGGTTCCAAACTATGATAACTCCCCAGGTCCTCGCCTTGATTCCTGCACGCGGAGGCTCGAAGGGCATCCCTCGTAAGAACATTCGTGCCTTTGCCGGTCATCCTTTGATTGCTTACAGTATTGCCGCGGCTTTGCAGGCAGAGACAGTCACACGTGTGGTGGTTTCCACTGATGATCCGGAAATTGCCGAAGTTGCCCGTGCCTGGGGGGCAGAGATACCCTTTATGCGTCCGGCAGGGCTGGCTGCAGACCGAACCACGGATCTGCCGGTCTTCCAGCATGCCCTGACCAGGCTGGCGGAGCACGAAAACTATCACCCGGAGATCGTCCTGCACTTGCACGCCACCAGTCCGGTCCGGCCGCCGGGCTTTGTCGATCAGGCGGTCCGCCTGCTGCAAGAACATCCGCAGGCTGAATGTGTGCGCAGTGTGGTTGCGCCTGGACAGAACCCCTATAAAATGTGGCGGATCGATCCTCAGTCTGGACATATGCTCCCGCTGCTGACCATTCCGGGAATAGCTGAGCCTTATAATACCCCCCGCCAGCAGCTCCCTGCGGTATATCTGCAGACAGGCCACGTGAATGCCATCCGCCCGGCAGCCATTCTGGCCGGTTCGATGACCGGCCAGGTGATCCTGCCAATCATCATAAATGCCAGGTATGAAGTGGACCTGGATACTCCGGCAGATTGGGAACGCGGTGAATGGCTGGTCACTAATAATCCCCTGAATATGGTTCATCCGAGGAGAAAAGATGAGCAAGCCTGAGGTACTCGCCCTGATTCCGGCGCGTGGTGGCTCGAAGGGGATTCCGCGCAAGAACATCCGTCCATTTGCAGGTCAGCCCCTGATCGCCTTCAGTATTGCCGCGGGATTGCAGGCTCATTCAGTGACACGCGTGATCGTTACGACGGATGATCAGGAAATTGCCCGAGTGGCGCGTGACTGCGGCGCTGAGACGCCATTCCTGCGACCGCCCGGGCTTGCCCAGGACCGCACGCTCGACCTGCCGGTCTTCCAGCATGCCCTGAATTGGCTGGCTCAACACGAAGATTATCATCCTGAAGTCGTCGTACACCTGCGCCCGACCACTCCCATTCGTCCTCCGGACCTGGTGGATCGCGCAGTAGCCCTGCTGCTGGCCCATCCCGAAGCGGACTCCGTGCGCGGGATAACGCCTGCTCATCAAAACCCGTTCAAGATGTGGCTTATGGATGGGGATGACAGGCCTATACGTCCATTGACAACCGTCTCGGGGATCGACGAGCCGTATAACTCGCCCCGTCAGGTTTTACCAACGGCCTACACCCACACTGGCCTGATCGACATCATTCGCCCGGCGACCATTCTGGACCAAAATTCGATGAGTGGCAGGACAATTTTGCCAATCCTGTTCGATCCGGCTTACGATGCAGACCTGGATACTCCTCAGGATTGGAAACGTGCCGAACAAAGAATCCTTCACGATCCGCTCAAGATGGTCTGGCCGGGGAAACCACCCCGTGGCATGCCTGAAACCGTCCGCCTGCTGATCCTTGATTTTGATGGCGTCCTGACCGATAACCGCGTCTGGGTGGACCAGGATGGGCGTGAGATGGTCGCAGCCAACCGCAGTGACAGTCTGGGCATCCGGCAGCTTCAACAGGCTGGAGTGGAAACGGTTGTGATTTCCTTGGAAACCAACCCGGTTGTTGCGGCGCGTTGCCGGAAGATGAACGTCCCCTTCATCCAGGGGGAAAGTGACAAGGCGGCCGCATTGAACAGGCTTCTCAGCGAGCGCAATCTGGATGCCAGCCAGGCTGTGTATCTGGGGAACGATGTCAACGACCTGCCGTGCTTCCCGTTGGTGGGCTGGGCGGTGGCAGTCGCCGATGCCATGCACGAGGTGGCACGCCAGGCCGATTTTGTCTTGACTCGACCCGGAGGTCACGCGGCAGTGCGTGAGTTATGCGATATGCTTATGGAGAAGTTGTCAAACAAACCGGGCTCTCAACACAGGGCCTGACTTCTGAATTACAATTGCGCCCGCTCATCGGTTTGGCAGGCGAATCTTTTTCGGGTGACTGTTGAGGATCATCATTTTGGAGGAACATGCTGTCAGAAATTAAGATCGGAAATTCTTTGGTTGGTGAAGGAAATCCTTGTTATGTTATTGCCGAGATCGGCATCAACCACAACGGAAATATTGACCTCGCCAAAAAACTCATCGATGCGGCTGTGGCAGCCAGGTGCAATGCCGTCAAATTCCAGAAGCGCACAATTAATATTGTCTATTCTGCTGAGGAATTGGCGCGCCCGCGTGAAAGCCCCTTCGGTACTACGAACGGGGATTTAAAGTACGGCCTGGAATTCGATCAGGAAGATTACGCCGAGATCGATCGTTATTGCCGGCAGAACAATATTGCCTGGCTGGCCTCCTGCTGGGATGAACGATCGGTTGATTTTATCGAGCAATTTAATGTGCCCTGCTACAAGGTCGCCTCGGCCTCCCTCACCGATGACGGCCTGCTGCGTCACACCCGCAGTAAAGGCCGCCCGATCCTGGTGTCCACTGGCATGAGTACGCTGGGGCAGATCGACCATGCTGTGGATGTGCTGGGAAAAGAACAGCTGGTGATCATGCACACCACCAGCACTTACCCTGCCTACTATGAAGAATTGAATTTGCGCGTAATCCCCATGTTGAAACAGCGCTACGGCTTGCCAATCGGATATTCCGGACACGAAACCGGGCTTTCCACAACCATTGCTTCTGTAGCCATGGGCGCTTGCGTGGTGGAGCGCCATATCACTCTTGACCGCGCCATGTGGGGCTCCGACCAGGCTGCCTCCGTCGAGCCACAGGGTTTCACTCACCTGGTCCGTGATATCCGCCTGGTCGAGACGGCCATGGGCGACGGCGTCAAACGTGTGGTTGAACGCGAAGTGCCGATCATGCAGAAACTGCGCCGGGTCGATTCAAAGGGTAACGGCGCATAACCGGTTCAATTCGAGATGTCTCCAACGGGAAAGCGTTCCTTTCCGGCCTTGAATGCTTTCTGCCTTGGCAGCGGGGCATTCAAGACGAAACCCGCCCGCTAATTCATCTGCTGGAT
The DNA here is from genome assembly GCA_963725805.1 of uncultured Chloroflexia bacterium. GTDB lineage: Bacteria > Chloroflexota > Anaerolineae > Anaerolineales > Villigracilaceae > UBA877. Next base: position 118,479 of record CAVSAF010000023.1, read on the forward strand.
ATATGCGGAGAAGAATGACCCATATTGGTATCATGCAAGGCCGCCTTGTTCCCCCAACGGATAACCGTATCCAGTGTTTTCCGCGTGAGCGCTGGGCGGATGAGTTTGCGCTTGCCAGCCAGGCTGGACTGGACTGCATCGAATGGATCTATGACCTGTATGGGGCCGACATCAACCCGCTTGCAACAGATACCGGCATTAAGAAAATCAAGGATCTTTCCCAGCAACATCAGGTCAAAATCCTTTCCATTTGTGCAGATTATTTTATGGACAGGCCACTTGTACGAGCCAGCCAGGCGGAACTGGATGACCGTCTCAATACGTTCTACTGGTTATTGGAGCGCGGCCGCTTGATTGGCATCAACCGGATGGTGATACCCTTCGTGGATGCATCCCGCATCGACACCCAGGCTGAATTTGACGGGGTGGTGCTTCTCCTGAAACGCATTCTCCGGAAGGTCGGGAAGACTGGAATTGAAATTCATCTGGAGACATCCCTGAATCCGCTTCGTTTTGCCGGGCTTCTGGTGCAAATACCTCATCCGTTGCTCAAGGCCAACTACGATTCCGGGAACAGTTCTTCCCTGGGGTATGACCCGCGCGAGGAATTTACTGCCTATGGGGACCGGGTGGGCAGCGTCCACATTAAGGACCGCCTCAAGGGTGCAAGCACGGTGCCGCTCGGGAAGGGCGACGCGGATTTCCCGGCCCTGGCAGAAAGCCTGAGGAAGGTTGCCTATGCTGGGGATTTCATTTTGCAGGTGGCACGCGGAACCAGCGGAGACGAAGTGGCTTGGGCCAGGCAGAACCGTAATTTTGTTTTGAAGCATTTTGTTCATAATGATGGTGTACAACTCTGAGGATAAAGAAAGATGAAAATATTGATCATGGGTCTCGGCGGTATTGGACAGCGTCACCTGCGTAACCTGCGCAGGTTGCAGGGTGATGATCTGGAAATCATCGCATATGATCCCCGCCCCAATCCACCGGTTCTCACTGACCAGCTTAAAATTGAAGAGGGGCTGAGCCTGGAGAAAAAGTTCGGCCTGGCAATCTTCCCGGATGCCGAACAAGCTTTGGCCCAAAAACCACAGGCCGTCTTTGTGTGCAACCCCACCAGCCTGCATATCCCGGCGTCTATCCGGGCGGCTCAGCAAGGCTGCGCCTTGTTCATCGAGAAACCGCTCTCGCACAACCTGGAAAATGTGGACGAATTGATCAGCCTGGTGGAAAGCCGAGGCCTGACAGCCGCGGTTGGCTACCAGATGCGTTTCCACCCCTGCCTGCAGCGCCTGCATGCCCTGGTTCAGGAGAAAAAAGTCGGCCGGATTCTATCTGTTCGGGCGGTGGTTGGAGAGTACCTGCCTGGCTGGCACACCTACGAGGATTACCGTCAGAGTTATGCTTCGAGAACGGACCTGGGAGGAGGTGTGATCCTTACGCAAATCCACGAGCTGGATTATCTTTACTGGCTGTTTGGCCTGCCCCGGCGCATATTTGCGCTGGGCGGGCATCTGAGCAGCCTGGAAGTTGATGTGGAAGACACCGCCGATATTCTGATGGAGTGCATGCTGGATGGTCATCCGATTCCTGTCAGCCTGCATCAAGATTACATACAAAATCCGCCCAGTCGTTCCTGTGAGATCGTCGGGGATGCCGGGAAGATCCTGGTTGATCTTCGTGCGTTGACGGTGGATGTTTTCGATGGCCGGGGTAATCGGATCGAGACCACTTCTTACGAAGGATTCCAGCGCAACCAGTTATTCCTGGACGAATTGAAGTATTTTCTGGATGGCATGCAGGGAAAACCGACTCCGCTGGTCAATCTGCGAGACGGGGCGCAAAGCTTGCGCATGGCCCTCGCTGCGAAGGAATCCCTGGTCACCGAGAAGGTTGTTGAAATTGAAAGGTAAGATAAATGGAGAATACTAAGGACTTATTCAGTTTGGCCGGCCGGGTGGCGGTCATCACCGGCGGGACCGGGTTGCTGGGCCGGCAGCATGCAGAAGCCATCGCCCGGGCAGGTGGTATTCCTGTCCTGGCGGATATCCACATCAATGGGGTGGACCAGCACAGCCAGGATTGGAAAGAGCGCTTTGGCGGGCAAGCCTGTGCCATGCAGACGGATATCACCGATTTGACGAGTGTCAAAAATCTGCTTGCCGCAGTACTGGATCGGTTCGGCCGGGTTGACATCCTGATAAACAATGCTGCCAACAATCCCAAGATGGAAAACAGGACGGATGTGGAATTCTCCCGCCTGGAATTCTTCCCGCTTGAACAGTGGGAGGCTGACCTGAATGTTGGCCTCAAGGGGGCCTTCCTATGCTCACAGGTAATTGGCAGTGAAATGGCCCGCCGCAAGCAGGGCGTGATCGTCAATGTGGCCTCCGACCTGGCGGTCATCGCCCCTGACCAGCGCCTTTATCGCAAACCAGGCCTGCCCGAGGACCGGCAGCCGGTCAAGCCAGTCACCTATTCGGTGGTGAAGACCGGTCTGATCGGCCTGACGCGTTATCTGGCCACCTATTGGGCTGATAGCGGCATCCGTGTCAATGCGATCTCCCCTGGCGGTGTGTACAATGAACAGCCGGGTGATTTTGTCGAGCGGCTTGCCAGGCTGATCCCCCTGGGCCGTATGGCCACTGCCAATGAATATCAGGCCGCCATCCTGTTCCTGTGTTCGGACGCCTCTTCCTACATGACAGGCGCCAATCTGGTGATCGATGGCGGACGAAGCTGCTGGTAGGTTCTGATTTGGAGAAAGTGGATTGTGATTAGTCCTATGAAACTTGAAGAGGAATTGAAGATCCATACACGGATCATGGAACAGACCGTTAAAGAGAGCTCACAGGTCATTCACGCGATTGCCGGATGCCTGGTGGAATGCTTTCGCAAAGGCAACAAAGTGATGGTCTGTGGCAACGGCGGCAGTGCGGCCGATTCTACAGCATATGGTGGCCGAATTTGTCAACCGCTTTCGCATGGACCGGGCTGCCTTGCCCGCCATTGCGCTGACGGTGGACACATCCACCCTGACAGCCATTGGGAACGATGCATCCTTCGAATTCACCTTCTCGCGCCAGGTGGAAGCCCTGGCCAGAGCCGGCGATGTTTTGATCGCGTTCAGCACGAGCGGTGGTTCGCCCAACGTTCTGAAGGCACTGGACGTGGCGCAGGCGCGTGAAGTCAAGATAATTGGCTTTACAGGCGAAAAAGGAAATCCCACGATGACTATGAAATGTGATTTCTGCCTGGTCGTCCCCTCCGCAGATACGCCCCGGGTCCAGGAAGTTCACGAATTTGTCTGGCATGTCATCTGCGGTATGGTGGAACAGGCATTGTTCGAATAGGATTGATTCCGGCAAGATTGTGGCGGCAGGAAAGCCATTCCACATGCCGGAGGATCCATATGCGATCATTCACTAGGAAGCTTCTGGGATTTGTGCGGCAACCGTCCTTGCTGGCGTTTGTCTATTTTGTTATTCTGAGCATCATCATGACCTATCCTCTGGTGGCCAGGATGGGCAGAGCTGCGGCAGGGGCAGGCGGGGATGGCAGTTATTTCATCTGGCTGGTGGGTTGGTACCAGAAGGCGCTCTTCCAGTTGAAGATCAGTCCGTTCTTTGCTCCTTATCTGAATTATCCGCAGGGTTGGAACCTGGCGACCACGGATATCACGCCGGCGATGGTGGGATTGGCATTGCCGGGGAGCCTGCTGTTTGGGCCGACCTGGGGGTACAACTTTGCGATGCTGCTCAGCTTTATTCTCTCAGGCTGGGGGATGTACCTGTGGGTGAGACACCTGACGGATGACAATTGGGCCGGACTGGTTGCCGGGACGGTCTTTGCCTTCCTGCCGTACCGCATGGCCCATTTTATTGTCGGGCACTTGAGTCTGGCGGGTACGCAGTGGTTCCCGTTCTATTTCTGGGGATTGTTCGACCTGCTGAAGCAGGAGAAGTTTTCGTGGAAGCCGGTTCTGATGGCGGGGATTGCGGCAGGGTTAATCGGTTTGACCAGCCCGTATTATGTTTACATGACCATACTGATTACGGTGGTCTTCCTGCTGGGTTTCGTGATCTTCAAGGGGTACAAGCGTTTGAGGCATGCGGTGTTCTGGGAGAGCCTGGTGGCATTTGGTCTGCTGGCGATGGTTCTGGTGGGGCTTTCGATGCTGCCCTATCTCCGCCTGAATGCCCAGGGAGGCCTGCAAGAGCGCTCTGTGGAATACATGAACCGTTACTCGGCCAGCCCGACGGACTTTGTGATCCCGTCGATCAAGCAGTTCTTGTGGGGGGGATGGATCGACAGAACCTTCAACCCGGAAATATTCCAGGAAGCGACCCTGTATATCGGTGTGGTGGCTTTGGTGTTGGTGGTGATTGCCTGGATCAAACGGCGCCGGTTGCGGCACCCGGAACTGTTGGGGATTGCCAGCCTGGTGGCGGTGGTTGCGTTCGTGCTGGCCCTGGGAATGCAGTTGCACTGGCTGGGGACCACCACTCTGCCGAAGGTTTTACAATCCCTATTTCACCGAACAAATCTTCCTTATTTTTACCTGCCAGCCTACTACCTGAGCCGCTACTTGCCCTACTTTTCCAAGATGCGGGTAATGATGCGCTTTGGGTTGTTCACGCTGATCTTCACCAGCCTGATGGCCGGACTGGGGGCCTATGTGTTGACGAAAACGGCCTCTTCCAAAGCCAGGCGCTGGGTCGGGGTTGGCCTGCTGGTGCTCGTTTTTATCGACTTCTATCCGGGTGTGTTGAGTGATTTCAAAACGGTGCAGGCTCGCCCGGTGGATACCTGGCTGGCGGCCCAGCCCAACACAGGCGCAGTGGCACAGTTCCCCTTCGATGAGGAATCAAACCAGGGCCAGGTGTATGACACGCTGGTCCATCAAAAGCCCTTCCTGGGTGGCAATTTCAGTGCCAACTCGCCGGAACAGTACACCCGCATCCAGCCGGTCATGGACACATTCCCATCTCAGGAAAGCGTTGATTTGCTCAGGCAGTTGGGTGTGAGCTATGTGGTGGTGGATTCTTCCCGCTACCCGGATTTCACCAGTGTTGATGGAAAGATCCGGTCTTTGGGTCTGCCGCTCTTGCATGTCAGTCAAGCCGAGTATGTTTACGGATTAAGCAAATGATTCACCTTTTTCAGGCAAGGAAACGGAATTGGCGCCAGGATACAATCGCATGTTTTCTGTTCTGTCTATACTCAGGAGGTTTTTGTGGCTGAGATCAAGATTGGAGATCGCCTTGTTGGAGATGGTCACCCTACTTATATCATCGCCGAGATCGGCAACAATCACAACGGCGATTTGGATGTCTGCAAACAAATGATTGACGCGGCCGTCCACGCCGGAGTGGACGCGGTCAAATTCCAGAAGCGTACACCGGAAGTCTCCACCCCGCTTGGTCAACAGAACCAGATGCGCGAGACCCCCTGGGGATATATCACCTACCTGGAATACCGTTACAAGGTTGAATTTGGCCAGGAACAATATCGTGAGATTGACCGGTATTGTAAACAAAAGGGGATCACTTGGTTCACATCTGTTTGGGACGAACAAGCCGTGGATTTTATGGAGCAGTTCAACACCCCGATATACAAGATCCCATCGGCTTCCCTGACTGACCATGACCTGCTCCGTCATGTTCGAAAAACAGGCCGCCCTCTGGTGATTTCCACCGGCATGTCCACCATGGAACAGATCCGGGCGTCAGTCAAGGTTGTCGGGACCGGGGACTTGGTCATCATGCACTGTACCAGTACTTATCCTTGCGAGCCTGAAGAACTCAACCTGCGCATGATCCGGACCCTGCAAAACGAATTTCCCTGCCCGGTCGGTTATTCCGGCCATGAGGTCGGTCTTGTTCCGCCACAGGTTGCAGTGGCTTTGGGCGCCTGCATCATTGAAAGGCACCTGACCCTTGATCGGGCCATGTGGGGTTCCGATCAGGCCGCTTCGGTGGAACCAAGCGGCTTCGAGCGCCTGGTCAAATATGTGCGTACTGCAGAAGCCTCGCTGGGCGACGGCGTCAAGCGTGTCTACGAAAGCGAGAAGAGCACATTGAAGAAGCTGCGTAGAGTTGTAACGGAAGATTAGCACAGAAAATTAAGAGGTTCTATGCCTGAGATCAAAATCGGTAATCGTTTAATAGGAGACGGCCATCCCACCTATATCATTGCAGAGATTGGCGTTAACCATAATGGTATTCCCCAACTGGCATTTGAGTTGATCGATATTGCCGTGGATGCGGGTGCGGATGCTGTAAAATTCCAGAAACGCAATTTAAAGACCCTTTATCCTCAAAAATACCTGGATAATGTCAATGCGGGCGAGAAGAGTCTGCGTTATCTGCTCCCTATCCTGCAGCAGGTGGAGTTGCCGGAAAGTACATATCACGAGATCGCCGCGTACTGCAAGAAAAAGGGCATAACTTTCTTGTGCTCGCCCTTTGATAAAGAAAGCGCCGACTTTTTGGAAACCCTCGGCGTACCGGCTTTCAAGGTGGCTTCTGCGGACTTGACGAACCTGCCCCTGCTTGACCACCTGGTCAAGAAAAAGAAACCCCTTATCCTGTCAACCGGCATGTCCCGTCCCGACGAGGTTGATTTTACGGTTGGATATCTGAAAGAGCGCCAGGCGCAGTTTGCTCTGTTGCACTGCAACAGCACCTATCCGGCTGCTTTTGAAGATATTAATCTGCGCTACATGGATCAATTGCGTAAATACGCTGTGCCGGTGGGATATTCTGGTCACGAACGCGGCATTGCGGTTTCCACTGTTGCGGCCGCGCTGGGCGCCAATATCATCGAACGGCATATCACCCTTGACCGCGCCATGGACGGTCCTGACCATGCTGCCAGCCTGGAGCCACAGGGATTCAAGAAAATGGTCAGGGATATCCACCTTGTTTCTTTGGCGCTGGGAACCGGAGAAGAGAAATTTTTCTCGCGCGGCGAGATCCTTAATCGGGAGACCCTGGCAAAGAGTCTCGTTGCGACCCGGAATATCGAACCAGGCGAGGTTATTACGGTTGAGATGGTATCTGTAAAAGGTCCAGGCCTGGGTCTTTCCCCGCAGCGCTACCCGGAATTACTTGGCAAGCGCGCAGCCCGGGCCATTGAAGCCGACGAGCCCTTCCTGGAGAGCGATCTCGGAATTCAACATGAATTGGACATGGAGCATATATTGCCCATGCAGTGGGGTTTTACCGTGCGCTTCCGCGATTACGAAGACTTGATGGTTTATAACCCCCGCTTCCTGGAATTTCATTTTACCGATGCCGACCTGAATGATGAATATCCAGGCGTTGATTACGATATGCCGCTGGTTGTGCACGCCCCGGAGTTTTGGGAGCGCACGCTGGTGGACCTGTGCGCCCGGGATAAAAAACGGCGCGTCGATTCCGTCGCCCTGATCCAGAAATCCATCGACCGGACGCGTGCCATGGCGAAGCACTTTAAAGGCATACCCAAGGTGGTCGTCCATTCCGGGGGCATGACCATAGACCAGCCCATTCAGGATAATCGGCCCCTGTACGAGAACCTCGGTCGCTCGGTTGAGCAGATTGATTCTGAAGGCGTGGAGATCTTACTTGAGAACCTGCCGCCTCATCCCTGGTACTTTGGCGGCCAGTGGGTCACGAACGCTTTCATGGATGCCAATGAAATCCGTGAATTCATTGTCCCGCGCAAGCTGAACATCTGTTTCGATACCAGCCATTCGAAACTTTATTGCAATTGGGCTCACCTGGATTTTTACGAGCAAGTGAAGATCCTCCTGCCCTTTACCCACCATTTGCACATCTCTGACGGCTCCGGTTTGGATGGGGAAGGTTTGCAAATTGGCGAAGGTAATATTGACTGGGTGCATTTCTTCCGAGTCACAAAGGATTACCACGGCACCATGGTTCCCGAAATCTGGCGGGGTCACCAGCATGCCGGGCAGGGCTTCATCCAGGCCATCCAGCGTCTCTCGGAGGCGTTTTTCAAGGCCCAGGAAGAAAAATGAATGAATGCTGAGTCAAAAGTGAGTTTGCCTGGTTTCGTGCAGCCGATTCTTCGACGCCTCCAGACGGCTTCAAAGAGCCTGATGAATGACTGGCAGGTCATCCGCATGGCACGGCAGGTGGCAAGTCATGCCAGGGGAAACCGGGAAAGGCTGCCGGTGGTATTTTTTAATGCATCCACGCGTATCCGCGGAAACAGCCAGAACGCGGCTTTTTCATTGCTGGCATCCTGGGTGGTGCGGCTGGCTGGAGTAAGGGTCGTCCATTTTATCTGCTGGGCTGGGATGAGTCGTTGCGTTCTGGGTACGGATCAGGATGACCCTGAAAAGGCCATGCCGTGTTCAATGTGCATTCGCCAGTCAAAGGTGAACACCACCGCTGCGGAGGTGCGCCCGTTTTCCTATCAACAGGATAACCAACTGGCTGCGGCCCTGCAGTCCCTGAGTTTGAATGAACTCCTGCAGTACGAACACCCCTTTCCGGATTCTGCCGGGTCCATCCCGCTGGGCAGGCTGGTCATGCCTTCCTTGCGGTGGAGATTGCGTCTCCAGACCCTGACCGATGACCAGGCGACCCGCTTCATCTGCCGCGAGTTCATGCTCTCAGCCTGGAATGTGGCTCGTAAATTCAGTTACTTGTTGGAAAATGTCAAACCTCAGGCTGCCGTCCTGTTCAATGGGATGCATTTCCCTGAAGCCACCGCAGCCTGGCTGTGCCGCCAGCGCGGTGTGCGCGTTATCACCCACGAGTCGGGCTTCCAGCCATTCAGCGGATATTTCGTGGAAGGCGACGTCACTGCTTATCCCATCACGATCCCTGACGTGGACCTCACCCCGGAACAGAACACCCGCCTGGACGTGGACCTGCAGAAACGCACGCAGGGAGACTTCAGCATGGCTGGTATTCAGTTCTGGAAGGCGATGCACAGTCTGCCGGATGAGCTTGTGCGAAAAGCTGCCGGGTTCAAGCAGGTGGCGGCGGTCTTCACCAACGTCATCTTTGATACCACCCAGTTGCACGCCAACGTGATCTTCAAAGACATGTTCACCTGGCTGGATGCCCTGCTGGAGGTTTTTAAGGCTCACCCGGAGACGCTCTTCGTGGTGCGCGCCCATCCCGACGAGGCCCGCCCGGGCAAACGCAGTCGCGAGTCTGTCGAGATGTGGTTTCAGCAGAAGGCCGCCTTCCTCCCCAATGCGGCCTTTATCCCGCCTCAGGAGCGCATCAGTTCGTATGAACTGATCAGGCTGTCCAAATTCGTGCTGACGTATAACTCGCAGATCGGACTGGAGTCTTTGTTGATGGGTATTCCTGCCTTGGGCGCGGGCCAGGCCCCATTCGTGGGATACGGAACGGTCTATTTCGAACGGGATCGGGAAGCTTATCTACGCAGGTTGGAATCCTTTTTATCGGCAACCCGGCTGGAGGTCCCGCAGGAGGCAGTCAGGCGAACCCGGCGCTTCATGTACTATCGTTATTATCGCTTTTCCCTGCCGTTTGGCGAATATATTGAGTCCACTGCCCCGACTGGATATGTGCGCCTGAAAAAATTTTCCCGGCGCTCTTTGGAGAAATCGCCCACCGCCCGTGCCTTGCAGAACGGCATTCTGCAAGATGGAAATTTCCTTCTGATGGAATGACTTGCATGGAAACCACTGGGCGTTTTTTTGATTGGAAGCATTCATAATAGCGTGACATCATGATTTACAGAGGACCTTTGCGTTGAAACGGAATCCAGCCATGTTCCTGTTTGCTATCGTCCTCAGCTTCCTTTACGGTGTGATTGCCGTCAGCCAAATTCTGGGGATCCTGGGGATCTATAAAGCCTTCCTTGTCATACCCCTGGCGCTGCTCCTGGGAGGCACGGTCTTCTACCTTTTTATACGGATCGGCAAGCCATTCAACGATTCTTTTATCAAACCCTCCAAACTTCCAAGAAACCTTTGGTTGCCTTTGGCGTTTCTGGCCAGTGGATTGGCCTTGTATATCTTGTTGGTCTTCTTTCCCCTGGCGCATTGGCCATATTCACCCATTTCCAATGTGCTGCCTTGGGATGCCGGCCTGTACCATTTCCCAAAAGCTGCGGAGATGATATCCACCGGGTCCGCCTGGGACCTTAGTATTTCTTATGGGGAATATCCTTTTGGCTACGAGTCTCTGGTTGCATTCGCACTTTCCCTCAACCACCCCGGCTTCTTGATCGGGTCTGTCCATGCTTTGCTATCCTTATTCCTCCTGCTTTCCATGGCGCTTTTGGTTGTGCGCTATACCCGGTTGCCCCTGGCTCCCGTTATCCTCTTGATCAGCCTTCTTTTCCTGGGATATCAATTGGCCCGGGGATTTGACAGCAATATCTGGTGGATCTTTTGGTCGCAAATCACTTTAATAGGGAAAAATGACCTATTCCTGGGCGCTTCGCTCCTGGCAGTCCTTTTATTCACCCCGTTCTCCCGGGAAGGTCCATTCTTTCCATTTGGACTTGCACTGGCGAGTGCCCTGGCCATCAGCGTCAAGCCGAATGCGGCTCTGGTGATTTTGTTCGCCTGGCTGATAATGTTTTTCTTTATCTGGCGGTCAGGCCAGTTTGGCAGGTACCGTTGGCAGCTTATCGGCAGTGCAATTGCCATTTTGCCGGGGGCATTGTGGATTTATAGGAACCTGGTTTTACAGGGAGTCCTTTTCAGCCAGGCTTCCCTGGTCGCCTCAAAATGGAGCATTGCCAGCAACCTGACCAATCCGTTTTTTTATCATTACATTCCTAGAAACCTTTACTATGTTTTGGGCATCATTGCCGTCTCTGTTGTAGTCTCAATATTCCGACCGGCTCTGCGGTTTTATTGCCTGGCTGCTCTTGTGCTGTTGGTCACTTTTGCATTTACTCCTGCCTCGGCTTTCTTCCGCGATACCGGGGTGCCTGCCCAAATCGCCTGGCGGTTTGCGATTGCATTGCTGGCCTATCTTTTCGTGCTCCTCCTGGCGCTTTTTGAGCCAATCATCATTCCGGTATATGCCTGGATTTCCAGGAAGGTGGTCCTATCCATCCTTCTTGCAGTCGGGGTGCTTGCCTTCGGCGGGTGGGGGGTATGGTCGCAGAGAGATCTATTGAGTACCCATGCTCGGAATGCGATCGTTCTGCACGACCAATTTCTGCACACCTGTCGGCGTGGATGGTTATTACAGTGCCTACGATTATGTCCAGAAAAATGTTCATAACTCGGTGGTCATTACTGAAAATGGTTTACCGTACTACCTGTATGACGCAGGATTTACCAATACTGTCACCCGCTCCCGTCCGGCTGACTATGTTGTCTACCTTAAAGACCCGGGTGGTTATCCTGGTGCGCTTGACCAGCCGGATTGGTCGGCGGTTTGGCAATTGGTCTATAAAGACTCACAAGGTAGAGTCTATCAACGAAAATGAAATCCGGAGCGTGCTTGATGGGCAGTGCCAAGGTCTCGCCCTCAGGGTCGATTCGGTATAATGAGTGATCTATGACAAAACTCGCAGCCCTTGTTCCAATGCGCCACCATTCGCAGCGGGTTCCCGGCAAGAACTTCCGCTCGCTGGCGGGTAAGCCACTCTACCAGCACATTATCGAGACTCTGCTGTCAGTTCCGGAGATTTCCACCGTCGTTGTGGATACTGATTCTGACCCGATTATGGACGGTCTTGGGCGGGATTTTCCCCAGGTGATTATTCTGCCACGCCCGGAGAATCTTAGAGCAGACGCCATCTCCATGAATGAGATCCTTCTCTACGATACCTCCCGGGTCGAAGCTGATTTTTACCTCCAAACCCACAGCACCAATCCGCTGCTGCGCCCGGAGACCATCTCGAAAGCCGCCCAGACTTTTCTGGCCAATTATCCTGTGTATGACTCGCTCTTCTCGGTGACGCGGCTTCATACCCGTTTATATGACCAGGCCGGAAATGCCCTCAACCACGATCCCAACGTCCTGCTCCAGACTCAGGACCTGCCGCCGGTCTTTGAAGAGAACTCCTGCATCTATATTTTTACCCGCGAAAACCTGGAAAGACGCCGCAACCGTCTGGGTGAGCACCCGTTCATGTACGAAATGGACCCTGGCGAAGCCTGGGATATTGACGAAGAGTTGGATTTTGCCATCACCGGCTTTCTGATGCAGCACCGTATGAAATGAATTCATCCCACAAGAGATTAATAATATCCTCTTGAATTGAGATCATCTTGATGAAAAAACTGTTCAAGGCTTTTAACATTCCCTGGTATTTTGTATTTTTTGCTGCTTACCCGGTCCTGGCACTGCTCTCTCATAACATTTCGCAGGTCCGCTATACCGCCGGTATTCGGCCGCTGATCGTTTCGGTGGCAGCCGCCTTGTTGCTTTTCCTGCTTTTCCGGCTGCTCTATCGGAACTGGCACCGGGCGGCTTTCGCCACAAGCGCGATTTCGGTGCTGTTTTACACCTACGGTCACGTTTTTGACCTGCTACAAAACAACAAATGGAAAATCCCGCTTCCTGCCTGGCTGGGTGGATTGTGGCTTGTCCTCACGATCCTGGCATTGATCTGGGCAGGGCGACCTTCGAGCCACTTCCAGAATGCCGCGCTGACGCTGAATATCATCTCGCTTGGCCTGGTGTTGTTCGCGGCCGGTCAGGTGGTCAGGCGATCGATTCCGCCGGTTGCGCAGGCAGCTCAACCGGTTGACCCAAACGCCCCGATCCAGGCGCTTCAGGTCCCCAACGGGCAGATTCCGCCGGATATTTACTATTTCATCCTTGATTCGTATGGCCGGTCTGATCTTTTGAAGAACAATTTTCAATATGACAATAGCGCATTTATATCAGACCTGGAGAAGATGGGGTTCTACATAGCGGAATGCAGCCAAAGCAATTATCCTCGCACGGATATCTCGCTGGGGTCTTCATTAAATTTGGATTATCTTCAAAACCTGAACGACAAGTTCACTCCCAAAAATGAGGATCGCACGCAGCTATGGGAGTCCATTCTCCATAGTACCGTTCGTTACGAGTTGGAGAGCGCTGGTTATCGAACGGTTGCATTTGCCAGCGGCTTTGCTTTTACAGAAATTACAACAGCCGATATGTATCTTTCACCCTCGCCGGTATGGTCAGCGATGACTGAGTTCGAAACCTTGCTCCTTCGTACCACCCCGGCACGCCATCTGGAGGATCTTGGCCTGGTCGATCTTGGTCAGATTGACGGCCAGCGCTACCGGGACCGCACCCGGCTGGTATTGGGCAGCATGGGCAGGCTGGCGCACATGCCTGGTCCCAAGTTCGTTTTCATTCATCTTATTCAACCCCACCCTCTTTTTGTATTTGGGCCGGATGGGTCGCCCACCAATCCCGCTCCTTTCATGGATGCCAACGGTATTTACTCGCAGGAGAACTATTCCAAAGGATATCGTAATCAGGTGGAGTTTATTTCCAGCCAATTGGAAAAAGCTATAACGACCCTTCAGGCTGGTTCCGCCACGCCGCCCATAATCATCCTCCAGGGCGACCATGGCCCCTGGCTTCAGACGGGCAGCGACGAATTTAAAATCCTTAACGCGTACTACCTGCCCGGCCATAATAACCTGCTCTATCCGACCATTTCGCCAGTCAATACTTTCCGTCTGATATTTGACACTTATTTGGGAGCAGATTATCCTTTATTGGAAGATCTAAGTTACTCATCGCCCGTTCCGTTCGTTTTCAATTTCTCTCCAGCCCCGAATCCCTGTTCAGATCATTAGCCTTCCTATGCCAACCATTCTTTTTTCTGCCCCTTACATGCTCTCTTCCCTTGACCGATTCCGCCCGGTGTTCGATCAATATGGGTTGGATCTGATTACGCCGGAGGTCCACGAACGGCTTGAAGAAGCCGACCTGCTGAAATATGCCGGTCAGTTTGATGGAGCCATTTGCGGCGACGATCGATACACCTCCCGCGTGCTCGAGAAATGTACCCCGCGCTTGAAAGTCATCTCCAAGTGGGGTACTGGCATCGATTCGATCGACGCAGTTGCCTGCACTCGCCTGGGCATAAAACTCTGCCGCACAATCAATGCCTTTACCTTGCCCGTGGCTGATACGGTGATGGGATACCTGCTGGCTTTCACCCGCCGCCAGCCATGGATGGACAAAGCCATGAAAGCCGGCGTATGGGATAAAATTCCCGGCCGCGCCTTGCATGAGTGCACGCTGGGGGTTATCGGAATCGGTAATATCGGTAAGGCTCTGACCCGTCGGGCGCGTGCCTTTGGAATGACCATCTATGGAAACGATATTGTTGAGATTGATCATGTTTTTATCGCCGAGACCGGCATCCAGATGGTCACTCTCGAGGCGCTTCTCTCAGCTTCTGACTTTGTTTCTGTTAATTGTGATTTGAATCCGACCAGTCACCATCTCATTAACGCCCGTACATTGAGTTTGATGCGCAAGCATGCGGTGCTTATTAACACCGCACGTGGTCCCATCGTGGAGGAGACCGCTCTGGTGGCGGCGTTGAATGCGGGTACAATTGGCGGCGCTGCCCTGGATGTGTTCGAAGTCGAGCCGCTGCCAGATGCCAGTCCTCTCAAGCGGATGGACAACGTCCTGCTTGCCCCGCACAATGCCAATTCCAGCCCGGCAGCCTGGGAAAGGGTCCACTGGAATACGATCAAGAATCTGGTGGAAGGGCTGGGAATTCCATATCCGGGAATGGATTCTTAACCTGATTCACGTGAGGCAAATTTGACACAAGGTACACCGTTGTTGGAAGCGATTGAATGAAAGCTTTTCTTAAAGGGTTTCCCTGGTACTATGTTTTAATCAGTATTTTCCCTCTACTGTTTTTGTGGAGGCTAAACGTTTTTGAGATTTCTACTTCTGTAGTTTTGCGTCCTTTCCTGGTCACTTTGTTGGGATCAGCGCTCATCATTGGTATTCTCTTTATAGTTGTTCGAAATGTGGGGAGAGCCGCGTTGATAGGGAGTTTGATTCTGGTGGCTTTCTTTTCATACGGTCACGTTTACTATGAAGCCCGTACTTCGCCGGCGTTGAGGATTTTCAGCCATCACAGCACTTTAATTCCCATTTATCTGGTTGTCTTCGGCCTTGGTATTTGGGGAATAATGCGAATCAAAAAATATGAGAAGGTGAGCCGTTATCTAAATATAGTGAGTCTGGTACTGGTTGTAATCCAGGTTGCTCAATTGAGCTATTCATATATGGGAGCGTTTTATGGAGCTCACCGTCCGGTGACATTGCAGTCTGGCCTGACAGTTACGACTGCCCGCAGGGATTTGCCGGATATATATCTTATTGTCTTGGATGGATATGCACGCGCAGATGCAATGCAGCAGGATTTGGGGTTTGACAACACACAATTTATTGAACAGTTGAAACAGATGGGGTTTTATGTGGCACGCTGCAGCCGCCCCAATTATCGATTCACTTTGGGCTCCATCGCCTCAACATTGAACATGAAATATATCCCCGGGGCGTATGCAGAAGATTTTTATGGAAGTACTTTTTGGAGCAATATCAAGAACAATGAGGTGCGTCGTCAATTGGAAAGCGTTGGTTATAAAACTGTGTCTTTCCTGGGAGATGACCCAAGGGTTGCTTTTGATGATGCAAATATCCTTTTTGCAGTGGACCGTCCGGCAATGGATTTTGGATACTTATATTCATTTGAGGCCATGTACGTTAAAAGTACCGCGGCGATTATTCTGACAGATCTGGAATCCAAATTGAAGATATCTCAAAACTTTGACCGGAATTCCTCCAGTCAGCAAACCACCTCGGTGGATTTTTCCGGTATGGGTCCAGCCAACAGCGATCTTATCAGGGAGCATGTTACTGCGCAGTTGTTTTTTCTTGATAAACTACCTACGGTTCCTTCCATTGAAGGACAAAAATTTACCTACGTTCATATCACCATGCCGCATTTTCCGTATGTCTTCAATCCAGACGGCAGGATGTTGACTGATCCCGGTTATTATGGTGGAGATCGCGGAGATGCGGTGAACGCTGAATATCAAAAACAAGGCTATATTGATCAGGTGAAATATATTAACAAGCGAATTATCCCCATCCTGCAGACGATAATCCATGCATCAAAGACACCTCCCATTATCGTTCTTATGGGTGACCATGGTTTGAGAGGTAACAACCGCTTTGCAAATTTGAATGCCTATTATTTACCGAAAGGATATAAGGATTTGTACGAATCCATCACTCCTGTCAATTCATTCCGCATAATCCTTAATGAATACTTTGGTGCCAATTACCCCTTGTTGCCCGACGTAACATACGAAGCTGATGCTTTGATCGTCAATGAGACATATCCGGGCTGTACGCCATAAACATAAAAGAGATGATCATATCTGAATGCCGTGAAAGCCAGGTCGTTGGAGAAGATTCCCGATTTTGTCTTGAAGGAGGGCACACTTTGGGTGTATAACCAGGATGCGAATCCCACAGAGTGTGATCAATGGAAAGCATGAACGGAGGTCGTGAAATGGTAGATCAACCTGCCAGGACTGTTCTCGTCACGGGCGCAGGCCGTGGAATTGGCCGCGCGACATTATTCCTCTTTGCTGAAAAAGGCTGGAAAGTCATCGGCCTGGATAGGAATCCCTTCCAGGGAGATTTTCCCGCCGGCGGGCTCTTCATACAATGTGAAGTCGCCCGGCCCGAATCCATGCAGCCGCTCTTCCAGCAGGTACAGGCTTTTACAACGACCCTGGACGCACTCGTGAACAATGCAGCCATCCAGGTGGCCAAACCTCTTGTCGATACTACTGTCGAAGAATGGGATTTTGTCATTGCCAATAATCTACGTCCGGCCTTCCTGCTTGCCAGGCTGGCCTTCCCACTTTTCAAAGCGGCGGGTGGTGGAGCGATTGTCAACGTTTCTTCTGTCCATGCTGTGCAGACTTCGACGAATATTGCTGCCTATGCTGCCAGTAAGGGCGGTCTGCTGGCCTTGACGCGCGCCATCGCCATCGAGTTTGCCAGCGATAACATCCGGGTGAATGCTGTCCTCCCCGGGGCGGTGGATACACCCATGCTGCGCGCCGGGTTGGAGCGCGGCCACCTTGCCGGGGAGGATGTCTATACCCGGTTGGATAACCTGGCCCGCAAGACTGTCAACGGGCGTATCGGCAAGCCGGAGGAAATAGCCCATGCGATCTATTTCCTGGCGGATAATACGCAATCCTCCTTCATGACTGGTCAGGCCATAATTGTGGACGGCGGCGCGACAGCCAGGCTGAGCACCGAGTAATAGAGTAATCAACATGGGCGTAAAACAAACCTTGAAGCAAATCATCCCGACCTCAGGTTGGACCGTTCTGCACAAGACCTACAGCGGGCTGATACATCTGCCTGACCTGCCTTCCGCATACTTGCACCCCTGGCGCAGAGCCAGCATGGTTAGATTGGCCGGTTTAAAAAATGCTCACAAGGGCCAGCGTGCTTTTATTATTGGCAACGGTCCCAGCCTTAAGCAGACTGATTTGAACAAGCTTAGAGGTGAATTCACTTTCGGCCTGAACCGGATTTACCTTATGTTCCCCGAGCTTGGTTTCCATACCACGTATTTTGTCTCGGTCAATGACCTGGTTATCCAGCAATGTGTCAATGACATTTCTGCCCTACCTATGCCGAAGTTTCTCTCCTGGCGCTCGCACCGGTTCTTCCCAGCAGGTCCACTCCCGGCCACGTTTCTTTACACTACGTACGATAACCCCGCCTTCGCCCGCGATGTCCGTCACCGGGTTTGGGAAAGCGCCACGGTAACGTATGTGGCGCTACAATTGGCCTTCCATATGGGCTTTGAGCAGGTTATCCTGGTTGGCGTGGACCACAAAACGAATGTGCCCGGTAAAGCCAATGCCACAATTGTCTCGCAAGGCGATGACCCTAATCACTTCAACCCGGCTTATTTTGGCAAAGGCTTCCGTTGGCAACTTCCCGATTTTGAAACCTCCGAAATCGGATACCAGCTGGCCCGTCAGACCTATGAGGCCAACGGACGGCAGGTTCTGGATGCCACGATCGGCGGCAGGTTGACCGTCTTTCCCAAAGCTGATTACCTATCGCTGTTCTGATCATGGCTGCACTGCCGCTCGTTACGATTGTTACTCCATCCTATAACCAGGCGCGTTTTCTGGAAGCGACCTTGCGCTCGGTGTTGGAACAGGATTATCCAAGCATTGAATATCTGGTTGTGGACGGCGCATCCACTGACGGAAGTGTGGAGATCATCCGTCGTTATGCCAACCGCCTGACCTGGTGGGTCTCCGAAAAGGACTCTGGTCAGCCGGAAGCGGTCAACAAGGGCTTGCAGCGGGCACGTGGTGAATTCGTTGGCTGGCTCAATTCTGATGATATCTACCTCCCGGGTGCACTGTCCGCAGCCGTAAAGACTTTCCAGTCTCACCCGGAGGCGGGCCTGGTCTATGGCGACGCCCTGGCGATCGACACGGACGGCAAGCCGTTCAACGTGATGCGCGCCCGCCAGTACACGCTGGCGGATTTGATGGCTTTCAATATTATTTGCCAGCCGGCGGCCTTCATGCGGCGGTCAGTCCTGGTTGAAGTGGGGTATCTCAATCCAGCCTACCACCTGCTTATGGACAACCTCCTATGGATGAACATGGCACAGAAGGCTCCCATCCTGTACGCACCACAAACCTGGGCAGCCGCCCGCTACCACGACCAGGCCAAGAACCGCACGCGCGGCGCAGCCTATGGACGGGAGGCCAGGGTATTGATTGCCGATTTGCAATCCCGATCGGAATTTTCCGATCTCATCCGGTCGGATGAGAAGCGCATCCTCGCCGGGGTGGAACGCTTCGATGCCTTTTATCTCACTGATGCAGGTCATCCGTGGGAGGCGTTGCGTTCTTATGGGCGGGCCTTTCGTCTTCATCCTGCGACATCCGCCCAGGATTGGAAGCATATTCTTCTGGCATTTTTATCCCTGCTTGGGCTGGGGAAGATCCGCCAGTGGTACGATCGACTGCGCACCCGCCGCCTGAATTTAGGACAAAGATGAAATTCCTGGTAAAAAGACCTTTTTTTGAACAACCCTGGGTGTGGAAAACCTTACTGGCGGCAATTCTGCTGGGCAGCTTCGCTCTGCGCATGATCAACCTGAAAAATCCACCATTGGATTTCGCCGGCACCCGCCAGTTGTTTTCCGCCCTGAAAGCCCGCGGCATTTATTACCAGTACATGAGCAATGTTCCGGAAGCCACCCGGCAACTGGCGATCAACCTGGGTAATCTGGCGAATATCGAACCGCCTGTGCTGGATAATCTCGTTGCGCAAACTTACCGGGTAACCGGCGAGCATTTATGGATTGCCCGCATCTATTCTGCCTTCTTTTGGGTGATTGCCGGGTTGGCGCTTTTCCTGCTCATTCGGGAATTTGCCTCCACCAGCGCGGCCATGATCGGGACGATCTTTTACCTTTTTGTACCTTTCGGGGTGATTGCCAGCCGGGCTTTCATGCCAGATCCCTTGATGGTGTGCCTGATTATCTTCTCGCTGTGGGCGCTTTTCCGCTGGCAGGTTACCGCCAGTTGGAAATGGGCAATTGCATTTGGCATCTTTGCAGGTTTGGCTTTGTTTGTCAAGAACCTGTCGGTATTTATTATCCTGGGGGGATTTGCCGGGGTCATCCTTGGGGCAAGAGGCTTGAAAAGATCCATCCGCGACCCGCAGGTCTGGACGATGGCTGGGCTGATGATCCTGCCGGTGGGTATTTATACAATATATGGGATACTGAAACTGAATATGGCGGGACAATTTGCCTTGCGTTTCTTCCCAAATATGTGGGTCGACCCGGCATTCTATTTTCGTTGGGCTTTTACAGTAAATGCCAACATCGGCTGGACGGCAGTCCTCGTGGCTGCCCTGAGCATTTTCCTGGCCGATTCGAAGCGTGAGCGGCCTCTTTTGATCGGATTATGGGTTGGCTATTTCCTTTTTGGGATGGTCTTTTCGTACCATTTTTATTCACATGATTATTACCAGTTGCCTTTTATCCCCGTGGTTGCCATCTCGATGGCTCCAGGCTTGCGGCTGTTCTTTGAGCGCTTTTTCAAAATAAGTCCGGGCATCTTTCCCCGGCTGGTCTTGACTGCGGTGGTGCTGGTCGGGATGGCAATCCCGTCCTGGTACTCCCGCGATCTGATCATGGGTTCTGATTATTCCAATGAGCCCGGTTTCTGGGCCGGGATCGGTGATAAACTCGGCCATGCTGGCGGCGTGATTGGTCTGACCCAGGATTATGGCTACCGCCTGGCCTACTGGGGCTGGCAGGGCTCAACTGCCTGGCTTACCAGCGCTGATATCGACCTGCGCTACCTGGCTGGGCAGAACGTGAATCTTTTGCAAACCTTCCAGCAGGATACCGCCGGTTATAAGTACTTCCTTGTCACCATGTTCGGGGAGCTGGACAAGGAACCGGTCATAAAGGATTTGCTGTACAAGAATTATCCGATCTATGTCCAGACGGATGAATATATCATATTCGATCTCCAGCATCCTCTTTCGACCCATCCATAAGGATAATGGCCAAGAATGGACAGTGTTAGGGAACACAAATTATTTGCTAGACCTTGGCTGATGACAGTTCTGCTGGTAGTGCTTTTTGTTGCCGCCCTCGGCATCCGGCTGTATGATCTGACCGACCTGCCGAATGATTTCTATATGACACGCCAGTATCGTTCGCTGCTGATTGCCCGCGGTATGTATTATCAACATCTGACCACCATCCCGGATTGGCAGCGCAGCATGGCAGTCTCCCAGTGGAAAGCGGAAGGGCTGATTGAGCCTCCCATCATGGAAGGCATCGTCGCACTGACTTATAACCTGACCGGCGTGCAAACCTGGATGGGCCGCGTTGTATGCTTCCCTTTTCTGGCTGGCTGGCGGCTTCGCCATCTGGCTTCTGGCAAAAGAGATGTCCATGCGGGCCGGCGGCATCATCGCCCTGGCTTATTTTTTGTTCGTTCCATTTGGGGTGACAGTCAGCCGGGCTTTTCTGCCCGATCCATTGATGGTGGCGATGATCGCCTGGTCGCTTTGGGCGCTCTATCGTTGGGAGAAGTATCGGACCTGGAAAATGGCCATCCTGGCCGGCGTGTTGACCGGTTTGACGATTCTTGTTAAATCGGTGGCAGTTTTTCCGCTGTTGGGCGCAGCCGCCGGATTGGTGATCAGTCGGGTCTCCTGGAAGCGCATTTTTGCCGATAAACAAACCTGGCTCGTGGTTGGCATTACGATTGTCCCGACCATTATCTACTATGTATATGGGATCATTACCAGTAACCTGGGCAGCCAATTTGGGCTGCGCTTCTTTCCCTCATATTGGATGGATCCATCTTTCTACGGTCGCTGGATTTTTATGGCAGCTGGTTTCGCCGGGTTTGCGGCCATGTTCGCCGCGTTGATCGGTATCCTGTTATATCCCACCAATCGCCAGCGTTTCATCGCCATCGGCCTGTGGGTTGGATACATTGCTTACGGTTTCACTTTCCCTTATCACTTCATCACCCATGATTATTATCACCTGCCGATTCTCCTGGTGGTGGCCTTCGGCCTGGTCCCGGTGGCAGATTTCCTGGTGCGAGGCCTGTTGGAGCAGAAAGGCTGGGTTTGGCGGGCCGGATTCGTCGGAGTTTTGTTGCTCGGTGTAGCTATGCAAATGTGGGGAGAGCGCAATACCATGGCAGTGGCTAATTATCGGGATGACATCCCTTATTATCAGAATCTTGGGAATTTGATCGGACATGATAAAAAAATAATCGAAGTTTCTGGCGATTATGGTTACAGGCTGGCTTATTGGGGCTGGATAAGCGGGGAATATTGGCCAAGTAACATGGATACCAACCTGCGTTCCCTGGCTGGGCAGGCTGCCCCGGTATTCTCGTCCGAGTTTTCCCGCTATACAGCCGGCATGGATGAATTTGTCATCACGTCCCTTGGTGAACTCGATGCGCAGCCTCAACTGCGTGATTACCTGGCTGATGGTTATCCAATTTTTGCTAAGGGTGAAGGTTACCTGATCTACAATCTCAAGCCGTGACCTATGTCTGACACAAATTTGCCTCTCGTCTCGATTATCACACCGTCCTTTAACCAGGCGCATTTCCTGGAAAGCACCATATGCTCGGTCTTGGATCAGGATTATCCCAACATTGAATACATCATTGTGGACGGCGGGTCCAACGATGGTAGTGTGGAAATCATCCGGCGTTACTCGGATCGGTTGGCCTGGTGGGTTTCGGAAAAAGACCGCGGCCAGACCGATGCCATCAACAAAGGCTTCGCCCACGCAAAAGGCGCAATCCTGGCCTGGCTTAACTCCGACGATACTTACGAAAAAAACGCCGTGAGGGAGGCGGTCGCGTTTTTACTCGACCACCCCGAGGTTGGCCTGGTGTATGGTAATGCCAATTTTATAGATGAGGCCGGCCAAATGATCGGTCATTTTCCTGCTGCCCAGACCAGTTACAGGCGTTTAAGACGCGGCTATGTCCACATCCCTCAGCAGTCCTCCTTCTGGCGTGCGGACTTATGGCGCAAGGTTGGTCCGCTCGACCCTTCGTTTTATTTTGCAATGGATTACGATTTGTGGGTCCGGCTGGCAGCTTTGGCTCCCGTACAATATTTACCACGGCTCTGGGCAAATTTTCGCCTTCACACTCGCGGAAAAACGATCACCGCAGATGATCGCTGCTGGCCGGAAATGCTCAAGGTACATTATCGTGATGGTGGCTCATGGTTCGGGGTATTGCCAGCCAAGTACCTCCTTCGCAAGGCGGTTGGACCGCTGCTCAGTGCGCGCCGCCGCGCAAAATTATCAGGATAGATGATCTTTCACGAACTGAACCAGTGAATCTATCGCCTGCTGTGATTGGCACCAGCCTTGGCGCGTTCCATTTTCCTGCTGGTCGCCCTGTCTGTGTTCCATGGTAAAATCCTCCCGTCTTTCAGCAAATCTATAGGTAATCATGCAATCAACCCCGATTTATGATTCAGCCCAATTAATTCCGCACGCCCTCCAGGAACTGAAGGAAGCATTGAATTACCGTCACCTGCTTTTCCAACTGGTGCGACGTGATATTGTTGCTCGCTATAAACGCTCCTTCCTTGGCGTGGCCTGGACCATGCTCAGCCCACTGGGTATCATGCTGGTTCTCAGCTTCGTCTTTTCTCAACTGTTTGGCCAGATCCGCGCATACCCTGCCTACATATTATGTGGCCTGATGGCCTGGAATTTCTTTTCCCAGAGCACCATGATGGCAATAAGCAGCCTGGTTTGGGGAGGCGGATTGCTGCAACGCATTTATATCCCGCGTGCTGCTTTTGGCATCTCCGCGATTGGATCGGGCATGGTTAACCTGATCTTATCCTTTGTACCACTCATTATTGTGATGGCCATCACAGGGGTATCGCTCCGGATCACAGTAGCTTTCCTGCCAGTTTCTCTACTATTACTGGCCTGTTTCACCCTCGGCCTGGGCCTGACGATTTCGACACTGGCAGTCTATTTCCCTGATGTGGCCGAGATGTACCAGATCATCCTGACTGCCTGGATGTACCTGACTCCGATCATTTATCCGGAGACGATCTTTCCGGCCAAATACGCATTGATCTTGCATCTAAATCCCTTATATTACCTGGTCAAACTCTGGCGCCTGCCATTGTATGATGGGCGTTGGCCCACTTGGGGTGAGATCTGGCCGGCCATGGTGATAGCTTTCGGGATGTTGTTGGTGGGATGGCTCATCTTTACCTCAAAATCCGATGAATTTGCCTATCGTGTCTGAGTCGCTTAGGATAATTGCTGAGGATTCTGTGACTAATCTTGTGGAGGCTGTTCATCTCGAGGCTGTTTCAGTACGCTACCGTGTGCCCAGCGAACGTGTTGGCAGCTTTAAAGAATATTTTATCCGCCGGCTGAAAGGCCAGGTCCAAATGCGTACGTTCTGGGCACTACAGGATGTCAGCTTTGAGGTTAACCGGGGCGAGGTGTTCGGACTGGTAGGGGTTAACGGAGCCGGCAAGAGCACACTTCTCAAGGTGGTGGCACGCGTCCTGCGTCCCACCCGGGGCCGGGTGGTGGTTAGAGGCAGGGTGGCACCTCTGCTGGAGCTGGGCGCTGGTTTCCACCCGGAACTGACTGGTGAAGAGAATATCTACCTGAACGGTGCCTTGCTGGGTTTCAGTCGCCATGAAATGCAGGAAAAATATGACCAGATCGTGGATTTCTCCGAACTGGGTGAGTTCATCAATGCTCCCATCCGGACCTATTCCTCTGGTATGTACGCTCGCCTGGGCTTTTCAGTCGCCACTGCCAGCGAGCCGGATGTCTTGATCGTGGACGAAGTTCTATCCGTCGGGGACGAGGCCTTCCAGAAGAAATGTGAGGCGCGTATCAATGCCTTTCGCCAACGCGGCGCAGCCATTTTGTTGGTCTCTCACACCATGGCCACGATCGAGGAAATGTGCCAGCGGGCTGCCTGGCTGGATCATGGGACCTTAAAGGCCATTGGAGAGCCTACCCAGGTCATCCAGGCTTATCGGGAAAGGGGAAGTTGAACTTATGGTGTTCGAAAAGACCGACATACCTGATGTATTGATAATTCAACCCAAGGTCTTTGGTGATAAGCGGGGTTTCAACCTGGAAACTTTTCGCTCGGACATCTTTGCCAGATCAGGCATACCCGGACCTTTCGTTCAGGACAATCATTCCGGTTCCCAGCAAGGTATTTTACGTGGGCTGCACTACCAGATTCGCCAAAGTCAGGGAAAACTGGTCCGTGCTGTTGTAGGGGTGATCTTTGATGTCGCAGTGGACCTGCGGCGAAGCTCGCCGACTTTCGGCCGCTGGGTGGGGGTACTTCTTTCCGCAGAAAACAAGCTGCAGGTGTGGATACCGATGGGTTTTGCACATGGGTTTTATGTTTTAAGTGATTGGGCGGAAGTGATCTATAAAACCACGGATTATTATGCCCCTGAATGGGAACGCTCGCTGAAATGGAACGATCCAACCTTGGGGATAAAATGGCCGCTGCTGCATGGAAGGGAACCGGTTCTCTCGGAAAGAGATTCACATGGGAAATTATTATCCGAGGCGGAACTCTTCGATTAGGAGTTGCACAATGAGGACCATTCTGGTTACCGGCGGCGCAGGGTTTATTGGCTCAAATTTCGTTCGTTACGTTTTAAGGACCCAGCCCGATTCTTTCGTTGTCAATCTGGATCTGCTGACCTATGCCGGCAGCCTGGAAAACCTGAAGGATTTGCCCTCATCTGAACGCTACGAATTTATTAAGGGTGACATTTGCGATCAATCCCTGGCAGAGGACATCCTTCGGCGCAATGCGGTGGATACCATTGTACATTTTGCCGCAGAAACACATGTTGACCGGTCCATCATTGGCCCCGCTGCATTTGTGCGGACCAACATCTTTGGTACTTTTTCCCTTCTGGAAGCAGCCCGCAAGGTCTGGTTGGATGAAAACGAGGCAGATGGTAAAACTGTCCGCTTTCATCATGTGTCCACAGATGAAGTCTTTGGTTCGTTGACCGCGGACGCACCTGCTTTCGAGGAGACTACTCCTTATTCCCCGAATTCACCTTATGCGGCTTCTAAAGCCAGTAGTGATCATCTGGTTCGCGCTTATTTGCATACTTATGGCTTGCCCATCACGCTCACCAACTGCTCGAATAATTATGGGCCATACCAGTTCCCTGAAAAGCTTATTCCATTGGTCACTTTCAATGCATTGGAGGGAAAACCCTTGCCCATCTATGGCGACGGGAAACAGATTCGTGACTGGCTGTATGTGGAGGATCATTGCGAGGCCATCTGGCAGGTTCTGGAACATGGGCAGATTGGCGAGAGCTACAATATTGGTGGGAACAACCAACCCACAAATCTGGAAATTGTGGATACCATCTGTGAGATTCTGGACGAGTTGAAGCCTGGATCGCCCTATCACCCCCATGCCGGTTTGAAGAAATTTGTGAACGACCGGCCGGGACATGATCGGCGTTATGGCATGAATATTAATAAAATCAAGCGGGAATTGGGCTGGCATCCGAAATATACTTTGAGGGAAGGCCTCTTGAAAACAATTGCTTGGTATCTGGAGCATGATGATTGGATCAAGACCATACGTAAGCAAAAAGAATACCAGTCGTGGCTTGACCAGAACTATGCTGAACGTGTGGAGGGCCAGAAATGAAAGGAATCATCCTGGCGGGAGGCAAAGGAACACGTTTGCACCCACTTACCCTGGCAGTGAGCAAGCAGCTCCTCCCGGTGTACGATAAACCTTTGATTTATTATCCGCTTTCAATGCTGATGCTTGCAGGAATTCGTGAAGTTCTGGTCATCAGCACCCCGGATGATCTGCCGCTTTTCAGACATTTATTGGGCAGTGGCCAGCAGTGGGGGATGCAGTTCAGTTATGCTGAACAAGCCGAGCCGCGCGGCTTGGCAGATGCTTTTATCGTCGGAGAGCAGTTTGTGGGTGAAAATCCGGCCTGCCTGATCCTGGGAGATAATATCTTCTTCGGCCACGGGCTGGCTGATCAAATGCAAGCGGCTGCAGCATTAAAAATGGGTGCACTGGTGTTCGCCTATCCGGTGCGCGACCCCCAGCGTTATGGCGTGATTGAATTCGATGATCGCGGGCGTGCGATCAGCATTGAAGAAAAGCCAGCCAGGCCGCGCTCGAATTTCGCTGTTCCGGGGTTGTATTTCTACGATCATCGCGTGGTGTCCTTTGCCAGGGCACTCAAGCCCTCCGCACGCGGCGAGATCGAGATCACGGATTTGAACAAGATCTATCTTGAAATGGGCCAATTGCAGGTTCAACAACTGGGACGCGGCATTGCCTGGTTGGATGCAGGCACGCATGAATCACTCTTGCAGGCGGCTAATTTTATCCAGACCGTGCAGGAAAGGCAGGGAATTATGATTTCCTGCCCGGAGGAGATTGCCTATCGAAAGGGTTTCATCTCCCGGGAAGCGTTAATCGCGATAGCTGGTTCGTACAAGCATAATGGCTATGGCGATTACCTGTTCCGGTTGATTGAGATGGAAGTTTCATGAGACTGCTCCTTTTGGGCAACACCGGCCAGCTCGGTTGGGAATTACAGCGCACCTTGCAGCCACTTGGGGTTGTAGGCGCGTGCGATTACCCCGAGATTGATCTGGCAGATTCAGCCAGCATCCGGGAAACAGTACGTGGATGTCGCCCGGACGTGATTGTCAATGCCGCCGCTTATACCGCCGTGGATAAAGCCGAGAGTGAACCGGAACTCGCTGAAGCCATTAATAATTTCGGGCCGGGCCTGCTGGCAGAAGAAGCCCGTAATCTGAATGCCATCCTTGTTCATTACTCTACTGACTATGTTTTCGATGGCGATAAAGGCATCCCCTATCAAGAGGCCGATCCTCCCCATCCAATCAATGTATATGGCGCGAGCAAACTGGCCGGGGAGCAGGCCATCCAATCAGTGGGCGGGGATTACCTGATATTTCGCACGGCCTGGGTCTACAGCCTTCGCCGGGACAGTTTCGTTTCAAAGGTATTGGGCTGGGCTCGAAATAACGAAACCCTGCGAATAGTGGATGATCAAGTCAGCAATCCCACCTGGGCGCGCATGCTGGCCGAGGTGACTGCACAGGTTCTAGCCCGGGGCATGGATTATATGCGGGAGCGGGCTGGTCTGTACCACCTGGCTGGAGATGGTTACACAAGCAGATACGCCTGGGCAAAAGAAATTCTCAGCCTTGATCCCAAAAAGCAGGAGCACAAAATGATACAATTGCTTCCCGCAAAGAGCGCTGATTTTCCCACCCCGGCGCAACGCCCACTTTTCTCGGCTTTGGAATGTGGAAAGTTCACCGCCTCATTTGGATTATGTTTGCCTGCATGGGCAAAGGCGCTCAGTTTGGCTATGTAATAAACTTGATTCTGCAATATCGAACAGAATTATGCTCTCTTAGTTAATGGTTTGTTTACAGAGCTTGTTAAAGAGATTTGCAGAGCCCAGGTGAT
Organism: uncultured Chloroflexia bacterium; assembly: GCA_963725805.1. Classification (GTDB taxonomy): domain Bacteria; phylum Chloroflexota; class Anaerolineae; order Anaerolineales; family Villigracilaceae; genus UBA877. The sequence goes on from CAVSAF010000023.1 coordinate 146,581, forward strand.
TATTGAAGCCATTCGATATTGTGGAAATAAAAGAATCTGAACTTGCGGCTTGGCATTCTCTGGTCGCAAATAGAGATTATGTAATATGAATAATAAACATAAAACGCTGGCACAACTATATTCAGAACATAAGGGTAAAGTATCTGACAAGTGGACACGTTACTTCTCGGAGTATGATACCCTTTTTGAGGAATTTCGTGACAGATCTGTTCGAATGCTGGAAATTGGTGTTCAAAATGGTGGAGGATTGGAGATCTGGGCACGTTATTTTAGGAATGGGTTGAAATTTATCGGCTGCGACATCGATCCAAACTGTGCCGCTCTTCGTTTTGATGATCCGCGCATCGAATTGGTGATAGGGGATGCCAACGACGATTCAACTCAAAAAGAGATTCTGTCTCACAGCCCGGAGTTGGACATAGTGATCGATGATGGGTCACACTGGTCGGGCGATATAGTCCGTTCCTTTCTGAGATACTTTTCCAATTTGGTGGATGGCGGTGTGTATGTGGTGGAAGATCTGCACACCAGTTACTGGAAGGAATATGAGGGAGGCCTGTTTGACCCATTTTCCTCCATCACTTTCTTCAAGCGACTGATAGATATTGTTAACTCCGAGCATTGGGGGGTTGAGCGACCGCCTGCAGACATTTTGGCGGGCTTCCAGGAAAAGTATGGCGTGAGAGTCACTGCAGAAATATTGCAGCATATACACTCCATTAAATTTACCAACTCGTTGTGTGTCATCATGAAATCCCGGTCGTCCGATAATAAACTGGGGAGGCGTTTTGTTGTTGGCGATGTTGCGGCTGTTAAATCCGATTTGAAGCAATATGATGAGAGTTTCATTGTGCCTTTGCCGCAAAATCAAAATCCCTGGTCCGTGCGAATTCGTCCGCCTGATGAAGAACTTCCCGAGCGCGAGCAGGAGGTGATGGCGCTGACAGAACAAATGGAAGCGAAAGAACAGGCTCTCCAGGCCATGGCAGAACAGGTGACGGAAAAGGAGCGGTCCATGCAGGGGCTCTCAGCGCAGCTGGCAGAGAAGGAGCAGGCCGTTCACATGCTCTCAGCGCAGCTGGCAGAGATTAATAATAGCAGGGCATGGAAGATCGCGTTATTGTTACGCCGAATCCGCATCTTGTTTGCTCCTCCCAATAGCCGTCGCGCAAGGGTGTTACGGCGAATGATCAATGCGATATTTTCCCCATTTATCAAAATCAGAAGAAACCTGAAATCCAAAAGAGAATCCGCCTTAATCAAGTCATCAGGTTTATTTGATGAAACATGGTATTTAGCCCAAAATCCTGACGTCGCCCTGGCAAAGGAGAATCCACTTCTTCATTATCTTCACAATGGTGGTTTCGAAGGTCGCGACCCCAGCCCAGGTTTTTCCAGCCAGAGATATCTGGACAATAATCCGGATGTGCGGGCCGCAGGAATCAACCCGCTGGTGCATTACTTACGATTTGGTAAGAAAGAAGAACGATCGCCATTTCGCGACCAGATAATAAACACCCATTTACAGAACAAAACCTCTGAAGAGAGCAAATTTTCACATTCTTTGCGGATGTTTCGAAGATATTTACTGCAACAACATCCACGTTTTTTTCATTTTTTGCGTAACATAATACCTCCTGCGATCCGTCTGAAAATTACTAAATATTTGGTTGGCGATGAGGACAATACCATTAGAGCACCATTATCTCGTGGAAGCTCTAAATTGTTGGAGAACCCCTTGGTACATGAAGAAAACGTTAAGGAATATGAAACTCTGTTACGAAGGATTCAAGAGATTTCCCAACTGAATACGAAAGAGGTTTCTATTAAAGCTCCCAGGCTAATCTCGTTGAGAGAGGACCACTTAGCTCTGATGCAAGCTGCTCAAACCATCAAATTACCATCAAGCCAGACGCCGAAAGTATCTGTCGTGATCCCGGTTCATAATAACGCGAAGCTTTTATTGGAGTGTTTAAGCTCCCTGCAAAATGACGTAACATTGAATGATTTTGAAATTTGTGTGGTGGACGATTCTTCTGATGGTGAGAATCGGGAAATTATTGAAAACATAACCGGAATCAAGCAGGTTCACAATCAAGAACGCATAGGTTTTGGGCGTTCATGTAATATCGGTGCTCAAATATCCGAAGGAGAGTTTCTCCTATTCTTAAATGACGATGCACAAATGATGGAAGGTGCAATCAATTCCTTGTTGCACACCTTTGAAACACATTCAGAGACAGGAGCTGCGGGACCGAAGATGTTATATCCGTCCGGCCTTCTACAGGAAGCCGGCTGCGCAATAAATATCGATGGGACGGTCACCATGATCGGGCATGGGGATGATCCGGTATTGCAACGATACAATTACTTGCGAGAAGTAGATTATGTCTCGGGTGTTTGCTTAATGGTGAGGAAGGATCATTTTAATGCAGTGGGGGGTTTTGAGGAGGCTTACACCCCTGCATATTATGAAGACGTCGATTTGTGCTTGAAATTACGGGAAAAGGGACTAAAGATCTTTTATAACCCCGACTCCGTTGTCGTGCATCATCTAAGTGCTACTACTTCTGGATTATACGGTCAAAAAACCAAATTGGACCTTGTGGCTCGTAATCGACAGAAGCTGCTGGAACGCTGGCAACCAAAAATTGATGAACTGAATCAAATACGATTGATTGCATTTTACTTGCCCCAGTTTCATCCCATCCCAGAAAATGATATATGGTGGGGGAAAGGGTTTACTGAGTGGCAAAATGTTGTTAGTGCTCATCCTTTTTTTGGTGGACATTATCAACCTCACTTGCCAGCAGATTTGGGTTTCTATGATTTGCGGGTACCCGAGGTCATGGAACAACAGGCAGAGTTGGCGAAACGGTATGGTATTTATGGGTTTTGTTACCATTATTACTGGTTTAATGGTAAACGCCTTTTAGAGATGCCCTTGGAGAGAATGCTTGAGACCGGACGTCCCGATTTCCCCTTTTGCTTATGCTGGGCCAATGAGAATTGGTCGCGCAAGTGGGATGGCGGCGAGAAAGACATCTTGATTGCGCAAAAGCATTCTGATGAAGATGATTTGTCCGTTATCCTGGATTTGATCAGGTATTTTAAGCATCCCAATTATATAAGGGTGGATGGGAAACCCATGTTTTTGGTGTATCAGGTTAATTTATTCCCTGACTTTAAAAGGACAGCCCGGATTTGGCGCGAAGAGTGCCGTAGACAACGAATTGGTGAAATCCATTTGGTGATGGCTGAGACTTTTTCGCTGTCGTTGGAGCAATCAGATCCCAAAGAGTTTGGTATGGATGCGGCAGTACAATTTCCTCCCCATGGATATTGGGAGCCCATAGGCCCTGCAAATATGGCCTCTGACTTTAGAGGCCAAGTATTGGATTATAAAAACACAGCATTACATTTCATCAAGAAAAAATTTCCGGGTTTTGTTTATTACCAGACTGTAATGCCATCCTGGGATAATACCGCGCGAATGAAAAACAGGGCTGTTATTTTTGCCAACTCCTCGCCAGGAACTTACCAGGCCTGGCTGGAGGAAGCCATTCGGAATACGCGCGAACAATATTCAGGTGATCATCGTATCGTCTTTATTAATGCCTGGAATGAGTGGGCGGAAGGAAATCACCTTGAACCAGACCAGCGTTATGGACACGATTTTTTGCAGGCAACGCGTAATGCTGTGGAATATTGGTTGATAGGAACAGGATAATCAAAAGAAAATGACAACCAATTCCTTGGACAATCCCGTGATTGTTGGCAAGCCTTTTGCACCCACGGGAAGAGGTGTTACAGCTCTGAGCCATTTTAGGGCTCTTCGCCAGGCGGGTGTTTCGACCTCGGTCTGTGACGTGGGTTCAAGACAGGAGATAAATCAGCCCAGGCCTGGCATTGCAAATGAGCTGGGAAAATTTCTTATAAACAAACCCGGCCGTTCGATCAATATTTATCATTTAAATGCGGATGAGATAGAGCACGCACAGGCAGTATTGAAGCATTCTTTGCCGGACGGCGCCTACAATATAATCTACCCATTCTGGGAGTTAAGTAAGTATCCCCAAAAGTATCTGGATTCCTTGGCGGTTTTTGATGAAGTCTGGGCACCGTCGAAGTTTATTGAAGATGCCCTCCGTGATGGAATCTCCAAACCGATCTATCACATGCCCTTGCCAGTGGAAATCAGCCTATCCTCTTTTCTCGGGAGAAGTTATTTTGGCATCCCGGATAGCTCATATGTCCTCCTTTTTTTCTTCGATTTCCGATCCTATCTTGAACGGAAGAATCCGCAGGCCCTGCTTCAGGTTGTTGAGAAAGTTTTATCCTCACGGCCGTACGGAGATATTCGCATAGTTCTTAAAGTGCATGGTATCGACGTCTCTCCAAAAACAGCCGGCGATTATAGGGATTTCCTTGATCAAATCCGCGAGAGAAATATTAAGGATCGGGTGATTGTTCTAGAGAAAGTTTATTCAGATAATGAAATGAGAAATTTGGTCCGTTGCTGCGATTGTTTTGTTTCTCTTCATCGCTCTGAAGGCTTTGGGCTCGGCATGGCCGAGGCGATGTACCTGGGGAAACCCGTCGTTGCAACCGCATATTCTGGTAACATGGATTTTATGAACGAAAACATATCCTGTCTGGTTGATTATAGACTTATTCCAGTTGAGGAAGGACAATATCCATTTCCGGATGGACAGGTTTGGGCGGACCCGGATCTGGATCAGGCTGCATATTTCGTACAGAAGCTTTTCGATGACCGTAATTATGGGAGAGAGATTGGTCAACTCGCTAGTCGCCATATCCGTACCAATTTCAGTTATTTATCGATGGGTTTACGCTATAAATGGCGGCTTGACCAGTTATAATTTGCTATGCTTAACAATTGCTTTCATCATCATGTTAGGAAACTTTATTGCCACAATCGGTATCCCGAAAGAGTAACGGCAAAATCCTGCAAGGTAAATAATCGAGAGATTATTTCAGGAGTCTTGCAAAGTGCAGTAATTTATGCTCAACAATTAAAATTAGCCCCTGGATTTCGGGGAAAATAAAGGGCATATCTGCATCAACACTGGAATGATTCTTATCCAAAAGTAAGCGTATTATTTAGGTCATAAAGCCAAGGATCTTTCGTTTTATGTTAAAAAATAAGTCATCTTTCTTATTATCAAATATTGGTTCATTTTTATTTCTTTTCTTGTTTATTGCTTTGGCATTATGCCTGGTTTTTTCAAAAGGTGTGTGTTGTGCTGACGATGCTTATTATGCAATGACTGCCAAGAACCTTGCCAATGGATTAGGGTATGCTAATTCTTTACCGCAAGATCAAGCTCGGTTTACCCTGCAACCATTTGATGCTTGGTCCGGAGTAGGCCCTACAATTATCCTTCCGGCTGCTCTTTTTATAAAGGTTTTTGGCAATACCTATTGGGCACCAGGTTTGGCGAGTGTTTTTCTTTGGTCTTTGTTGCTCGTTCTTATAGGATTTTACATAAGAAAAAAAGAGCATGGGTTTGGATTTATCTTTTTCACTTTATCTTTTTTATTTCTCAGTTATTCTTTAATGACATGGCATTTTGAGCAGTGGTATGCACTGCTTGGTGAAGTTCCTGCTGCATTGTTAATGATATTGGGTATATTAATTTTTCTTGATTCTGATCGAAAATCAAATCAGATCTTGACGGGAGTCCTATTCTATTTGGCAGTTCAAGCTAAAGTTTTAGCCCTGGTGGCAATCGTAGTGTTTATTGTGGCGCTTTTATTCGTATATCCGCCCAATCGATCGGAAAGCTTTTCTGTGTTTTTAAGAAAAACCACCGTTAGAATATGCTATCTTGGGTTGGGTTTTATTATTCCACTAATATTATTCGAGGCCTGGAAATTTGTTGTTCTCGGTCCGTCAGGGTTTATTGAGAATTGGAATACGTATATACATCATATGGGAATTTCTGGGGCCCAACTCTCCCGATCTTTTTCATGGCTGGACCTTTATCAGGAAAGATCAGGGATCCTTATGGATAGATTTGGAATTTCACCGGTGAATATTGGGTTGATATTGACGGTCGTGTGGCTGATGATAAGGAACGACAAAAATCTAAGGCGTTTGTTTTTTGTTCTAACGTCGATCATCGCTGTTTATTCATTCTGGTGGCTTTTTTTCTCTATCGGATGGGCACGTTATTTTATCATTTGTCTGGTTTTATTGATTTTTACAATATCACTTCCACTCTTATCATTGCGATCGAAGTCATATATTTTGTTATATGTTGTTTTGATAATTATTTTTTCGTCGAATAATTGGACAAAATTGGGATACTCATTCAAGGGATTGGCAGGTAAATATTTCATGCCTACCACACAGACTCGGAGCCTTTTAGAAACAGCCAGCACTTTATCCCGCACGGCAGGCTCTGATAATGAGCGAATCGCAACGGAATTTTGGGCAACGGCAGCTGATATTGAGTATATTATGCCTAATTCACTGAATTTCACCTCGTTTCGAGATGTAACTTTAATGAATAGTGATTCGTATTGGCTTGCCGTGAATACGCGATTTGTGGACAAAAATGATAAGGATTTTTCTGATTTACTGGAAAGGTGTAAGCAAACACAGGAAATAGATAGTTATTTAATTGCTTATTGTGGGACAGGTATCCCCAAATAAATCATTGCGTTGCCAGTGTGACTTTTATGTTAAAAATGTTATTCGACAGGATAGCTTCCAAAAGAACCACGAAATTCAGGAATAAAGGGTTCTGTTATAGTTGTAATCAATCGACCCAATTTACCGCCTACACCAATTGGTGGCGCGATGATTATCTGTGTGATAAATGCGGTTCACTTCCGCGCGAACGAGCGGTCATGTTTTGTATAGAAAAATTTTTCCCGGAATGGAAGCGAATGGTCATCCATGAATCTTCACCTGTTCATCGAGGAACAAGCCTAAGACTTGCAAGGGAAGCTGAAAACTATATATCATCCCAGTATTACCCCGATGTTCAAGAGGGAGAGTTCAAGAATGGCATTAGAAATGAGAACTTGGAATCATTATCATTTGAAGATAGCAGCATTGATCTACATGTTACTCAAGATGTTTTTGAACACCTGCTTGATCCTGCGAGAGGCTTTAAAGAGATAGCCAGAACGTTGAAACCTGGTGGCGCGCATGTTTTTACAACACCATTAATTAATAATAAGAACCCCACCCAATGGTGTGCAAAAAGAAAAGACAATGGCCCAATTGAATTTCTTGTTGACCCGCCTGAATATCATGGGAATCCCGTCTCTGCTGAAGGCTCCCTTGTGACGGTTCACTGGGGGTATGACATTACAAAGTATATCTATGATGCATGTGGCTTGTTTACCGAGATGATTTATCTCGACAATCTGGATCTAGGAATTCGGGCCGAGTTGATAGAAGTATTGATCACAAGAAAATGAAATCATTTATTCCACTAAACAATTTGGTTGCACCTTCGTAGCTTTCTGATAAATGATCGGCTTTAACTCTCCCCTTTTTTTGTTCCTTTTCCTTCCCCTCTTTATGGCACTTTTCTATTTTGCTGGAAAGAGGGGGAAGCTGATTATAGGTATTATTAGCAGCCTCATTTTTTATGCATGGGGAAACCTAATATTTCTGCCATTAATGTTGGGCTTAATAACCATTAACTATTTTTTAGGAAGAAACCTGGGTGGCACTATAAGCCGAAACAAGAGGCTAATATTAATCTGGGCTGGCATAATGATTAACATCGGGATTCTGGCATTCTTCAAAATTTTCAATGGCCTGAGTTTTCCTTTGGGTCTATCTTATGTCAGTTTCCAGCTAGTTTCATATCTCATAGATATTAATAAAAAGACGATTGAGAGTGAAAGAAATTTCTTAAAGTTTGCATTTTACATATTGTTGTTCCCGAAGATATTAGTAGGGCCAATTACCCGCTATGGGTCTTTGAAAGAACAAATCGGGAAGTTTGATGTGGCACCTGAAGGAGTTGCAGCAGGGATCCGTCGTTTTATAACAGGCCTTGCCAAGAAGATATTGATCGCTGATATTTTGGCGAAAATAACAACCCCTGTTTTTAATTTAACTAAACCCCTGATTGCTCCCTGGCTGGCCTGGTTCATCCTGGTGAGTTTTGCACTCCAATTGTATTTTGATTTCTCGGGATATACCGATATGGCCATTGGACTGGGGCAGATGATGGGGTTACGATTTCTTGAGAACTTCAAGTTCCCGTATATTTCCAAAAGTATATCGGAGTTTTGGCGCCGCTGGCACATTTCCCTGTCCTCCTGGTTTCGGGATTATCTTTTCTATCCATTGGAACGAAAAAGACTCAAATGGCTGGGGCAACCAATTAACATACTGATCGTCTTTTCACTCACTGGTTTGTGGCACGGGGTTACTTGGAATTATTTGGTGTGGGGATTCCTACACGGCTCGGCTATTGTCTTCGAAAATACAGGTTTGGGAAGGCGGATGCGCTCCTTTTGGGCGCCGTTGCAGCATATCTATGCATTGGCTGTAATTCTTTTTAGCTGGGTGTTCTTCCGTTCGCCGGATATTCATTATGCAGTACGTTTCCTGCTGCGTCTTGCCGGTGATACTAGAGGACTATCTCCGCTAATATTTCAGGTGACCAATCCTCTTCCCATTATTGATCCTTCGGTTATCCTGGCGTTCATTCTCGGGATTATTTTCTGTATTCCTATCGGGCATTGGATAGAACAAATGATTAACCGGGTCGTAAAGGCTGATTCTTTAATAAGACTTCCTCTTCAAGTCACCTATGATATCACTTTGTTTATCATTTTTATTTTATCTGTTGCTGCTCTAGTAAGCAGCACCTTCGCTCCAGGTATATATGGCAAGTTCTAGGATAAACTGAAAGCCGATTAATATTCAAATTAATATGAAAAAGATCTATCCATTTATATTTGCCCTTGTTTTTTGGGGAATTTCAATCACACCCCTTTTCAAGCCTGACGTCAGTATTGGCTCGTTCGAAAATAACTTTTTAGGCCATAATGCGCTTATCGAGGCTTTTAATACTTTGCGAATGAGGCTCGGAGACCGCGTCTTTCCAAACGTGATCGTCGGGAAAGATGGTTGGCTATTTTACACTGCAGACAGGTCGATTGATGATTACCAGGGTACGAATGTATTTTCAAATGGTGAACTTATAGATTATCAAAAAAGATTTGATGCATTATATGAGAAGCTTCAGCAGAAAAGCATAATGCTGGTGGTGATCATTGCACCAGATAAAAATACCATTTATCCTGAGTATATGCCTGATCAAATCACAAAAACAGGGGACCAATCGCGGTTGGACGAATTTGTTGAATACATGCGTAAGTATGGGAAAACCCCCGTTATTGACCTTCGGCCTGATTTATTAGAAGCAAGCAAAACTAAACAAGTATATTATAAAACGGATACCCATTGGAATGCTTTGGGTGAATACATTGCATACGCAGAAATAATGTCTACATTATCTCAAAGGTATCCTGAATTGATATCTCATCCTTTATCGGAATATGAAGCAGTCCATGCGGGCTTAATTACACATGATATTCCTCAAATCCTGGGAACGCCAATGATCAGAGAGGATTATTGGAATTTACAACCCAAATTTGATACTGGGACGAATACCATGGAAATACCCCTTTCAGACAGAACAAATGTAAGATTTTCCTGGAATCAGAATCAAAATCTGCCCAGCGCTCTTATTTACCACGATTCCTTTTTCTTAGGAGTTGTGCCTCTCCTTGAACCCCATTTTAAGCAGACAACCTCGATTCCCCGCACCAATTTGCCAGGAATATGGGACATAAATTGGATCGACCAGGTACATCCTGATGTCGTAATCTTTGAGTCCGTAGAGCGTTTTCTAAACGTTGACAATTATGTTGACTTCATTAAGTGATAATAGATCCTGGCCACGATAATAAAGAACTGTATACCGATGCAAAAGATAGTTAATCTGAGATTGAATTGACTGGCATACAGCTCACTTGGCTAATGGCCCAATTTTTAGCCAAAACAATAATGTGACATTCTCCCAATGTCCTTTGGGAGAATGTATTAAACTTTTCAGGAGCCTTCCCTGAGTTTGTCGAAGGGTTCAGAGTAGTATTCTTTTTCCTTACGAGGAAGCACTTGATTGAATTTATAGAAAAAATATTCATTATCCAACAAAAGCCCAAATTCCGAGAGAAATCGCCATTTAAAAAATATATTTCCTTGTTTTGTTCCTGATAAAAAGACTTTTTGCGCGCCATTTGTTATGTATTATCTGATACACTTCATTCGGTTATTGAAATAGAATAGGTTGACTTTGTTTCATTACTAGCCGATGGTAACAAATGTACCCATAAGTGGCATGCGTGAAATGCCTCTCCAAAGCCCTGATCCATTCATTTCCGTCATCATCGTAACCTGGAATAGTGCGGCCTACCTTTCTCGTTGCCTGGGATGCTTGGCCGCGCAAACTTTCAAGGATTTCGAAGTTGTTCTCGTTGACAATGGTTCCACCGACGGCAGTTTGGATGACGTGGAAAACCATTGGCCTTCTCTGAGATTGCGCGTCGAGCGGTTGGGCGAAAACAAAGGCTTTGCTGCCGCCAACAACCTCGGCGCGCACCTGGCACACGGACAATGGCTGGCCTTGCTCAATTCGGATGCTTTCCCCGACGCGAATTGGCTGGAAGCATTGCTTAAGGCTGCAGAAAATAATCCGCAATTTTCCTTCTTCGCCTCGCGCCAGCTTCAAGCCGATGCCACTCAAATTCTGGATGGAGCCGGGGATGCTTATCACCTTAGTGGCCTGGCGTGGCGCCGGTATGAGGGATGGCCGGCTTCCCAATTCGGGTTGAAAACCATGGAAGTATTCAGCTCATGTGCTGCTGCTGCTCTTTACTCCCGTCAGGCATTTCTGCAGGCAGGAGGTTTTGATGAGGATTTTTTTAGCTATCATGAGGATGTAGATCTCGGTTTCCGGTTACGCCTGCAAGGTTTTCGCTGCTTATATGTACCTGAAGCGGTCATATGCCATATTGGATCGGCCACATTTGGGATTCGCAGTGATTTCGCGCTCTACCACTGGCAGAGAAACTATATCTGGTCATTTGTTCAAAATATGCCCTCGGCTTTATTATGGGGCGCTTTGCCGGCACACCTGTTGGCCAACATAATCCATATTCTTTATTATGTTTTCAAGGGCCGCGGTGGAACTATATGGAAAGCCAAAGTGGAGGCTTTACGTGGAATCCGCCGTGCCTTTCACAAGCGCCGGATCATACAAATGAACCGCAAAGCTGGTCGCACTGAACTATTACGGGTTATGGAACGAGGCCTTCTGCAGCCTTACTTGTTGGGCTACAACATGCGCAGGGTCAGGCGAAATGTCAACCCGGGGTAGACTTTTGTTATACTCGTGCTCTTATGCAATATTTGTCAAAATTTTCTGTAGCTTTTTAGATATAGAAGAGACGGGCAGGAATGCGCATTCTTGTTTTGCCCCGTTATAGTTCCCTGGGCTCCAGCAGCCGGGTAAGGTTCTACCAATATATCCCCATCCTGAAATCCTGTGGGGTGGAACTCCAGGTTGCCGCTTTATTGGACAACGACTATATCCGCCGTTTCTATAGGGGGATGCGACCCTCAATCCCTTCGATTATCGCCGCCTATTTGAACCGCATGGTATGGCTGAAGCGCAGTCGCGCCTTTGACCTGTTGTGGATCGAAAAAGAGCTATTTCCTTGGCTCCCCGCATGGGCGGAAAAGGTAATGAAACGGATGGGCATCCCCTATGTGGTCGACTATGATGATGCAGTCTTTCACCGCTACGATAAGAATTCCAATCCGCTGATCAGGGCATTGCTTGGTGGAAAGATCAACTCTGTCATGCGCAATGCCAGTGTGGTGGTGGCCGGCAACGATTATCTGGCGGAACGCGCCCGGCAGGTTGGAGCCCGCAAGGTTGAGATACTGCCCAGCGTAGTGGACATTAACCGCTACACAATTAAAGAGAAGACGAGAGAATCATTCCGGATTGGATGGATCGGCTCTCCGATCACTGCACCTTACTTGGGATTGATCAGGGATGCTTTGGGAGAGGTGACTAGGCAGACCGGTGCACGGCTGCTGCTGGTCGGTTCTGGGAATAAGGATCCTCTTCCTGGCATTGATAAGGAAGTCTACCAGTGGAGTGAGGCAAGCGAAGTGGAGCATATCCAATCATTTGACGTAGGTATCATGCCGGTGCCTGACCAGCCTTTTGAACGGGGAAAATGTGGTTATAAGCTTATTCAATATATGGCCTGCGGATTACCCGTGGTCGCATCGCCTGTGGGAGTGAACACGGTTATCGTTGAACAAGCGAAAACAGGTTTTCTGGCTTCCAGCAAAGAAGAATGGATCCAGGCGTTGGTTAACCTCTTTGAGGATGCCGGGATGAGAGAGGATTTTGGGCGGGCGGGGCGGAAAAAGGTCGAGCAGGGATATAGCCTGCAAATCTCAGCCCCCCGCTTGTTGGAAATCCTTGGCAGTACCTCGCGTCAATGACTTGGGGGAAGGTCGCTTCGATCTTTTTTCGATGGTAAGATTAATCCGGACTGTGAACGGATGAGTTTCTGTGAAAATATTGTTGTTTGCAAATACTGATTGGTATCTCTATAATTTTCGTCTGGCCCTGGCACAGGCATTGCGTGCCCGTGGGGACGAGGTGGTGCTGGTCTCTCCAGATGGCCCGTATGCTCCCAAGTTGCGGGAACAAGACTTCCGGTGGATCTGTTTCCCAATAGCTCGGCGCGGTCTTAACCCCCTTACAGAAATTAAAACGATCTTCCGCCTTATCCGACTTTATCGCCAGGAAACCCCTCAACTGGTTCACCATTTTACAATCAAGTGCGTATTATATGGTTCGCTGGCCAGCCATCTTGTAGGAATCCGATCCGTGGTCAATTCCGTGGAAGGTCTCGGGTACGTTTTTACGGAAGGGAACGGAGCGCGCGGCTGGCTGCGGGGCATCATCAAGGTCTTTTACCGGCTGGTCCTGCGGGGGTCATGGGTAATTTTTCATAACCCGGATGACCAGGAATTCTTTTTGGAGAATCGGCTGATACATCCAGACCAGATGACCCTGATCCGTGGTTCGGGAGTGGACCTGAAACGCTTCTCGCCCAGGCCTTTTATGGATGGCACCCCGCTGGTCATCCTGCCTGCCCGGATGTTATGGGATAAAGGAGTGAAGGAATTTGTCGATGCTGCCGGGAAATTGAAGGCGGAGAAAGTACCGGCGCGCTTTGCCCTGGTTGGCAATAGCGATGACGATAATCCTGTTTCGGTGCCGGTTTCCCAACTGCAGGCTTGGAAAGAGGCGGGCATGATAGAATGGTGGGGCTGGCAGGAAAAAATGGAAGACGTATTTGAACAGGCTTCCATTGTTTGCCTCCCAACCTTCTACCGGGAAGGCGTACCCAAGACATTGATTGAGGCCGCAGCCTGTGGCCGCCCGATCATTGCGAGTGATGTGCCTGGCTGCAGGGAGATCGTCAGGCCGGGGGAAAATGGCTTGCTGGTCCCCATAAGGGATGCGGGGGCTTTGGCCAAGGCACTGCGTGGTTTGTTAGAAAGCCCGGCAACGCGTATTGAAATGGGAAAGCGCAGCCGGGATATTGCAGAAAAGGAGTTCGCGACCGAGTTGGTCATTTCTCAAACCCTTGCGCTTTATCAAAAGTGTGAAAGTTCATGAAGAAGTTGATCTTGAGACCACCTTCAAATGATGATTTCTTGGGTCTCCTGGCTGCCTGGCGGGTCTGGATCGGCGGTGCTGTTCTCGGAGCGGCGTTAGCGGGTATTGTATTTCTAATTTCCCCACCACCCTATCGCGCCCAGGCGACTGTCCTTGTGGACCAGAATGTTGAACAGGTGATTCCCCAGGAACAGACGGATTTGAGCAAGAACACCTATCTCCAGCGGGAGACAGATAAACTGGTTGAAATTGTCTGGTCAGACCAGACTCTTGCACGCGTTACAGCTCAAACTGGCCTGCCAATAGCAAAATTGCGGGATGGTCGTCTGCACTTGAGCCAGCCAAGCGACGGAGGCTGGCACTTTCTGGCAGACGCGCCTAACCCCGGAGCGGCTTCTGTACTCGCCTCGGCTTGGGCAGGGGCCTTCGTGGGAGAGATCCAATCAAAACCGGCCGGAATCAGTCCTCTGCTTGAGGTCAATTTTACCCGGCAGCAGAATCTACCGATCAGCAGGTCCGTGTCATTAGGGATTTACATTTTCTGTGGAGCATTGCTGGGAATTGCTCTCCTGGCGCTTGTCCTGCTTTTCTTTGACTGGAAGACAGCCTGATATGGAACAGGTCACCCTGGAGCGGTTTCGACGGATTGAGCGTCTCCTTTGGGCGGCAGTGTTGGTCGCATTGCCGGTAACCAGCTTCCGCTATTTGCCTTTCATGGGGGCCGATACGCAAGTCCGGCCGCTTTCGCTCATCCCGGCAGTTCTGCTCCTGTTGGCGCTTTTCTTGCGAAGTGTACGGGAACGCCGCCTGGTCTTCTGGAGCAGTAACTTCCAGCCATTGTTCATTTTTATACTGGTTGCGATCGTCTCCAGCGCAATCGGCTTTTTATTTGCACCCGTGAATTTATATTCTTATACTTATTCAAGCCGGGTTTTGCGCGCCTGGCTCTCTTTTGGCGTTGGTCTGGTTTTCCTGGTCACTTCAATGGCCATGAACCACGATGAGCGGGATTTGAAATTTACCATTAAATGGATTTATGTGGGTCTGATAGCAGAAGTGGCCTGGTCGCTTGTACAGACTATCCAGATTTATGTGTATCATTTCAGCCAGTTGGATTTGATCCAAAAGACCGTCATGATGGCGGGATTGCCGCCTAATGGTCGCATTTCCGGTTTGGCATTGGAACCCTCCTGGTTGGCGGCTCAAGTGATCACCATTTATCTGCCGTGGGCTTTTGCTGCTTTGTTGAAAAATTATGATTGGGGCGGTCGCCGTTGGTTGACGGTCGTTATATTGGCAGCCTGCGCTTACCTTTTAATCTTTACTTTCTCGCGCGCTGGCGTTCTGACTGCAGTGGGCACGGTCATCCTGACCTTTATCATTGCAGGTCGGGAGCGGATTGGGCAGGCTTGGAAGTGGTTTTTCTCCCCGCTTAAATTGACGAACCCTTTCTCCCACAAGTTTACCGAGGTCGGCTTGAGGATTGTCGCCATCATTGCACTTTTGGCCGGTCTGGCGGGAGGTACATATATCCTGTCGCGGAATAAATACTTCGCCCAGATATGGCAATCAAGAAAAAGTACCCTGACAAATTACTTCGTTGACATCTATGCCGGGCCTCGCTTGGCTTACTCCTGGGCCGGCTGGTCCATTTTTGAGCAGCATCCCTGGACCGGGGTTGGGCTGGGCGCTGCCGGCCTTTATCTTCCCCAGGCCCTGCCGGACTGGGCACATTTTAATAATCCTGATATTGCACAGCTTCTCTCGCCTGGTAATCAGACCTATCCAAATATTAAGAATTTATACATTCGCCTTTTGTCCGAAACAGGCATCCTGGGATTCTGGTCATTTATTTCGTTGTTCACTCTTACACTTGGCATGATTTTGAACCTGCTTCGTTCAAAACAAAAAGAGTTGGCCTTTTTGGGTACGGCAAGCCTTTTGGCCTGGATATCGATTGTCATGCTCGGCATAACCCAGGATTCCCTGGCCATGCCGATTATCTGGATTCCATTCGGTATATTGATTGGTATGACTGCCCCCAAGGTTGTCAGTCCAATCAAACCAAAGGCCAAAGGCAATGCCAGGGTCTTGACGCTTCTTGATCTTGATGGTCGGGCACCGGAACCTCAGGAGGAGCCATGAGTTCCAGGATCTTGCCGACCAGGGAGCCGCAATACCTGTTTCTACTGTCTTTGTTTGCATTTCTTGAATTGTTTATTTCGGGGGTGGCCACGTTGTTGATCTCTCCCGATCCTAAAAGCGCCTTGATCTTCGGTTTATCTGCCTTAAGGCTGTTGTTGGTTGCAGGGATCTGGACCTTGGCAATCGTTGTGCTTGTGGCTGGCGTTATGGCCCGCAGGAATAGATTATCACTGGATTCCGCCTGGTTGGTCTATAAGGGCAGAAGTCTTCGCCAGTCCATCTATGTCATCTCTTTTGCCTTGATCGTTTGGGGATGGATATCACTTTTTTGCCCGGCCTACCTGTTTGGAAAACTAATATACATCTATGAGCGATTGCGGCCTTTTTCCATTGCACTGGGTGCAGCACTGGCCCAATCCTGGCTTTTCTTTTTGTATGCCCGGGGGCGGCTCGGTTTTCGTGTTCCCGCCAGGTCTGCTTTTCAAAAATATTTTCGACCATCTCTCCTTTTTGCCGTTGTCATAACAGGTCTGGGAATTTTCATCGCTTCCACAAAATTCGGCTTGCTGGCGAATTTGATTTTTGCAAATGTTCCAGGAATCCCTTTGTCCAGTCTGCAGTGGTTTTTTATCCTCCTTCTGGCCGGTTTGTGGATCGCTCTTGTGCCCAATCAGCCACAGGAACAGCCTTTTTTTAAGATTATAAAAAAGTATCAACTGATCCCCATCTTAATTTTTATTTCGGCCGTTCTGGCGTGGGGTCTCACCCCCATGCTTGGGCATTTCTTCTCCATGCCACCCGCAGCACCTGGCTATCAACCTTTCCCGGATTCAGATGCCCGCCTCTATGATCTGGGGGGAATATCCATCTTTCGAGGATATGGGATCTATTTCTACAGCAATTATGATAAGCCACTCTATATGGTTTTCCTGGCAATCCTTCATTACTTTGCCGGTTTCAATTATACGCTCATGACTTGGCTGCAAATCCTTGTTCTCGCCTTTATCCCGGTCATATTTTATTACCTGGGAGAAAAATTCCACAGCGTAGCTTTTGGCCTCTTTCTTTCCATAATAATGATTCTGCGCCAGAGAAATGCCATAGTTCTTTCCTACAAGATTTCCTCTGTCAATCCAAAACTTTTTATGACCGAGGAAATGACTTTGCTAGGAATTGCGTTGATTGCGAGCCTGGTTTTCTTTTGGATGCGGGATAGGAAAACCTGGCAGGCTTTACTTTGTGGCGGCTGCATTGGTGCCACATCACTTGTTCGTTTTAATTCGCTCATTCTGTTTCTTGCGATCGCTTGTTTGATTATTCCTGTGTTTTGGAGGATGGGCAGGAAATTTTTAATTCGGCATTTATCGATCTATACCCTGGCTTTCTTGATTTTCCTGGTCCCGTGGGTTGTCAGTAGTGTCGACCCGCAGGGGACGCCCTGGCTAATCCGCAAATTGGACAATATGATCCATCAGCGCTATGTAAATACCATGGCGCCCAGTCAGGGGAATATTGTGAATTTCCCCCCATCTGATACGAGTCTGACCCCTGTCCAGGCGCAAGGCAATGCAGTCCCCACCTCCCAACCTGGTAATCAGCAGAACCAACAAGGCACAGCGAATGTCTGGGATAATAAAGGCGGAATTGTCAATCGCCTCCTATTTCACCTTCTCCACAACTTCTCCACCTCCACCCTGTCATTGCCAGACTCTTTCATATATGATGATTTGAACCACTTGAGCCAACGGATATACTGGGTGGATGGAGGGGGATGGCAGGGAAACCTGCCGGTCGCCCAAACCGGGATGGTCTTCTTGAACCTTATCCTGGTTGCTATCGGCCTTGGATACAGCTGGGTCCATCATCGCTGGGCCGGCATGATCCCCTTGACGATTTTCATCGCATATTCCTTATCATTGAGCGCGGCCATGAATTCGGGTGGAAGATATCTCACTCCGATGGATTGGGTCATCTACTTTTATTATGGATTGGCATTCGTTGTGATTATTAAATTCGTCATAAAAGTACTGACTGGCAAGAATCTAAGTCAACCGGCCGGCCTGGTTTCGGTCGTGAAACGGCCGATCTCCGATCGGCGTAACCTGGTACTGTCGCTGGTGGGGATTGTCTGTCTGGCCAGCCTGATCCCAATTGCAAATTGGGTTATCCCAATTGCGACTGCCTCGGCCAGAAACCGTGCAGATGTGGAAGCTGCCAGGAAAGAAATTTCCACGAATGATAAAAACGCTGCGATTGTCGTCTATGGAGAAATCCTTTATCCGTATTACGTAGAAAGGATGCTGACATTTGACTTTCTTACGCCCTCAGAGTCCACAAGCTATGCGATACTCAGGAATCCGGGGTTGAAGACGGAATTAAGGGGTGGAGAACAAGCCTTCCTCGCCCTGCTTGGTGATAATCCGACGAATTTTCAAGTGGAATCGATTTATCTGTGGCAGGATGCCCACCCGGTACTCTTCTGGGAAAATAAACCATAATCCCTGATCTTAAAAATGCCAACGGCTGCCGGTCTGCATTACTTCTTGCATGAGGGGGAGAGCAGATCAAGAACGCCTCTTGTTCTTATCCACGGCGCTGGTGGTGACCATTTATCCTGGCCGCCGGAAATGCGGCGCCTGCCGGGATATCGTGTGATTACGCTCGATTTGCCCGGCCACGGGAAAACGGCCGGGACCGGACGACAATCTGTCCAGGATTATGCTTGTGATGTGGCAGGATTTATGGATACTTTGGGCCTTTTTCGGGCTGTGTTTGTTGGCCATGCGATGGGGGGTGCCATTGCGCTGGCCCTTGCCCTGGATTATCCCGACCGCGTTGCCGGGATTGGATTGATCTCAACTGGTCCGATCTTGCCTATACCATCTTCGGTTATTGAAAATGCTGCCAATCTATCCACTCTCCCACTCGCCATTAAAAGTCTGCAGGAGATATCGCTTGGCTCCCAAACTCCGGAAAACCTGAAAGGAACAGTCTTTAAACGGCTGGCCGAAACCAGGCAGACGCTCCTGCTGGATGACTTATTGGCATGCGATCGCTTCAATGTGACCGATCGTCTCAATGCCATCCGGACGCCAGTTCTGGTTGTTTGTGGTACTGACGATAAACTGACCCCACTGCACTTTTCCGAAATCCTTTCCAGCCAGATCCCCGGTGCCGCTTTGCAGACAGTGGAAGGGGCCGGACATATGCTTGTTTTTGAGCAGCCAGCTCGCCTGGCGAAACTGGTCAGCGTTTTTTTGTCAGCCATCCCCTACAGGCCGGGAGAATAGATCCCCTGGGTCCTTCCAGGCGAAAAGAAACCTCCCAAAGCTGGCTGTCGCATCTCATTTTCTGAACAATTTCTTTAAGAATGGGAATGGCATTTTGCACTGCCCGACCCCGATGGCTCAGGCGGTTCTTTTCATCCATTTCCAGTTCAGCCATTGTGCGGCCAGTTTCGGGTATAAAAAAGATCGGGTCATATCCAAACCCGTTTGTACCACGTTCTTCAGGAATGATCTCCCCCTCGCATTGACCTGTCGCCAATTGTAATTTGCCTGATGGCGAAGCGATGGCTACGGTGGCGCGGAATTTTGCCTTCCAGGGACGCCGTAGACCCTGAAGCTTTTCAAGCAAATACTTCCGGCGATCGGCGTCTGTAGCCTCAGTCAGGGGGGTGAAACGGTGGGAGTGCAGACCGGGCTGACCACCGAGCGCATCCACTTCCAGCCCAGAGTCGTCACCCATGGCGATCATCCCGCTGGCCTGCGAAAACGCTATCGCTTTTTTGGAGGCGTTCTCCGCATATGTCTGGCCATCTTCAAGCACTTCAAGCACCAGGCCGAGCTCCGCAGGCGTGAGCAGGGTCAGGCCCATATCATCAAGCAGGGCTTTGATCTCGGCAACTTTCCCTTTGTTGTTGGTGGCGATCAGTAAAGTGCGCGTTGTTTTCATATCGGGATTTATCCGCTTCTGTCGATTTGGTTCAATGCCCAGCCGGCATGTGCGCGTACGAGCGGCTCATCGTCCTGCAGAGCCTCCTCAAGCGATGGTATGCCGGCTGGATTCCTGGAGTTCCCCAGTGCCACCGCCACATTGCGTAGAAAACCGCGTCGATGGGCACGTTGAACTGGACTATCTTTGAACTTCTGGTTGAATTCCTGGGGTTTAAGAATCAAGTTGGCTCTCAAATCCGGATCCATCAAACCCGGATAGGGTGCAAGACCCGGGTCATACTCCTTCGTTGCAAACCGGTTCCACGGGCAGACTATCTGGCATACATCGCAGCCGAAGATCCAATTTTCCATGTGGGGGCGCAGCTCGGGTGGGATTTCGCCTTTATTTTCAATGGTCTGGTACGAGATGCAGCGCCGGGCGTCTAGCGTCCGGTTGGGCAGGATGGCAGCCGGTGGGGCAGACCTCGATGCAGCGCCTGCAGGTCCCGCAGCGGTCTTCTGTAAAAGCTGGGTCGGGTTCCAGGTCAATGCCAAGCAGGATTTCCGCCAGCAAAAAATAGGAACCGCTTTCAGGGTTGATGAGGGCAGGAATTTTTCCCGATTTAGCTCAGGCTGGCCCGCTGGGCCAGCTCGTGTTTCAGGATGGGTCCGGTATCGGTGTACCAACGAAGCGGAAACGGATTTCCTGCCTGTTGCTGGATGAACAAGCCCAACGTTTTTAAACGTTCCGGTAATACGAGGTGATAGTCCCGCCCCCATGCGTATGCGGCAATGCGGCCGCTCAGGTTGGCCTCATTGTCAGGCTTGGCGTTCTTGGGATTGGGATTCTTCATGCCGAGTATAAGAATGGAACGGCATTCAGATAGAACCAACCGTGGATCACTTCGGCAGGATCTGGGGGTTCTCCCTCCAGGTAATCCATCGAACCATTCCGTCCCAGCTTCAGCCAGTCTTCATAGGCGGAAAAATGGGGCGGGGACTTGGGCGTCGTGATACCCACCAGCGTAAATCCCAGGCGGCGGGCTTCTTTTTTAACAGCCTGGACGATTGACACGGAAATTGTTATTGCACCTTGATGAAAATCGACACGACCTGCCCCGGATGGAAATCGGTTCCCTTGTCATTTTGCATGACAAAGACGGCCCCGTACTCGCCGTGGTCCTTGGGAGCCTTCAGCGAGAGGGTAAGTTCGATGGAGTTGCCGGGTACAATTTTGTAAACATTTACCCGCGTGTTTTTGCCAGTTTGTTCCGACGCCTCCCCAACCAAAGACAAGCCTGTAATTCAAATTCCATGTACATGGGCCGGGATTTATGACCCTCCATGTCTTATCCATGACTTCACCGGGGGTGGCTGCGTAACCATCATACTTTACATCGGAGACATATTCCATATTGTCGCAGCTCGCTTGCAAAGGTGCCTTCGGTGTGTTCGAGACAAGCGGTGTAACCGATGGCGTACCTGGGAGGGGAGTATCTGTGAATAGCGGAGTATTGGTTGCTTCTGACGTCGGTGAGGCCTGTGGGGTGGACGTGGCCGTGGGCATGGCCAGCGCTGTCTGCGTTTGCAGGGCAATGGCGGTTGAGGCCAGCTGTGTGTAGATTGGAGCTGCGTCAACGGTCGCTATGCCAGCCGCGCCTCTGCCGCACCCGGAAAGGGCAAGCAGGCTGAAGGCCATCAAGAGCCAGGGTATTCTATTAAAACGCTGCATTCTGGACCTCCATAAATGACTTGCTGAATTTGGATAACACTAAAAACGGAATTTTCATTATATCAGAATTAAATTGCCGGGGAAATTGCTTCTGGTCTCACCGTCCTCGTCGGATTGTTTCAAGGTTTTTCCAGCCCGTGCGCTTCCAGCAATTTTTCGTCGTTCATTAAATCCTCTGTCGGACCGTCAGCCACGATGCGGCCTTCATCCATGATGACCATGCGCGGCAGGATTTCACGCACCATTGCAAGGTCGTGTGACGAGACAAGCATGGTCATTGGCAGGTCGTGCAGCAGGTGGATCAGGGAACGCCGGGCGCGGGCCTGATTGAGCCCGGAGGTGGGCTCGTCCAATACCAGCACCTCCGGGTTCATGGAGAAGGCGACGGTGGCGATGGCAATGCGCTTTTTT
>CAVSAF010000024.1:0-24101 GCA_963725805.1 uncultured Chloroflexia bacterium
TTTTGCCCCGTTATAGTTCCCTGGGCTCCAGCAGCCGGGTAAGGTTCTACCAATATATCCCCATCCTGAAATCCTGTGGGGTGGAACTCCAGGTTGCCGCTTTATTGGACAACGACTATATCCGCCGTTTCTATAGGGGGATGCGACCCTCAATCCCTTCGATTATCGCCGCCTATTTGAACCGCATGGTATGGCTGAAGCGCAGTCGCGCCTTTGACCTGTTGTGGATCGAAAAAGAGCTATTTCCTTGGCTCCCCGCATGGGCGGAAAAGGTAATGAAACGGTTGGGCATCCCCTATGTGGTCGACTATGATGATGCAGTCTTTCACCGCTACGATAAGAATTCCAATCCGCTGATCAGGGCATTGCTTGGTGGAAAGATCGACTTTGTCATGCGCAATGCCAGTGTGGTGGTGGCCGGCAATGCTTATCTGGCAGAACGCGCCCGGCAGGTTGGAGCCCGCAAGGTTGAGATACTGCCCAGCGTAGTGGACATTAACCGCTACACAATTAAAGAGAAGACGAGAGAATCATTCCGGATTGGATGGATCGGCTCTCCGATCACTGCACCTTACTTGGGATTGATCAGGGATGCTTTGGGAGAGGTGACTAGGCAGACCGGTGCACGGCTGCTGCTGGTCGGTTCTGGGAATAAGGATCCTCTTCCTGGCATTGATAAGGAAGTCTACCAGTGGAGTGAGGCAAGCGAAGTGGAGCATATCCAATCATTTGACGTAGGTATCATGCCGGTGCCTGACCAGCCTTTTGAACGGGGAAAATGTGGTTATAAGCTTATTCAATATATGGCCTGCGGATTACCCGTGGTCGCATCGCCTGTGGGAGTGAACACGGTTATCGTTGAACAAGCGAAAACAGGTTTTCTAGCTTCCAGCAAAGAAGAATGGATCCAGGCGTTGGTTAACCTCTTTGAGGATGCCGGGATGAGAGAGGATTTTGGGCGGGCGGGGCGGAAAAAGGTCGAGCAGGGATATAGCCTGCAAATCTCAGCCCCCCGCTTGTTGGAAATCCTTGGCAGTACCTCGCGTCAATGACTTGGGGGAAGGTCGCTTCGATCTTTTTTCGATGGTAAGATTAATCCGGATTGTGAACGGATGAGTTTCTGTGAAAATATTGTTGTTTGCAAATACTGATTGGTATCTCTATAATTTTCGTCTGGCCCTGGCACAGGCATTGCGTGCCCGTGGGGACGAGCTGGTGCTGGTCTCTCCAGATGGCCCGTATGCTTCCAAGTTGCGGGAACAAGACTTCCGGTGGATCTGTTTCCCAATAGCTCGGCGCGGTCTTAACCCCCTTACAGAAATTAATACGATCTTCCGCCTTATCCGACTTTATCGCCAGGAAACCCCTCAACTGGTTCACCATTTTACAATCAAGTGCGTATTATATGGTTCGCTGGCCAGCCATCTTGTAGGAATCCGATCCGTGGTCAATTCCGTGGAAGGTCTCGGGTACGTTTTTACGGAAGGGAACGGAGCGCGCGGCTGGCTGCGGGGCATCATCAAGGTCTTTTACCGGCTGGTCCTGCGGGGGTCATGGGTAATTTTTCATAACCCGGATGACCAGGAATTCTTTTTGGAGAATCGGCTGATACATCCAAACCAGATGACCCTGATCCGTGGTTCGGGAGTGGACCTGAAACGCTTCTCGCCCAGGCCTTTTATGGATGGCACCCCGCTGGTTATCCTGCCTGCCCGGATGTTATGGGATAAAGGAGTGAAGGAATTTGTCGATGCTGCCGGGAAATTGAAGGCGGAGAAAGTACCGGCGCGCTTTGCCCTGGTTGGCAATAGCGATGACGATAATCCTGTTTCGGTGCCGGTTTCCCAACTGCAGGCTTGGAAAGAGGCGGGCATGATAGAATGGTGGGGCTGGCAGGAAAAAATGGAAGACGTATTTGAACAGGCTTCCATTGTTTGCCTCCCAACCTTCTACCGGGAAGGCGTACCCAAGACATTGATTGAGGCCGCAGCCTGTGGCCGCCCGATCATTGCGAGTGATGTGCCTGGCTGCAGGGAGATCGTCAGGCCGGGGGAAAATGGCTTGCTGGTCCCCATAAGGGATGCGGGGGCTTTGGCCAAGGCACTGCGTGGTTTGTTAGAAAGCCCGGCAACGCGTATTGAAATGGGAAAGCGCAGCCGGGATATTGCAGAAAAGGAGTTCGCGACCGAGTTGGTCATTTCTCAAACCCTTGCGCTTTATCAAAAGTGTGAAAGTTCATGAAGAAGTTGATCTTGAGACCACCTTCAAATGATGATTTCTTGGGTCTCCTGGCTGCCTGGCGGGTCTGGATCGGCGGTGCTGTTCTCGGAGCGGCGTTAGCGGGTATTGTATTTCTAATTTCCCCACCACCCTATCGCGCCCAGGCGACTGTCCTTGTGGACCAGAATGTTGAACAGGTGATTCCCCAGGAACAGACGGATTTGAGCAAGAACACCTATCTCCAGCGGGAGACAGATAAACTGGTTGAAATTGTCTGGTCAGACCAGACTCTTGCACGCGTTACAGCCCAAACTGGCCTGCCAATAGCAAAATTGCGGGATGGTCGTCTGCACTTGAGCCAGCCAAGCGACGGAGGCTGGCACTTTCTGGCAGACGCGCCTAACCCCGGAGCGGCTTCTGTACTCGCCTCGGCTTGGGCAGGGGCCTTCGTGGGAGAGATCCAATCAAAACCGGCCGGAATCAGTCCTCTGCTTGAGGTCAATTTTACCCGGCAGCAGAATCTACCGATCAGCAGGTCTGTGTCATTAGGGATTTACATTTTCTGTGGAGCGTTGCTGGGAATTGCTCTCCTGGCGCTTGTCCTGCTTTTCTTTGACTGGAAGACAGCCTGATATGGAACAGGTCACCCTGGAGCGGTTTCGACGGATTGAGCGTCTCCTTTGGGCGGCAGTGTTGGTCGCATTGCCGGTAACCAGCTTCCGCTATTTGCCTTTCATGGGGGCCGATACGCAAGTCCGGCCGCTTTCGCTCATCCCGGCAGTTCTGCTCCTGTTGGCGCTTTTCTTGCGAAGTGTACGGGAACGCCGCCTGGTCTTCTGGAGCAGTAACTTCCAGCCATTGTTCATTTTTATACTGGTTGCGATCGTCTCCAGCGCAATTGGCTTTTTATTTGCACCCGTGAATTTATATTCTTATACTTATTCAAGCCGGGTTTTGCGCGCCTGGCTCTCTTTTGGCGTTGGTCTGGTTTTCCTGGTCACTTCAATGGCCATGAACCACGATGAGCGGGATTTGAAATTTACCATTAAATGGATTTATGTGGGTCTGATAGCAGAAGTGGCCTGGTCGCTTGTACAGACTATCCAGATTTATGTGTATCATTTCAGCCAGTTGGATTTGATCCAAAAGACCGTCATGATGGCGGGATTGCCGCCTAATGGTCGCATTTCCGGTTTGGCATTGGAACCCTCCTGGTTGGCGGCTCAAGTGATCACCATTTATCTGCCGTGGGCTTTTGCTGCTTTGTTGAAAAATTATGATTGGGGCGGTCGCCGTTGGTTGACGGTCGTTATATTGGCAGCCTGCGCTTACCTTTTAATCTTTACTTTCTCGCGCGCTGGCGTTCTGACTGCAGTGGGCACGGTCATCCTGACCTTTATCATTGCAGGTCGGGAGCGGATTGGGCAGGCTTGGAAGTGGTTTTTCTCCCCGCTTAAATTGACGAACCCTTTCTCCCACAAGTTTACCGAGGTCGGCTTGAGGATTGTCGCCATCATTGCACTTTTGGCCGGTCTGGCGGGAGGTACATATATCCTGTCGCGGAATAAATATTTTGCCCAGATATGGCAATCAAGAAAAAGTACCCTGACAAATTACTTCGTTGACATCTATGCCGGGCCTCGCTTGGCTTACTCCTGGGCCGGCTGGTCCATTTTTGAGCAGCACCCCTGGACCGGGGTTGGGCTGGGCGCTGCCGGCCTTTATCTTCCCCAGGCCCTGCCGGACTGGGCACATTTTAATAATCCTGATATTGCACAGCTTCTCTCGCCTGGTAATCAGACCTATCCAAATATTAAGAATTTATACATTCGTCTTTTGTCCGAAACAGGCATCCTGGGATTCTGGTCATTTATTTCGTTGTTCACTCTTACACTTGGCATGATTTTGAACCTGCTTCGTTCAAAACAAAAAGAGTTGGCCTTTTTGGGTACGGCAAGCCTTTTGGCCTGGATATCGATTGTCATGCTCGGCATAACCCAGGATTCCCTGGCCATGCCGATTATCTGGATTCCATTCGGTATATTGATTGGTATGACTGCCCCCAAGGTTGTCAGTCCAATCAAACCAAAGGCCAAAGGCAATGCCAGGGTCTTGACGCTTCTTGATCTTGATGGTCGGGCACCGGAACCTCAGGAGGAGCCATGAGTTCCAGGATCTTGCCGACCAGGGAGCCGCAATACCTGTTTCTACTGTCTTTGTTTGCATTTCTTGAATTGTTTATTTCGGGGGTGGCCACGTTGTTGATCTCTCCCGATCCTAAAAGCGCCTTGATCTTCGGTTTATCTGCCTTAAGGCTGTTGTTGGTTGCAGGGATCTGGACCCTGGCAATCGTTGTGCTTGTGGCTGGCGTTATGGCCCGCAGGAATAGATTATCACTGGATTCCGCCTGGTTGGTCTATAAGGGCAGAAGTCTTCGCCAGTCCATCTATGTCATCTCCTTTGCCTTGATCGTTTGGGGATGGATATCACTTTTTTGCCCGGCCTACCTGTTTGGAAAACTAATATACATCTATGAGCGATTGCGGCCTTTTTCCATTGCACTGGGTGCAGCACTGGCCCAATCCTGGCTTTTCTTTTTGTATGCCCGGGGGCGGCTCGGTTTTCGTGTTCCCGCCAGGTCTGCTTTTCAAAAATATTTTCGACCATCTCTCCTTTTTGCCGTTGTCATAACAGGTCTGGGAATTTTCATCGCTTCCACAAAATTCGGCTTGCTGGCGAATTTGATTTTTGCAAATGTTCCAGGAATCCCTTTGTCCAGTCTGCAGTGGTTTTTTATCCTTCTTCTGGCCGGTTTGTGGATCGCTCTTGTGCCCAATCAGCCACAGGAACAGCCTTTTTTTAAGATTATAAAAAAGTATCAACTGATCCCCATCTTAATTTTTATTTCGGCCGTTCTGGCGTGGGGTCTCACCCCCATGCTTGGGCATTTCTTCTCCATGCCACCCGCAGCACCTGGCTATCAACCGTTCCCGGATTCAGATGCCCGCCTCTATGATCTGGGGGGAATATCCATCTTTCGAGGATATGGGATCTATTTTTTCAGCAATTATGATAAGCCACTCTATATGGTTTTCCTGGCAATCCTTCATTACTTTGCCGGTTTCAAT
The DNA here is from genome assembly GCA_963725805.1 of uncultured Chloroflexia bacterium. Taxonomy (GTDB): domain Bacteria; phylum Chloroflexota; class Anaerolineae; order Anaerolineales; family Villigracilaceae; genus UBA877. The sequence continues at coordinate 5,349 of CAVSAF010000024.1, forward strand.
TATACGCTCATGACTTGGCTGCAAATCCTTGTTCTCGCCTTTATCCCGGTCATATTTTATTACCTGGGAGAAAAATTCCACAGCGTAGCTTTTGGCCTCTTTCTTTCCATAATAATGATTCTGCGCCAGAGAAATGCCATAGTCCTTTCCTACAAGATTTCCTCTGTCAATCCAAAACTTTTTATGACCGAGGAAATGACTTTGCTAGGAATTGCGTTGATTGCGAGCCTGGTTTTCTTTTGGATGCGGGATAGGAAAACCTGGCAGGCTTTACTTTGTGGCGGCTGCATTGGTGCCACATCACTTGTTCGTTTTAATTCGCTCATTCTGTTTCTTGCGATCGCTTGTTTGATTATTCCTGTGTTTTGGAGGATGGGTAGGAAATTTTTAATTCGGCATTTATCGATCTATACCCTGGCTTTCTTGATTCTCCTGGTCCCGTGGGTTGTCAGTAGTGTCGACCCGCAGGGGACGCCCTGGCTTATCCGCAAATTGGACAATATGATCCATCAGCGCTATGTAAATACCCTGGCGCCCAGTCAGGGGAATATTGTGAATTTCCCCCCATCTGATACGAGTCTGACCCCTGTCCAGGCGCAAGGCAATGCAGTCCCCACCTCCCAACCTGGTAATCAGCAGAACCAACAAGGCACAGCGAATGTCTGGGATAATAAAGGCGGAATTGTCAATCGCCTCCTATTTCACCTTCTCCACAACTTCTCCACCTCCACCCTGTCATTGCCAGACTCTTTCATATATGATGATTTGAACCACTTGAGCCAACGGATATACTGGGTGGATGGAGGGGGATGGCAGGGAAACCTGCCGGTCGCCCAAACCGGGATGGTCTTCTTGAACCTTATCCTGGTTGCTATCGGCCTTGGATACAGCTGGGTCCATCATCGCTGGGCCGGCATGATCCCCTTGACGATTTTCATCGCATATTCCTTATCATTGAGCGCGGCCATGAATTCGGGTGGAAGATATCTCACTCCGATGGATTGGGTCATCTACTTTTATTATGGATTGGCATTCGTTGTGATTATTAAATTCGTCATAAAAGTACTGACTGGCAAGAATCTAAGTCAACCGGCCGGCCTGGTTTCGGTCGTGAAACGGCCGATCTCCGATCGGCGTAACCTGGTACTGTCGCTGGTGGGGATTGTCTGTCTGGCCAGCCTGATCCCAATTGCAAATTGGGTTATCCCAATTGCGACTGCCTCGGCCAGAAACCGTGCAGATGTGGAAGCTGCCAGGAAAGAAATTTCCACGAATGATAAAAACGCTGCGATTGTCGTCTATGGAGAAATCCTTTATCCGTATTACGTAGAAAGGATGCTGACATTTGACTTTCTTACGCCCTCAGAGTCCACAAGCTATGCGATACTCAGGAATCCGGGGTTGAAGACGGAATTAAGGGGTGGAGAACAAGCCTTCCTCGCCCTGCTTGGTGATAATCCGACGAATTTTCAAGTGGAATCGATTTATCTGTGGCAGGATGCCCACCCGGTACTCTTCTGGGAAAATAAACCATAATCCCTGATCTTAAAAATGCCAACGGCTGCCGGTCTGCATTACTTCTTGCATGAGGGGGAGAGCAGATTAAGAACGCCTCTTGTTCTTATCCACGGCGCTGGTGGTGACCATTTATCCTGGCCGCCGGAAATGCGGCGCCTGCCGGGATATCGTGTGATTACGCTCGATTTGCCCGGCCACGGGAAAACGGCCGGGACCGGACGACAATCTGTCCAGGATTATGCTCGTGATGTGGCAGGATTCATGGATACTTTGGGCCTTTTTCGGGCTGTGTTTGTTGGCCATGCGATGGGGGGTGCCATTGCGCTGGCCCTTGCCCTGGATTATCCCGACCGCGTTGCCGGGATTGGATTGATCTCAACTGGTCCGATCTTGCCTATCCCATCATCGGTCATCGAAAATGCTGTCAATCTATCCACTCTCCCGCTTGCCATTAAAAGTCTGCAGGAGATATCGCTTGGCTCCCAAACTCCGGAAAACCTGAAAGGAACAGTCTTTAAACGGCTGGCCGAAACCAGGCAGACGCTCCTGCTGGATGACTTATTGGCATGCGATCGCTTCAATGTGACCGATCGTCTCAATGCCATCCGGACGCCGGTTCTGGTTGTTTGTGGTACTGACGATAAACTGACCCCACTGCACTTTTCCGAAATCCTTTCCAGCCAGATCCCCGGTGCCGCTTTGCAGACAGTGGAAGGGGCCGGACATATGCTTGTTTTTGAGCAGCCAGCTCGCCTGGCGAAACTGGTCAGCGTTTTTTTGTCAACCATCCCCTACAGGCCGGGAGAATAGATCCCCTGGGTCCTTCCAGGCGAAAAGAAACCTCCCAAAGCTGGCTGTCGCCTCTCATTTTCTGAACATTTCTTTAAGAATGGGAATGGCATTTTGCACTGCCCGACCCCGATGGCTCAGGCGGTTCTTTTCATCCATTTCCAGTTCAGCCATTGTGCGGCCAGTTTCGGGTATAAAAAAGATCGGGTCATATCCAAACCCGTTTGTACCACGTTCTTCAGGAATGATCTCCCCCTCGCATTGACCTGTCGCCAATTGTAATTTGCCTGATGGCGAAGCGATGGCTACGGTGGCGCGGAATCTTGCCTTCCAGGGACGCCGTAGACCCTGAAGCTTTTCAAGCAAATACTTCCGGCGATCGGCGTCTGTAGCCTCAGTCAGGGGGGTGAAACGGTGGGAGTGCAGGCCGGGCTGACCACCGAGCGCATCCACTTCCAGCCCAGAGTCGTCACCCATGGCGATCATCCCGCTGGCCTGCGAAAACGCTATCGCTTTTTTGGAGGCGTTCTCTGCATATGTCTGGCCATCTTCAAGCACTTCAAGCACCAGGCCGAGCTCCGCAGGCGTGAGCAGGGTCAGGCCCATATCATCAAGCAGGGCTTTGATCTCGGCAACTTTCCCTTTGTTGTTGGTGGCGATCAGTAAAGTGCGCGTTGTTTTCATATCGGGATTCATCCGCTTCTGTCGATTTGGTTCAATGCCCAGCCGGCATGTGCGCGTACGAGCGGCTCATCGTCCTGCAGAGCCTCCTCAAGCGATGGTATGCCGGCCGGATTCCCGGAGTTCCCCAGTGCCACCGCCACATTGCGTAGAAAACCGCGTCGATGGGCACGTTGAACTGGACTATCTTTGAACTTCTGGTTGAATTCCTGGGGTTTAAGAATCAAGTTGGCTCTCAAATCCGGATCCATCAAACCCGGATAGGGTGCAAGACCCGGGTCATACTCCTTCGTTGCAAACCGGTTCCACGGGCAGACTATCTGGCATACATCGCAGCCGAAGATCCAATTTTCCATGTGTGGGCGCAGCTCGGGTGGGATTTCGCCTTTATTTTCAATGGTCTGGTATGAGATACAGCGCCGGGCGTCTAGTGTCCGGTTGGGCAGGATGCAGCCGGTGGGGCAGGCCTCGATGCAGCGCCTGCAGGTCCCGCAGCGGTCTTCTGTAAAGGCTGGGTCGGGTTCCAGGTCAATGCCAAGCAGGATTTCCGCCAGCAAAAAATAGGAACCGCTTTCAGGGTTGATGAGGCAGGAATTTTTCCCGATCCAACCCAGGCCGGCCCGCTGGGCCAGGTCGCGTTCCAGGATGGGTCCGGTATCGGTGTACCAACGAAGCGGAAACGGATTTCCTGCCTGTTGCTGGATGAACAAGCCCAACGTTTTTAAACGTTCCGGTAATACGAGGTGATAGTCCCGCCCCCATGCGTATGCGGCAATGCGGCCGCTCAGGTTGGTCTCATTGTCAGGCTTGGCGTTCTTGGGATTGGGATACTTCATGCCGAGTATAAGAATGGAACGGCATTCAGACAGAACCAACCGTGGATCACTTCGGCAGGATCTGGCGCGTTCTCCCTCCAGGTAATCCATCGAACCATTCCGTCCCAGCTTCAGCCAGTCTTCATAGGCGGAAAAATGGGGCGGGGACTCGGGGGTTGTGATACCCACCAGCGTAAATCCCAGGCGGCGGGCTTCTTTTTTAACAGCCTGGACGATTGACACGGAAATTGTTATTGCACCTTGATGAAAATCGACACGACCTGCCCCGGAGGGAAATTGGTTCCCTTGTCATTTTGCATGACAAAGACAGCCCCGTACTCGCCGTGGTCCTTGGGCGCTCTCAACGAAAGGGTCAGTTCGATGGAGTCGCCCGGGGGAACAATTTTGTAAACATTTACCCGCGCGTTTTGCCAGTTTGTTCCGACGCCTCCCCAACCAAAGACAAGCCTGTAATTCAAATTCCATGTACATGGGCCGGGATTCATGACCCTCCATGTCTTATCCATGACTTCACCGGGGGTGGCTGCGTAACCATCAGCATAATTCACATCGGAGACGTATTCCATATTGTCGCAGCTCGCTTGCAAAGGTGCCTTCGGCGTGTTCGAGACAAGCGGTGTAACCGATGGCGTACCTGGGAGGGGAGTATCTGTGAATAGCGGAGTATTGGTTGCTTCTGACGTCGGTGAGGCCTGTGGGGTGGACGTGGCCGTGGGCATGGCCAGCGCTGTCTGCGTTTGCAGGGCAATGGCGGTCGAGGCCAGCTGTGTGTAGATTGGAGCTGCGTCAACGGTCGCTATGCCAGCCGCGCCTCTGCCGCACCCGGAAAGGGCAAGCAGGCTGAAGGCCATCAAGAGCCAGGGTATTCTATTAAAACGCTGCATTCTGGACCTCCATAAATGACTTGCTGAATTTGGATAACACTAAAAACGGAATTTTCATTATATCAGAATCAAATTGCCGGGGAAATTGCTTCTGGTCTCACCGTCCTCGTCGGATTGTTTCAAGGTTTTTCCAGCCCGTGCGCTTCCAGCAATTTTTCGTCGTTCATTAAATCCTCTGTTGGACCATCAGCCACGATGCGGCCTTCATCCATTATGACCATGCGCGGCAGGATTTCACGCACCATTGCAAGGTCGTGTGACGAGACAAGCATGGTCATTGGCAGGTCGTGCAGCAGGTGGATCAGGGAACGCCGGGCGCGTGGATCGAGCCCGGAGGTGGGCTCGTCCAATACCAGCACCTCCGGGTTCATGGAGAGGACGGTGGCGATGGCAATGCGCTTTTTTTCACCTACACTGAGGTGATGTGAGATACGCCGGGCATAAGACTGCATCGAGACGGCAGCCAGGGCTTTGGTCACCCTGGCTTCCACCTCGTTGGGTTTCAATCCCTGGTAAAGTGGACCGTACGCCACATCCTCGTAAACTGTCGGTGAAAACAACTGGTCATCCGGGTTCTGGAACACCAGCCCTACCGCCGCCCGTACGCTGCCTAAAGTCTTTTCACCTACTTCAAGACCGCAGACCGTTATTCGTCCCTGGCCTGTTAATATGCCGTTCAGGTGCAGCACCAATGTGGACTTGCCAGCTCCGTTTGGACCCACCAGGGCCACCTTCTCGTTGGGAGCAATATGCAGGGATACACCCGCCAATGCCGGATGGCCATCAGGGTAGGAGAAGGACAGATGTTCGACCTCTATCGAATGGTGCATGATATTATCCCCAGAAAAGGATGCCAAGGAAAAGCAGCAGGCCCAATAAGGCCAACCCTGCCAGCAGGGCTGCCCAGGTTGCGCCGGTCATCGGCTGCAGCGGCAGCACGCGAACTTCACCGTTGTAACCGCGGCTGAGCATGGCAACATAGATGCGGTCGCTGCGATCGAAGGCCCTCAGGAACAGGTTTCCAGCCATGCCTCCGGTGACCCGTGCACGCCAGGCTGCCGAGCCGCCTTCCCGGCCCAGGCGCCTGGTTAGGTCAGGTTCTGTGGTCTCTGCCGGTCCGATCCTGCTCCCGGAGCGCGCCGCGCGGGCGCGTATCAGCCGCAGGGCTTCATCCACCAGCACGAAGCTATACCGCCACATCATCCCAAACATGCTTACCAGCAGTCGTGGGATGCCCACCGCCCGCATGGCTTGCAGAAGTTCCGGGAAAGGCGTGGAGGCTGCCATTACGATCGCCGCCTGCACGGAGAGCCAGGATTTTAGTCCCAGGCTGACAAAACGCGCCAGCCCCTCTGCATGGGCTGTCAATGTCCAGGAGCCAATCGAAAAGGTAAATAGTGTTGTCTTGCCGCTGGTGAAAATGACCGGGAAGGCTGCCAGAACGAACGGCAGGGCCAGCGCGGCGCGTTTCAAGACATACCCAACTCCCAGCCCGGATAAAATCTCAACCGAGAGCACCATGGCAAGGAGCAGGATGTATACTGGCCAGGCAGCCACTGGTGTCAGGGAGACCGTCAGGATGAATGCCACCGTCAGCACGAACTTTACCCGCCCGTCCAGTCCATGGACGGGGCTGGTACCAGCCCGGTAGGGGTCAATGAAGTGAATGTGCATGGTTTTCGTTTGGGGAAGTCGGGGCACGGCCTGGCGGTGCCCAACAACAAATTACGCCTTCCTGTTTTTTCTAAGGTATGCCACCCCGAGCGCCACACCAAAGACCAGCAGAGTGCCGAGGGTCGCAGCCACAATCGTTGCCAGGGTACTGTTCGATATGCCCGGAAAGATGTAATTCGGGATGACTTTGTAAAGTGGGGCACGTGCGGCTTCCAGGAAACCCTTTTGGCCTGCCACCCATATCAGGCCGTCGGGATGGGTGGATGCCAGCGGAGAGGCCACTGCCAGCACCAGGGCGATGCCCAGGCCAAAGATCCAGACCACCCTGCCGCCTTTGGGCGCCGAACTACCAGTGCGGAACAGGTCGCCTCGTGCCGCGTATAAGAAAGCCAGGCCACCGATGGTGATCAACCCCTCCCCAATACCAATCAACATATGGATGCCACCCATGGCCGGGATGGATATGTTGGCCGGGGATGTCCCGGAGAGCGCCAGTTGCAGGCCTGCCGCCAGTGCAGCGACCACGATCGATAGCCAGGCTGCCGCGAATCCACCCACAAAAATGCCCCACGATTTGCCGCGTGCCAGTTTCTGCACGCTGGAGTAGACAAAGTACGATACCGTCACGCCAATGATGGCCATGTTGAACAGGTTGGCGCCCAGCGACAGCAGGCCGCCGTCCTGGAAGATAAGCGCCTGTATGCTGACCACGCTGGTCATCACAATGACTGCCGCCCATGGACCGAGCAGGATGGTGGCCAGGGCCGCGCCCAGCAAGTGGCCGGAGGTCCCGCCGGTGACGCTGAAGTTGAGCATCTGACCGGCAAAAATGGCCGCCGCCAGTACGCCCATCAGCGGCACCTGGCGCTCGCCCAGATCCTTGCCCACCCTCCGCAAGGCATAGGCCACAGAAATGGCCGAAACCACCCACAGAACAATAGAGACCAAGGTGGATAGGAATCCATCTGGAATGTGCATGGGTTGGATGGGGCTGTACATCATGCGAATATCCTATTGAGAATCGGGTTGACATTCCGGGCAAAGCCCGAAGAATGTCAGGTGACCGGCCTCAACCTGGTAACCGGTCTGGCTTTCAATTTGGGAAATGGCTGGGTCGAGCGACTCCGGCTCAAGGTCCAGCTGGGCGCCGCAGACTCGGCAAACCAGGTGGTGGTGATCGTGTCCAGCCAGTTCATAGGTCAGGTGCCCACCGCCGACCTGGGTGGGATGGACGACACCGTTCCTGGCCAGGAACTCAAGCGTGCGATAAACGGTCGCCTCTGTCATACCATTCGGACGAATACGCTCATAGATTTGCCCGGGTGAGAGGTGCCCCCCCTCATGTAAAGCTTGCATAATGGATAGACGCTGAGGGGTCATGCGATAGCCGCGTTCTCGCAGGGTCTGGGTGTGTTGGGGTATGCAGGACAAATAAAACTCCTTATTGCAACTTTTATCAATAACATGGCTATTATACATTAAAAAATAAGCCCGCTTCCTTTTATGGAAACGGGCCTGCACTAAACTGCGGATACCAATTCTACGGTTCCCAATCCAGTTGCGTCACGCTGAAGATATAGGGCTGACCCTTAACGTACTCCACCCCGATAAGCAAGGTCCGCCAGGAGAGTTCGTTACCGGTCGGTCCGGGCTTGTAGAGTGAATAGAAGTTGATGTTGGCAACGACTGCCGGCCAGGAAGTATCGTAACTGGCACCGCCAGCCTGAATAACATTGCAGCCTGGCGTGTAGCTGGCATTCAAGACATCCAACCACTTGGGCAGAACGACCACGTGGATTGCTCCGACGGTATCCAGGCCGCTGCCAGGTGCGGTGCCCCAGTCATGTTCGAAGGTGCTGTCAAAGATCCAGCGGGCATCTTGCGGGAAAAAGGTGACGGCATTGCCGTTGCGCCACAGGCGCACAGTCATGCCGTGTGCCGGGCTGACCAGCGCAGCCAATGTCCCGCCGTTGGAAGTCTTGATGGCATTTCCGAAATTGCTCAGCAGGGTGTTGACGCGACCATCGGCGCAGAAAGTGGCCGGGACGACATATTCGGTCAGGTAAGCCGCGTCAACCCAGCCCTCACCGCCACCCGGGGTCTGCACCTGTACCCACTGCTGCTCGCCGATGGTGGAGCTGGAACCGGTGCGCAGCACGTTGGTGGCCTTGGCAGCAAAAGATCCATTGATGGGACTGTTCGTGCCCGGAGCGGAATGGATATTCAGGACTTCCCCCGGGTTGACCTGGATGACCGCGTACGGTCCTGATGATGAACCCGGGATGCCGTCCCCAACGGGAACGGTCGGAACCACGCCGGAGGGGATCGCCGTGGGAGGTGTGCCTGGCGTGATGGTTGGCAGGCTGATCGTCGGTGTTTCTGTTGGAACGGCCGGCGTGGCAGAAACTGACGTTGTCGGGGTGGCAGGAAGCGGGGTGGGGGAGGATGGAATAAGCGGCGTTGGGAAGAGAGCCGGAGGACCCAGCGAAGGAAAGGCACAGCCGGTCAGGGTCAGGATGGCCAGGCCTGCAGCAAAAGCCAAATGGGTTCGCTTCATATTCTTTCCTTTCGGCGGAAGGATGTCTTCAGCAGGATTTTATCTCCAGCTCTTTGGCTGAAAAAACCAGGAATACCGTCAGAACAAGGACGGTTGATTTCTTTCCTTACGAACTCTTTTCTGGGGAGCAAAGACCGGCATTTTTGTCCCGATCCCGAGATGCTCACATAATTCGGTAAAGACCTGTTCCAACTGCCGGGCATTCCGGGCAGGGGCGGAATAACGCTCACCAAAGGCCTTTTCGTAACGCCGGCGCAGGCCGGGGAAGAGCTGATCAAGTTTAACGTAATAATAGGCCCGTTGGCGATCGCGCAGGGTCATGCCGAAGGCAGGCAGGATGTACTTCGCTCCGGCCGCGTGCGCCAGGCCGATGACCGCGCGGATATTTTCTTCCGTATCCTCAATGAAAGGGAGCACCGGCATCAGGGTAATGCCGGTCAGGATAGCGCGCCCGCTGAGAGTCCGAAGTGCCTCCAGCCGCCGGGAAGAAACCGGTGCGCCGGGTTCAAGGCGTTTGCTCAAGGCATCGTCGGCGGTCGTGACGGTGAAAGTCACGGCAGCATAGGCCGTGCGGCTGATCTTTTCGAGCAGGTCGATGTCCCGCAGGACCAGGTCCGACTTGGTGATGATGTGAACAGGGAAGCCAGACTCGGCGATGACTTCCAGGGCGCGGCGGGTGAGCCGGATATCTGCCTCCAGCGGCATGTACGGATCATTCATGGACCCGCTGCCGATGGTGCCGAGCACGCGTTTCCCGGCCAGTTCGCGGCGTAACAAATCAATCGCATTCGCCTTGACCAGCACGTCATGGTTGAAATTTTCGATCTGGTAGCACTCGGAGCGCGAGTCGCAGTAGATGCACTGATGCTGGCAGCCGCGGTATAGATTCATGTTGTAGTAAAGTCCGAACCAGTCGTCCGGCCCTTTGACACGCGCCAGCAGGGTTTTTGCCTGGATCTCCAGGATCATTTTCCCAGCTCCCTGTACAGGAACCAGTGACCGAGACGGTCGTCCACATCCTTGATCGCCCGGTCGTAGTACAGGTCGAACACCTGGCCGGTATCCACCCGCACCCGGAAATAGAAACGACCCACCCCGAGCGAACCACGTTCCGCGGCAAGCGCGGCATGCGCCGGCTGCATATTACGAGCCATGCGCCCACGCCGGGTGAAATCGGTCCACTCCGAGAGTTTCGCGGTGACCGGTAGGATTTGTCCTCCCAGGTAAACCCGTCCGGGCAGGGAGGCGTCTTCTGCCGGGCAGGGACTGACATCGAAGCGGACTTCGATGGGCTGGTCAATGAAATGCAGCGGTATGAGGTCCATACCCGGTGGTCTTTATTCTTCGTCTTCTTTCATCAATTTATCCACATCCACGTCGTAATCGCCCCACTTGCTGCCGCTGGCGGTGGAAAAGATCATCTGGTTGGTAATTTCGGACTGGGCGGCGGCCTTCTGGACATCCTTGCGGCGCTTGTCGGCAGCATCGGATGGAATGGGCCCCTCCCCGGCCTGCACAGCCAGGATGTGTACTTCTTTCAGGTCGCCGGCCAGGTAAGGGAGTTTTTGCCCGGCGTAGTGACCCAGCAGGAGTCGCCCGAGCGGCGTGTTCTCGCCCAGCAAGCCGCTTTTAAGATCAGCCTGCTCGGCGGCAACCAGCCTGAACTCGCGCCGCTCGGCCTGGCCGGAGGTGTCAACCAGTTCTACGAGAATACGGCAGTTCAGGGAGATTGCAGTCGAGGAAGTTTGCGTATCCATGTGCATAGTATATCGCGAAGCCTCCCGCAGGTTTGGATCCCAGTCCGATGCAGGAAAAAACCTGCGGGAGGTTGGGATTAATTATTCCAGTGCCTGGTAGGCCAGTTGGGCGAAATCCTCCACGATGGGGATGGTGAAGCAGGGCATGTACTGCAGCATGATCAGGCACTGCAGCTGCTCTGCCGGGTCGATCCACCACTCGGTATTGGCAGCCCCGCCCCAGCCGAACTTGCCAGGCGAACCGGGACGGTGGGATAGTCCCGGGTGGAGCAGAACCGCGCCGCCCAGGCCGAAGCCGTTGGCCAGCTCGCCCATTGGGTGTATACCCGCTGGCAGGTGGTTCTGCAGCATCCATTCGACCGTCTTGCGCCCCAACAGGCGCACCCCCTGCAGTTCTCCGCCGTTCAACAGCATCTGGCCAAAGCGGAAGTAGTCACCCGCCGTGGAGACCAACCCCCCGCCGCCCATGGGAAGCCGGGTGGGCCGGGTGATATCGCCGGGACCCAAGGGCTTAACGACTTTCAGCCCGCCGCCCTCGGCCGGTCCATAGGTGACTGCCAGGCGGTTCAATTTTTCGGGCGGCACCCAGAAGGCCGTGTCGGTCATGCCAAGCGGAGCAAAGATACGCTCCTGCAGGAAATCCTCGAACGGCTGCCCTGAGGCCACCTGGATGATGTAACCCAGCAGGTCGATGGAAAAGCTGTAACGGAAATCCGTGCCGGGCTGGAAGGCCAGCGGCAGGCGGGCGCCTGCCAAGGCCTGCATCCATTTCTCCAGGACCGGCTCGGTTTCATGGTCGATCCGCTGGAGGGTTTCGCGGTACAGGCTGTCCAGGGCGGAATGCTCGTCGGAGCCGTAGCTGAGACCGCCTGAATGGGTCATCAGATCGTGCACTGTCACTTCACGGCGTGCCGGGACCAGGTCGTAGCCGCCGTCCGGGCGGGTCACCATCACCTGCGCATTCTTGAACTCGGGCAGGTAGCGCCACACCGGGTCCCACAGGCGCAGCCGGCCTTCTTCGCACAGCAGCATGGCGGCCGCGCTGGTGATCGGCTTGCTCATCGAGTAGATGCGGAAGATGGTGTCGATGTTGATCGGGCGCTTTCTCTTGAGGTCCTGCCAGCCGAACGTCTCCAGGTGTGCCACCTGGCCCTGGCGTGCGACCAGGGTAAGGATGCCGGCAAATGTGCCCCGATCGACGTACCCCTGCATGGCGGGTTTGATGCGCTCAAGGCGTGCCGAGGATAATCCGACCGTTTCTGGTTTAACTGTTTGCATGGTTTCCTCCGGGATTTGATTTCAAGTATAAACCATCCGTCGCCCAAGAGAATGTTTAAAAATTTTTTAACCACAGATGAACTCAGATGAACTAAGTTTTTTATGGATAAACCGACTCTTAAGGCTTCTAATATCAGCTTAAATCCTTTTTATCTGTGTTCATCTGTGGTGAATTTTGACTTAGTAAACAGCCTCCATGGGCTTGTCCCAAACTGGATATTCGTTGCGCGTATCGAAAACGAAACGAATAAGAGATCAGGTAATCAGGTGACCGGGTAAAAAGGCGATGGGCAGAAAAAAAGGGAGGGGATTTTTGTGCACTTTTGTTTGCAATAAAAAAAACGAATAAGGAACGAACAGGAAATAATCTTCCTGGAGCGGTGAGGGGAATTAAAGTCACTTAATTTGAATTTTCCGAGGAACGAATAGGGAGGATAAGTGGAGAAAAGAGAACAGAGAGTGGTATGTGAAAAAAGCAGGATGGAAGAGGACATAAGATGTCAGCCTGGATATTATGGAAGCACGGAAAGACCGTATGCCTTCCCGTGCATGGAGATAATAATAGAACTAAAATTCTAATTTGTCAAGGGAAAATTTGGGCAGAGGGGCGGAGGCCGGGTAGGACTTTCATAATTATCCCCGAAAAGCCTCCAGCCGCCGCTGTTCCTCCTGAGAATCGATTTTTAAAGTTAACCCTGAACCTGGGGCAGGAGCTGTTCCAATCCAGCTTGGAGTGCCTCCAGGTCTTCCAGGGTATTGTACCCCTGGACGGAAATGCGCACAAACTTGCGTCCATTCCACTCGATGAAGGGGACCTCGACACGCTGCTCATCATACAAACGCCTCTTCAAAGCGGCAATATCCGTGTGTGCCTGTAAGGGGGCAATGCCCATCTGGTGAAACAGGTCAGAGTCCAGCGGGTATAACGGCTCCATCTGGACTAATGCGCATATCCGAAGGATGGCGCTGCGCAGGAGAGTGTGGCATTCCTGGCGCACCTGGTCCCAATGCTGTGCCTGCATGAACTGGATGGCTGCGGGGACAGACAGGTATGCGGCCGGGTCTTTTGTGCCGGTCCAGCCCAAATAATCCAGGAACTGTGACCCGCGCGTGGTTTCCGGCGTGGCATGGTAGCCCCAACTGACCACCAGCGGCTCGATCAGGCGCTGCGCTTCCGGGCGGGCGTAGAGGAAGCCGGCCCCCTTCGGACACAGCATCCATTTGTGGGCATTTCCGACATAGAAGTCCGCCCCGATCGCCTCCAGGTCAAGCGGAATTTGACCAGGTGCATGGGCGCCATCCACCAGTGTCAGGATGCCGGCCTGGCGCGCCCGGGTGCAGATCGCTTCCACCGGCAGGCGCAGGGCGGTCGGCGAGGTGATGTGGCTGAGGCTGATGACCCGGGTTCGCCCGGTGACGCCCTGCCAGAACTGATCAAGCATCTCATTGCTGGTATGGACGGGTAGAGGAATCGGTTGGTGAATAAGCGTTGCACCAGTCTTTTTGCAGGTGAATTCCCAGGTGTGATCACAGGCACCGTATTCGTGGTCCGTGGTCAGGACCTCATCCCCTGGCCCTAAAGCCAACGAACGGGCAACAATGTTCACCCCATGGGTGGCATTGGGGATGAAAACCAGGTTTTCCGCGGTGGTATGTAAATATGTCGCCAGGGCCTGGCGCGCCTGTTGGTCCAGGGCGTCCATTTCTCGTCCCAGGAATAAAACCGGTTGGCGTTCAAGCCGGCGCTGCCAGGCCTGGTAGGTCTCCAAAACGGGCCTCGGGCAGGCGCCAAAAGAGCCGTGGTTCAGGAAATGAACGGTGTCATCCAGGAGGAATAAGGCTCGCAAATCTTCAGGCATGGGAGTTTGGGCGATACAGGCGGCCTAAATGGTTTCACGCAATTTCCCCGCCTGGTCCAGCAGTTTTTGCAGTGAATCCGTCTTGATGTCGAAGAATACCTCGCTCGCCCCCCAGGCCGCCAGTTTTTCCAGGTCGCCGCGCACCTGTCCGATCGATCCAGTCATGAAGGCCCGCTCAGCCTGGATGGGTTGGTCCGAGATAAATCCATGGTTGACGCGTGCCACGATGAGGGGTTTCGCCGGCGCCCGGTCGGCCTCCTGCCAGGCCTGGCGGGCTGCCAGGAAGATCTTTTCTGCCTCCATCTCGTTTGGACGAACAATAGGATTGAAACCATCCGCCAGGCGCGCCGCCCGCCTCAATGCTCCCGGGGCAAACCCGCCCAGCAGAAGCGGCGGGCGGGGTTTCTGGAGGGGTTTTGGCCCGAAGATGGAGGCGGGCATTTCGAAGTATTTCCCGTGGAATTCCACCGGATCGGGGCCCCATAAGGCAGTCAGCGCCTTGATCATCTCGGTTGTCCGGCTGGCACGCTGGTGGAAGGGCACACCGCTGGCGAGGAACTCATCCTCCGACCAGCCCAGCCCGGCGCAGATGATCGTCCGTCCGCCGGATAGGACATCCAGCGTGGCAATCCGTTTGGCAAGGCGGGCGGCGTTGTAGAACGGGAAATCCAGCAGGCTGGTGCCCAGGCGGATCTTATCGGTGATCCCGGCTGCAAAGACAAGCGTATCAAGCGGATCCAGCACCGACTTGTAGCCTTCCGGCCAGGTCTCAAAGCGTCCGGCGTAGGGCTGTTTGGGTCGAACGGGATAGAGCAGGCGCTCGGTGACCCATAACGAGTCCAAGCCCATCTTCTCGGCTTCCATTGCGGTCGTTCGGATCCCCTCACGGCTGTTCAGGGAACCCACATTTGGAAGGGCAATGCCCAGTTTCATTCAGAACTCCTTCAGGGATGCACCCAGGTTTGGTGGGAGTAAAAAAGAAGATACTTTATTGTACGCCGAAATGGATAACCTGGCGGGCAGAACGATCGGGACTCAATTGCCTGCGCTCTTGTCCATCGGTACAAACCCGGCTACAATAGCGCACGATGTTTACCATGCAACCTACTCTTTCAGACCTTGAACGGCTGGCCCGCCAGGCCGGCGAAATCCTGCGCCTGGGTTACGAGCAGGAACACCAGGTGGATTACAAGGGGGCGATCGACCTGGTCACCGAGGTGGATCACCAATCGGAAAAACTCCTGCTCGGCGAGATCCAGCGGCTCTTCCCCGGTCACCGGATCATTTCCGAGGAGATCGGCCTGGTGGGCGGGAGTCCCGGCGACCAGTGGTACGTGGATCCGCTGGATGGCACGGTCAACTATGCCCACGGCATCCCCATTTTCACCACCTCGATCGCTTATGCGCACGATGGCGTTGTCAACCTGGGCGTGGTCTACGACCCGATGCGTGACGAAATGTTTGCGGCCGAACGCGGCCAGGGAGCCCGCATGAACGGGCGCAGTCTGCAGGTCTCGCAAGTGACCGAATTCCAGCGCAGCCTGTTTGTCACCGGATTCCCCTATGATGCCTGGTCCACACCGCGCAACAATATTGATTATTTCGGACGTTTCACCAAATTGACACAGGGCGTGCGCCGATTGGGTTCGGCTGCGCTTGACCTGTGCTACGTGGCCGCGGGTCGGGTCGAGGGGTACTGGGAGCTGGGCATTAAATCCTGGGATGTGGCCGCCGGAGGCCTGGTCGCCACAGAAGCCGGTGCAACCGTGACGAATGTGCATGGACAGGCAGATTACCTCATCCCGCCCTGTTCAGTGCTGGCAGCCAATGCCGGGTTGCATGAGCAGATGCTGGCCGTATTGAAAGAAGAAAAAAATAATCACGAATAGCCCGAATGGAACGAATAACAAGAATTTTCCAATCATGATATTCGTCAAATTCGTCTTATTCGTGATTTCGAGACCAGAATTATTAAGGAGAATATTCCATGACTGATGCACGTGTAGAAAAACTTGCTCAAATCCTGGTGGACCATTCCGCAGAGATCCAGTCGGGCGACCGGGTTGCCATCGAAGCGACCACCGCCGCCCAGCCGCTGGTGCGAGCGCTATATTCAACCATCCTGGAGCGCGGCGGGTATCCGTACCTGCTGCTGGAGTTGCCGGACCAGGATGAGCTGCTGTTCAACCACGCCAAAGACGAACAACTGGATGTTGTCCCGATCTTCCGTAAACTGGCCTACGAGCAGTTCGAAAGCCGCATTCGCATCGCCTCAAGCACCAACCCACGCGCCCTTTCGAATGTTGATCCAGTCAGGCAGCGGCGGCGGCAGAAAGCCTCCGCTTCCATCCTGGAGACGCAGATGCGCCGCGGCGCTGACCGCTCCTTCAAGTGGGTTTCGACGCTCTTTCCCACCGAAGGGTACGCCAGCGAAGCCGGGATGAGTCTCAGCGATTTCGAAGACTTTGTCTACCGCGCCTGCCATGCCGACCAGGCTGACCCGGTGGCCTATTGGAACAAAGTGCAAAGCAAACAAAAGAAGATCGTCGACCGGATCGAGGGACATGACCAGGTGGTCCTGCGCGGCCCCAACGTGGACTTGAGCCTATCGATCAAGGGACGCAAGTTCCTGAACGCCGCCGGGAAAGCCAACATGCCGGATGGGGAGGTCTTCACGGGTCCGGTCGAGGATTCCCTGAACGGTTTTGTGCGCTACTCTTATCCGGCCATCTACAGCGGGGTACTGGTGGAAGGCGTGGAGCTCACATTCAAAGATGGCAAAGTGATTAAGGCGTTTGCCGAAAAGAACCAGGCTTTCCTGATGGAAATGCTCGAATCCGACCCCGGGGCGCGTTACGTGGGTGAATTTGCCATTGGCACCAATTATGAAATCGACCGCTTTTCACATAATATCCTATTTGACGAAAAACTCGGCGGCTCGTTCCACATGGCGCTGGGTGCCGGTTACCCGGAGACCGGTTCCAAGAACAAGAGCATCATCCATTGGGATATGATCTGCGGGCTGCAAAAGGATTCGGAAATTCTCCTGGATGGGGAAGTCATTTACAAGAACGGGAAGTTCGTATTCTGATGTAGTGGCGACTTCAGTCGCTCTTATGTTGCATGAAAAGCTGATTCACGTTGAAAAATAAACAGCCGAAGCCGTTGCTGCGGCTACCCTGTGATTTCCTGAATTTGGTGTTGAATTGTATTAATAGCTGACGGTCCGCACCGTCCCGCAGGTTCGAGTAGAGCAACTAGATTGCTCAATCAAACCTGCGGGACGTTTTTTATATATCGAATTGCTTGTCAGGTCAGGCGGCGCCCCGCCAATGGAAATGCCTTTTCAATTCTGAAGTTTATCCATTCCCGATGGAAAGCTTATTGTTGTGTAGCCAATCCGAAAAAAGGGCAAGAAAGGCTCAAATTTCGATTGCATGAGCAAACAACTTTATTTGATTCTCTGTAGAGCCTCGTTGACAGATTCAATATCAAATTCCTCTGGGTCAAAATCGTCCCCCCACCACTCTACATACGAGTCGTGCGCAGCATGGTTTGGGTCGTGCATTGCTTCCACAAACTCCATATAACCCCATGCTCCCCCCACGTCTTCGGGCGGACAGGCCCGTTTGCCCTTGATGCAAAGCGGGTATTTTATGCCGGCCTCAGGTGCCTGGATTTTCTCGACGAGAATCTCGTGCTCCCAGCTATCACCGAAGTCGTACTCGTAGATGAATTTGACTTTTTCGGACGGAGCAATTTGGTTCAAACGGTATCGACGCTCATCCATGACGGGTTGCCAGTCTTCAGGGCTTGGGATACCGAAATATTCACCTGCGATGATAAATTGGTGAAGATGGCTGTCTGTCCAGCCCATCGCAATTTGGATGATTTGGTGCAATTGGTAGAGTGTGATCGATCCGGGTACTACCAATCTTCTCCAGATGGGGGGTTTACTGTCCCTTAACTTGACTTTGAGTTGATAGACCAGAGCGGTTGATTTGGGTGTCATGGATCGGAAATCCTTTTTTTATATATTTGGATCAGGAAAGAGCCACCAAACAGGATGGTCTCAGCCCCGCTGGTGGGCGGGACGAGACCACGTCGCTTTGCCGGAACCAGCCTCAAGCCAAATATACTGCTTGAAAACGCGGCGAGTCCCACCAGCCTGCCCTTGGTGCTTTCCCAAGGGTCGGGTGCACGCTGTGTTCGGCGGCATTTCGACGATGGCTTTCTCTTTCATGGTTTATATATCTTCCCAGCATAGGGATCAATATTTACTCCGAAATCCGAATTGTCACTCAGCCAGTAATGAACATCCCATCCCCACTCATAGAGATTAAATGGATGGGAAAGCAAATTGCATTTTGTATATGGCACTAAATCAATACATATTCGACTGCATTTTTCCTTAACTGTTTTGCGAGCTTCCATGCCGACCAGCTGACCCGGCCTGCTCTTTTTCATAAGACTTTTACATATGACTTGACTCACTACCACGTCGGGAGGTATACTTTTTTCCTGAGTTGGTCAGCGTCCAAAGGAGGTCTCGTCATGTCCCAGATCATTGTCATCGCAGAAGTCAACGATGTCGAGGAGTGGTTGAAGTTTAAGGCCCAGATGGTTCCCGCTATGTCGGCGGTCGCGTCGGACGGGGACAGCTACGTCGCTATGGATGGCAGCAACAAAGTCGCCAGCACTTGGGATGTTCCCGACATGGAAGCCTTCCAGGCAGCCCAGGGCTCCTTCTCTCCGGAACTGGCGGCGGCGGCGAAGCGAGCCGGGATGATCCCGTCGACTATGGTCGTGTACATCAAGAAGTAGACCGGTCGAGTCCGCGACGCATAGGCAGCCTATCCCGGAATCAGCAAGGCGGCGGGACGGGCGAAACTCCTTCCCAATTATGGCACATTTCTGGCA